>DAOSYA010000001.1:0-161893 GCA_035380865.1 bacterium
CTGCGTCACAGCGGCGATTCGGGATCGGTCACATACGCAACAGTATGCTCGCTCACCACTCACTTGCTGTTTCTTGTATTATCAGCCTTTTCACGGTTTTTAACCTGCACTGGTGAGAAATGCAGATTATAGTAATTCTCATAATAAAAACAGATTCACAACTCGATCAGAAATCACAAATACAAAGATAGTGTGCCATGCACAAAGCTATTTCCTTTGTGCATGTATTCAAGTTTATTTTTGAGAATCACTATAATAATAGCAGGCAGCGACATGCCTGAAGTCGGGATTGCCGCATCGATCGCAATAACATGACAAAAGACACGCCAGGGTGTTTTTAAGTTTGAACTATTCACGAAGCGAGCACGTAAGAGGGCAAAAAGCAGGCGGTGCCTGCCTCGCAATGACAGCAACAAAAGATATAGTGTTGTCATCCCTGAATGTCGTTGTCGGGGATCCAGTCTTTTATTCTCTACATGGTTTGCACGCACAAAAGGACGGCGCTTTGTACGTGGCACACCAAAGAATATTTTTTACATTAATAAGTGAACACCTGCCTTCGAGTCTGTTGAAAAATTCCCGCTCTGTCATTCTGAGGAAGCATAGCGACCGAAGAATCTCAATAATAAGCTCCAAAAGCGAGATCCTTCGCGTTGCTCAGGATGACAAACTCTCAACGACACATTTTTTCAACAGCCTCCTTTGCAGGAATGATAACAGGGAAGAAGTCTCACTTTGGTGGGCAACGTTCCATGTGATTCGCGCTCGAAAAGTTTTGCGGGGATTTTCAAGGGACGATTTTTCAAAAGCGCCCCTGAACCGCCGGAGGCCTATCCGGACCGAGGCTTTCCAGGGCGGAAAAGCAGGCGTCATAAAAATTAACTTGAACAGGTGGCGCGGTAAGATATAAACTCAGTTACAACAAAATTGAAGGGAATCCCGGATATGCACCTTATTAGAAGTTTTTTACTGATTCTGGCAATGGTTTTCACTGTAATGGTTGCGGCTGAAGCGGCGGACGTGGTTATCCGTGTCGATGCGGGCGCGGAAGGGCCGGTGCTGCACGGCGCGAAGGTGCTTGCAGCCGATCTGGAATCGAAAAAACTGTCCACCGAGATCAGTTCTACAAAATCGGCAGCCGGGAAGTTCACCATTTACCTCGGGACAAAAGACAGCGACTGGGCGCCGGAGGCTGAAGCGGCTGCCGGGCAGATTCCGTGCGCCAGGGAAAAAGCAGAATCCTACGCGGTGTCGGTTTACCGGGATGCAGCCGTGCCGGTGGCGATAGCGGTCGGATCGGACGGCGTGGGCGCGATGTATGGCGCTTACGAGTTCGCGGAGCAGGTGCGGAGGGTGCCGCTGGGCGCGGATGTTTTCAGCTATATGACGAGCACGGCACGTGATCCTTTTCTGGAACTGCGGGCGGTCAACCCGTTTTTGCACCTCCAGGCGTTCGAGGATCAGGAATCGTGGTACTACGACGAGGAATTCTGGACGACATATCTCGATCTGCTGTCGTGGAGCAGGTACAACCTGCTCGATTTTCACGCGATGTATAACATTGAATCGACATGGTTTCCGAACTGTTTTCTATATCTCCTGAAGTCGGATAAATATCCGCAGGTCGGGGTGTCGGCGGAACAGGCCGATAAGAACCTCAGGATGTTCAACAGGATAATAGCAATGGCGAAGGAGCGGGGGATACACGTATCGCTGATGAGTTATCACGCGAGCTGGCACCTGAGCCGGAACGAGAAGAACCCGTTGCCGGAGCCGAGCGAGGAGCAGCTTACCGAGTACACGAGGGAAATGGTTGCAAAGCTTATCACGAAATGCCCCGATCTGTGGATGGTGGGGTTCAGGATAGGCGAATCCGGCATGGAAGACGAGAGTTTTTATCTCAAAAGCTATATTGCGGGCATAGATGACGCCGGGCGTGACATCAATCTGTTCACGCGGACCTGGGGTGCCGAATACGAGAATATAAAGATGCTCGGCGAGAAGTTCCCCGGCAAATTTTATATCGAAATCAAGTACAACGGTGAGCAGCTCGGACTGCCGTATCCCGCGATAACGGATACGTTCAACACGAACGCGGGCTATTCATGGGAGAAATATTTCAGTCAGCCGCGCTATTACAAGGTCATCTGGCAGATCAGGCCGAACGGAACCCACAGGTTGATCAGGTGGGGCGATCCCGGGTTCGCGAGCCGGGCGTCGCGCGTGTCGGCGTTCCAGGGCGCGGTCGGGTTCACGATGGAGACGATGACGTCCTATTATCCAATGACGGATTATGTGTTCAAGCCGGGCGGAAAGATCACCTACAGGTGGGATCACGATAAAAACTGGTTCTGGTATGTGGTCTGGGGGCGGTCGGGCTACGATCCCGACATCCCGGAAGAGACGTTTATCGAGATGTTCAGGCAGCGCTACGGGCAGCAGGCCGGGCCGGTGATATACCGCGCCATGCTTGACGCGAGCAAGCTTATCCCGTGGATATATAGCTGGCGGTGCATCGGGTACGACCACCGGCAGATGGCGCCGGCGTACGAGTTCGGCGGCACACTGCTCGATTTCATCGCGAGACCGCCGAAATACGGACACGGTTCGTTTGTTAACAAGAAAACCTACATGGACACGCTCGACCCCAACGCGCTTTCGACGATATACGAATTCGTGGACAGTTCGCTGTCGACAAAGAAAAAGTATTACCACGGCGCGGAGATGGGCCCGCTTGAGGTTGCCGATCTGCTCGATGAGTACGCGGACAAAACGGTCGCGGACCTGAAGGAGGCAAAGGGCATCAAGAAGAAAGAGGAGATGGAATTCCTCGGAATGGAAGCCGAGTTCATGGTTGCCGTGCATATGGCGCGCTATTATGCGGAGAAGATACGCGCGGCGACGTCGTTCGAGTTTTTCGGGCAGACCGGGTCGTGGTATGACCTCATGGACGCCCAGGAGAAAATGAATCTCGCGGCGGGTCACTGGAAAAAGCTTGCACAGCACGGCAAAAAGTATTTCAGGCCGATAATCGACACGCTGCGGATGCACACGATGGAATTCACATGGGAAGAGGAAGGGAAAAAGCTGGACCAGGATTTCGAGATAATCGCCGTGGCGAAAGAGGAGTACCTCGCGAAAGTGAAATCCGCGAAAGAGCCGGAGATACTGCATCATAACGCGGCGCGGGTCGATGCGGGCAAGAAGCTCGAACTGCGCTGCAACGTTCTTGCGCTGAAAGGCAACGAGAAACTGGTGCTTAATTTTGTTCATGAGGCAGGCGGAAAGCCGATGACAAAGAATTTCAGCCGGATACCGCGCACTTCGACCGGCTGGAGCATGACTGTTCCGGCGGACTGGCTGAAGACCGGCGAAGCGAAGTATTTCATCGAGTTGAAGCGCGGCGGCAAAACCGTTGCGAGGTATCCCGAAAGCGGGGCGGTCGGGATGCTGATCAGGGGCGAGAACAACCCGCCGGATATTTTTGTCGAGGCGATGCGGGTAAAGGATGGCAAGTACCTGATTTATGCGAACATCCAGGACGAAAGCGGCGTGGACAGGGTGAAGCTTTTTTATAAACCGCTGCCTACGAACTCGGACTGGAACTCGAAGATGATGGAGTACATCGGCGGGACAAGCTATATGGCCGAACTGCCGAAGGTTCCCGAGGGCTGGATATATTACATGCAGGCAGCCGATGTTTACGGCAACTCGTCGATGGCGCCTGATTTCAGGCAGCAGGCATCATATATCGCGATCCCGGCCTACGATCCGGCGGAAGAAAAACCGGTATCAGAGTAAGGGCGAAGAAACACCTGAGATAAATATAGCGGCCCCGCCGCCGGGGCCGCTTTTTATTGCTTATTGTCACATATCTCAGAGGGTTTTCAGCCAGGGTCGGGATAAACAGAGGGCATAAAAAAATGGCTAGGGCGAGATTTGAACTCGCGACGCCACGGGTATGAGCCGTGTGCTCTGACCAACTGAGCTACCTAGCCGTTCGGTTTCCGGTTTTTCAAAAAGTTTGCATCAAAGAGTTAAAAAAAGGATGGCACCGGATTACCCATCCGCATGAAATTATAGGTACGGGGTGGGTTTTGTCAACTGTGACCGGACAAAACGAAGTTGCCGTCGCGGATGGTGAGGGCGCGGTGTGCGATCGCGCCGACTTCCGGGTCGTGGGTGACGATGATGAGGGTCTGGTTGTGACGGCTGTTGAGGTCGCTGAGCAGTTGCATGATGCCGGCGGCGGTCTGCGAGTCGAGGTTGCCGGTGGGTTCGTCCGCGAGAATGACGTCGGGGTTGTTCGCGAGAGCGCGTGCTATGCCGACGCGCTGTTGTTCGCCGGCGCTGAGCTGGGCGGGGCGATGATGGGCGCGGCGGGCGAGTCCCACGGCGTCGAGAAGCTCTTTCGCGCGTGCGCGGCGCGCGGCCCGGTCCATCCCGGCGAGTTCCATGGGCAGTTCCACGTTTTCCGCGGCTGTGAGGATCGGGATCATGTTCACGCGCTGGAACACGAACCCTATTTTTTGAAGCCGGAGCCGGTCGAGTTCGGAGTCCGACAGCGAGGAGACGGCCCTGCCGCTTACGAACACGTCGCCGCCGGTCGGCCTGTCGATGCAGCCTATGAGGTTGAGCAGGGTGGTTTTGCCGGACCCGGACGGGCCCATGATGGATATGAAGTCGCCTTCTTCCGCGGCGAAATCCACGCCGTCGAGCGCGCGGACTTCGAGCTCGCCGACGTGATAGATTTTGTAAAGCGATTTTGTTTCTAAAACCGTTGCCACAGGGTTCTCCCGGTAAAGATTATAATCCGCATCACGCGGCGGGCGCAATGATTCAGGCGTGGAACGCGCCGCCGGGGGGATGGCCGTTATCGGGCGTGTTGAAGTTCAGCGGCGAGTCGGGGCGGTCTTTCTCCCTGTTGGTGAGGAACATTCCGATTTTTTTGCGGACCAGTTTTTGGGGCTTGCCGGTGAGTGTCGCGAACGTGATTGCGGAGTCGCCGTATTTGTCCTTTACGCTGTCCATGGCGTCGAGTGCGCGGCGGTGGCGTGATTCCCCGTCGAGGGTGAGCTGGAGCGGTGATTCGCGCTGGAGGTTGGAAGCGGTTACGCCGAGCAGCCTGACGCTGACGCCGGGGGGCGCGTGGTCGCGGAACAGGCCGAGCGCGATGTCGCGCAGCGTGTGGCCGGATGACGTGGGGCGGGGGATGGTGGTCGAGCGGGAGAAGCTCAGAAAATCGCTGTTGCGCACGGTGATGGAGATGGTGCGGCCGGCGTAACCGTCGCGGCGCATGCGGCGCGCGACTCGGTCCGACAGCCAGAATAAAAACCATTCGATGAGTTCCGGGTCGTCGGTGTCGTGGGGCAGGGTATAGCTGTGTCCCATGGACTTGGCGGTCGAGAACGCGCCGGGGTCCACCGGGGTGTCGTCTATGCCGTTTGCCCACTGGTTGAGGAGTTCTCCGTAGATGCCGAATTTTCGTTTCAATATTGCCGCGTTGTAGTTGGCTAGGTCGCCGATCGTGCGGATTCCGAGTGCCCCGAGCCTGGGTTTCATTCGCCGCCCGACCCCGGGAAGCCCGTCCACGGGCAGGTTCCACAGTATATGCGGCAGATCCTCGGGCCATATACGGGTCAGTCCGTCGGGTTTCTGCCATCCGGAGGCCATTTTTGCTATCAGCTTGTTCGGGCCGATGCCGACGGAGCATTTTATATGAAGCGTCTCGTACAGCCGTTGCTTGAGCCTGAGCGCCGTTTCTTCAGGGCCGCCCGACATGCGGCCTGAATAAGTCAGATCCAGAAACGATTCGTCGATCGAGAACGCCTCGACGATATCCGTGAACTCGCGGAATATGTCATTGAGCCTGTAGCAATAATCAAGATATTTCGAGGTGTTACCCTCGACGATCACGGCGTGCGGGCAGAGCCTGAGCGCCTCGTAGTAGGACATGCCGGATCGTATCCCGTAAGGCCGCGCCTCGTATGAAGCCGCCGCGACAATGGTGCGCTTTTTGGGGTTGCCGCCTACAAGTACCGGTTTCCCGCGCAGCGCGGGATTGCAGATTTGTTCCACCTGCGCAAAAAATGCGTTCATGTCGACCAGCATGATCACCCTGTGCGAACCGCCCGCCGCAAGGCTGCCGCCGCGCGGCGGTATTCCATGCATGCAGGGCGTGCGCCGCCCGAACGATTTCCATGTTCCCGTGCTCATTTTTTCCCCGGCCCTGATTTATCTGTGAGAAATCAGGGGAATCGTGATAATACCTGTCCCGGCATCATGGGTCGCCCGCCATGTAGCGGTCCAGTATCCAGCGCATATTCCTGGTGTGAAAGGAAAGTTCGTAAAAAGTGTCGGTGTCGGAAACCACCGCGAAATGGTAGATCCGGTATTCCCCGTCGTGCTCGGCCCAGCGGCCGTTAACCGAACTGATCCGGTGCAGCCGCCTGTTCCATGCGAACTTCAGCGGCTCGAATTTTGCGCCGCTGAACCGCGCGAGCACGGATATTCGCTCGCCTACCTGTGTTACCATCTGCCGATCACTCCTTCTCCCGGTACGGCGTAATGCTCGATGGCCGGGCGGATTTTTCATCGTAGTAGTTTAGAGTCTATCCCAAAACCCCATCCTGGCTTCGACCGGCTGCAAAAGACGATGCCTGTGTTGTGCTGCATCGCCTGTTTCGCCCGCCTTGCCCTCATCTTATTCGCTCGGTCTCGGGGCGAAAGGTCTCGGGCCGAAAGGTCTCGGGGCGACGGAGCGGGTTCCGGGATAGACTTTCAGCCGCCCTGTGTGACAATTATACTGTACATAAATACAGATGTCAATTTCACGGCACTCCGGCCCGCCGCCGGGCTGTGGTATACTTTTTTTATCGGTTATGCGTTTTGTGGAGGAGCCGGATGCAGAACTGGATGTTCATATTTCTGTTACTTGCGGGCGTGGGGCTTTTCAACGCCGTTTTGTGGGTTATTGTCATAAAAGTTATCCGTGGCAGGTATGGTGAGCGGCCTGCCGGTTTGCGGGGTGTAGAGAAGCCGATGGTTTCGGCTTCGAGCGGGTCGGGAGGTTATTATCTTGAGACGCGGATCGAGGGTGGCGGCAGGTTTTATGGATGGGGGTTGCTCGCGCGTGGCAATGGCACACTCTATCTTGGCGGAGCGGGCCTGTATTTCCTGCGTGCTTTTACACGCGATCCGATTTTTATTCCTTTCGGGGCGGTCCGGGCGGTAAGTGTGGGGCCGTCGGGTAGCGCGCGGACGGGCAGGCTGCCGATGATACATGTATACTGGGAATGGGAAGACAGGAGATTGGTGTCTCTTTTTGCGGTTTCCGGCAGGCCTGAGCTGAACAGGCAATGGGCGGAACGGGTTGAAAGCGCCGCCGGGGTTAAATAGAATCTTGTAAGTGAGTAAGAACGGAAAGGGTTTTGATAGATGAGACTTCATATAGAATGCCTGCCGTGTTATGTCAGGCAGGCGATCCAGGTTTCGAAAATGACGACGGATGACGAGCGACTCCAGTGGGAAACCGTGCATGCAGTGGCTGATTATCTGACACGGATTGATTCTTCCAATGATTCGATGATGGTTGCGGAAACGGTACACCAGATGATAAAAGACACGCTCGGCAACCCGGACCCGTATTTCGATGTAAAGGAAGAATACACGGAAATCGCGGAGAGAATGGAGTCGCTGATCGGGGAGCTTGCGTCGCAGGGCGATGATCCGCTGCTGACAGCGATAAAGATAGCGATTGCGGGGAATATCATAGATTTCGGCGCGGGCAGCGGGTTCGATGTCGAAAAAGCCATCCGGGGCTCACTGGATTTCGCGCTTGCGGTGAATCATTACGAGGCGTTCCGCGAGACGCTGGATAAAGCCGGAACCATTCTGTATCTCTGCGACAACACGGGCGAGATATATTTCGACAAACCGCTTCTGAAACTGCTTGCGGGCAGGGATGTCACGATCTGTGTGCGCGGCGGCCCGATACTCAATGATGCGACGCGCGAGTACGCGGAACGCGCCGGGCTGCACGAGTTCGGAACGCTGATCGACACGGGCATCCTGTCGCCGGGGTTCCCGATCGACCGGGTTCAGGCAGGCGCGAGGGATCTTTTCTACGGGTCGGACATGGTTATTTCAAAAGGGCAGGCGAATTTCGAGACGCTGAACAATGTTGTGAGGCCCGGTTTCTTTCTGCTCATGAAAGTGAAATGCGACCTCGTCGCGAGAATCCTCGGCACCCGGTACGGCGATATCGTTCTCATGGAGAGCGGCAGGATACCGATGAACGACGATTAGGCTGAATTGCTTTCAGTCCGTCCGGGTAATTATTTATTTCCGCTGGTGCATAACGGGACTCTTTCGGGAATATAATTTCCGAACAGATTTACTGCTGTTACAGTGCAATAGCCTGCTTTAAAAAATAAGGCCTTTGATATATAGTTGATTCTGGTCCGGATCGATGGCGGCGGTTGCTCGATGCGGGCCTCGAAGTCTGAAATATTTTTGCATATCAGCAACTATGGAGGCGACTCGAATGTTCTGGGACAAAGAAAAAGAGACGATTACGAGAGAAGATTTAAAAAAGCTTCAAAGTGAGCGGCTCAGGGAAATTCTCAAGAGGGCCGGGGAGTCGCCTTTTTATAAGAAGAAATTCAGCGATGAGGGAATCGATATATCTTCGATTAAAAGCGTCGATGATATAACAAAGCTCCCGTTCACGCAGAAGCAGGACCTGCGCGACTGGTTTCCATACGGTTTTCTGACGGTGGACAGGAGAGAACTGGTGCGGCTGCACGCTTCGTCGGGCACGACCGGTAAATCGACGGCGGTTTTTTATACCCGCAGGGACATAGACACGTGGGCCGAAATGGTCGCCCGCTGCATGGTTATGGTTGGAATGACGGACAGCGATGTGTTTCAGAACATGACGGGCTACGGGATGTTCACCGGTGGGCTCGGGATGCATTTCGGCGCGGAGAAGGTCGGCGCGATAGCGATCCCGATGGGCGCGGGGAACACGAAGTGGCAGATAGCGAATATGAAAGCTTACGGGACCACGGTAATACATGCGACACCGAGTTACGCGCTGCATCTGTGTGAGGTTTTCGAGGAAGAGGGCATTGATCCGGTTAACGATCTTGCACTGAGAATCGGGTTGATAGGGGCGGAACCGCACTCGGATGCTACACGGAAAAAAATCGAGGACATGATGGGCATCAGGGCGTTCAATTCTTATGGACTGTCGGAGATGAACGGCCCGGGTGTTGCGTTCGAGTGTGAGGAGCAGAGCGGGATGCATCTCTGGGAAGATAATTATGTGCTGGAGATAATCGATCCTGTGACGGGAGAGCCGCTGCCGGACGGCGAGCGGGGCGAACTGGTGTTGACAACGCTCAACCGCGATGGGATGCCGCTGATCAGGTACAGAACGCGGGATCTGACAAGCGTTATACCCGGCGAGTGCCCCTGCGGGCGGACCCACAGGCGTATAAACAGGATCACGGGAAGAAGTGACGATATGCTGATAATCAAGGGCGTAAACGTTTTCCCGTCGCAGATCGAGGATGTCCTGATGTCGATGCCTGAAGTCGGGAACAACTACCAGATCGAGCTCACCCGTGTCGAGGGTGCGGACCACATAATTGTAAATGTTGAAGTGGACGATTCATTTTTCAGGGGAGACATAACAGGTCTCAACGCTTTGAGGCGGAAGATTCAGGGCGATATAAGGTCGGAGACGCTTGTGACGCCCGAGGTGAAGCTTGTCGAACCCAACACTTTGCCCAGGAGCATCGGGAAAGCTGTTCGTGTCGTGGATAAAAGAGAAATCTGATAACGAAAATCATACTGGAGGCGGAATAAATGGCGGTACAGGTAAGCGTATTTGTGCAGAATGAACCGGGGCGCCTGGCAGGTATTACAAGCGCTATCTCGAAAGCCGGCGTGAATATTCGAGCTACAACAATAGCATCTTCAGAAGGGTTCGGAGTTGCGAAGTTCCTTGTCGATAAGCCGGACGTGGCGCTTGATGCTCTCAAAACAGCCGGATTCTCGGTAAAGCTCCGCAGCGTTGTGGCGGTGAAGATGGACGACAGCGTGGGCGGCCTGGACAGGGTGCTTCCGCTTCTCGGAGAGAAAAAAATCAACATCGAAGACGCATACGGATTTATTCTCGATCGTGGAAAAGAAGCTGTTTTTGTGTTCGAGGTGGACAACCCGGACGAACTCGGGGAATACCTGACCGAAAAAGGCTGCAAAATAATGAAACCGGAAGATTTATACGGGCTATAGCCCGGATTTCTCTGTGAGAAATCCGGAAAACCGCGATAAGGCCAATCCTACTGCGTCACAGCGGCGATTCGGGATCGGTCACATACGCAATAGTATGTTCCCTCACCACTCACTTGCTGTTCCTTGTATTATCAGCCTTATCACGATTTTTAACCTGCGCTGGTGAGAAATGCAGGATAGACCTGTTGATAATTCGAACCATGAAAAAACCAGCCGCCAGGGCTGGTTTTTTATTGCATTTTTCAAATCCGTGAAAGCTACTCTGTGCCGTCTTCCGGGTTCCCGGATTCCGGGGCTGCTTCAGGAAGCGCGGTGTCTTCGTCTGCATCGACGGTTTTCTTACCGAAGCGCTGGAGATATTTATCGATGACGATATTTGCATACTTGTTCACCATGTCGAATTTTTCACCGATCAACGGTTCGAGAATTTCCATCGATTTGTTCATTTCAACTTCAAGGTTTTCGTTCCCGCCCATGGTTTTTTCCCAGTGTTCCATGAAAACATCATTGGGCACGGATTTGATGTACTGTGTGAGCACAAGGAAGATCACGACAAGCTCATCCGCTATTCCGCCGATAGGAACAATATCTGGAAGCGCGTCTATCGGGAGCGCTATGTAAACAATTACTCCGCCTGTGAGAACCTTGAGATAAAGCGGGACACGCGGGTCCCGGAACAGGCTCACCATCAGTTTTAAAAGTTTATGAACAAATACCATGCTGCTTGCTACCGATGGAAATAATGTTTGAAGTTTCTTTGTTTTTTCTTCCATTTGATGCTAACCCTCCCAGGCCTCATAATAGTGGCTGTTTATCCTGGCTTCATACCTTCCGCTTCTCAAAGCCACGACCAACTGTTCTTCATTATGTATTTTATCCTCGAACACCGTAACACAACAACCTATATCTTTAACTAAATGGGCATCGCTGCCCCCGATCCCGAAAGAACCCGTTTTTTCGCAATAGCTTGCTGCTTTCTGATTCTGTTCCGGCGACGAAGAGCCGCTGCAGCTTTCAATTATTTTGAACAAGTCGGGGAAATCAGTTTCTTCAACCGGTTTGTTGAGAACACCGCAATACCAGCCGAACGGTGTCCTCCACGGATGCGCGGGAACAACCAGGCCTCCTTCGGAGTCCACGATTTTAATGATTTCGCCGGCTGGGAGCACTCCGGGGAAGTCCTTTTTGCACCCATAAACCAGCAGATGCCCTTCACGGCTTGTAACCTCTATTCCCGATAAAACGGTCAGTTCCTTATAACCCGCCGCAATATCCTTGACAACTTCCGCGCCTTCGATCGTATCGTGTTCCGTAACGCATATTCCATCCAGCCCGCGTGCTATTGCGGATTCAATGCACTCTACCGGGTCTATAGAACTGCATTGTGAGGAAATTATCGTGTGTATGTGCAGGTCGAATATCATTGTCTTCTCTTCTAAAGCGTGGAATTCATTTTTGTTTATAAAAGTTGCGGTGTCAAGCCGGACTGTATATCAAAAAATAATTAGATGATTTTGATTAAAGTTTTTTTGTAATATGACGATAATTCTAAAGACACGGAGGTCGGGGAAAATGAATTCACTTTCGGACCACGGAGGGGAAGGAGTGGAAGTTTTTACAAGGAGGTAGTCGGAAATGAATGCAGTATCAATGTCGTCTTCGAGTTTTGTTTCCCAGATTATCTCTCAATCGCAGCAAAAGCAGGGTGTGGTTCTGCTTCAGCTTTTCGATGTTGTGAAACAAGCCGAAGTGGCGCAGGGAAAACCTCTTGCGAACATAATGAATGTACCGAATTTTGACAAGTACGCATAATTTTCTGGAGAACACTAAAGTTAAAAAAGTTTTTACCGATAAATATAATGATTGACATGGTTGCTGTTAGCCACAGCAACTCCTCCTAAAATGAGCCACCATAAGCAGGTGGCTTTTTTTGTTGCAGGCGTTTTTCCCGGTAAACAATGCTTTTAATGCCGGAACAATGGAATCCGAGTGAAATAATAAAGAAAGCAGGCGGAATATTGATCTCGATACGTGTGTTTTCAGAGTGTCGAAGAATCCGGATATATACCGATTATCATAAATATAGTGATTCTCAAAAATAAACTTGAATACATGCACAAAGGAAATAGCTTTGTGCATGGCACACTATTTTTGTATTTGTGATTTCTGATCGAGTTGTGAATCTGTTTTTATTCTGACAATCAATATATTCGGGATATTGAGTTAACCAAGAGAGTTGCCGGCGGGCTGTCAGCACGCAAAAAAAGTTTCATGATTATTAAACGAGTTTTTAGAAATAAAATGCCGGTTTTATTTCGGCGGGTAAGCAAGTCCCTTGCTTTTCATGTCTTCTTCAAGAAAAGCCAGCCCTTCCAGAGCATACTTGTTTTTCGGATTGAGTTCCAGGGCAAACTGGTATTCTTTGTATGCTTCTTCGAATCTCTCCAGTTTGTGAAGACACATTGCAATATTATTTCTCAACAGAGTGTTGTTGGAATTTTCCGGTAGAAGCGAAGAGAAGATAGAGAGAGCTTCATCGTATCTTCCCATGTTATACAGGAGATGGCCCTTGTTGTTGGTTGCCAGCATGTCGCCGGGTCGAAGCTCGATTGCTTTATCATAATGCTTGAGAGCATCTTCGTATCTTTTGAGTTGTTCGAAATGGTATGCAAGATCCGTGTGGGCTTTTGCACTGTTAGGGTTCTTCTTAACATTTTGTTGAAGCACGTCAAGAGTGCTTTTCTGACATCCGGAAGAAAAAATAAAAACGGAAATGACCAAAAAAGTCATAAAACCAGAAAATATTTTTTTCATATATTAGCTCCAACAGTCATATTCAACGTTAATTTTAGATAAAACAATCTTAAAAGTAAAGAAAAAACTCTATTAGAGAAGAATTTATTAAACAATTAACAGGTTAGACCACAATACATTTACTTGTGACCGGGAACGAAAAAGGAGATGTGAACAGGATTTAATTGAGAAATGCGATGAAGGACATTATTTGTTCGATTTTGTAATATAGATCAACATTTTGGTGGTTTTACAAGTGTGACAGGCACATATCCGGGTTCTCCCGAGTAATTGCTTAAGCTTGACCAGAGGTATTCTTCCGGGTTTTCAGCAAGACCGTTTTTTACGGGACTGGTGTGCATTTTGTCCAGTCGTTTATGGAAATCGACAGGGCCTATGATCGGGATGTCGAAAAATCTTCTTCTCCATAACTTTTTTGAAAAACCCACTGTTTTCTTTATTTTATCTCCGGTGAAAGTTTTGTAATTCTTCACAAAATCAGGATAATCCCAATCAACTGTTCGAACCATAAGGTGGATATGATCGGGCATTATTACAAATCCGCCTATCTGAACATGGTTTTGCTCTATGTGAAATTTCAGCGCATCGCAGGCATATTTATTAACATCGTACCGGATAAAAACTTTTCTTTTATAACAGGTGACAAGAGTAATAAACACGAACTCATCGGGTGCCACGTCTGAGTAGATGATCGAATCCATATGAAAATTCTACATTTCTTGTAATTTACGATCAATGATTATGTTAAACTATACTTCAACGTACCGATTAAGTTGTAGAATATATTAAAGACAACGAGGAAGATAAATTAAATGCCTGATCAAGTAAGCAAACTCATAGAGAAATTAAGATCGAGCGACAGGGATGTCGTCAAGGCGAGCGTGATCGAAGAGCTGGGCAAACTTGGAGATCACAGGTCGATAAGGCCTTTGATTGATGCGCTTGACGACAGCGACACGCTTGTCAGATGGAATGCGATAAAGGCGATATCGAATTTTGGGTCGGATGCGCTTGCCCAGTTGCTCCGGGAGCTTGATTCAGGAGATAAATTCAAGAGAAGGAATATTGTGCAGGCGCTCGGAGAGGTCGGTGGAGAGGATGCGGTCGACAGACTGATCAAAATGCTGATGTTTGATGAGACGGATTCGACGGTTCTTGTCGAGATAATCAGGGCTTTGCACAAGCTGAGACCGCAGAGAGCAGTTGAGCCTCTGATTACTGTTCTGAAGATGGATGACTGGGAAATGAAGTGGAGAGCCATAAACACCCTGGGTTATATTGGTGATCCGCGCGCTGCGGAGCCGTTGCTCGAAGCCCTTAACGATAATGATCCCGATATCAAATGGGCGGCTTCAATTGCAATTGAGAATATTAAAAAGAGAGCCGAAAGAAGTTCTATAGATCCCGCCGGAGCTGAAATGAGCGGGGCACAGTTCCTGCCGGCTTCCAGACCACCGAAAAGTTCTGTCGCTCCTGTCGAACTGTCCATGACAACCACGCAGAAACCGGATTTGATCATTATTCACATAGATGGAGACATTAATTCCACCAACGCGAAAACCTTTCATGGTTTTGTAGAAGGCGTAATCTCAGCTTCTTCGGCTCAGGTCGAGCTTGATCTTAAAAATTGTGATTTCATTGATTCTTTTGGCTTGAGCCAGTTTAACATGATCAGGAAAAAACTCAGGGCGAGAAACAGGCAGCTGAGACTCACCGGGCTGAACCCGAATATTATCAGTCTGTTTGAGGCCACTAAACTGGACAACCTGTTTGAGATCAGGGGAAAAGGTTGATTCGTTTAACCTGGATTTATCATAAAAATCCGGGAAAAGCGCGATAAAGCCAATCCTGCTGCGTTACAGCGGCGATTCAGGCTCAGTTCTTTTCTTCTGCTTCGGACTTGCTCTTTTCTTCTTTTTCTTTCATTTCACGAAGAGTTTCATTGATTTTCTGTGCTTTGTCGAAAGCGTCCAGGGCTGAATCCGTGTCTTTTGTCACTTTGAAAGCATGGCCGAGCGCCATATATAGATCATAGGTTTGTTCGCTGATTTCGGGGGCGATTTCTATCCCTGATTTCAATGTCTGTATGGATTTTTCGTGTTGGCCTTTCTGGAGATAAAGCTCTCCGAGAAATGAATGAGCATCCAGCTTCAGTTTCCAGCCGTCGCGTTCTTCGGTGCCTTCAGGAAAAACGATTTCAATTATTTTCTCTAATTCTTCAATAGCTTCATCAATTTGTTCTTTCTGAAAAAGCAGGTCTGCTTTTTCAAAATGGGCTATTGAAGCCTGAAAAGCGAGATCGTATTTTTTTTCAGCTTCCTGAGAAAGCCTTTTATCTGCCGGGTTTTCCTGCGCAAATGCCGCACAGGCACTCAGTGCCAGCATCAGCAGGCAGAAAAGCCCTGTTTTCCTCAAGTAATTCATCTCCAGGTTCTCCTCTCGGACCTTTGTTTTTTGTAATAGCTCTCCGCTCTTTTCTTTCTCCATTCGTGTTGCAATGTAACTGTCTGATTCACAGTGGTTTTATCGAAAGGCGTGAGATGTTTTGCAAGGTAATCCACCCGGTCCGTTTTTTCCGAGAATGGTACATACATTTTATCATATTTTTCCAGCAGCGCCATCCTGTTTCTCTCATTCGAGTCTCTGACAGCCCAGACCGCGGGGATAATAATAATGAACACAACAGCGGCTGCGTATTGCATCCATTTCATGCTTAAGGGCGATCTTCTCGATCGTTTTTGCTTGATTTCAGCTTCACGCACAAGCCGGGCCCTGAGGGTTTCCGAAAACACGCTGTTGAGTTCGGGCCCCCCGCCGAAAGCGCCTCTGATCAGTTCCGCCGATTCAAGCGCATCTTCAAGTTCAGGGGTTGTTTTTTCCGGAGCAGGTCTTCCCTCCAGGTATTCTCCCAGGCTCGAAGCGGATTGTTTTTCTTTTTCTTCGTCCATGCTAATGCCGTTTTTTAAATTTCTCCGTACTTGTTCATGTATTGTTTTTTAAAAGACTTACATGCCCTGAAAAACACAACGTCAAATGTTTCTATACTTATATCGAGTTGGGCCGCGCTTTCTTCTCTCGATTTTTTTTCAAGAAGCCTCAGTTGTATCGCTTCGCGGTATCGCTCGTTCATCTCCGAGAGCGTATCGATGATTCGTTCTCGCAGTATCGACTGATAATCTTCGAGAACGACCTGGGATTCAGGTTGAAAGGAGTCATCGTGAAAAAAGTCGAAAACCACTTCATCCACAGTGGAATGACGGGATGAGGAGGAGATGAATTCTCTTGTTTTGTTTATGGCGATCATTCGCAGCCAGAAGAAAATGCTTCTATCCCTGAATTCGAAGGAGTCGAGCTTTTTGAGCGCCAGCAGGAAAGTTTCCTGCAGAATTTCTTCAGCGGCGCCGGCGTCTCTCACTTTTGGGTATATCACGGTTCTGTACAGGGCATTTTTGAAAGCATCGTACAGCAGCCCGAAAGCTTCGCCGTCACCCCGGGTGATGCGTTCAAGGAGTTGTTGTTCCTGTTCAAGAGAAAGCTCAGGCGACATTGCGGTTTTTCCGCCCTCCCGGCAAATCCAGGTTAATTATACATGCAAAGCGGTTGCCGCGCGAGTGGAAAGGACAAAAGGGGCGAAATGATGATGAAAATGAAAAAAGGCCCTGCTGTGAGGGCCTTTTTGATTTCCAACCAATCATGATTACCTGGAATTTCCACCGGTTCAGCCGGTAAGCGGCGGGGTAAGAGGGGAGTGCTTTGTGGCGCTCCCCTCGATGTTCACACCGAGAAGGTCACGGCTGAGTTTTCAGTCATTACCTCCTGTACCGGATCAAACCGGGTCAAAATTCAAATTAGAACAGATCGTACTTAACTGCGAAGTAGTGATACTTGTCTGTGTCCTGTCCCCATGCTGAGGGATATTTTTCCTGGACGTTCTGCCAGAAAATATTCAGGTTCTTTGCAATCTTGAAGCGAATCTGCTCCTGGTAATTCTTGATTTTCCCCTGTCCTACGCCACCGAACGAAGGATCGAGCCAGCTGTACTGTCCTACGAGCTGAATCATATCCAGCGGTGCCGGGACCTTGAGGATGTCATATCTGACCTGTACGAGACCGAAGTCTCCGTCGTTTTCCATGCCTTCGCCATCATCATAGTCGTAATCCACATACTCTGCCTCGAAGAAGAGGTTTTTGTACGGGGTGACTGTGGTGTCGATGGCCCACATTGTGGATTCTGTGTCGGCAAGGTTGCCGGCAACATCGTCGAGATCTGCACTGCCGTCGAGGTATGAAACACCCAGGTTCCAGATCGGAAGGATGTCATATCCTGCGCGAAGTGTGATGGTGTTCTTTTCATCGGGTTCGCGTTCCATGTTTGTTCCATTGATGTTTACGCCACCGGGAAGTCCGGCCTCACCGGAATTGTCCCAGTAACCGATGTCGAGTTTGAAGCGCTGATCATCGAATGTGTAAAGTACGCCCCAGTCGGCATCCCAGATTTTTCCCATTGCTCCGGGAATATCAAGACAGGGATGATACAGGTTGTTCCACTCATAAATTCCGAACGGAACGAACTGCAGACCGAGTGTTACTTTGTGCATACCACTTTTGTAGTATACGTTCGCGCCCACGAGATAGCTCTGGTTTGATGAACTTGCATCGTTGCCGAGCTGATCGCTGAGGCGGTATTTGACGAATCCACCGAAATTCTCAACTTCTTTGGCGGCGCTGAATTCAACAGTGTGAAGACTCCAGCGGTTTTCCGCCTGGTTGCCGTTATCGGTGTTCCAGAAGCGCATATTCATATGGAAATCCATATCGTCTGCGGCTTTGGCCATAGTTGTGAAACTGATAGCTATTGCTAGTACTGCAATGAGTGTAAAAACTTTCTTCATGGTAACCTCCTTGGAATGAACAAATGGTTTAACGTATCGAATGCGATAGTTTAGTGTGTCGATCCGTACTTTCCGTCTTCCTGAAAAGAGTCTCCATGTTTCCTCTTTCTGTTTTCAGGTTTCCAGACCGTTCCAAGTATCGTGCACCTCCTTCCGTCACTGATTAACCATCGACTCTTTAATAAATTTTAATTTAGTATTTTTATCCGACGTGGGATTGTACCAGCACGCCGTTATTCTGTCAAAGAACATCAAAACCGAAGGCATTCCTCTTCCTTCAGTCTCAAATATACTATCCTGTAATTCGGAAAATTTTTGCAAAATTTAATAAAATTTAAGCATGACCGATTGCCTGAATCAGGTGTTATAGGGCTTAATGCAGATAAAAAAAGCTGTTAAGAGCTAATATATACTATTATTAAAACAAATAACCCTTATGATTCATATATCTTTGAATATTAACTATCCGGCGAAAGTGGGCTTTGAATTATTTGTTGAGTTTGCCGGTTTTTTCACAATTAAATCTGCTTGGTCGAGCAGATTTAAACCGGATTTCTTACAGAGAAATCCGGAAAACCGCGATAAGGCCAATCCTACTGCGTCACAGCGGCGATTCGGGATCGGTCACATACTCAACAGTATGCTCCCTCACCACTCACTTGCTGTTCCTTGTATTATCAGCCTTATCACGATTTTTAACCTGCGCTGGTGAGAAATGCAGGTTAAAAACACTGAAAAAAGAAGTAATAATAAAAAACCCCGATCAAAATGACCGGGGTTTATGACGGGTTGCTATATATAAAGGATATTATTCGTAATAATTGAGGACAACACCGCGTTTTTCGAGCCTTGGAAGGAAATCGTCCGGTTCGAGGGCGCTTTCAGCGGCATGTATGCCGGGATTCTTGAGTTCTCCCCTTGCCATCATAAGAGCGGCTTCAACGCATGGGATACTGGTAATTTCCGCAATGTGACCGACACCTGTATAATAGTGATGAACCGGTTTCCCGTCTTTTTTCCCGTAAGCATCTATCCTGAACACTGATTTATCGACTCCGCCTTTGGAAAAAACACCGGCTTTTTCGATCGGAGTAAAGAAGTTCGCCAGCCGTTCTCTCTTTTTCGGGGTGTTCGTAAGCCCCAGTTTACCTACTAATATTGCGAGCCTTGAAATATATGCCGGGTGAGCGCCTCCGTGGAGTGTCACTTCTTTAAGGCCTTTTAAATTACGCGGAACCGAGACTGATTCCGCATGGCCGGTGTAGTAAACGGGAACTTTATTGATAGGCGCCGGGAATTCCACTATTTTTCTGGCTGTGCCGGTTTTAACTCTTACTTCGTGGCCGTTTTTCCATTGCAGCGTTGTGCCGCTGAAGATATGGAGAACGTGTTTGATGTTTGCCGGTCCGATGTCTTCGTCCGATCCGCCGGTCCAGCTTATGTTTATTTTTTCGGGCTCATCCATGGACAGGTAGCCTTTTTTCGCGAGGATATTTGTTATTCCCGGAGAATTCCCGAGTCCGCAGATACAGGTGACGCCGGCCTGTTTCGCTTTTTCATCGAGCTGTATCACTTCCAGATAAGCGTCGTAATCATCCATGATGCTTACATAATTTGTTCCTGCTTCGATGCATGCGTTCGCGATTTTTTTCTCGAACATGTAAAAAGGTCCGACAAAACCAAGAGCAACATCGTAATCCTTAACCAGTTCGGTTATGGTCTCCGGCTTCATGGCATCGATTTTTGCCGCTGTTGCTTTCGGCGCCCTTTCGGATGCCAGTTTTTTTGCTTTTTCGTAATTAATGTCGGCTATGCAGAGTTCCTCAACATCGGCCTCGTTGTTGAGAAGGTTCACAGCTACAAGAGCCATGTCTCCGCAGCCCCCAAGAACGACTACTTTCATGCTCCACCTCCCGAGATTTAATTCAATTGTTTGAGACTTATAGTAAGGCTAATAATATAAAAGATTTAACTATTATAATTACAGAGTCATTTTTATCAAAGAATATTATATTCGGTCAAGAAAACAGCGGGACGAAATAATTGCCGGCAATCCGTTTTCTGCAAAATCGAGGCTGATTGGTTTTAACAACGCATGAAGTCCGCCGACGGGCTTATATGGAAATAAAATGCAATGGATGCGTTTAAGAGAACTGCATGATATTATTTAAGCAACATCTTGATAGCTGTAAATAATTGATATGCCGGTACTTTACCCGATAGCGCTATCTTTTTTTCTTGGAATCATGGCAGGATATTTTGCGGGTGTTTCTGTTCTGTTTCCTGCTGTTGCGTCAGCCGCAATTGTTTTTGCATGTTTTATATTGCGTAGTAAAGACAGGGTTTATATCGCGCTTGTAATATGCTGCGTATTTTTCACATCATGGTTATTATATGATATTGACGAATTGGTATATTTTAATTCCCCTGTGATGACATATCTTGAGAAGAGAGAAGAGCCCCACCGCCTGGAAGCGATGAGGGCAACAGTTGAAAGTGTGCGGAAAGGAGAAGACGGAGCATCGCTGCTGATACTGAAAAGCGAAGCGGTCCGTATGGGCGAAGGTGAATGGATGAGGGTGGGCGGGACGATTGCGGCGAGATATCCCGCTGAAGCGGAGCGGCATCCCGCTTATGGTGAAAGGTGGTTGTTCGAGGGGTGGTTGAAGCCGGTGTCCGAGATGAAGAAAGGTAAGATAGGATATTACAGGCAAAACAGGATTCATGCGAGGTTAATTGTTGCGAACAAGGGAAACAGCAGGTGCGAGGGAAAGGGGCTAAAGGGGTTTTCGGCCCTGGGAGGTTCCCTGAGAGCGGGTTTTGAGCGGACTCTTGGGAAAAGAGTTGCCGGGCCTTTCAATCAGATAGCGGGCAGGATGCTGATCGGCAAAGCGCAATACATGGATCCGGAGCTGTACGAGAGGTTCAGGCGTGCGGGGCTGGTTCATGTCCTGGTTGTTTCCGGGATGCATGTCTGGATAATGCTGGGAACTTTTTTTCTCCTGAGTTTTATCTGGGGAAGGCGGCCGTTGATAAGTTTTGTGACATTATCGTTTGTACTCATTGTCTATTATGGGATCACCGGCGGCGGCTCTTCGATATTCAGGGCGACGATAATGGGTTTTGTTTTTCTGGCGGCGTTGCTGTTCGGGTCGGAATACAAAGCGAAAAAAGCGATATTCATAGCCGCGATCATGGTAATGATCATAAACCCGATGATGATTTTCAATGTCGGGGCGCAGATGACGTTTCTCGCCAGCGCCGGGGTTATTTTCATATACCCGGCATTTTCGGCTCTTTTCCCGTCGAAGGGGTTGTGGCACAGAGTGCTGAAGGGCTTTTTTATCGCGCTGTCCGCGCAGTTGCCGTTGTATCCGGTGATCGCTTATTATTTCAACCAGATTTCACTTGTTGCGCCTGTTTCGAATTTATTTGTAGTGCCGCTGGTGGGAATTATTCTGCCGCTTGATCTGCTCACCTGTATTGTTGGTTTTATACCGGGCGAAATGGTTATGGCGCCCGCATTCGTACTCGAGTGGCTGATAAGGCTGATGGTGTGGCTCACGGATATATTTGCGGGATTGCCGATGAGCAATATAGATTCCGCGTCTCCGTCCATGTGGTGGATGGCTGTTTATGGTGGTGGGCTTTTCTTGCTTGTCTGGACACTGAGAAAGATTGCCGGCGGCACGGACAGCCAGATTGTGACGGGTGTATTGCTGTTGCTGCTGACCGGCGGCCTGCTGTTGGCGGCTCCTTTTCTTGTGATCCCGCTGAAGGGGATCAAAGTTACTTTTCTAGATGTGGGAGAGGGAGATGCGATTCTGCTGGAAATGCCTCTCAAGAAGAAGGGGTACGGGGTATTCCGCATGCTTGTGGATGGTGGCGGCTCGTGGGGGGCGACGGAAAACTATTATGATCCGGGAAAAAGCGTTACAGGGAAATATTTAAAAAAAAGAGGAATAAAAAGGCTTGATGCGGTGCTTCTAACCCATACCGACGCGGATCACATGAACGGTCTTGAATGGGTTGTCAATAATATCAAAACGGACAGGTTCATGGATGCGGCGGTGATGAGCGAGGTGGTTTGCGAGATTACCTCGAATGCGGATTTGTGTGCTGCGGAGAGAGGCGTTTTGCCGCAGATGGAGCCGGGGCAGCTTGACAGGTATAAACGGATAATAGAAAGGGTCGCAGGCAATGGAACTGAATACATTCCTGTATCGGCAGGCGATGTTTTCAGGCTGGAATCGGGGGTGGAAATGTTTATCATGTCGCCGGATGGGGCAATGCTTGAGGGCGATGTTGACAGTATGAATATGGCATCTGTTGTGTTGAAGGTGAAGATCGGAGAGGGAGCCGTTCTTCTGACGGGCGATATTCAAAACGAAACAGAGACAAGGCTGGCAAGAATACAGGGAGATGCGCTGGAGGCGGGGTTATTGAAGGTTCCACATCATGGAAGCGGAACGTCGTCATCATACGGTTTTATTGAAAAGGTTGATCCTGCGGCGGCGGTAATCACTACCGGCGGTGAGAGCTTTTACGGGCATCCTCACAGGAGCGTTGTTGAAAGGTATAAAAAAAGTGGCGTGAAGATATACAGGACGGATAAACATGGAGATGTGAGTTGTATGGTAAGCGCGACCGGTGATGTAAAATGCAGATATTCGAAACAATATTGATCGTCCTCGGATAAATTCCAACAACAATGTTAATTAGGCTATAATATTCCATGCGCCCGATGGGGAGCGGGGCCGGTTATGGAAGAAATGCAGATAAGGTTTCAGGGATTGCCGTTGTGGATAATTATTCCGATGGCGCTTGCCTGCGTATATACGATATGGAAGTACAATAAATTTCTTGTAGCGATAGACTTCAAACGGCCGGCGTTCCCGCTGGTGTTGAGGAGTATTACGCTGGCCCTGCTGGTTCTGCTTGCCTGCGGCCCGGTTGTGTATAGGAGCGAAAGAGCGCCGGTCCCGAAAAAAACAGCTTTTGTTTTTGACGGTTCACAGAGTATGCGTATTGCGGAATCAGGGAAACGGAGCAGGTGGGAGCTTGTTCTTGAAGCTGCCCGCAGTATAGCGGGCAGGCTCGATTCAGAACCGCTTGTTTATATTGTGTCGGAGGATGTGTTGCCGGTTGGTTCGATCAGCGAAGCGGAGCGGATGTCGCCTCTCGGCGCGGAGTCTTTTTTGTCCGGCGGAACGGCAAGGGTAAGGAACGCAGGTGATGAGCCTTTCACGGACATAATCGTGTTCAGTGACGGAAGAGATACTTCAGGAATAATAGCGGGAGCCGGTTCAGGGGTAAAAGTACATACCGTCGGTGTGGGTAAAGCCGGGAACATGAAGAATATCGGCGTGGAAAAAATCAGTGTTCCCGAGTATGGTTTTGCGGGCAGTCCGCTGGAAATAAAGGGGTATGTTCATGAAAGCGGCCTGGAGAAAGGCGAGAAGATAGGAGTCGAGCTTTTTGAAGCAGGAGTGAGAAAATCGCAGGATATGCTTGAGGCGGAGGGCGAAGTAGCTATACAGCAAATATATATAAATTATATTCCGGACTCTCAGGGGTTGAAAGACATTACGATAAAAGTGAAAGTTGAAGGCGAAGAAGAAATTAACGATGACAATGCAGTTACTGTTTTCACGGATGTGATTTCTGAAAAAAGGGCTGTGTTATATATCGATTCGCCGAGGTGGGAGTATACGTTCCTGAACAGGTTTCTCGGGCGAAAACAGAAGCTTAACGCGGATATTCTTCTCATGTCGCCCGGGAAAGCTTTCAAAGGGCGCGATATAAGGAAGCATCTGGCGGCAGCCGAAGGGCTGGATGGATACCGCGCGGTTATTGTAGGGGATGTCGCGGATGCGCTGACCGCCGGAGAGAAAAGCAATATTCTTGAATATGTGAAGGCAGGCGGAAACATAGTGATTCTCGGGGGAAGAAGGTCGCTGTTCGGGGAAACGGGCGAATGGAAGCAGCTTGTCGGTAAAAAGCTTTTCCCGGCCATAGGAGGCAGCGAGGAAGGTTTCGAGGTTGCTTTGACCGAAGCCGGGATGGATAGCGATTTGTTCAGGTTTTCTAATTCACGCGAAGAGAACAGGAGAATCTGGAAATCACTCCCGTTTATTCAGACTTTTAACAGGTTTGTGCCCGGCAGCGGCATGGACGTTTATGCAGAGCATCCGTGGCTGAAGTGCGGCGAACGGGAGTGCCCGCTGATGGTGGAAGGAGCCGTGGGGAACGGACGTTTCTTTGCGATAGCGTTTGAGGGGTTATGGCGCTGGGGTTTCAGCGTGCGGGGGGAAGATGTTGCGGCCTATGAGAAATTTCTCGGAAACCTGATGGAAAGCCTGATGGAGAATGAGCGGCAGAAAGTTGTATCTGTCATAGTAAGCAACAGGACTCCGATGCTTGGAGAAAAAGTTGGTATAACTGTAAGGTTAGATCCTGCGTTGACAAATGGAGATGTTGTGCCGGGGCTTGTTCTGACAGGACCGGATGGGGAAGAGATAAAGACGGTGATCGAGGCGGTGGAGGGGCGGCCCGGATATTTTGCGGCGGAAGTCACGCCGGAAATGCCCGGCATGTACGGTGTCATGGCGGAGGCGGCAGGGAAATCTTCCGAGAAGCAGCCTTTTGCGGCGTCGGTGTCCGGTTCGGAATTCAGGCAGGTGTCCGGGGATGATGAATACCTGCGGCAGGCAGCGGAAAAAAGCGGTGGTATTTTCGTGGATGTGAACAGTATCGACAGGCTTGTTGACGGGTTGAGAGAAAACAAGGAATTTGTAAAAGTCAGAGTTAAGCAAACGCCATGGCCGATGCCGCTGCTGATGATATTCATAGTGTGCCTGCTGACGGCGGAATGGATAGTCAGGCGCAGGGGTGGGCTTGCATGAGAAGAACAGCGGTTGTTTTTACAATTATATTTCTGTTGACAGTGTGCGGGGCGGGGCATGCCGCGAAAAGGGACGAGAAGCCCGGGGCCGACCGGTTTGTCATCGCGCAGATCCATTATGGCGGCGGCGGCGACTGGTACGAGGACAAAACATCGCTTATACGTTTGCAGAAAAGGATACATGACGAGTTCGGGCTGGAGTTCGGGACTGAAAGAAAGACGATCAGGATTATGGATGAAAGCCTGTTTTCCTACCCGATGATTTATATAACAGGACATGGGAACATAGTGTTCGAGCCGGAAGAGATACCAAGGCTGCGTGATTATATCGACAGGGGCGGTTTCATCTGGGCGAGCGACGATTATGGGATGGACGAAGCGTTCAGGCGCGAGATGGCGAGGGTTTTGCCGGATGCGGAACTGCTGGAGCTTCCGTTCGATCACGAAATATACGCGGAGCCATACGCTTTCAACCGGGGGCTCCCGAAGATACATGAACATGCGGGAGGCGCGCCGCATGGATACGGGATTTACTACAGGGAAAGAATGGTCGCTTTTTATGATTTCAACACGGATATTGGTGATGGACTGGAGGCGCCTTCGATCCATAAAGATCCTGCGGATGTAAGGGAAAGCGCTTTTAAAATGGCGGTTAACATAGTTTTTTATGCGTTAACACATTAAATTTTCTATCTTATTAACTATGAATTATTAAATGTGATAACATTTCCTGATAAAACATTCACTGGAGTTAAGGAATTCTTGAAACTTGATGGGAGAGATTGGTAGAAACTGATGTCGTTAGCGTCGGAAATAAAAAAAACAGCGATTCAGAGAAGCTTGCTGGAAGTCGATTTACTGATCGGCGAAGCTTCTGAAATGGCGGCGCTTGGCCATTTCGATGAAACTGTTGCAATCGACAGGCAGTTGCTGGTCAATCTCGAAGAAAGATATCGAGGCGAAATCAATAAGATCCCGGTCGATGTATTGGTGAGGCGATACAGGATATTGAACCAGATGTCCGGCGCTTTTGCCGAGGGCGGGTTCATTGAGCCGGCAATACAGGCGGCCATAGAAGCGAATTCGCTTGCTGTTGGTCCATTATCCGATTTCCCCGAATTGTTTATCCAGTCATCGATCCTGCTTGGTGATTGCTATATACGGACGGGAGACAGGAGTGAAGCGAAGAATGTGATAATGAAAGCGGTGAAGGCGCCAAAGGGAGATGATGTAGAATTTGCGCAGGCGCTGGCGGCTTTCGGCACAGGGAAATTGTTTGTTGCGCTCGACCAGCCGGATCTCGCGGCAAGAGCGCTGGCAAAGGGCGATTCGCTGATCCGTGACCCGGAGGATCGGGATCTTATTCTTCTGAAAGGTGAAATTCTAAGGACCCAGGGTGATGCATATCGAAAAGCAAACAATGTGAGCGGTGCTGAAGAAAGGTTCAAGGCATCGATAAAATTCCTTTATGAAAAAGGAAGGTCGCTTGTCGAGCGTAACAGGTCGCTTGATGCGGTTCTGGTTTTCTCGCTAGCGAGAGAAATATGCAGATCGGCCGGGCTCGGTGTGGATACGGTTTTATTCACGGGTATTCAACTGGAGCTTGCGGAACAGCTTGACCTGAGAGGAAGATGGGAAGAAGCCAACAGGGTTTATCAGAAAGTCATCGAAAACATAAACAGTTCGGAATCGAAATATCAACGCGGACTCGCGCTTGCTCTGGCGGGCATGGGCAACTACCGGATTCACATGAAAAAATATGACGAGGCGGAAAGTGAACTGTTGAGGGCAAATGAGCATGCCCGGAAGATAGATGATGCGTACTGCCTTTCAAAAGTGAGTTACTATCTCGGGCTGACATACTCGAAAAAAGGTTTGGATGAGAAAGGGGTTCGGTTTTTTGAAGAGGCGCTGGACATCGCCGGGGATCTGGATGCGGAGAGGGAAAACGTAACGCTGGAGGCCCGGATATGCAACCAGCTCGGCTTCGTCGAGGCGAAGGACAAAAGGTTTGAATCGGCGATAGGATATTTCCAGCGTGCGATAGACCTTGTAAGGGATTATCCGACTGATGTTGCGCTGGGAGAAACGTACAGGCTGCTCGGAGACATACATTGTGAACGCGGCCAGAATATGCAGAGTGAGCGGGCGCTGAAGAAAGCGCTGGCGATCTATGAGCGGGCGGGTGCTTCCTTTGAAGTGGCGCGGGTATACAAAAGCATCGGGACGAATCTTCTTGCAACCGGTGATCTCGATAAAGCGAATTTTTTCTTCAACGAAACCATAAACATGCTCGAAAAGCTCGGCATAGAATCGGATCTGCCGATGGCATACAGTTACAAGGCGCGAATCTGCATAATGAGGGAGGAGTTCAAACAGGCCGAAGAGCTTTTCACAAAGGATTTCAACATCGCCAAGAAGGCGGATAACAGGCATTCGCTAGCATACTCGTATTATCATCTCGGCTGCATAAGAAGACTGTTGAACAGGACCCATTCAGCGGAGGATTTCCTGAAGCGCAGTCTCGACCTTTTTTCCGAGGTCAACAACGTGACGATGGCGGCGATGGTTATGCTGGAGCTCGCAATGTGTACGAGCGAGCGAAAGGATTTCAAGTCCGCGACGGATTTCGCGGCGAAGGCGCAGGAGATATTTGACAAGAAGGGAAGAAACACGGCGGAGATCGCCTATGTGCTCAAAGTCCGGGCTGTGATTTTATGCAGGGCGAAAAGATGGCAGATGTCGAAGCGCTGCTTCGAGGACTGCCTGAGAATCCATGAAAAGCTTAACCAGGTTACGCTTGAGCTCGCGGAGGCGCACTATGAATTTGCGTTGTTCTGGAAGGAGAGGAACGACAAGAAGGAAGCGACGAACCACCTGATAAGTTCGGTCGAGCTTGCTGAGAAGCTCGGGCTTGAAAAAAAACGCAGTAATTATCTCGCGCTATTGAACCAGATAAATCCCGAGGCCGGGGCGAAAATAAGGCTCTCGCAGTTTATGGACAAAGCGGCTGTGGAGCAGATTTCGAAGGGCAAACCCGGCGAGGGACTTACTGTAGAACGCAGAAATATAACAGTTCTCTTTACTGACATTCGCAGCTTCACTACAATATCAGAGTCCCTGGAGCTGGGGGAACTGACGTCTTTTCTGAACGATTTCTACAACAGCGTTACTCAGGTTGTAATGAAATTCCAGGGTCAGGTGAACAAGTTTATCGGCGATGCGGTCATGGCGATTTTCAATATCGACGGGTCGCTCGAAGATCATACCGAGATGGCTGTTCGCGCGGCTGTGGATCTTGTCAGGACCATCAGCGAGGTCAACCTGATACGGAAAAAGCGTGGTGAGATTGAAATAAACGTAGGTATCGGCGTGAACACCGGAGAAGCGCTTCTCGGGAGTTTTGGTTCTTCGGTCAGAACTGATTACACGGCGATTGGAGACAACGTGAACATCGCTTCCAGGCTTCAGACGCAGGCCGGCCCGGGCGAAATAGTTGTAAGTGAAGTGGTTCATGATATTGTAAGTGAAATGGTAACGGCTGAGGACATGGGCGAGAAACCGCTCAAGGGAAAAGGGCAGCCGCTGAGATTATGGAAAATCAAGGATTTGATTGAATAGACACTGGAGGGTTTTGTTTTGACGACAACCAACGATATGCACAATGGGATGTATTTCGAATACGACGGATCGATACTGGAAGTTAAAGAATTCCAGCACGTGAAACCGGGGAAGGGACCGGCTTTTGTACGCGCGAAAGTCAGAAACATGAGAACCGGCTCCGTGGTGGAACGGACTTTCAGGGCCGGCGAGAAGATAGAGAAAGTGAAACTCGAAACCCGGGTCATGGAATACCTTTATCACGACGGGGTCGATTACGTGTTCATGGACAGCCAGACATACGATCAGAAATCGATAAGCGGCGATCAGCTCGGCGACGGCGTGAATTTCCTCAAACCCAATTCCCAGATCAACGTGTTGTTCAACGGCGACGAGATAATGGGAGTCGAGCTTGCGCAGTTCATGGAATTTGAAGTTACGATGACCGAGCCGGGGGCAAAGGGTGACACGGTTCAGAATGCTCTCAAGAGAGCCGAGATTGAAACCGGGGCGGAAATAATGGTCCCGATGTTCATAGAGATCGGTAATGTCATAAAAGTGGATACCCGGACGAAGAGGTATATTGAAAGGGTGAGCAAGTAAATTTTCCGTCCTGCCGGAATGCCTGATTGAACTAGAGGCATGGCGGTGATTGTCGGCCTGTGATATGAGGGCTGATGCGAAAGCGAGGAAAAAATGGAAAAACAAGAGCTCGGAAGAATCGAGATTTCGGATGATGTTATAAGGACGATAGCGGGGATTGCCGTAAGTGAAATAACAGGGATTGCCGGTATGAGGGGAAGTTTTATCGACGGGATAAAACAGGCGACCACGGGCAAGAAGGAATTCAGCGCAGGCGTGGAAGTCCGGCGCGAGAATGAAGCATTTATCATCGATCTTGATATAATTATTGATTATGATGTGAAAATATCGGATGTATCTGTGAAAGCGCAGAAAATCGTGAAAGAGAAAGTGGAAGCTATAACGGGAAAAGCAGTCGGCGCTGTGAATGTTCATGTGGCGGATATCAGGTTGCCCGGAGAGTTCAGCGAACCGGAAGGGGAAGAATCTTAATGAGGATTCTGTTCCTTGTTATAGGGATACTGTTCGACCTGTTGATATTCGTTCTTTCAGGGGCGCTGATATATTGCGCTGTTGATCCCGACGGATTGTTTGTAGCGGTGGATTTCATAGAGCAATATCTTGAAGATCCGATTTTCCGGCTCCAGTTCGGTGTTGTGGCGGGGGTTTTCATGATAATGTCGCTGAGGGGTATTTTCCTGCTGATGTTCGGCAGAGATGACCAGTCGTTTGTCATAAGCCGCAAGGATAACGGGACGCTGTCGCTTTCGAGAAAAACCATAGAGCATCTTGTGAGCAGGATCGCCGGGCGGCAGATGCCTGCCGCGCAGGTGGCTTCGATATCCATATCGCAGTCGCGTCAGGCGCTTAGAATGAACCTGGGCATCAGGCTCGATATATCACAGTGCAATCTGAACGAATATGTTGAGCGGCTGAGCGGAGAAATAGAAAAATATTTCAAAGATTCGCTCGGGATCGAGCTTGAAAGGCTTGATGTGCAGGCGGAGTCTGTATCTTCGAAGTTGCCGATTGTAGCCGACAAATCGAATGCATCCGGGAATTGAACATGGAAACATTTAACAAACATAAAGCAAAAATCATTCTCACAATCCTCTTTTTGTTCCTCGGGATACTTATCATGACCATTGGCTTTCTGAAAACTATTTTTGTGGTAATGCTTGGGCTTGTGGGCCTGGGCCTTGGTCGGATAATCGATGACAGGGACCTCGTGCGAAAATTTATTAACAACTATCTGGGGAAATAACATATGTCGCGTAGCAAAGCAAGGCTTGTTGCAATGCAGGCAATTTTTTCATTGGACGACGATCCCGGGGCGATGAAGCCGGTTATAGATGCCCGGGCCGAGGAAGAACAGCTCGATGAAAAAGACAGGGGCTATCTTGACGATATAGTCGAAGTGGTGAAAGAAAACCAGGCGAATATCGACAGATATATCGGGAGTTTTTCAATAGACTGGGATATCAGCAGGCTTGGAAAAGTCGAGAGGGCTATTTTGAGAATCGCTATCGGTGAGATGATGAAGATGAGCGATATCCCGGTCAGCGTTTCGATAAACGAAGCTGTTATCCTGTCCAAGAAATTCGGCGCTGATCAGTCTTCGAAATTCATTAATGGAATACTTGGCAAGTTCAGCCGCGAAGTAATAGGGGAAGACAGGGATCGCTGAAAAGCGGATTCCGATTATTCCGGAAGGTGTTTCTGTGGAAAGTTTTACGGCAAACGGCGGGCCGCCGGAAAATGCGCTGACCATATCCCAGATTACGTCGATTATCAAGAAAGATCTCGAGGGCGATCCATTGCTGTCCGGGGTTCGAATCCGCGGAGAGATTTCGAATTTCACCCACCATCGATCCGGCCACATGTATTTTTCTCTCAAAGATGAGGGCGCGCAGATACGGGCCGTGATGTTCAACCGGTATGCGAATACTCTCAGGTTCCGGCCTGAAGAAGGGCTTGAAGTTTTCGCGGTAGGCTCTGTGAGCGTATATGAGAAACGCGGCGAGTACCAGCTCTACATAACTTATATGCAGCCCGCCGGCGTCGGCGCTCTGTATTTGCAGTTTGAAAAGCTTAAAAAGAAGCTCGCGGAGGAAGGGCTGTTCGACGAATCTCGAAAGAAGCCGCTGCCTCTTTTCCCGCGGAAAATTGCGGTTATCACGTCACCGACCGGTGCCGCCGTCCGCGATGTTATAAATGTCATAAAGAGAAGATTTCCCGCGATAGAGCTCGTTGTCGCCCCGGCGGTCGTGCAGGGGGAGCAGGGCGCGGAAAGTGTCAGACTCGCTCTCAGGCGGGTTCGGCGCATCGAGGATCTGGACCTGATATTGATGGTCAGGGGCGGCGGCTCGATAGAGGATTTGTGGTGTTTCAACGACGAAGCTCTCGCCCGTGATATAGCGGCCTGCGAGATACCGGTTGTAAGTGGTGTCGGGCATGAAACGGATTTCACCATCGCAGATTTTGTTGCCGATCTGAGAGCGCCGACGCCATCCGCCGCCGCTGAAATTTCAGTGCCAGACCTGCGGGAACTCAAATTCAAGCTTGAGAGTTCTCACGGACGGCTGAACAGGAAGCTCGTTGAAACATCGCGGTATATGAGAGCTAAACTCGATTTGATATCGGTTTCCCTCTCCGCGGGCAGGATGCTGGACCTTGTTGACAGAAAAAGACAGTTGCTCGACGATTATTCTTCCGGCATGAGAAAGAGCCTCGGCCACAGAATAGAGAGGTCGGCGGCATTGCTTGAAAGCCTGGGCGCCAAGCTCGAAGCCATGAGTCCCGAAAAAGTTCTTGCCCGCGGGTATTCTATAGCCACGGATAACGCTACGGGCAGGGTTATAAAAACTGTTTCGGGCGTGAAGCATGGAAAGTTGATAAAGATAACTGTTTCAGACGGCGATTTCCTGGCCCGTTCGGATTTGAAAGCGAATTCGGATCAGACCACGCTTGGATTTGAATAAATGGAGGATTACGCTGATGGCAAAGAAAGATAAGGATGCCGGGTTCGAGCAGAATATGGAAAAGCTCCAGCGGATAGTGGAAGAAGTCGAGAGCGGCGAACTCGGGCTCGAAGAAACGATCAATAAATATGAAGATGGAATGAAGCTGATCAAGAAAGCCAGGGAAATTCTTGATAAGGCCGAATTGAAAATAACGAAACTTGTAGAGGATTCTGAAAAAACCGAGCCGTTCGAGGACGAGGATTTCGATTGATTGTTCTACGCAAGCCCGAGCAGGTAAGAAATTATTTCCGGTTCCCGATAAGGGCTTTGTAAAGAGAGCGGACAGCTCGTTCGACCTTCAGTTTGTTAACCCCGTACACGATGCTTATTTCAGAAGCGCCCTGAGATATCATTTCAATGTTGACTTTTGCGTTTGATATGGCGGCGGTTGCCTTTGCGGCGATTCCGACGCTTTCGTTCATTCCCTCGCCGACGATTGCGATCATCGCGATATCACGCCTGACCCTTACAGTGTCCGGATGAAGAGTATCTTTGATATCATCTACAATCGAGTCGAAATCTTTTTGAGTCATCCCCTGGGCGCGGGTTTTAAGAACTACCGAAATCCCGTCTATGCTTGAAGGCGAATGCTCGTAAGAGAATCCATGATCTTCAATTATTCCGAAAAGCCTTCGGCCAAATCCTATCTCGCGGTTCATCATGTGTTTCTCGACAGTTATCGAGGCGAACCCACGGTCTGAAGCTATTCCGGCGACATTTCCTTTTATCGCTCTTCTTTTCCTTACAATAAGCGTTCCGGTCTGTTCCGGTTTATCAGCCTGTCTCACATGGATCGGGATATGCGGCGCATCTTCAACCAGCGGCCTTACCGCCTCGTCGTGGAAAACCCTGAAACCGCTGTATGCCAGCTCCCGGAGTTCTCTGAAAGTGAGCTTCGGTATGATCTTGGGCTTGGGGTTTTTCACTATGTTCGGGTTCGCGGCGTAGATACCCGGTATGTCGGAGAAGTTTTCATAAACTTCCGCGTTTATCGCAACAGCCAGGATCGAGCCGGTGAGATCGGAGCCGCCCCTGCTGAAAGTTGCTGTTTCGCCTTCTCTGGTTTTGCCGTAGAAGCCCGGAACCAGGACAACTCCGGGTTTGTTCGCAATTGATGCAAGTCTGTCATAAGATGCTTTCCGGTCCGGTTCTGCATTACCGAACTCTGAAGTGACTTTTAAGCCGGCCTTCTTGGGGTCCATAAAAGTCGATTCAATATTCATGTGGATGAGCGCGTTTGAAATAACGCGCGCGCTCCATTCCTCTCCGAACGCTTTTATGTTATCAAGTTTGCGTGCCTTGTTAAAATCTTTGACTGAAATCCTTGAAATAAGGTCGTCGCGAGCCGCTTCGATAATATTCATGTCGGCATTGATGCCGGTTGCTATCTCGGCATATCGACCGATGATTTCATCGACCAGCGTTTTCTGTTTTCTTGCACCTGTGGCGGGATTTCCTGCCTCTATGAGCATGTCTGTGACTTTAGTGTCGCCCGGGAAACGCGCGCCCGGCGCCGACACCACAATCACTTTGCGCTTTCTGTTCTGCAGGATGGTTCTTATAGTCTTTTTAACATTTTTTGATGAGGCGAGTGAAGAGCCTCCGAATTTGGCAACTATCATTTTTTTGCTCCCTGTGAATCCAGTTGGACATTATGAAAGATTTTGAAAGGTTTTTAAACATATTAGTAAAAAAATGTAGTTTTTATTATTTGATGAGCGATGTTATAATTCAATTCCAGTGCCATGATTCCGATTATCGAAAAGCATTTCAGATTCCTGTTAAAAATTTTGGTCATTGCTGTATTCATGTTGTGGATCGAGCAATGCAATGCCGGGATTCCATCCGTGATAGTGCTGCCGGTGGAAAGCAGCAGCCGGGAACCGGCAACCGATATAACACGGGTTCTTGAAACATCCCTGTCGAGTTCAGGGAAACTTTTGCTGACGGGAAGCGGGCAGGCGTCGCTTCTGATGGAGGGTCTTGAGGAGCGGATCGACGATGACGATTCGTACGGCAGGTACAGGAAGTTCCTGGCGGCGCTCGACACGGATATCCTGATTACCGGAAGGGCGGAACAGGAGGGTTCCGGTGATAAGTATCATGTGCATCTCGAAGTGGTTTCCGGCAGGATGGAGGGGGGAGTGGGCCTTGAAACTGATTTTTCGGGCGGGCGGGAACGCATCATGTATATGGTGAGAAATTTCGCCGATGACATTCATGTGGCCCTGACTGGTGAGCCGCTCGATTTTAATTGTGAGAAACACAGAGGATCTCCTTTATGCGATACCGGTTTTTTGAAAATATCGGATCCGGCCGGGGTGATTTTAAATAACGGTAATGATTTCAGGTTAAGGGTATGGCCGAACCGTTCACCCGGTGCCGGGAAGACCCCTGTTTATTATTCCGGCGAAAATATGGAGTTGCGCTTAATATCAGAAAAAGATTGTTATGTTTATCTTTTCTCGGTCGATTCCGATGGATGGGTTTCGGCGTTGCGGAGCGAAAACTCGGCGTGGCCTGTCAGGATACACGCAGAGAAAGTCTACAGGATACCGGATAATGAGTTTCCGTTCACCATGAGAGTTTTCGGTGAGCCGGGGATGGAAAGCATTATTGCATTGGCTGTTACGGAGGAATTGAAAAGCGACAGCAACGCGCTTGTGACAAAAGGTGACACAGGCATCGTGAAGGAACTGAGCGCGTTTTCCGGAAACCTTGCCGATTTGATTAAATGGAACAGGCTGAGAAAAGGTTCTTGCTCCGCCCGGAGGGTGATGTACAGGGTGGGGAGAAGGCCGGCGGGGAAGATACCCGGTTTTGCGGAAATGAAGGCAGCCGGGGTGGAGATCAATAATATTGATTCGGGGCTGGGGTTCGTACTTATGAATGGCAATGGATTTTCGCACGAAGAGTATGGGCGCAGCATGCAAATATATTCAAATGCCGATGGCTCGGAACGAATGGCGCTGATCAGGTATCCGGGAGAAAAAACATTCAGATTCATGGAGATGCATATTTCCGCCGAAACCGGAGACGAAATGCTTTTTTATGGAACGAATCCTTATACAGCCGAGGCTTACAGGCTGGAAACGACAAGAATTAAGACAGACACAAACATCACTTCCCGTCTCGATTCAGAAAAGTTTGTTACGGAGAAAGGAATCGGGATCGGGATGACGATGCGGGATGTGGAAACAATTCATGGGAAGCCCGGTTACGTTCTTCGGCAGGACAATAAAACAATATGGATTTATTACCTTGTGGATGGCGAAGACGATTTTCTGAAGGCAAACGGCATGCCTGTTTATGAAGGCGTTTATGTTTTTGAATCCGGATCGCTGGTTTCTTTCAGGTTCGGGTTCCCGATGCAGTAAAGTTACAGCCACTTTTTCTTTTTGAAATAGAATATCATTCCAGCGGAAATTAAAATTATCACCAGCCAGAAAACCGGGTAGCTCCATTTCCATGATAGCTCGGGCATATTGGTGAAATTCATTCCGAACACACCCGCGAAGAATGAGAGCGGTATAAACACGGTCGCGATGATGGTCAGGACTTTCATTACTTCATTGGTTTTCCAGCTTATCGATGAAAGATAAAGGTCCGTCATTCCCGAAAGCATATCCCTGAATGTTTCCACTGAATCAACAACCTGTATGGTATGGTCGTAAACATCTGTGAAATACTTGATGGTTTCCGGATTGATGAGTTTTGTCTCTTCTTTTACGATGGAACTCAGGACTTCCCGAAGTGGCCATATTGATTTTCTCATAAGAATACATTGTTTTTTCAGATCTCTGACGGCCTGAAGCGATTCGGGCGATGGATCGCCCGTGAGTTGTTCTTCGATATCCTCTATGATTGTGCCGATTCCTTCGAGAATGATGAAATAGTGATCGGCAACCGTGTCGATGATTGTGTAAGCGAGGTAATCGGAGCCTTTTCTCCGGATCCTTCCTTTTGCGTTTCTTATTCTTTTTCTCAACGGGTCGAAAATATCACCTCTCAATTCCTGGAAGGAAATCACGCAATTTTCAAAAATAACGAGGCTGACCTGTTCTGAAATTATTTCGCCTGTCGTATGATGTGTGTAGAACATCTTCAATACTATGAAGAGATATTCGCCGTAATCCTCGATCTTGGGCCTCTGCCCGGTATGCACGATGTCCTCTAATACGAGCGGGTGCAAATCGAACAGGGATCCTATGTTCTGAATGAGTTCAGTGTCGTGTATGCCTTCAACATTTATCCATGTGATGCTTGCGGAATTTTTATACTCTCCGATTTTTTCCGTCGATTCCATTTCGGTTTCATGAATGTTCTCGCTGGTATAATCGATAACGGAGATTCTGGGAGGCTGATCCTTTTTGTCTCCAATATAAACCAGTGTGCCGGGAGGAAGGCCTGCCTTTTTCGAACTGTTCTTGAAAGCTTTAACCGGCGAGGAAAGGATTTCCCGGCCAAGCGAAATGAAAGTCATGTTTCACCTCGATATTAATGTTTATTTATATAAAAGTTTAATCTGCTCTTGCTTCAGGGTTCAGTGCCACGCTTAAGATGTTACTGACCAGCACGCGCGGGAACAACCCGATCGAGATGTGGCCGCTGGACATCCATTTAATGGCGGGTTTTTTCCATTTTTCCCAGAAATTCATTGTGTTTTCCGGCGGGATCAGCAGGTCGAATTTTCCAGCGATGATTTTGATCGCTTTGACCGGCAGTTTCGATTTATAGCTGATCGGACAGATCACTTTCCAGTTGGCCCTTGCCTTTTCTTCCGTGATGCCGGTGCTCTCAAGTTGTTTTGTGAGCGTTGTGCCGACGATGCTGTTTTCCATGCCGGTTTCGAGGTCGCCGCCGGAAATTACTGTTATGAGAAATTTAATCCTGTCGTCCACGCACGAAACGAGCGACGAAATGAAACCGCCGAGGCTGAGCCCGATGATTCCGGTGTCGCCCTTATAGTTTTTCGTGACCCATGAAATCAGCGCTCTCGTGTCGCAGACGGATTGGCGGAACGCCCTGATTGTCTGTTCCATGTCCGCGCACAGCATCATGTCGCCGTCCTGGGTGCCCGCAGGCTTTCTTACGCCGTGGTATGGCTGGTTAATGAAGAAGGAGTTAACGCCGTAGCGCGCCAGAACCATGCCCAGCAGATAGTGATAAAATTCGAACGCTCCGGCTTCTCTCCATCCGTGAACCACGATGGCGCAGGGGGCGGCGTCGCCATGGACTTTTTCTCTCACTTCGAAAGTCCTTCCGCAGGCCGTGTCGTTTTCGGGGTATCCCGATTCGATCGGGCTTTTGTAACTGAAGTGGCTGATTTTAATTCCGAACCTCGTCATCACCGGTTTCACCGTAACGTCCGGTGTTTCGGTTCCTTTGTCGAAAAACATTTCAGGATTCTCAAAAAACTCGGGTTTATTGAACTCCGGCAGTTCTTTGTCATCTCCCGTGATAACTTTCCGCCCTTCCTTTTTTTCTTCCATCCCTACGATTTTTCTGTCTATCCAGTGGCTGATGGGTCTGAAAATAAAATCCATGTTGCTTTTCCCCGTGCGATTTTTTTAATTTCTCAGTAAACTTCTATTAGTAATTTTATATTCTATGAAGCGAAAAGATAATTTTTTGTAATGAAAAAATTCTGCCTTTAAAGTATATTAGTACAAATAGGGATAAGTTTCACTAGGAGGCAGGTAGTTTGGACAAGGGCGCTGCAGGAGCGGCAAATGTGTTTTTCGAGAAATTCGGTGCGGGCGGCGACCTGATCGCGGTGCGGGCGCCGGGCCGGGTCAATCTCATAGGCGAACATACGGATTACAACGACGGATTCGTGTTGCCCATGGCGATAAGGCACGGCGTGACGATAGTGGGCAGGGCGAGGAATGACAGGAAGCTGAATCTTTATTCGATCGATTACGATGAGCGGACCGAAGCGGTGCTTGGTGGCGCTTACGATACAAAGCCGGAACGATGGAGCCTGTATGTGGAGGGCGTGGTTCGAACTATCGAAGATGAGACGGGTGGGGAATTGCCCGGGTTCGATGCGGTAATAACCGGTGATGTGCCCCAGGGTTCGGGCCTGAGTTCTTCCGCCGCGCTTGAAGTGGCGACGGGTTTCCTTGTGAATGAGCTGTTCGGTGTCGGCATCAGCCGGGAGGAGATAGCGCTTTTCGGCCAGAAGGCCGAGAACAATTATCTTGGCGTAAGATGCGGAATCATGGATCAGTTCGCATCATGTCTTTGCAGGGCCGACTCCGCGCTGTTTCTGGATTGCCGCAGTCTCGATTTCGAGAATGTGCCGCTCGAACTGGGCGATTACACGGTTATGATACTCAACAGCGGCAAACAGAGAGGGCTTGTGGATTCCGCTTATAACGAGAGACGCCGCGCGTGCGAGGAAGGCGTGAAGATGTTCTCGCAGTGGATACCCGGGGTGAAGGCGCTGCGGGATGTGAGCGTGGAGCAGTTCGAGCGGTATTCGGAAGAACTGCCGGAAGAAATAAAGAAAAGATGCAGGCATGTCGTATATGAAAACCGGAGGGTTCTGGAGAGTGTCGAAAGCCTGAAGGCCGACCGGCTTGAAAGGTTCGGGGAACTGATGTGGGAATCGCATGACAGCCTGCGAGAAGATTATGAAGTAAGCTGTGATGAACTGGATGTGCTGAATGAGCTGGCGCGCGGGCTGGACGGTGTAGCGGGAGAAAGAATGACGGGAGCCGGGTTCGGCGGATGCGCGGTTGCGCTGGTGAAAAAGAATGCGGGTTCGGACGTGAAGGAAAAACTTACCGTGGAATATCTTAAGAGAACAGGAAGAGAGCTTGTCATTTATGAAAGTGATGCCGCGGACGGAGTGCGATGCTTAGAAATCTGAGATCGGAAACAGGCCTGATACTGTTCATCTCGATGATGGTCTGCCTTTTTGCATTTGGCGCCGCAGGATACAGTTACATTGAGGGCTGGTCGTTTTTCGATTCGTTATATATGACGGTTATAACGCTCGCGACTGTAGGTTTCTCGGAGATTCATGAGCTTTCGCAAGCGGGCCGGATGTTTACGATAATTTTGATTATCAGCGGTGTTGCAACAATCGGAGTCGGAGTACAGTTCTTTGTAGCTTACATCGTGCGAACGAACGTTTTCGGAAATATCTGGAGGCTGCGGATGGAACAGAAAATCAAGCTTATGAAAGACCATATAATTGTCTGCGGTTACGGCAAGATCGGTCATCACGTAGTGGATTACCTGATTAAAGAAAAAAACAACTTTGTAATAGTAGATCGTGAACTGGCGGAAAAGGATATTCTCGAACAGAAAGACATTCTGTTCATTGTAGGAGAGGCAACGGATGAAGAAGTGCTCAAGAAGGCCGGAGTCGAGCGCGCATCGTCGCTGGTGGCGGTCGTAGGTTCGGATGCTGATAATCTGTTCATAACGATGTCGGCGAAAGGGCTTAACCCGGAGATAAGGGTAATCGCCAGGTCCGAAGACTCATCGACAAGCAAGAAGCTGAAGCGGGTCGGAGCCGAGAAAGTAATTCTGCCCTATGAAATCGGCGGCAGGAGAATAGCTTCGATTGTAAATCATCCATCGATCATGGAGTTTCTTGACACCGTGATGGATTCTGGTAACATGGAACTCCTGATGAGCGAAGCCGTGGTGAGTTCGGGCTCGGCAATGAAACAGCAGACGCTGTTGAAATCGGAAATCAGGAAAAAGTCGGGCGCGATTGTGCTCGCGATAAGAAAGAAAACGGGCCTGATAATAAATCCGGAGCCGGAGACTCTTATCGAAGAAGGCGATAAGCTTATCTGTCTTGGAACAAAGACGCAGATTGACAACTTGCAGAAATACGCGAAGGGTTAAGCTTGATGACAAAAGAGAAGTTAAATAATAATGAATTCAATAAATATCTCCGTATGCTCAAGAAGTTCAAAAAGAGCAAAATACTGGTGATCGGCGATGTAATGCTCGATGAGTACATGTGGGGTTCGGCCACGAGGATATCGCCGGAAGCGCCGGTGCCCGTGGTCGAGATCAAGAATCGGACTTTCAATGCCGGCGGCGCGGCCAACACGGTTTTCAATATCATAACCCTCGGCGCGCAAGCATGGCTCATGGGAATTGTCGGCAGCGATCCGAGCGGAAAATATTTGAGGCAGATACTCAGAGAAAAAGGAATCAGCACGGATTACATAATCACCGACGGCAAAAGGCCGACGACCACCAAAGTGAGGATTCTCGCTCAGGGTCAGCAGGTCATGAGAACGGATCAGGAGATGCCCGGCGATGTCGGCAAACGAATATCGAACAGGATGATAAAAGACGTTGCCGCGATGATTGACGATTTGGATGGGATAGCGATATCCGATTATAACAAAGGAGTTATCACGCCGCTTCTGATGAGCGAGCTGATAAACATAGCAAAGGAAAAGGGAAAAGTTATCGCGGCTGATATAAAGCCGTCGAACATAGAGCTGTTCAAGGGAGTGACGCTGGTTACGCCCAACAGGTTTGAAGCCCAGCAGATGTCGGGAATCAAGATCAGAGATGATGCGACATTGCTCGAGGCGGGGAGAAAAATAAAGCAGATTATGGGAAGTGAAGCTGTTCTGATAACGCTCGGCGGTGATGGAATGGCGCTGTTTACCAACTCGATTGCATGTGAGAAAATCCCCGCGCTGAGTACGGATGTTTATGATGTGACGGGCGCCGGCGATACGGTTCTTGCGGCGGCGGCGCTCGGGCTGAGCACCGGTCACAGCATGTCGGATTCAATAAGGCTTGCCAACTATGCCGCGGGAGTGGTTGTCAGAAAACGCGGAACAGCGGCTGTCAGCCAGAAGGAACTGATAGAATTCATCAGGGGAAATTGCGGTTGAAAATCATACCCGGAAACCAGATCGCCGACTTTTGCGCAAGGCTGCGTGAGCAGGGCAGGATAATTGTTTTTACCAACGGCTGCTTCGATGTGATTCATCCCGGGCATATATACAATCTTTACATGGCGAGGTCGGAAGGAGACCTTCTGGTTGTCGGGCTCAACGGGGATGATTCCGTAAGCAGGCTCAAGGGGCCGACTCGCCCGGTGTTCGATCAGGATGAACGGGCCGAATTGCTCGCGTCGTTTTCGTTTGTGGATTATGTTGTGATTTTTCACGAGGATACCCCGCTGGAGCTTGTTAAAAAGGTCAGGCCCCATGTTCTTGTCAAAGGCGGCGATTACCAGCCCGAGACAATTGTTGGAAGGGCTGAGGTCGAGGCCGATGGCGGGCGACTTGTGATAATCCCTGAAATCCCCGGATTCTCGAGCAGCGGCCTGATCAGCAAGGTAGCGAGCAACGAAGAATAACACTGATGGCTGTTCACGGCAATAATCGTGCAAACACTGGAAAAGATATCTGATTTTACAAAAAAGGTAGGCTCTTTGCTTGTGCCGTACAGGTGTCCCGGTTGCGGCAGGCTGGGAGATAGCTTTTTATGCGGGGAATGCGAAAAAAGAATCAGGCGGATCGAGGATCCTTTCTGCGACAGGTGCGGCAGGTTGCTCCCGCCGGGTGTGAGCGAGACGGCCGATTGCAGGGAATGCAGGGCCGCCGCGCCGCCTTATGATATTGCCCGTTCGGTGTTCAGGTACGAAGCTCCTGTAGACGACATAATAAAAAAATTCAAATTCGGAAGAAATTTCACGGCGGGCAGATGGCTTGGCGGAACTGCGCGTGATCTTGCCGGAGCCGGATTCAAGTCTTCCCGGGTTTATCAATCGGCGGACGCGATAGTTCCGGTTCCCCTGCATCCGTTCAGGTTTATTTCCAGAGGTTTCAACCAGTCGGATTATCTTGCACGGTTTTTTTCGGAACTCTGGGAGATTCCGATCGCGAAGTGTATGGTCAGAAAGAGGCATACACGTCAGCAGGCGATGTTGAGTTACGGAGAAAGAATAAAAAATGTAAGCGGCGCTTTTGCCGTGAAAAATGATAGTATTGTAAAAGATGGAAAATTGATACTTTTCGATGATGTAATGACTACTGGCGCCACAGTTAAGGAATGCGCGAAAATACTTGTGGAGGCGGGCGCGATGGAAGTTTATGTTTTTACTGTTGCGCGGAGGCCGTGATGAGCGGGAACGGATATGTTTTTCTTTCTGTGGACCCCGGACGGGACAAGTGCGGGCTGGCGGTTATGGATTCCGAGGGCAGGGTGATCGAGAAGAAAGTCGTCAGCACTGATTGTCTCGAAAGCGAGGCTTATGAGATTGCGGACCGGAACCCCGGGATATCCCGGATAACAGTCGGGACGGGCACGGGTGGCAATGAGGTTGCTGAAAGGATAAGCGGAATAGATAACCTTCCGGACAGGATCGAGCGGGTTTCCGAACAGTTTACGACACTGAAAGCGAGGAAGCTGTACGAGAGGGAGAACCCGAGGCACTGGTTGTTAAGAATTTTTCCGAGATGGTTTTTCGAAAGCCCGATGCTGGATGCACACGCGGCGGTTGTTATCGGGCTGCGTTATCTCGGGAAAGAGGAAAGCATCTGATTATGACTGATCGCAGGGATGTACGGATTGGAATAGATGTGGGCGGCACGTTCACGCATGCCGTCGCGATAGATCACAAAAAGTTATCCATAATAAAAAAGGCTTGCAGCCCAACGACGCATGGATCGCAGGATGGTGTCGCGGAGGGTATCTGGAAATGTCTGGAGGAGCTTCTGGGTGCAGGGGAGTTTGGTTCCGATGATGTCGTGTTCGTGGCAAACAGCACGACACAGGCGACCAATGCGTTGCTCGAAGGCGACGTGTCCGGGGTTACGCTTGTGGGGATTGTCGACGGTGTGGCGGGCGCGAAAGGGAAACGCGAATTATCTTTCGGCAATGTACCTGTTACCGGCGATAAGGAAATCCCGGTTGAGACGGTGTTTCTAAATTCCGCCGAAGCTGTCGAAGGTGTGAAAGAATATATAAAAAGAGGCAGGGGCCGCGCGGATGTGTTTGTTGTCGCAGAGCCGTTCGCGGTTGATGATCCCGAAAGGGAGATCGAGGTTGCGGCGGCGATATCCGGGGAAGGGATTCCGGTGACCGCGAGCCACGAGGTTTCGGGCTTATACGGATTGCGGGCGCGCGCGAGGACGTCTGTGGTTAATGCGAGCATATTGCCGAAGATGATGGATGTGGCGAGAAAAACGGGACGTGTGGTTGAAAAGCTGGGGCTGCGGGCCGGGCTGATGATTATGAGAAGCGACGGCGGGGTCATGGCCGCCGAAAGGATGGAGACCACACCGATACTGACGATACTGAGCGGCCCCGCGGCTGGTGTTTCCGCTGCGATATTGTATGAGAAAATCGCCAACGGTTTCTTTGTAGAGGTGGGTGGGACCAGCACGGATATCAGTTTGATAATCGACGGCAAGCCTCAGCGCAAGCAGGCGGTCATCGGCGGCAATATTCTTTATTTGAAGACGATAGATGTCAGAACGGTTGGCGTTGCGGGCGGCTCGATGGTCAGGCTTAACGGGAATAATGTTGCGGATGTCGGGCCGCGGAGCGCTCATATAGCGGGGTTGCCGTATGCATGTTTTACCGACCCGGCGGCGTGGGTCGCGCCTGTTTTGAAGCTGGTCTCGCCGCGGCCCGGCGACCCGGCTGACTACCTTGTCGTGGACACGGGATCGGGTATAACCTGTGCCGTGACGACAACCTGCGCGGCGAACGCGATCGGATTTATGCCCGAAGGCGATTACGCTACGGGTTCAATGGAGTCCGCAAAAAAGGCTTTCGATCTGATAGCGGAAAAGACGGGCCGGAATGCGGATGACCTGGCGCGCAAAGTGCTGGGGATTGCCGCAGCGAGGGTTCAGGATGTCTGCAACCAGTTGAAGAGCGAATACACGATAAATGCGTCGGGGCTGACTCTGATAGGCGGTGGTGGCGGCGCTTCGGTGATTGCGCCCGGTGCTGCGGAACTGCTGGGAATGAATTACAGGCGGGCGCGTGACGCCGAGGTAATTTCCGCAATTGGCGTGGGGATGGCGCTGCTCAAAAACGTCATTGAAAAAAGCGTGGTGGACCCGACGGAAGAGGATATGATATCAGCGCGGGCGGAGGTTATAAAGTCGCTCGTCGAATCCGGTGCCGATCCGGGATCGGTGGAAGTCGAGATAGAGGTTGACGCTAAAAAGAACCTGGTACGTGCTGTTGCCACCGGTTCGACAACCCTTGTGTCGGAAAGCGGGAGTGAGGCTGTGACGGTCGGGCGCGCGGTGGAAATCGCGCGGGAGAATTCAGGGGTGGAAGAATCGCTGGGCGTGGTTTATGAAGATTCCGCATGTTTTGTTGTTTCGGGCACTGTGGAAAAGCGGGGGTTCCTGGGCATTAATAAAAAAGTAACGACTCCTGTTGTGGTTGTGGATTCACGCGGGCTGGCCCGGCTGACTTTGAATAATGCGGAATTCGTTGTTGCGGGCAGGAGTGAATCGGACGAAGCGTTGAAGAGCGCGATCGGCGGCGCGGTGACGTATGGAGACGGCGGTGCGGTGTTGCGCCAGACATATATGGTTCTGGCAGGTAAGGTTATCGAGCTGTCGAGCGCGGGCGAGCGCGAAAAAATGATCAGGTTCGCGGAATTGGAACTGGCGGACAGGCCGGATGCGGAAAGTTTCTGCCTGATATTTAAAAAGTAGTATTTTGTCGTGGCGTTTCAGCGCATCCAGGCGACATTGGAATCCACGAAGTGACCGATTACCGCCGGGAAAGGAAAATCCGTTTCCGGAATTTTTACCCAGATGCTACCCATGATAGTCATCGAAAAAGTGCTGTTATCGAGTCCCCATTGCATGTTCCTCGGAACAAATTTCTTCCCGTTCTCACGTTCGAAAGAGTGAGGCTCCGCATACCCGGCAGCCATATCTATGATATAGAATATTTCACTCCCGGACCCGTTGTCGTAAACAAGCAGCAGGTTGCCGTCCGGTGAAAACGAGATACGGGGTTCACTCATCATGTTGAAAGGGACCATGGAATCGTCGGAAATATTTTTTGCTGTTAAATCATAAAGATCAATTTCCGGTTTTTCGGGCACAACATGCGCATAGCAGAGACCTGATTGCTCCTGTGTCGTGGGACAGTTCTTGAAAGTGAGCCAGATCGAATTGTCTGAAGGATCCCATGTGAAGTTATTGAAATCCATCTTCCGGTCAATCGGAGTTATCTCTTTTGAATCCAGATCGGCTATATAAAGAACCGGTTTTGAAGAGTTGATGGAAATGAGCATGAAGGCAAGTTTTTTCCCGTCCGGAGAAAAAGAAAGATTGCTGATCATATTGGAAGTTGAATAAATTTTATTTCTGATCGAAGTGTCAAAATCGTAAACATAAAGATTAATAGTTCTCAAATCCCAGTCGATAAAAGCGAATTTGTTCTCTGTGGGGTGCGAGACAGGCTGTGAGCCGGGGAACATTTTCTGGGGTGCGCTCTGTGCGGGCCTTACTCTCCACAGGTTATGTTCACCATCCTCAAACACGAGCATTCCCGGCATTTTTTTTCGCATCTCGGACAGTTCGAGTGGCCGGAATTCGGATTCATGATCGAGGCTGTCGCCGATTTTAGAGATCATTTCGCCCAGCTCGATTGAAGGAAGGGGCAGCGGAGAAAGCCGTGATTCGAGAGGCGGCAGATCGATTATCTGAGAGGAGTCCTGTTCGAAATCGAGAGGAGGAAGAACGGCAGGTTTGCTAGTTAGTGATATATGCTCTTGAGAATCGATTTTTTTGCTCGATGCGGGTTGTTCTGATGCAGTTTTGCTTTCCAGTAGAGCGGAGAGTTCTTCCTCGTTCAACAAACCCATGGTTTTAAGTTCGCTGACAAGAAAAGATTTGTTGTTTTTCAATATCTGAGAGTCCCGGTTTATTTCAAGGCCAGCATTGATGGCGTCCAGAGATTCGGAATATTTTTTCTGTCGGAATAATGCGAAGGAAAGATTGTTGTAGGCATTTTGAGAAAGCGGATCGAGAGAGATGGCGGTCAGGAGAGATTCGGAAGCAGCCTCGAAATTGTCGGTTTTAATGTAAAGGTTGCCGAGGTTTTCATGAGTAATTGCAATTGAATCGTCGATGCTGATTGCCGACTTGTAACAGTCTTCAGCTCTTGTCAGATCGGATATTGCCTCATAGGTTCTCCCCAGCTGATTGAGTGCCGGGATCGATTCCGGATTAAGCATAATCGCAATGTTGAAATGATCTATTGCGCTTTTGAAATCCGACATTTTTTTAAGGACTATACCGATGGAAACCTGGTAGGAATCGTTTCCCGGGTCGAGTTCGGAGGCTTTCTCATAATGCTCAAGCGCGAATTCCAGATTCCCTGCTACTTCGTGTGAATAGCCCAGTGCTTTCTGTAGGCCGGCGCTTCCCGGCGCATCTTTTTCAATCTCCATCAAAATGCCGAGCGCTTTTTCCGGCGAACCCGAATAGAGTTCTTTTTCCGCGCGTGAAATAACAGAATTTAATTCTTCCGCTGAGAGTCCGAACGACGGGGAAGAATTGAATATTACTGCCAAGAATAAAATCACTGACAGGCAAATTGGAAACAGGTTTTTGTTCATTGAATCAGAATATGCTCACAGAAGCAGCGATTTTTTTGTAATCCGGAAATATCCTTGAATAATCGATCTCAAGGCTGTTGAACGAGATAACGTATTCTATTCCGTTGGCGACTGTAATTATCATGTATTGTTTGGATACAATGTTTTCAGCATCCTGCCCCTGTTTTTTCTGCACGAGATTCTTATATTTGTGAACTGAAATAATTTCCTGTGAAGGGATTCCGCTGTGGGTTATTGTTTTCTGGCTCTGTATGTTATAGCCGGCCTCTTTCAACATTTCGACACTTCTTTTAATGAGCGCCTCGGGAACAAGTTTTCTGTCGGCATCCGGGAGAACCCGGCACACAATGTTCAGACCTGATCCGATTCTTTCGTTCGGGTCTTTCTGCAGGATCGAAAGGTGCAGCGAAAGCGGGGATTTTCTTATTACGAACTGCCAGTTTTCGCCGGGTTTTTCTGCTGAAAATCTCCACTGGTAATCAATAAACAGGTTTTTGTCGTCCCGGGGTTCTTTCGAAGACTGTTCAATTTCTTCCTGCGAAGAGCCGCTGAGAAAGAATGGCTTGGGAAGCACTCTGTTCAGGTACAGAAGCCTGTGCAGATCAAGATATTGCTCCCGCGTTATAACCGGTTTCGTTTTGTATTCCTCGTCCTCCATTCTTTTGAGTATAGTTTTTGCTCCGTCGAATCCGGTTCCTATCTCGATAGCTTTTTTGACATGGTACATGGCTAAACCATGGAATCGCTTCGTGTTTTCCTCCGACAGGGTTGCAAGGTTTGATTTCATCTGGTCGTAGCCGATCCCTATCAGGAAAGATATGTCTGCTACAGTTGTTTTGTTCATGTCCACGGATTGAGCATACCAGATCGCTCGCTGGAAAAAATATTCAGTTCTTTCTATACAATCGAAACTGAAGCCTGTCGGGTTGGTGGTTTCGGATAGCTGAAGCACAATGGAGGTCGGGCACAGATTGATGTAGTCATAGGCCTGGGAAATTGTAAACAGGACTTTTTCTTTGTCGTTTTCAAGCCTTTTTATGGAAAGTTCAAGATTGGACAGGGTTCTGTGGGCTTTTGACAGCAGTGCCATGTTTCCATCTGAAATACCTTTATCTATAGTGCCCGCTATGTAATCCAGTTCTTTGGAAACATCTTCCGGCGATGGCTGTGAAAAAGCCGTTGAACATGTTGTCATGAATATTGATAAGACGAAAAGTGAGATAAAAATGTTTGATTTCATAACGATAAAGATAAATTTATTTAACAAGAGACGCTTAAAAAAACTGATATCCGGTTTTCCCTTTTCTTTTCTGGATATTTTACTTCAAGCAATTTACTTTGGCAACAAACGGATCGAGAGTGGTTTATCAGAAGAACAAAAAGTGAATATCAGTGGAAGAACAGGCGGTGTGAATTTAGGAGTGGGGCAGGGTAAAGTTGCATTTTTTTGGATTTTAATTAACAATTTTTAAAGTAATTTTTGGAGAAAGGGAAAAACAGCTGCCCTGGTTGGGGTTGTTTATGTGTGATGACGGTTCAGCAGAATCCAAATAAGTTTTCGAAATACTCATTTCTGGTAATTTTATTGATCTCGGTGCTGGCTCTTTCATACGTGGTCAAAAACCCGTTGGGAGTAGAAGAAAAAAAACTGACGTACAGTGAATTTCTTTCGCAGGTTGAAACCAAGCAGATAACTGAAGTTGTAATAGTCAATCAACAAAACAAGTTGAAAGGCACAACAAGCGAGGGCACGAAATTTTATGTTGATGCGCCGAAGGATGAAGACCTGATTAAGACCCTGAGATCAAACGGGGTACAGTTTTCAGCGGAAAATCCGGGGATAAAAGAGAATGCCATGCAGTTCGTGGCGATGATAATAGTGCCTGTGATTGTGCTGATAGCGATATGGTTTTTGATAATGAGGCAGGCGCAGGCCGGCGGGAGCCAGGCCATGAGCTTCGGGAGAAGCAAGGCGAAGATGCTTACCGACAATGCGCCGCAGGTGAATTTTAATGATGTGGCGGGGGTCGATGAGGCTGTCGAGGAACTTAGGGAAGTGGTGGATTTCCTGAAGAATCCGAAGCGGTTTCAGGATATGGGAGCGAAGATTCCGAGAGGGGTTTTGCTGCTCGGCCCTCCGGGTTCGGGAAAGACGCTGCTTGCGCGCGCTATTGCGGGCGAGGCGAAGGTGCCGTTTTTCCACATGAGCGGCTCTGATTTTGTAGAGATGTTTGTTGGGGTGGGGGCGTCGCGTGTGAGGGATCTTTTCGATCAGGCGAAAAAAACCGCGCCCTGTCTTGTTTTCGTGGACGAGATAGATGCGGTCGGGCGGCAGCGAGGTGCCGGACTGGGTGGCGGACATGACGAGAGGGAGCAGACCCTCAATCAATTGCTTGTTGAAATGGACGGATTCGATCCCAATCTGGGTGTAATTGTTATAGCCGCGACAAACAGGCCGGATGTGCTTGACCCGGCGCTTCTGAGGCCCGGCAGGTTCGACCGGCGGGTTGTAGTAGACAGGCCCGACCTTGTTGGCCGCGAGGCGATTTTACAGATACATTCCATCGGGAAGCCGATAGATGAAGCGGTTGACCTTAGTGTTATTGCAAGGCGGACTCCGGGATTTACGGGAGCCGATCTCAGCAACATGCTTAACGAGGCGGCGATTCTCGCTGCGCGTGAAGGCACGGAGAAAGTGCTGATGAGGCATATAGAAGAGGCCATAGACCGCACGATTGCAGGGCCGGAGAGACGCAGCCGGCTGTTGTCCGATAAAGACAAAAAAGTGACCGCGTATCATGAGGTCGGGCATGCGCTTATCGCGAAGATGCTGCCGGATGCGGACCCGGTGCATAAGGTTTCGATCCTGCCCAGAGGAATGGCGCTCGGTTATACCCTCCAGCTCCCTCTTGAAGACAAATACACGGTACCCAGGGAAGAGTTGAAAGGCGAAATTTGCGTATTGCTCGGGGGCCGGGTGGCGGAAAAACTTGTGTTCGACGATATTTCGACCGGGGCTTCCAACGATATACAGAGGGCTACCAAGATAGCGCGTCGGATGGTAATGGAATTCGGAATGAGCGATGAGCTTGGCCCGATTGCATTTGGAAGGAAGAATGAAGAGGTTTTCCTCGGGCGCGATTTTTCGCACGAGCGTGATTACAGCGAGGAAATTGCCGCGAAGATAGATGCCGAAGTCAGAATGATAGTCGATGGTTGTTATGAAAAAGTGAAGAGGCTTCTTTCCGAGAATATGGACTTGCTTGAACTCGTGGCGGAGGAATTGATCAAGCATGAGTTGCTTGAAGGGGTCAGGCTTGAAACCCTGTTGAACGGGGAGAATTTGTCCGAGGAAGAAATCGAAAGGCTGGAAGAGGAAAAAAGAAAGGCCGAGGAAGAAAAGAACCGCAGGAGACTGGAAGAGAAGGAGGCAAAGGAAAGAGAGGCTTCCGAAAAAGAAAAAACGAATGACGAGGCGCGGGAGGAAACACTTGAATCGGAAGACATGACGACGGCTGTTACCGAGATGCGCGCCGAGAACGAAATAAAATCTTCGAGCGGATTGATAAGTTCGTTTTATTCAAGTCTTGAGTCGATATTCAGGGATTTGATAGAACCGTATGCGGGCAATGAGACGGTTCGGAACAATCTCGATAAACTTGAGCATATGTTGCTGGAAAGCAAAACCGAGTTCGCGAAGGTTCTGTTGCTCAGGTTGATCAGGGAAAGCGACAACAAGCTTATTGAATCAGTTTTCAGGATAAGACTCGCGATGCTTTATGCCCGGATCGGGCGGCTGGACTACGTTGAAGATGAGCTTATGTCGGCACTTAATACCGGTTCTGATGAACTCGAACAGGGTGTAAAGAGTACATTGGTTAAAGCGATAGGATATTTCAGAATATTTGATGAGGAACTGAGGATCAGCAAGGCGAAGTTCTCAAGCTCGCTGAATGATTCGGGTATACTGGAGAAGGTTGATAAAAGGTACAGGGAGTGGGAAGAAAAAACTTCATAAACGGAGTAAATGCCTGTTCCTGGAGGAAACATGCCAAGTGATGCGTTAATAGTTATAGATATGTTGAAGGATTTTGTGTGTGAGGACGGTTCGCTGTATGTAGGCGAAACAGTAAAAAACATAATTCCCGAGATACAGAAGAAACTGTCCCGGTATCGCGCCGAGAAAAGGCCGGTGATTTTTGTGTGCGATAATCATGACGACGACGATCCCGAGTTTGAAATGTTCCCCCAACACTGCATTGCAGGCAGCAACGGTGCGGAAATACATAAGGATCTGAGGCCTAACGAGGGCGAAAAAATAATTCCCAAAAAGAGGTTCAGCGCTTTTTTCAGAACAGACCTGGAAGAATATCTGAAAGAGCACGGGATCTGTTCACTGGAGATTTGCGGTGTTTGCACCCATATCTGTGTTTTATACACTTGCGCCGATGCGAGAGCGAGAAACATTGATGTAGAGGTGGATAGAAGATGTGTTGATTCATTCGATCGTGCCGCCCATGATTTCGCGCTTAAAGAGATGGAAAGAACACTGGGCGCGAACATTGTATAGCAATAAAATGAGGCTGTTGAAAAATGTTAACATAAAGAATTTGTCATCCTGAGCGTAGCGAAGGATCTCGCTTTAGGGGCTTATAATTGAGATTCTTCGGTCGCTTCACTTCCTCAGAATGACAAAGCGAGGATTTTTCAACAGCCTCAAAATCCACAGGATATATTGATTATCACGAATAACATGGGATCCGGCATGTGAAGGGTTTGCCCAACCCGGAAATACTTTCCCCCCTGGTCATCCTGACCCCCTGGATTCCGGGTCTCGGCCCGGAATGACAAGCCAATATTGATTATCAGAATAAATATTGAATACCTAAACGGAGTTTTCTGGATTCCTGCCAACTGCATGCAGGAATGACGGCAGGCGCTTCGTGCCGTATTCCATAATTATCTGTGATAAACAGTATAATTGAGCGGTAGTGAGGTTAATCCCGGGTTCCCGGTATTTCGTCGAGTGTTTCTTCGATGTAAAGATTCATGTTCGATTTGTCTGAAAGATCGATTCTTGACGCCAGCCTGATTGTGTTGCCTTCCTCATCCTGGATCAGCTTGATTACTGGCCTGAACGGGTTGTTTTCTATCACTTTAACAACGATGCCGACCCAGCCGTTGTTGAGCCTGACAACGCTCTGGACAGGGTATAAGGATATGGTTGCGAACAGGGATCTGAGTACTGCGGGGTCGAATCCCTGATCGCTTGTGAGTGTTTTAAGCGCCCGCCTCGGCGCGGATTTATCCCTGTGTGCCCGGGGTTCTCTTATCGCTGCGAACACGTCCGCAACTGCAATTATCCTTGCGAATTTCGATATCCGGTTTCCATCCACGGAGTTGGGATATCCGCTGCCGTCGTATCTTTCATGGTGCTGGTATACAGCTTCGAGAACAGGCTCTTTGATTTTTTTTACCTGGGAAATTACGGTTACGCCGTGTTCGGGATGCTGTCTGATTATATCCCGCTGTTCTTCCGTGAGCGTGTTTTTATGGTCGTAGACGGAAGGAGGAATTAGCGACATGCCTATATCCGCCATCAGTGCCGAGGAACCTAGCTGGATAAGGCTTTCTTTTTCAAAACCGAGGTGTGAGCCTATGAGGAGCGCGAGCACGGATGCGTTTACAGAATGGGAATAGAGATAGTTATCGAGCGAGTATATCCCTGTAAGCTTGAAAAGTATATCCCTGTCGATGAGCAGTTTTTCCATCAGCTCGACAACAGGGGCTTCGATTTCGGTTTTTTCGATGGTTTTTCCTATAGCCACTTTTTCCACAAAGAATTTTGTAGAGTCGATAGCGCGCTGATAGGTGTCGTTGAACTCTGCGGTTAGTATCTTTTCACGCTCTTCAGCCTGTTCATCTTGCAGGCCTGTTTCTATGATCCAGACCTGCTTTATTCCCCAGTCGAGGATTTGTTGTATGTGTTCATGATTAAGCAGAAGTCCGGTATTGAAAGTTTCTTCCCCATCGGGTTGACGCACCGGTTTGCTTAACTGCATTCCCGGTATGAGCAATTTGGTATCTATATTCTTCAATTACAGTCCTTTTATTGTTATTGTGCCTAAATTTTGTCGAGCATGATAATTGTAGAATCAATAATTGTAAATAGCAACGCTAAATCAAAGAGGCCGGGAGAATGTTATATATCTCTCGATTAATATATAATGTTACTCGGTCGTGTGAAGTGAACATAGAATAATTGACTATAATCTTCACCGAAAGGGGATACCATGATGACAGGAACGCCTAAAAAAATATCGATGGGATGCGATCATGCAGGCTACAACCTGAAGAAATATCTTGCAGAAAAGCTCGCGGCAGCGGGGTATGAGATAGTGGATGTGGGCACCGATTCCACGGACAGGGTGGATTATCCGGTGTATGGACGGGAAGCCGCCGAGAAGGTTGCCGCGGGGGTGTGCGACAGGGGGATACTGGTTTGCGGATCGGGAGTTGGGATGTCGATTTCCGCGAACAAGGTGAGGGGAGTGAGGGCTGTGTTGTGCAACGAGCCGTTCACGGCGAAACTTTCGAGAGAGCATAACGACTCGAACGTGTTATGTGTGGGAGAGCGGTTGACGGGAACGGAAATGGCGTGGGAGATCGTGGAAACCTGGTTGAATACTGAACATCTTGGAGGAAGACACGCACAGAGGGTAGCGATGATTGAAACAGAGATAGACGAATGATGGGAGAAAGCAAATGAAGCTTCTGACAGCCGCACAGATGCGTGAACTGGATCGCAAGGCCATCGAGGACACCGGTATTCCGGGTGTTGTTCTTATGGAAAACGCTTCTCGCGGATTGTTCAAGATAATCGAAAACGAGATTGGCGCGCTGGAAGGTTTGAAGGCGCTGATAATATGCGGAAAAGGCAACAATGGCGGTGACGGTTTCGCTGTTGCGCGGCACCTGCACAATGCAGGCGCTATGCCGCAGGTCGTTATCGCGGCGAAACGAGCAGGGATAAAAGGTGACGCGGAAACAAATATGAAAATCTGCGAAAAGATGAAAATTCCGATGACGTGTTTTACTGATCCCAAAAGGATGAGCGGGCTCAGAAAAATGATCAGGGAGTCGGATATTATTGTCGATGCGCTTCTCGGAACAGGGGTCAGAGGGCCTGTGAGCCCGTTTTTTCTGAAGGTTGTGAACCTGATAAACAGGGCCGACGTTCCGGTGTTCGCTGTTGATGTTCCGTCCGGGATACAGGTGGATGATGGTTGTGTGTACAATGGCGCGGTGAATGCGGATCATACTGTAACGTTCGGCGCCGCGAAAATCGGGCTGTTTGTGCATCCGGCGGCAGACCACACGGGAAATGTATATGTGGTGGACATAGGGATCCCGCGTGAATATCTCGATGCCGAATCTTCGGCGGTGAATCTCACGACTGCCGGGTATGTGAGAGCAAACCTGAAGAAGATTTCGGAGAGTGCGCACAAAGGGGACTGCGGGAAGATTCTCCTGGTGGGAGGCTCGCGGGGGATGTCGGGGTCGATTGTTCTTGCGGGCTCGGCTGCGCTGAAGGCCGGCGTGGGACTTGCTTATATGGCGGTTCCCGGTTGTATCGGGGGAGTTGTAGATAAGAAACTTGTCGAAGGAATAACGCTTTTCCAGAAAGAGGATGCAGCGGGCAGGATAGATAAGAGCGCTTATGAATCGATAATAGAAAAAGCGGCTGATGTAGATGTTGTGGCGATAGGGCCGGGGATGGGGACGGGAGCGTTAACTTCCGATCTCGTTTTGAAGCTGGTTGAAAATTGCAGAAAGCCGATGCTGATAGATGCGGATGGTTTGAATTGTCTTGCACGCGATCCGGAAGTGCTTAAAACGGTGAAGGTTCCTGTTCTGATCACGCCGCATCCGGGTGAAATGGCGAGACTTTTGAAAACGAGCATAAAAAAGGTACAGGAGAAGAGGCTTGAAACAGCAGCGAATTTCGCTTCCGAATATGGCGTGCATGTGATATTGAAGGGAGCAAATTCGATAATTGCGGCACCGGACGGGAATGTGATGATTAACCCGACCGGTAATTCCGGTATGGCGACGGCAGGCAGTGGTGATGTACTGTGCGGGATTGCGGGGGCGTTTCTCGCTGAAGGAACGCTGGTATTCCCGGCGGCGGTGTGCGCTGCGTTTGTTCATGGGCTTGCGGGTGATATTACAAGAGACAAATACGGAAGGCGCTCGGTTAATGCTTCAGGCATTGGAAAGAATGTACCTTTTGCCCTGTTAAAAATAGAAGAAGGAGAAGATTATTATTAATCCGGAAAGTGTGAAGTGATATGAAAATATTCAGACCGATATGGGCGGAAATTGATTGTGATCGCGTGGAGCGGAATTTGAGGGTTGTGCGTGACATGGTTGGCAACGGCGTGAAAATAATGGGAGTTGTGAAAGCGGACGCATACGGGCACGGGGCTGTTCCCGTGTCGAAGTCGCTGCTCCATGCGGGAGCCGATTCGCTTGCCGTGGCGTCGCTCGAAGAAGCGGTTGAGCTCAGGCAGGCGGGAATCGGCGCGGACATTCTCATCCTCGGATATACTCAGCCCGGCTGGGCGTCAGCGGTTGTCGAGGGCGGTTTTTCGCAGACTGTTTATCATCTCAACCTTGCGCGAGCGCTTTCGCACGAGGCGGGCAAGCAGCGGCGCCGGGTGCCTGTTCATATAAAAATCGACACGGGTATGCGGAGAATCGGGCTTGAGCCCGAAAAAGCGATTCATTTCATCAAAGAAACAGCGTCGCTTGACGGGTTGAAGCTGAAGGGCATTTATACTCATTTTTCAATGGCCGATGACGACGGCGACGAATATTCGGATTATCAACTCAGGAGATTCAACGAGCTGGTGAGCTTGTTGAAAAGCGAAGGAATCGATGTTCCTTTTTTGCATACGGCGAACAGCGCGGCTGTGTTGAGATATCCTGAAACGCATTTCGATATGGTGAGGCCGGGCATCCTGCTTTATGGGCTGAGCCCATCGAAGTTTTTGAAGGAAAGGACGGCTGATTTCAAGCCGGTGATGACGGTTAAGACCACGATAGTCGAGATGAAGACGATTGAGCCCGGGTCGAGGGTGAGCTACAGCGGGACGTTCAGGGCTGAAAGGAAAAGCAGAATAGCGACGCTTCCCGCGGGATATGCGGATGGTTTCAGCAGGAAGCTTTCTAATTGCGGAAGTGTGCTTGTGGGTGGCAGGAAAGCTCCGATCGTTGGTAATGTCTGCATGGATTTCATGATGGTTGATGTTACAGATCTGCCCGGGGCGAAGGTCGGCGATGAAGTAATACTGATAGGACGGCAGGGCGATATGGAGATTCATATGGATGACATAGCCGACCATCTTGGAACCATCAATTATGAAGTTGCGTCGCTGATCGGGAAAAGGGTCACGAGGGTTTTCATAAACTATCTCGCAGGCAGCCCGAACGAGGTGTGATTTTCGAGAGGTTATTGTTGAATAAAAGCGTCTGCAAAAAAACGCCTGTATTAATTATATTTTTTATGCTCATTGTCGCATGCGCGGCCGGCGCGCAGATCGTTTTTACTTCAGACGAGGGCAGTGAGAGGCATCTGTATTCCGTGGATCCCGACACCGGGCAGGTCAGGCAGATAACCGTTAACGAGGAAGAAGACCTGAAAGTGGTATATAACATCCATCCGGCGGTGTCGCGCGACGGCAAATGGATGGCGTATGCTTCTTACCGAATATATGAAGATGAGGGACTGCGGCAGTGGAAGCAGTGGAACGGTGATCCGCTTTACCCGAGCGAAGAATTTTTCTATTATTTTTACGCTTATTTTCCCACCCGTACATATTTCACAAGGCATAAGAGCCTGAACTGGAATATTTATATGTGGGATCTTACCACGGGGCGCGAAAGGAAAATATCGAATTTTCTGTGGCAGGAAGCCGAGCCGCAGTTCATGAGCAGGGGTACGGATATCCTGTATTCGCTTACGGCTGAAAAAAGCACATTTCTCCTGAGAGGCAGCAAATCCGGAAAAAGTTTCAAGCAGATAACATTGTCGGACAACCAGGCGATGCATCCCCAGATATCTCCGGACGGCAGGTATCTTGTTTACCAGTCGTACAGGGGCGGGACATGGGATATCTTTAAATTAAAAATGGCGGAGCTTCCGAGCGAGCGCGAGGAGACAAGGCTGACAGGCACCACCTGGGTCTATGAGCTTTATCCAAGATGGTCGCCGGACGGTAAAGAAATCTATTATATAGCAAACACTCCGGGGCGGGACAGGTTTGACATTTACAGGCAGTCGATAAAGGATGGCGCAAAATATAAAATAACCGAGAATGAGCGAATAGGGCCGGATTACAGGATATCGCCCGCGGGGGATAAAATCGCATTTGTGACGGGCGCAAAGCGGATGGGCGAGCTGTATGTGATAGATGCCGACGGAATGAACAGGGTGAGGATTTCGGCCCGGGGCAGGAAGGCGATGAACCCCGCCTGGTCGCCGGATGGAATGCGGCTTGCGTTCATATCGCGTGATGAAGCCGGATATCGCCTGTATGTATCAGGGGCGGATGGGTCGGGAAGAGAAATGATATATGATCAACCGTGTTCGCCGTCGCCGGTCGTGTGGTATTAAATTTTAAAGAAGCTCAAAACATTGATATTTTAATTTGCTGTGCTAAAATACGATGGACCTTTCTGCTCCGCGCGAGCGAAATCAACGGTCGCAAATATGCAGCGGAGCCAAATGACCGAAGGGAGGAGAATGCCGTTGAATAGTTATGAATTGATGTTGATAGTTAACCCAGCACTCGAAGACGAAAGACTGAATGCAATCCTGGACAGAGTAAAGAACCTCGTGGACGGGGACTCCGGAGTCAACGAATCGGTTGACGACTGGGGTGTCCGTAGACTTGCGTATCCGATCAACAAGCTGGAAGACGGAAGGTATCTGCTTATTAATTTCCAGGCCAAACCGTCGCTGATTGAGACGATAAGTCAACAGCTCAGGCTTGTGGTGGATGTGGAGAGGTTTGTAGTGGTCAGGAAAGGGGACTGACCGCGATGCTGAATAGAATAATTCTAATAGGCAGATTGACCAGAGATCCCGAGTTGAAGTACACGCCGAGTTCCGGCGTGGCTCTCGCGAGCTTTACGCTTGCTGTGGACAGGCCTTTTCAGTCCGCAAAAAAAGAGAAAGAAACAGATTTTATAAGAATAATAGCCTGGGGAAAGCTTGCCGAGAGATGCAAACAGCACCTTGGCAAGGGACGGCTTGTTGCGGTGGAAGGCAAGCTCCAGATCAGGAACTGGGATACCCCGCAGGGCGAGCGCAGAAGCATTGCAGAAGTAAGGGCTGACGATGTGCGTTTTCTTGACCGTCCGCCGCAGCGTGACGGTGGAGTCGGAATGGATGAAAACGAATACTCGGATGATTATCAGGGATATTCTCAGGCAAAGAGGAATGATCCCCCGAAGAAGTCCGGGAGACAGGATTTCGGCAGCTACGATGAAAGTTCTATCGATGAAGAGATCGATCTAGACGATGACGATCCGTTTAAGGAGGATTTTTGATAATGGCGACATATGGATCAAAAACAAAAAGAAAGCCCAGAAAAAAGGGATTTTACCGCAGGCGAGCACGTAAAGTTTGTGAATTCTGCGTGGATAAAGACCTTGTTATCGATTACAAGAATGTGGATATGATGAGAAAGTACATCACTGATCGCGGGAAGATCAAGCCCAGAAGAATGACGGGTGCTTGTGCAAAGCACCAGAGAAAGATTACTCTGCACGTCAAACGAGCGCGTGAAATGGCTCTGATCCCCTACACCAAGGACTGAAAGACACATTCATCTTGAATTCGAAAGGAGATCTAATGCCATGAAGGTTATATTACTTGAAGATGTTGAAAACCTTGGAGATAAAAACGAAGTAAAAAGTGTCGCAACCGGATATGCAAGGAATTTTCTTATTCCGCGCGGGCTTGCGGAAATGGCGACCGCTTCGGCTATGAAACAGCTCGAAGAAAGGCTCAAATATGTCCGCAGGCGCGAGGAGCGAATAGCTGAAAAACTTGCCGGCATGCGTGACAAAATCAATGGGACGGCTGTAGAGATTTCCGCGCACGCTGGAAAAGACGGGAAACTTTACGGCTCGATTACAAACAAGCAGATTGCCGCCGCGCTTTCCGAGAAACTCGGGCTTGAGATAGACAAGAGACGTGTGTATATGGAAGCGCCGCTCAAACAGACCGGCGATTTTTCTGTCGTTGTGGATCTTTCGAAGGGCAATAAGGCGGAAATAAATGTTCGCGTGGTTTCAGAAGACGCGGAAGAAGAAGAGATTGAAAAAAAGGACGAACCTGTTGTGGCGGAAGCCGAAGCTGCGGCAGAGCCGGAATCTGTTGAAGAAGAGCAGCCCGAAGAGGAAGAAGAATAGTTCGGTTTTTATTAACTATTCTGTTATGTTCATCCCTCAGCTTCTATGTGATACAATAGATTCCTGTTTCGGGTTATTCCCGTCAATTAATCAATCTGGATTATTTTATGGCTGAAGAAACCAGGCTAGTCAAACTGCCTCCACAGAGCATAGAGGCGGAACAGTCTGTTCTCGGTTCGATGATACTCGACCGGGACCAGATTGCTATTGTCATAGAAGTTATCAAAGACTCCGATTTTTATTCAGCCAAGCATGCGGAAATTTACAGGGCGATCACCGAGCTTTACGAGAAAAACGATCCTGTGGATATGGTTACTCTCATCGAGCAGCTCGAACGCAGCGAAAAGCTGGAGAAGATCGGCGGAGCGGCGTATCTCTCAACCCTGATCGAGGGTGTTCCCACACCGAAGAGCGCGCCTACGTATGCGAAAATTGTCGAGCAGAAATCGACTCTGCGCGATCTGATAAAAGCCGGCAACGAGATCGTCCAGTCGGGTTATGATGCCGACGGCGAAGTCGATGAAATAGTTTCACAATCGGAAAAGCTTCTTTACGATATATCGAAAGGCAGCGCATTTAAGGATATTACTCCGATGAAGCCTGTGTTGAAAGAAGCTTTTGACCAGATCAACACACGGTATCAGCGCAGGGGGAGTGTAAGCGGGCTGCCGACTCCTTACGAGGAGTTCAACCGTCTTACCGGCGGTTTTCAGAATTCAGACCTTATAGTTCTTGCGGCGAGGCCCGGCATGGGAAAAACAAGCCTCGCGCTGAATTTCGCGGAGTATCTGGCTGTTAATCACAGTATAGGCGTCGGGCTGTTCAGCCTTGAGATGGCGGCAACACAGCTGGTAACGCGCATGATCTGCTCGCTTTCGCAGGTCGATGCGCTGGCTCTCAGGGAAGGGTTTCTTGTAGATGAGGACTGGCCGAGGCTTTCGGCGGTTCTGGACCAGTTGAACGAAGCGCCTGTGGTGATCGTTGACAGTCCCGGGCTTTCTCCCATAGAAGTAAGGGCGAAAGCAAGGCGCATGCAGAAGGAATTCGGCGTCGAAATGATAATTATCGATTACCTGCAGCTCATGTCGTTTGAAGGACGATATTCAGACAGCAGGGTTCAGCAGATATCAGAGATAACCCGGCAGATGAAAATGCTGGCGCGTGAGCTTGATATACCGGTAATATGTGTATCGCAGCTTTCGCGGGCGGTTGAAAAAAGAGAAAACAAACGCCCGCAGTTGTCGGATCTTCGTGAATCCGGCTCGATCGAGCAGGATGCCGACCTTGTGCTGTTCCTTTACAGACCGGATTATTATAAGGAACAGCAGGGAGACGCGGGAGAAGATGACGAGGGCTATAATGAAGGCCCGAAAGAGGCGGACGAAGGAAAAACGGAACTGATTATTGCAAAACACAGGAATGGCCCCACCGGGAGGGTGGATCTTACTTTTCTCAAGAGATATACAAGGTTCGAGTCTTATACGGACAGAAAGCCTTATTCGTAAAGTTTATAGATTTTGCTCCCTGATGCGGCCTGGCGGTTTAGGCGCATTGACATGTTTTTCGAAAAATTTATAACACAGCATAGAAAATGTTTTATAATCGAAAACCAATCTTCAGGTCGGGGGTTGACTTAAGATGAAAATTCTGGTGGTAGGAGGAGGAGGCAGAGAGCACACTCTCTGCTGGAAACTGGCGCAGAGCGATTCCGTGGAAAAAATATATTGCGCACCCGGGAACGCCGGCATAGCAGGGGTTGCGGAATGTGTTCCGATTGCAGCCGACGCAATTGACGATCTCGCGCGTTTCGCTTCCGAAAAAGGCATCGATCTCACGGTTGCCGGGCCGGAACTGCCTCTGACCCTGGGGCTTACCGACAGGTTCGAGGAACAGGGGCTCAAAGTGTTCGGGCCTTCGCGGGCATGCGCTCAACTCGAGGGAAGCAAGGTTTTCGCGAAAGAGTTTATGAAAGAATTCGGGATACCGACTGCCGGTTACGAGGTTTTCGAAAAGCTCGAAGATGCAGTCGCACATCTTGATAAAATTGACTATCCAACTGTTATCAAGGCGGATGGACTTGCGGCCGGAAAGGGAGTTCTTGTCGCAAAGACACGGGATGAAGCGGACGCGTTTTTAAAAGATATTATGCTTGACCGGGTGTTCGGCGAGGCCGGAAGTTGTGTGATTATCGAAGATTGTCTCCAGGGCGAGGAAACTTCGATTCTAGCGCTTTCGGATGGAAAAAACATGGTGGTGCTGACCCCGTCGCAGGATCACAAGCGGGCGCTCGATGACGACATGGGACCGAATACCGGTGGAATGGGCGCGTACTCGCCTGTTTCCATTGTCACGCCTGATCTGATAGATGAAATCCGGGAAAAGGTTCTTCAGCGCGTTGTCGATGGGATGAACGAGCGAGGGACGCCATACGTCGGCGTCATATATGCGGGTCTTATGCTTACGGAAAAAGGGCCTTCGGTTCTGGAATTCAATGTCAGGTTCGGGGATCCCGAAACGCAGGTTGTTGTTCCGCTGATCGAGGGCGATCTCGCGGAAATGTTCCATGCGGCTGTGAACGGTGATGTGAAGACCGCGCGGTGGAAGCCCGCGAGCCGTTCGGCGCTGTGTGTTGTTATGGCTTCGGGAGGATACCCGGGCAGTTATGAAAAAGGAAAAGTTATTGAAGGCCTCGAAGAAGCGGCGAATATGGACGATGTCATTGTTTTTCACGCCGGGACCAGCGAGAAGGATGGCGAGTTCGTGACAGGCGGCGGGAGAGTTCTTGGCATCACCGGTATGGGAGAAACGCTTCAGGAGGCTCAAGATAAAGTTTACGAAGCAGTTAAAAAAATCCGTTGGGATAATGTACAATATCGGACTGATATTGGAAAAAGAGATCTTGTGAGGTTGAAGTAAAATGAGGAAAGAAGTTCTTTTAACACCGGGGCCTTCTCAGGTTCCTCATCGCATAGCCGCTGCAGGTGCGGTTCCGATTATGCATCATCGTTCTGTGGAATTTGGCGAAATATTCAAGGAAATCACACCCAAGCTTAAAAAGGTTTTTGGAACTGAAGGCGATGTTTTTATGCTTTCAGCATCCGGGACCGGGGCCATGGAAGCATGTGTTATCAACACACTGTCGCCGGGTGACCGTGTCGTGGTGGGAATAGCGGGGAAATTCGGCGAAAGATTCTCTCAGATGTGCAGCACCTGGGGAATAGATGTTATAGAGATCAACGTGGAATGGGGCCGGATTGTTACGCCGGAACAGATCAAGGATATTCTTTCAAAAGAAAAGGACATCAAAGCGGTATTCATAACATACAGTGAAACTTCATCGGGCGTAATGCACCCGCTGGAAGAGATCGGCCCGATTGTCGATGACTACGGCGCGCTTTTCATAGTCGATGCGGTCAGCTCTCTCGCAGGCATGGAGATGAGGATGGACGACTGGAAAGTTGACCTCGTCGCCACAGGTTCGCAAAAAGCGCTGATGCTTCCTCCGGGCATGGCTTTTGTCGGGATTCGGGGCGAAAAAGCATGGAAGGCGATCGAGGAGTCAACGATACCGAAATTTTATTTCGATCTGAAAAAGTATAAAAAGTCGTTCGACAAATCGGGTGACACGCCGTTTACAACGCCCGTGTCTCTTTGTTTGAGCCTCAATGAGTCTCTTGACATGTTGCTTGAAGAGGGACTGGACAATGTGTATGCGCGGCATAAAAAACTTGCGGCAGCAACCCGGGCCGGGGTTCAGGCGCTCGGACTGGCCTTGTTCTCGGAACATCTTGCGTATGTGGAAACTGTCTTTGCGGTCCCCGAAGGAGTCGACGGCAAAAAAATAGTCAGTACAATGACGAACAAGTATGGTGTTAGAGTAGCCGGCGGGCAGGATCCCTACAAGGGCAAGATCGTGAGGATCGCGCACATGGGATATGCGACACATCATGATGTTATGCTTGCGATGACGGCACTGGAAATGACGCTCAGGGAACTGGGCTATGAATGTGATCTTGGAGCCGGATCCAGGGCGGCAGAGGAGGTTTTTCTGAGTGACTAAAGCGAAACCCAGAGTTCTTATATCCGATAAAATTTCAAAAAAGGGTGTGAGCATCCTTAAAAAAACCTGCACCGTGGATGTCAAACCGGGCTTGAGCGAAGCCGAGTTGATAAAAATCATTCCACGGTATGATGCCCAGATAGTGAGGGCCGCGACGAAAGTTACGGCAAAGGTTATCAAAGCCGCAAAGAATCTCAAGATCGTCGGGCGTGCCGGTGTCGGTGTCGATAACATCGATGTCGCCGCTGCGACAAAGGCCGGGATACTTGTCGTTAATTCTCCTGAAGGCAATATAATATCGGCGGCGGAACAGACGATCGCGCTTCTTATGGCGCTGTCGAGGAAAACTCCGCAGGCGTATTGTTCCATGAAAGAAGGCAAGTGGGAAAAAAGCAAGTTCATGGGTTCTCAGGTATACCAGAAAACACTGGGCCTGGTGGGGTTCGGAAAAATCGGAAAGCTGGTGGCCGAACGCGCTATCGGACTCGGCATGAATGTGATTGTGTCGGATCCGTATGCAAATGAAGAAGCAGTCGAGAAGATAGGCGCCGTGATGGTTGATCAGGGTACTCTCCAGAAAGAGTCGGACTATATCACTTTCCATGTGCCGAAATCCAAAGAGACATATCATTTATGTTCAAAGGATGATTTCAAAAGGATGAAGGACGGTGTGTTCATCATAAATTGTTCGCGCGGCGGGGTGGTCGACGAGGAAGCTCTGGTCGAAGCGATAGACAGCGGGAAGGTTGCGGCGGCGGGGCTCGATGTTTTTGAGAAAGAGCCGCTGCCCGCGGACAGCATTCTCATGGGGCATCCGAATATAATTATGACACCGCATCTTGGAGCCTCGACGGTTGAGGCGCAGGAGAATGTAGCGGTTGACGTTTCGATACAAATTTCTAATTTCCTGAACGGGAAACCGGTTACAACGGCGGTTAATATGCCGGCTATGAAACCGGAAGTTCTCAAACTCCATGAGCCGTATTTCAATATGGTGGAGAAGCTGGGCATGCTGCTGGAAGGCTTGAGGAGTTCGCCGGTGAAGTCTGTTGAAATACTTTACGAGGGTGAAGTGTCAAAAATGCAGACTTCCATCATTACGAACTATTTCCTGCTGGGAATGATGAGGCGAAGATTTTCCGACACGGTGAATGTGGTGAACGCGCAGATACTGTGCAGGGAAAGGGGAATTAATGTTGTTGAAGTGAGCAGGGACGAATGTTGCGATATTTCATCCGAAAGCAGGATCACGGCGAAGCTGGTTGAGAAGAGCAGGGAACGAACGGTTGCGGCGCACCTGATAGGCGGGAAAGAACCGAGGATAGACCTGATAGACGGGTTCAATATAGATCTTGTGCCGGAAGGCACATACTTGCTGATCAGCCACACCGACAAGCCGGGAATGATCGGTAAAGTTGGAATGCTGCTGGGCGAAAGCAACATTAACATAGCGGGAATGCAGGTAGGGCGCGAAAAGGTTCGCGGCAATGCCGTAATGGCAATTGCAGTTGATGATGATGTTCCCGCCGAAATGATGAAAAAGATAAGAAAATTTGGTGGGATAAGGTCGGCAAAGCTGGTTTCTTTTTAGAGCGAAAAACGATCGTTAAGGGATATATACAGGACTCAAAAAAGATTGTCTTTTGATTTGTTTTGATTTAAAATGTACTGCCTTTAACGAGATGTATATATGGAGGAATGTAGTAATGGCAGCAGAAAAGGGCAAAGGCAAGATGGAAGATGATTATTTCGGAACCCCGCTGAGCGTAGCGATGAATATGCCTTTCACGCTTGAAGTAGGAGATATTATCCTGGGCAGGATTTCCAAGATCGACGAAGAGTTTGTTTATGTAAGTACCGGTTTCAAATCCGAAGGCAGAATTCCCGTAGAGGAGTTCAAGAAAGGGCCGGATGCGGATAAAGAACTGAAGCTCGATGATGAAGTCGAGGTTATGGTCAATCGTATATCAGGAGAGGATATTTATCTTTCTTACAGCAAGGTCGTCGAGAAGCGGCTCTGGGATGATTACGGAAAGAAGTCCGAGAACGGTGAACCGATAGAAGGAAAGATAACACAGCAGGTCAAGGGTGGCTACCGGATGGATATAGGTTTGCCCAGACATGCTTTTCTTCCGGGTTCTCATCTGGGTATGCAGGTCCAGGATCAGTCGGAGGTTATTGAAAAAACCTTCCCGGTGCTGATTATTGAGTTCAATCCTGAAACCGAAAACATTGTTGTTTCTCATCGCGATTACAAAAAGCGCATTCAAAAGGAAAAAGAGGGAGAGATTTATGAGAATCTCGAAGTCGGTTCTTTTGTTGAGGGCAAAGTAACGCGACTGACCAATTTCGGCGCATTTGTCGATATCGGAGGAGCCGAAGGTTTGGCCCATGTTTCGGAACTTGCATGGTCAAGGGTAGGGCATCCATCACAGGTGTTGAATTGCGGCGATGAGATCAGGGTAAAGGTTATTAATGTCGATGTCGAGAACAAGAAGATTTCTTTGAGCATCAAGCAGGCACAGGAAGATCCCTGGAACAGCGCCGCGGATAAATTCCCTGTGGATTCAGAGATGACCGGGACTGTTTCAAAAGTTGTCAAGTTCGGGATGTTTGTCAGGCTTAAAGATGATTTCGAAGGGCTTCTGCACATAAGCGAAATCCAGTCCGCCGGCGAGGATGACAGAAAGAAATTCAAGGCCGGCGACGAGCTTAAGGTCAAGATTCTGAATGTAGACATGGAGAACAAGCGCATCAAGCTTGGTCTTGTAACTCAGGGCGGGGCGAGTGTTCCGAACGAAATGAAACAGTACTATGATAACGGAAGCAGCGGCGTAAGCCTCGGCGATATGCTGGAAGGCAAGCTTGACGGTATCGAATAATCTGTTCCATCGAATATTTCAGAAAGCCCGGTTGCGTGATCTGCCGGGCTTTTTTATTTTTTAAAACTTTCCGGAAATCACGATTGTTGTTATACATCATTCTTATGAACTGTTATAATTCATAAAGCGAAATTGAATTGAAACGGCAATTTCAATAATGTTTATTATCGGGCTCACAGGAACAATCGGAAGCGGAAAAAGTGCGGTTGCCGATATGCTTGCCGGCCTCGGGGCCGAAGTCATCGATACCGATGTAGTGGCGAGGGATGTTGTCGAACCGGGAACACGCGGGTTTGATCTGATAGTCGCGAACTGGGGTAAGGTTGTTTTGAACAGCGAAGGCCGTCTTGACAGAGAGGCGCTCGCGGATATCGTGTTCAATGATGAGGCGCAAAGGCAGAAGCTGAATTCTCTGATCCATCCGCTTGTGATCGAGCAGGTCGGCAGGATGATCAAAGATTCGGCGGCGAGGGCTGTTGTTCTTGTTGTCCCGTTGCTGTTCGAGAGTGGAATGCACAAAATGGTGCAGAGCGTCTGGGTTGTTTCGGCTGATGAGGAATCGCTGGTTGAGAGAATAAGGGTTCGGGACGGCTGTGATGCAGAGCATGCTGGAGCCCGGATAAGGAGCCAGATGAAGCAGGATGAAAAGATCGCGCTTGCGGATGTGGTGATTGACAATAGCGGAAGCCTGGAGAGAACGCGCGGGCAGGTTGAGGAGGCATGGAAAAAGCTTGAAGAACTTTAACTTCTCGGTGCTGGTGGTAGCTTATCTGCTGCTGACAGGATGGGTTTTTACAGGCACTCGCAGTATGGAAAAATTCGTTATCGTTGCGATAGCAGCCTCTCCTCTGATATGGATGGCTTTCGCGTCGCAGGGAAGAGGAATAAAGGTTTTCGTAGAAGCGGAACTGAAGTCGCATTCGATGCTGTCGCATGCTGTTGCCGTTGCGTGTTCAGCGCTGCTGCTGGTGTTCATAATGAAATCGGGCATTCAGTATGGAGCTGTCAGGGGGCCTGTACAGTTTTTCGGGAACTACCGGGTCGGCTGGGATATAAACAGCAGCGTGGAACTGCTAGTGTTGAACCTGTTGCTTGCAGCATGTGCGAGTACTATCTGGTCGGGCTACAGGTTCTCGGGCGCGGTTGCGGGAAGTTTCGCCGCAAGGATGGGGAAAGCTTTTTTTGCGGGGGTTAGAGAACCTTACAGACTGCTGATCTATATATACGCATGGGCTTTGTTGTGGTCTTTTGGAATCGGGGCTGTTTCGATTGTCTGGCGGGATTTCAATGTTCAGATGCTGTATGTTGTGACGGGCAGGGCGACCGTTCCGCTTGTTTTGCTTTTAATAATTGCCATGATGCGGCTGAAGGTTTTTGCCGTTGCGGTTCCTGTTGCGCTTGGAATGATTTTCTATCTTGTTACAATAAATTCAGGAGCTGCTAAAGCCGCTGTTTTTGTGTTTGTTCCGGCTGTTGTGGGCGCTGTGCTTTTGGGTTACAGGTTTGCTAAAGCCGGCGGTGAGGAAGTAGTTGACGCTGTTGACAGAACCGGGGAGGCTGACGAAGGTGAAGAAGTATCTTGAATGGGGAAAAGAAGTGTTGTCTGAAGAAGCTCGTGCAATCAGCAGTCTTGAGGCGAGGCTGGGTGATGAGTTTGCGGAGGCGGTGAAGCTGGTAAGGTCATGCAGGGGAAAGGTAATCGTGAGCGGGCTTGGTAAGTCGGGCCATGTCGGTAAAAAGATAGCCGCATCGCTCGCGAGTCTTGCGACGCCTTCCTTTTTTATGCATTCGACGGAGACGCTTCACGGAGACGCCGGGATGATGGAACCGAGAGATGTCCTGATAGCGATATCAAACTCGGGGAGCACTGCCGAAGTCGTTTCCGCTGCTCAAATAGCAAAGAGCTACGGATTAAAAGTCATTGCAATGACCGGGAATAAAAATTCCCCGCTGGGCAAAACCGCCGATGTCTGGCTTGATATAGGAATAGATAAAGAGGCCGATCCCCTGGATCTCGCGCCTACGTCGAGCTCGACGGTGACGCTGGCTCTCGGAGATGCGCTTGCTGTTGCCGTTGCGAGGTCGAAGGATTTCAAGAAATCCGATTTCGCATACAGGCATCCGGGTGGCGCGCTCGGCAAAAAGTCAAAAAAGTAAAAGATAGTGATAGTATGAAAAGCTGCATTACGGCTGTCGCGACAATACTGATTGTTTTTTCTTTTCATATTGCATACTCCGATATTTCTCCTTCATATTCACTTGTTTCTCCGGAATTTCTCGCGCAATTCATTCCGCTCAATGAATATGACGCAGTGAAGATGAGCAGGAATATCGAAAATGCGACCGGCAGGTTTCCGGACAGCCCGGATGCTATCATGTTTAACGATGAAAGCGATGCTGAGCAATATTGTGCGCTGCCGCCGCAGGTTGTTAAGGTCTGGAGCGAAGGAGACAGGGTAATATTAGTCTGGAGCGGTGAGAATCCCGACAATTATCGATACAATATTTACAGGCAGGAAGAAACAGGATTTTTATCTTTGCTGAATGTTGTCCCTATAGCAGCAACGGAATATATATTGCCGTCGGAGCTTGAGGTGAAAGGCTCGCTGTATTTTGTGGAGAGTGTGGCACCTGATGGCTCGGCCAGCAGTTTGAGCATGCCTGCGAGCCGTATCGTCACAGGGGCCGAGTAAGTCCCCGGCGCTTAAGGGGAACTTTTGAAAAAGTTCCCCTTAAGGATCCCTTCAAAACTTTTCGCGCTTCGCTCGACTTCTACGGGTAATCCGCATGGGAACGTTGCCCGCTGAAGTGGGAATGTCTTTTCCTGGATTCCGGCTTACAACATGCCGGAATGACGGCGGTCCAGGCCGGCAGGCCAGCCGGCTTTTTGTCCTTTTACGTTCTCGCTTCGTGATTATGTAGCTCTTTGAAAATACACCTTAGTGTTACTTGTTCAGTTATTACTGCTACTGTTACCCGCTGTCATCATTACATATTATCTGTCATTCCCGACGGAGATCGGGAATCCAGGGGGGGCAGGACGGCCAGGGGACGTGCTTTCCGGGCGGGTAGGCCTTGCCTGCTTTTTGTTTTTTTACATACTCGATTAGTGGACAGCTCAAACTTAAAACACCTTAGTGTTTCTTTTGTCCTGTCATTGCGAGAAGTGAGCAGGGCCTGTCGCCTTGCGAACTACGCGGCAATCCCGACTTGAGAATCCTTCCAAAACTTTCAGTTTGACTTTTACGGGCAATCCACATGGCGCTTGCCTGCTGGAGACCTTACCCGCTGTCATTCCTGCGAAGGCAGGAATCCAATCCTTAATGCAAAAATATTCTGGTGTGCCATGTACAAAGCGTCGTTCTTTGTGCATGAAGTCTTTAATATGATGTCATTAAAAATTATTATGTTGCCATACCAGAGAAGGCGGAAATCCAATCGATAGTGTACCGTTAAGCAATCAAGCACAACATGGTTTCGGGTGCCACACGGCGTATATACCCATATTTGCCAAACGGCTCTTTTCGATATGCCGGTTGTTCCTATTTTTCCCGGAGACTGCCCCCGAGTTTTTCTCCGATTTCTTTAACGATGTTATCAATGATCGGAGAAAGATCCTCATCGTTGAGGGTTCTGCTCTCATGCCTGAAATCAAGCGCGAAAGACACGCTCTTTTTTCCTTCTCCGATAACGTCTCCCTTGTAGACGTCGAAAAGCGTGAGAGCCGTCAGCAGCCCTGTTCCATTTTTGTAGATAATATCTTCTATATCCTGTGCCGAAGTTTCGTCGGACACGATTATCGACAGGTCTCTTGCCATTGCCGGGAATCGCGAAATCGATTTATAAACAGGTTGCTCTCCGAGCAGAGTTTTAACATTGTCGAGGTCGAACACGGCGATTGAAACAGTATCTTTGATTTCAAAGTTTTCGCTCACACCGGGATGAACTTCACCGAGCTCCCCGATTTTTGTCCCGTCCACGAAGAACTCACATTTCCTGTAAGGATGGAACATCTCGGAGCCGCCGGTTTTGAAAACAACTCTCTTTGTCGTCACTCCTTCGAGGAACTGTTCGACAATTCCCTTGAGGACATAGTAGTTGACCTGCCTGAACTGGTAGTCGGATTTCGTCGGTGTTACAAGAGAATTTCCGCAGGTTGCGATCACGAGAGAATCGGTTTCCGAAACATCGCTGCCGGACTTGCTGAAGATGCGTCCGAGTTCGAACATTCTCAATGGTTTGTCACCGATGTTTTTATTGTTGTGAGCAACTATTTTAAGCATGCTCGGAACAATCGAAGGCCGCAGATGCGTGTGATCTTCAGTCAGCGGGTTTCTTATCTCAACCGCATCCGGCGTGTTTTCGGCCCAGATTTTTTTCAGTTCTTCTGTGTTGGTGAAACTGAATGAGACGGATTCCGTCAGTCCGCATCGAACGAGCAGCTCGCGGAGCTTTACGTTTTTCGACAGATTGGGCATCATTGCCGCCCGGTGCGTTTTTACATCGGGGAGGGAGGACGCGATCTTTTCATAGCCGTATATCCTTGCCACTTCTTCGGAAAGATCCTGCCAGATATGAATGTCCGTCCTGTGCCCGGGAACGGTAACGGAAATTTCGTCACCTTTCTTTTCGATCAGGAAGCCGAGTTTTTCGAGCGACTCTATGATTATTTCGTCCGTGATTTCCGGGGCAATATAGTTGCGGATTTTTTCAGGTTTGACTGTTATCACGATCGGAACATGTTTGTTGGGATATTCATCGATCATGCCGCTTAAAGGTGTTCCCCACCCGTGTTTATGAATAAGGTAAGACGCATAATTCGAAGCGGCTGCGGAGCTTATAACGGGAACTCCTTTTTCGTATCTTACCGATGCTTCGGTTCTTAGCCCGAGAGAAACGGAGGTTCTCCTTATACTTCTCTGTTCAAACTGTGCTGATTCGAGCAGCATGTTGGTTGTTTTGTCCGTGATCTCGGTTAGCATTCCGCCCATCACGCCGGCGACGGCGACAGGCACGGATTTGTCGGCGATGACAAGCATATTTTCAGTCAGTTCCTGCTCGATATCGTCGATGGTGATGATCTTTTCGTCCTTTGCGGCCCTGCGGACTATTATGGCCCTGTCTTCGAGGGTGTCCAGATCGAACGCATGAAGCGGCTGGCCGGTTTCGAGCATCACATAGTTGGTGATGTCCACGATGCTGTTTATCGGGCGCATCCCGCAGGCTCTCAGCCTGCGTTTGATCTTCAGCGGCGACTCGCATATTTTAATATCGTGGAACAGCCTTCCCGTATACCTCGGGCAGAGGTCCGGGTCTTTTATCTCCACTGAATAATCGACATCGAGCTTCTCTTCCGGGAATTCCACATCGAACACGTTTTTCTTGAGAGGACTGCCAAGTATGGCGGACAGTTCGCGTGCTATTCCGAATACGCAAAGGAAATCGCCGCGGTTGGGGGTCATGTCGAAAGAGAAAACTTTGGTCGTGATCCCCATGACATCGGGAACGCATTTGCCCACCCCGGCATTTTCCGGCAGTGGCAGAACCACGCCCTGGTCGTCCGAGTATTCGATGTCCCATTCCGACATTATCTTTGCATCGGAGGTCACGCCGCTGAATTTCATCGGCTCCAGCTTCGAGCCGTCAGGGAACACGTATCCCTCATAAGCGACAGGAATAATCTCGCCTTTTTCAAAAGGGCGCAGGTTGGTCAGGACGATTCTCGGCTTGTCCGAACCACCGACGGTCAACACGTAAAAGTCTTCTCTTTTAGGGTGCTTTTCGCAACTGTCGATTACGCCGACGAAGGAATTATCGTAATCGAATCGTTCATCCAGAATCTCGCCGACCTCGAGGCCGGCCATCGTCAGTTTTTCAGCGATCTCTTCTATGGGTTCTTCGAAATCCACATATTCTTTGAGCCATTCAACGGGAATCTGCATCGTTTCACTCCTTTATCGTAAGTTTGCTTTATCAGAATTGTTCGAGGAATCTGAGGTCATTCTCATAAAGCAGCCTGATGTCGTCAATCTGGTATTTGAGCATAGCCACACGGTCGATCCCGATGCCGAACGCGAAACCGCTCACCTCATCCGGGTCGAGGCCGCCGTTACGGAGCACCTGCGGGTGAACCATTCCTGCGCCGAGTATCTCGATCCAGCCGCTCCTTTTGCAGACATTGCAGCCTTTGCCTCCGCACATTATGCACGATATGGCAATCTCCACGCTCGGCTCGGTAAACGGAAAATAGTCGGGGCGGAAGCGTGATTTCACGTCCTTGCCGAACATCTCCTTATTAAAGGCTTCGAGCACGGCCTTGAGGTGGCTCATTGTTATGTTCTTGTCGATCATCAGCCCCTCGATCTGGTTGAACACCGGCGAGTGGCTCGCGTCTACCGTGTCGCGGCGGAATGTTCTTCCCGGCGCCACCATCTGGATCGGGGTTTTCCCGATGCGTTCCATTGTCCTGATCTGAACGGGCGATGTCTGGGTTCTGAGAAGGGTCGAGTCCGAGATGTAGAAAGAGTCCTGTTCGTCGCGCGCCGGGTGGTCTGCGTGGAGATTGAGAGCTTCGAAATTGTACCATTCCGTCTCGACTTCCGGGCCCTCGACCACGTCGAATCCCATCGCAATGAATATCTCAGCCGCTTCGTTCCATATCCTTGTGAGAGGATGATATCTGCCGGCGGGAAACCTCAGTCCGGGCAGGCTGACATCCAGCCGCTGGGCCGCAATTTTTTCCTGAAGTTTCTTTTCATGAAGCACAGCTTTTCGGTTTTCAAACTCTTCTTCAAGCTTTATTTTCACGGTGTTGATGTTTTCACCGAAAGCTTTTCTCATGTTGCTTGGCAGATCACGAATACGGGCCATCTGCTCGCCGATTCTGCCCTTTTTGCTGAGGAAAGCCGATTTTGTCTGTTGCAGATCCTGCATCGATTCCGCGGCTGTTATCGCCGCGGTACCTTCCTCGATCAATACTTCAAGTTCCCGGTCCATTTCAAACACCTTCTTTATCTTGTTTTTCCATCCCCGCAAATCTCGCAAGGTAGAGTATTATTCCTGATGAAACAGCTACGTTCAAGGATTCCGTTTTTCCCCACATCGGAAGAGTGATCATCAAATCGAGCTGCTTTGTTATTTCGTAATCCAGCCCGGTTCCCTCGTTGCCCATGACCAGCATGAGTTTCTCGGGCGGATTTTCCATCCATTGAGTAACAGGCAATCCGCCGGAGACTGATGTGCCGACGATCTGTGCTCCTTCTTCCCTTGCGGTTTCGATCACGAGGCTGCTGTCTTCGCCTGCGATGATCGGGTGATGAAAAACAGCGCCCATCGAGGTCTGGACAGCGGTCGGGTTGAAGGGATCGGTTGAGCCCGGGGGAGCAAAAAACGCGCTCACGCCCGCCGCTTCCGCTGTGCGGATAAGCAAACCCATGTTGCGCGGATCCTGAATCCCGTGAGCAAGTATGGACAATCCGCTGAAATCTGCGTCGCTTATCGAAAGCTCTTTTTTCATCGAGACCTCCGCAACGACGCCCTGGGTGGTTTCGGAACGGCTCACTTTTTTCATAAGCTGCCGCGGCACGTAGTAAATTCTTATGCGTTTTTGAATGCAGAGATCCACAATTTTCCGTATCGAATCGCTTGTTTCGAGTTCCTCTGAAATAAGGATATTGTGGACATAGGAATTTTTTGCATTAAGCGCTTCCCTGACGATGCGGATGCCGTCTGCGAGGAAGTGTCCGGTCTGCTTTCTGCCCTTGCGCGAGTTCAGCTCGACAAAACTCTTGATGGTTTTGTTCTGAGGGCTTTCTATCCTTAGTTCCAGGTTGTTCTGCATTTAATCTTTTTCCCTAAATAGAAACGCCGCCTCGACCGTTGGAAAGCGAAGCGGCGCGGATTTCGATGATCTGTCTTTAAGCCTGCTGAATAATGGTTCAGGCAGCGTTTCCCTTGACTGTTTCAACGAGTTTTGCGAAAGCGTCAGGGTTATGAATAGCCATCTCCGAAAGGGCTTTTCGATCGAGCTCGATACCGGCCTTTTTCAGAGAAGCCATAAAGACACTGTAGGATATGCCGTGTTGTCTGGTCGCTGCATTGATCCTGGCGATCCAGAGTTTGCGGAAATCCCGTTTTTTGTTCCTTCTGTCTCTGTAGGCGTATGCATCGGCATGCATAACAGCCTCGTGAGCGTTTTTATAGTGCCTGCTTCTTGTTCCCCTGTAGCCTTTAGAACGTTTGAGGACTTTCCTCATCTTGTTTCTTGACAACATTGCATTTTTTACGCGTGGCATGATTACTGCTCCTTATAAAAACACGAACATGTGTTACATTCCGGTCAACTTCTTAACCTGTTCAAGCTGGCCGCCTGTTACGGTTGCCATAAGTTTAAGGCGCCGTTTCCTTTTTCTGCTTTTTCCTGAGAGCAGATGTCCCATTCCTTCTTTTTTCCGGACGATTTTCCCGGAACCTGTTTTCCGGAAGCGTTTTGCTGCTCCCCTGTGCGTTTTCATCTTAGGCATTTCTCTGTCATCCCTGCTTTTTTAAGGGCGCAAGTATCATTATCATATTGCGGCCCTCTAATTTCGGCATTCTCTCTATCGTAGAGTTTTCTTTATGCACATCCGCGAGCCTTAACAACAGGTCTCTACCTATCTCGGTAAAGTCCATCTCGCGGCCTCTGAACATAATTGTAGCTTTTACTTTGTCTCCGTCCTCCAGGAACCTTTTAACGTGATTCGATTTGAAGTTAAAATCGTGATCGCCTATCTTGGGCCGAAGTTTGATTTCCTTTAGTGTAGAAGTATGGCTTTTAGACTTCTTTGTTTTTTTACGTTTCTCGTACAGGTATTTGCCGTAATCCATGATCCGGCATACCGGCGGATCCGCATCCGGCGCAACTTCTACCAGATCAAGATCTTTCTCCTGAGCGGCTTTAAGCGCTTCTTCAATCGATATTACTCCGAGTAAGTCTCCGTCGTCGGTAATCGTTCGCACCATTCGTGCCTTGATCTCTTCATTGACCCGGGTTTTCTGCACGTAAACGTGTTTCTTCGACCGTTTTTTCAAGTTGTTCCCGCAGAACCTCTCTTTCTTTTTAATCGGTTTTATTCAAACCGGACTTTGTAATATAGCAAATTACCTATATTACGTCAATAGACAACCAACCATATCCGGTACAGAACCGATTACTTGATTTCAATTCCTGACATAAAATACAATCGGCATAAGCAGATCGATTTTGGGTGGTACTGGATTCGAACCAGTGACCTTCTGCACGTCAAGCAGACGTTCTCCCCCTGAACTAACCACCCACATTGCAAGGCGACGGGCGGATTTGAACCGCCGAATGGAGGTTTTGCAGACCTCTGCCTTACCACTTGGCTACGTCGCCGATAACGCGACCAGTTCAACATTCTAAGCTGAACCTTTTCAGGTGTCAAGAACAAGAAATCCTTTTAAATACAGGCGTTATTGGAAAATTTGTCTTTTTAAAAGCTTTTTGCGATTCCCGGGGCGCGGCGCGCGTTGACATGTTATGCTGTTAGACATACTATTTTTTAACCTGAACAAGGTTTTCTTATTTGTGTTGGTTGTTTTACAGCTTGCGAGGTGCATCATGGCAAAGAGAATTGTAATGATTGGCATTGACGGGTGTCATCAGCAGACGCTTTACGGTTTGATCGACAGGGGCGAAGTACCTTTTTTCAACTGGATGATGGAAAACGGTACGAGGGTCGAGAGAGCGGTGACGATGTTTCCCGCGACGACGGGTTGTTGCTGGTCTTCGATTTATACCGGCGATTTTTATAAAAAGCACGGTGTTTTGAACAACGAGTGGATCGACAGATTTTCGGTCCCCGTGCGTGGGAGGTCTTATCTCAACGGGCTTCACGAGGCGCTGCATTCGCTGGACAGGCGGCTGTTCGGGTTTCCGTCGCTGCTTCTGCCGGACAGGAACGAGGGCGGGCAGATGAATAATGATCTGCAAAGCAAAACCGTTTTCGAGTGGATCGGCGGGGCGGGGAAAACTTCATATTCTTTTTTCCATTTTTTCGCTAAAGGCGCCACCCGCTGGGTCAGGCCCGGCAAAAGGGATATGGTGCGTTACGCTTATGTCGAGAAGTTTGAAAAGCCGTATCAGATTTATGAAAAAATGCTCAAAACCCGTGTGATAGAAACAATCAGGAAGCATGGGCCGGCGGATTTTCTGTCGATTTATTTCGGCAGCAACGACAGCCACGGCCACAGGCACGGCGTTGAAGGCCAGGCGGAATATCTACGCGATTTTATCGACGGCGAGCTCTGTGAAATCCGGGCCGAAATCGAGAGGGTGTGTCCGGATGATGAAATATACTGGGCGGTTGTCTCCGATCATGGACAGACCAGCATCGGCGAGACTGAAAGAAATCGCTGCATGTGGTACACGGATGTTATTCCTTTAATTGAGGATGCCGGGTATTCGGCGCCGGGCAGGGGCCTGTCATCCAATGAGCTGGACGGGCTCGATTCCATTCTGACGCAGGGCAACGGCGCATGTGTCGGGATTTACCTGAGAAACAGGAGTACCGGTTCATGGAAAGACCAGCCGGATTTCGAGAAGGATGTCGTTCCGGTTCTGAACAATTTTCTGAGAGCTTCCGCGACTGAAGGACGTTTCGGGGACTGGAAGTATCCGGGATTTGTGGATTTTCTGCTGACGAGAAAACGGTTCGATGAACCATATCGTGTTTACCGGAACAGTCCGCCGTTCGAGGGAGTGGGGGAACTTGTTGAACTGGAAGATTTTTTCAGCGGCGATGCGGAGAAATATGTTGAGCCGGTGATCAGGATAAGGGGCACGGATAATCCGAAGAATGCGGATATTCATCTGGTGCTGAATTATTTCGATATGCATTACAATATAAATGCGGAAGACAATTTTCATCCCGGACAGCACGGCGCATTGTGCCCTGAGGATTCGATCGTGCCGATGATGTTTGCCGGGCCGGGTGTAAAAAAAGAAGGAATCGCGTCGGCTTTCACGACAAATTTTGCGCCTACGCTCGCGGGAATCCTGGGCGTGGAGATGGATTGTGACGGCGGGCCGCTTGATATAATGGAAGGCGCCGGGAAATAGATAATATGCTCGATGATAACAGGCGAAAAAGATATAGCCGTCACCTGATTCTGCCGCAGGTGGGAGAAGCGGGACAGGAGAAACTGCTTGCCGCGAGCGTTCTCGTCGTGGGCGCCGGCGGGTTGGGATCGCCGGTTATTTACTATCTCGCGGCGGCGGGGGTGGGCCGTATCGGGGTTGTGGATTCCGATGTGGTGGACGTGAGTAATCTCCAGAGGCAGATTCTGCATGGCACGGGCGATGTCGGGCGGCTGAAGGTCGAGTCCGCGCGCGCGAGGATCGCGGAGTTGAACCCGGATGTCGAGATGGTGCCGATTGCCGGGCGGGCGGAGCCGGACAATGTGATGGGCCTGATCGAAGGGTATGATGTCGTGGTTGATGCGTGCGACAATTTCCCGACGCGGTACCTGGTTAACGACGCATGCGTTTTGCAGAAAAAACCGTTTGTCTATGGCAGCGTTTACCAGTTTGAGGGACAGGCGAGCGTTTTTTCGAAGGAAGGCGGGCCGTGTTACCGATGTATGTTTCCCGATCCTCCGGATTCCGATCTCGTTGCGGACGAGTCCGACCCGGGGATACTGGGTGTTGTTCCGGGGGTGATCGGCAATGTGCAGGCCGCCGAGACGATCAAATTAATTGTCGGGACAGGAGAATCCCTGAGCGGAAGGTTCCTGCTGTTTGATGCGTTGAAAATGCGGTTCAACGAATTGAGCATAAAGCGCGACCCGGATTGCAGGGTTTGCGGCGACTCGCCCGGGATTACGGAAATCGACCCCGGCGAAGTATCATATAACTGAATCCATGACAAAATTCCAACCGTTTTAGTTATAATAATCTCATCTTTTGCTATATAATTCTATTTTACAATATCAGGATTGAGGCGGTTATTTAAAGACTGATTATGTATAAAAGGCCATGGTTGCTTGCTCTGATTGATGCGGTGCTGCTCAACGCCTGTATTCTGGGCGTTTTTTCGGTTCGCTTCATTCATGGCATGCCGGACCGGAACATCAGCGCGTATCAGAACAACTGGTTTTACATAACAGCGATTTTTGCTTGCCTGTTTTATTTCAACGGTTTATATGATTTCGACGAGGACGATGATGGGGTTTCGATCCTGTTCAAGGTTTTTTCGTCCGTCTCTTTCGGCACGATTTCGATCATGGCACTGACGTTTCTCAGCCGGAATTTCGAATTCCCGAGAACCGTTATCATTATTTCATACTTCCTTCTGAACATCATGTACGCGGTTCTGCACATAGTTGTCCAGAGGCGGTTCAGGGTCGTGTGCCCCAGCAGGCACATAATGATTCTCGGCGGCGATGCGAGATGTGCGCACATAGAGAAAATGGTGCTCGAAAACCCGCAGAGGTATACGCTCGAAGGATGTGTGAATCCCGAGCAGATCGAGTTGTTGTATGAAGCAGCGGGAGAAGGAAGAATAAATTTCGTCGCGATAATGGACGATGTAGAAGACGCGCAGGAGATCGCTTTCAGGCTCGATGTCGAGTACCCGGGGCTTCGTGTTTATTTTGTGCCGCGTGTCGAGGAGATAATGATCGGGACGAGGCACGACACCGTGATAGGCGATGTTCCTCTGGTGGCGTTTGCGAGCGGGATATTCCTGAAAAGGTATTTTCTGTTGAAACGATTGACGGACATAGTGATATCGGTGATCGGGCTTCTGGCGCTATCGCCGTTTCTGCTGCTCATTGCGGTCGGTATAAAACTGACGTCGAAGGGACCGGTTTTTTACTCGCAGGACCGCGTGGGCCGTGACGGAAAGTTGTTTGATATTCTCAAGTTCAGGACAATGGTGAAGGGGGCCGAGGAACCGACCGGGCCGATGCTTTCGAGCGACCACGACCCGAGGGTGACTCTTATCGGCAAACCGCTCAGGCGGTTCAAGCTGGATGAGATGCCCCAGTTGATAAATGTCATCAAAGGCGACATGAGCCTTGTCGGGCCGAGACCGGAGAGGCCGGAGTTTGTCGAGAAATTCGAGCAGAGCCTGCCTGCTTATGTTTACCGGAAAAAGGTGCTGCCGGGAATGACGGGGATCGCGCAGGTGTGCGGGAGATATGAAACCGACCCGTCTCTGAAGCTGAAGTATGATCTCATCTATATTTACAATTACAACCCGTGGATGGATTTCGCGCTGATCTATCAGACGTTCCAGTATATTCTGAGATCGAATATCTGACCGGAAGAAAAGGAAGAAGGGGACAGCAAATGAAAGTTGTAATCGCATCGAATCCTTTCAAGGGCAGCCTTTCAGGAATTGAAGTGGCGGATCGCATCGCGGCGGGGTTCAAATCAGGGATGGGGCGTGTGTCCGTCGATAAGGTGCCCATAGCGGACGGCGGCGACGGAACGCTTGACGCGGTGGCTTCGAGCGTCAAGTCGGAGCGGATATTCAAAAGGGTCAGGTATCCACTCGGCAATAGCGGGAAGGCCGATTACCTGCTTGTGGACGGCGGGAAAACCGGCGTGGTCGAGATGGCCCGCGCATCCGGGCTTGCCCTGTTGAAGGATAGCGAGCGTGACCCGGTTAAAGCCACAACTTTCGGAACGGGGCAGTTGATCAAAGACGCCCTGGACAGGGGCGTTAAAAGAATAATTGTCGGGATCGGGGGGAGCGCGACGAATGACGGCGGGATGGGAATAGCCGCCGCGCTTGGTTGCAGGTTTCTCGATTCAAAAGGAAAACCGGTTGCGCCGTGTGGTGGCGGTTTGAGCCGGGTTGCGAGAATAGATATGGGAAAGCGCCACCCGGGGGTGGCCGGGGTTGAGATTCTGGTCGCTTCCGATGTTACGAATCCGCTGCTGGGCGAGAACGGGGCGGCGGCTGTGTATTCACCGCAGAAAGGGGCTTCGCCCGCGCAGGTGAGGCAGCTCGACGCGGGGCTTGAGCATCTTGCCGATGTTGTGCTTGCCGATCTTGGAAAAGATCTGCGTGATTACCCCGGCGCGGGAGCCGCGGGCGGCACAGGTTACGGGTTGATGACTTTTCTGGAAGCGAGACTCCAGTCGGGCATTGATCTTATGATCGACATAACGCAACTGGAGAAGCGGGTTAAGGCCGCCGACCTGGTTGTGACCGGGGAAGGTTTTATGGATTCGCAGTCCGCGCAGGGGAAAGCTCCATACGGTGTGTTGAAGCTTGCGAAAAAGTATAAAAAGCCGGTCATTGCCTTCTGTGGCGGGCTGGTGGAGGAAGATAGCCTGAACAGGGCGGGGTTCACCGCGGTGTTCCCGATAGTCGATAAGCCGATGGCGCTCGACAGAGCGATTGCCGAAGGCGGCCCGCTGCTCGAAGCGGCTGCGCGGAGGGCGGCGCGGTTGATCAAAGCGTTTATGTGATTGGACGATTCATGGGAGATACGCTTGTAATTCTGCCTACTTTCAATGAGCGGGACAATATAATCGGCGTTCTGGAAGGTGTTCTGGGGCAGGGGGAACGGTACGAGGCCCTTGTGGTTGATGACATGTCGCCGGATGGTACCGCCGAGGCTGTGCGCGGAAGGTTCGGTTCGGACGCGCGGGTGCATCTGATCGAGCGCGAAGGCCCGAAGGGAAGAGGACATGCGGGTGCGGCGGGGTTCCGCTGGGGGCTTGAGAGGGATTACAAATATATATTTGAAATGGATGCGGACGGGTCGCATGGGCCCGAGTATCTGAATGCGATGAGCGATGCGCTGAAAGAGGCCGATGTTGCGATAGCGTCGCGGCTTGTTCCGGGCGGCGGTGAGAGCGGCAGGAGTTTTATCCGTGGCTGGATAACCAGCGCGGCGAATGCGTATCTGCGGGTTGTCCTGGGGCTGGCTGTCAGGGATTGCACGACGGGCTACCGGGGGTTCAGGCGCGAGGCGCTGCAGGCGGTGCCGTGGGACAGGGTTTGCTCGCCCGGTCCTTCGATTGTGCAGGAAATACTTTATGCCGTGATCAGCCGGGGTTTCGTTGCAAAGGAAGTGCCTTTCATGTTCCGCGAGCGGATTGCAGGCGAATCGAAACTGAATTTCGGGAAGCTGGTTGCCGGGCTTGTTGAAGCGTTCAGAATAAGAAGAAGAATGAGTCCGCGGATATAAAGCGCAAAGGAGCTTTGAAGCGGTCGGGTGGATTTGATGCGTGATATTGTTACTAAAATAGTGTATTCGCTGGTGTTGCCGGCGCTGGTGATCGCGCTTTTCTATTACACTTATACAACTGTTTTCCGACCGCCCGAGCAAAGAAACGATCCGGTGGAGGTAAAACAGGAGGAGCCGCGCGAGGATGTCGAGGACCCCATGCTGCCTGATGTGAGCGTAACACGTCCGGAAATTTCTCATTATGTAGATGGAGAGGTTAAGTGGACTGTTACTGCGGAGTCGGTGAAATCGGATTCAGCATCGGGGATAACCGAGTTAAGAGAATCCGAGGCGAAATTCATACGTGAAGAAGAAAGCGAGCTTGATTTCGAGGCGCCTCTGACTTTTTATGACACAAAGGAAAAAAGGGTCAGCCTGGAAGGCGGGATAGCGGGCAGGATGGTTCCCGAGCAGCATGAGATATCGGCGTCGAGGGTTGATTGGCGGGAAAAGACGGGAGTACTCACCGCGAGCGATGTCAGGGTCGATTTTGAAGGCGCACGGGTGGAAGGCGGCACGATGGAGATTAAGCCGGATGAAAAGACAGTTGCGTTCAGCGGCGATGTAATCATAGAAATTCCTGTCGAGAAGCTGGAAGTTAATGGAAAAGAAAACATGTGAAAGACATCCCGACCGTGAAGCTTCGGGATTTTGCGCGGTATGCGGCGCCCCGGTCTGCCCGGAGTGCGAGAGGCTTTACGGCGGGAAAACATATTGCGCGAAATGCCTGAAAAAGGGTAAAAAGGCCGCAGTTTTGCTAAAGAAAAAAGGCCCGAATGCGGATCGGCAGCCCGGGGCTGAGGTTGAGGGAGATGCTGAAGAAGGAAAGCCGCGAGCGGGAGCAAGAGAAAAGATATCAGCCGGTTTGAAATCGATAAAACCGGGCAGATTGAAGCTTCAAAAGGAAGCGGCCAGGATTCTGGCAAAGGCGATCGATTTCATTTTGATTATTATGATAACGATGCCGGTATCGTGGCTTTTCAGGCTGATCTCGATGGGCTGGATGTCCGATGTAGGCGGGATAGGATACAGGTTGAGCGTCTATGTGGCTTTGATAACGGTCGCGTCGTTATATTTCATAATCTCGCACAGTATTTCCGGCTGTACGATAGGGAAATGGCTGTTCGGTGTCAGGGTGGTGCTGTATGGGGGAGGCGGGAAGATAACGGTTTCGTCGGCGTTCTGGCGCTGGATAGGTTTTCTGGCCGCATTTTCATGGGCTTATGTAGGATACTCTTTAATGAGCGTTACGCTTAACTGGGCAGCTATTCTGAGGGGTAAACTGCCTGATTATTATTTCGGTTTTCTTGGCGTGGCGGGCATTGCTTGTGTTATTATGTTTTCTCTTGGATTACTGATAACATTTGTAGGGAAATACAAGAGGGGATTTCATGATCTGTTAGGCGGGACGATAGTCGAGCGGATTGAAGATAAAAGGAGAACTGCGGATGAGAGTAAAAGTGGATAAATACCCGGGAGCGGGCATAAAGAACGGGAAACTGACTTTCGGCGGTGCCGACACGGTGGCGCTCGCGAAGAAGTTCGGAACACCGTTATATGTTCTTGACGAGGAAACGCTGCGTGGGCATTGCCGGGCATACCGGGAAGCTTTCGAGAAAAGATATGAAAACGTGAAGATATTGTTTGCGACCAAGTCGAACGCGATGCTCGCCGTCCTCAGCATAATGACTCAGGAAGGGTTGGGGCTTGATGCGGCCAGCATAGGAGAGTTGTCGGGCGCGGCGCGTGCCGGCGCGGATTTCGGCAATGTGTTATTACATGGCAACTACAAGAAAGAAGATGAAATCAAAAAAGCGCTCATGTGGGGTGTCGGAAGGATCGTTCTTGATTCAGAATTCGAGGCGGACACGGTCGACCGTGTTGCGCGGAAGATGAAAATGAAGGCAAGGGTAATGCTTCGCGTTACGCCCGGGGTGGAAGCCCATGTGCATGAAATGGTGCAGGTTGGAAAGCTGGATTCGAAATTCGGCGTCCCTATCGAAGGTGGCGCCGCGCTCGGGCTTATAGGATACATATTGAAAAAACGGAATCTCGATTTCTGCGGGATTCATTATCATATAGGCTCGCAGATACTGGAGGCCGAACCTTTCAAAAAGGCTGTGAGAATCGGCGTCGAGTTTATCGCGAAGATTTGTAATACGTATGCTATTGAAATAAAGGATTTTGATATCGGCGGAGGTTTTCCCGTAAGGTATTCCACGGACCAGGTGATGCCGAAGCCGGAGAAATTCGCTGCGGTCATTTGCGGTGAGTTGAAAAAAGGGATAAAGGAGTTCGGGTTTGCTCCTCCGAGGTTGCTGCTGGAGCCGGGAAGAGGGCTGGCGGGGCCTGCGGGAATTACGCTTTACACCATAGGGCCTGTGAAGCGGATACCGGGAGTCAGGAATTATGTCGCGGTCGACGGCGGGCTTTCGGACAATCCGAGACCCGCGCTTTACGGTTCTCTATATGAAGCTGTGATTGCAAACAAACCCGATTCGCGATCCGGTGTGAAGAAGTTCCGGGTGAGCGGGCGGCATTGCGAAACCGACACGCTGATTCCTGAAATCGATCTGCCGGACCCGGCAACCGGCGATGTGATGGCCGTGTTTTCAACAGGGGCTTACACATATTCAATGTCGGGGAATTACAATAAGTTCCCGCGGCCCGCAACGGTTCTTATAAGGAACGGCAAGGCGGAACTGGTTGTCAGAAGGGAAACGCTGGAAGATCTGTATGCGTGCGACATTCTAACATCGAGATTAAAAAATGCAGGCAGAAAAAGTAAAAAATAAAAAGAAGGCTCTTTACGGCGCATTATCTGTATTGATGCTTTTACTGATATTTCTGAGCCCCGGTTGCGGCGGTGTCAGATATAAGCTGCCCAAAGGGAAAACGCTTTTTTATGAATTCGCCACAAGCCGGAGAATTGTTGAAGAAGACAAGGTTGTGGAAAGAGGCGAAGAGAGGAGAGCTATCGAGATACGTCTCAAAGTGAGGCAGAGTCTTCCGCAGGGATATGCCTGCACGATTTCGGCACACGGCATGGAAGGCGCACGGCATTCAGTTGTTGGAGAATCGCTGGGGAGTCTCAAATTCATGCTTGATAAAAAGGGTAGGGTTTTTAACGCAACAGGAATGGGATTGCCGTCGGCGCTGGATATCAAGAGATTTTTGCTTGAGTTACCCCGTGGCTCGGTGAGACCCGGCAGGAAATGGAACGATGTGATGGGGATGGATTTCCTGGGAATACCGAGAGAAGTCGATATAGAGACCACCTACACTGGAATAGAAAGGTATTCTGGAAGGCCGTGTCATCATTTTTTAACTGAAGGAACCTTCCAGATCACGGATGTTGTGAACAAGCCGGAATATGATTTGCTTGTTGATGTTACAGTGAATTATATATTTGAACAGCATAACTATCTGTCGAAAAAGGGATATCCGCTTTATCTTTTGATCAATGATGGATACACTGTCGATTTTGTGGAGAGAGGAACAGGGGAGACGAAGAGAAGAGAAGCGACGCAGAAACACGAATATATCTTTATGAGGATGGAATGAATTTATCGGGTGAACTGAGAACCAGAATCAGGGCTGATGTAATTCAGTCTCTGATAAAAATGGGAGCGGTCGCAGAAAAGAGCGGTTGCAGGCTCTGCCTTGTCGGCGGTGTTGTGCGCGATATTGTTTTAAATGGCACAAGCGTGGATGCCGATCTTGTCCTCGAAGGCGATGCGATAGAATTCGCGAGAAAAGCGGCGGCGTTTCTTGAAATGGATTATGTCCAGCACAAGGTTTTCGGAACAGCTACACTGGAAGCCCGGAACGGACTGAAATTCGATATAGCTACAGCGAGACATGAGGAATATCCGGAACCCGGCTCTCTGCCGAAGGTGAAGCCCGCAACGATCGAGGCCGATCTTAAAAGACGTGATTTTACTATAAATGCGATGGCCGTGAGCTTGAATCCATCCGAATTCGGGGAATTGATAGATCCTTTTGGGGGGCTCGACGATATTCAGGCAAAAAAATTAAGGATCCTGCATTCGAAGAGTTTTGTTGATGATCCTACCCGAATTTTCAGGGGTATCAGGTTCGCGGGACGGCTGGAATTCGAGTTCGAGAAAGCCACGCTGAAGAAGCTGAAAGAGGCTGTTGCAGGCAGGGCTTTCGATTGTATATCAGGGCAGAGGATAAAGAACGAACTCAAGCTTATATTTCAGGATGCAGGCAGAGTCCGGGCTATAATTATGCTTCAGGAACTTGGGATTGATGGCGCTGTCGTAGAAGGCTTCAGAGCCAATTATGATCTTTTCTATCCCATAGACAGGGCAAGAAAATCCTGGGATATAATGATAAAACATCCCGAGGGATTCGAGGCTGAAGAGTGGATGGTATATCTTGCTTCGCTGTCTGTCGGCAATTCTCTTGAAACTCTCGTAAGTTTTGCAAAAAGGATAAGCGCAACGAGGCATGAAGCGGGAGTTTTGTTAAGGCTTTGCGAGACGGACAAGCCGGATTATGTTTCGGTGATGAAAACAGACGAGGCAAGGCCTTCGCAGGTTGCGGATATAATGGAGAAACTTCCGTTTGAAATTTCGGTTTGCCGTTTCGCTGCCGGCGATGAAGCGGAGCGAAAAAACATCGAGTATTATTTTGACCGGACCGCAAGAAGCGGGCTTGAGATCGGAGGGGACGACCTGATAAAAAAGGGTTATCCGGAGAATCAGAAAATAGGGCTGGCTCTAAAAGAAGTGTTGAGGCGTAAAAGGGATGGCCTGGTGAGCGGGGCAAAAGAAGAGATGGAACTTGCGGAAATGCTGCTGAGGAATACAGACAATGAATCTATCGGGTGACAGGTTAATATTTCTTGTAATATTTTTCCCGTTATTTATGATATCTCTTTCTTTTCATGAATTTGCGCATGCTTATGCTGCTAACAGGGCGGGCGATCCCACGGCGCGGTTGATGGGCAGAATGACGCTAAACCCGATTGTACATGTCGATCCGATAGGAATGATATTTTTTGTTGTGTCGTTTATGGCGGGGGTGGGGTTCGGCTGGGCTAAGCCGGTTCCCGTCAATCCGCTGAATTTCAGAAACATGAGGAAAGACGACATAATAGTTTCGTTCGCCGGTGTTGTGGCGAATGCGATTTTGATAGTCGCCGGCATTGTTTTAATGAAGATTCTTATTCTTGCCGGTTTCTTTCACATGAGCGGTGGAGCGGTATATGCCACTTCGAACATTCAGCACTATATATGGCGGATAATGATTCAGTTCCTGGCTTTGAATACGATACTTGTGGTGTTCAACCTGATGCCCATACCGCCGCTGGATGGATCTAAGATTCTAATGATGTTGTTGCCGAGAGAAAGCGCGATGATGATACAGCGGATCGAGCCTTTCGGTTTTTTGATAATTCTGGTTTTGCTTATGTCGGGCGTTTTGGACTTCATATTCGGGATAGCATGGGCTATTATACACTCAATCGCGTTTTTTGTATTCGCGCTTTGAAAGCCGGCGGGAGTAGAAATGATAGTTGAATTCCGGTTGGATATAACCGGTTACAAAGGTACATATGAACTTCTGATCGAGAACGTTCGCCGCCACGAGGTTGACATCATCGAGGTCAGGTTGTCAGAGGTGGCGCAGTCGCTGATCGATTTTGTGGGCAAGTCGCCGGAGCTGTTCCTGTTTACTCCTTTTGTCAATCTTTCGCGGCTTATGTATGTTAAATCGCGAAACCTGCTTCCCTGCGAAGATCCGATAGAGGAACTCGATCTTGAAGAAGATCAGGAAAATGAAGAGCAGGAAGAGCCGACCAGGGTTAGGGAAAGGCTTCTGGACCAGTACCAGCAGTTCGTGTCGGTTCGGGACTGGTTCAGGGAACTGGGGTTAGAGAACAGCGAAAGAATAAAGCTTTACCAGACGAAGGAAGGAAGTTTACCGGACTTCATCGACGAGATAGTGTTTCTCGAAAAAGTGACTCCTTACGATATTTTGTACACGATGGTTCAGATAAACCGTCGCGCTCTCGAGGATCGTTCTTATCATGTTAAGATCGATGATGCGCGAATTCTTTCGATGAGGATATCCGAGGTTTTTGATTTTATTGTGGACAGGCGGGGCGAGCCTGTGAGCTTCAAGGATCTGGTTGAAAAGAAACCGGAGAAAGTGGAAGCCGTGCTCTCGTTTCTCGCTATCGTATATCTTGTCACGCAGGGAAAGATCATAGCGCAGCAGGCAGCTCCTTACGGAGACATAATTATATCAGTAAAAAAGGTCGATTAGGAGATTATCGGAAATGCTCACCATAGACGAGCTAAGCAAGATTATCGAATGCATAATGTTTCTGTCGCCGGGACCCGTGAAAATTGTTGATATAGCAAGGCATCTGGATGTAGAGGAGAGTCTTGTCGGCGAAGCGGTTGGCAGATTGATGTCTCAGTTCGAAGAACGCGGGCTCGAGATGCGGGCGGTTGCGGGCGGATATGAGCTTGTTACCAGGAGAGAATACGTGGAACACCTCCGCACTTTTTTCGGCGGACTGGACAGGACAAGAATCTCACGTGCAGGGCTGGAAACGCTTGCGATAATTTCGTATAAACAGCCTGTCAACCGCGCGGATATCGAGTCGCTGCGGGGAGTTAATTCATCCGGAGCAATAAAGTCTTTGCTCGATAAAGGCCTGATAAGAATCAGCGGCAGGGATGAAACTCTCGGCAGGCCTTTCCTTTTTTCGACAACCCCGGAGTTTCTTTCATTTATCGGCATCAACAGCATTGAGGATCTCCCGCCGATAGAATCGTTCGACAAGAAGACGTGAAACTCCCTGTTTCCTTTCTTTGGTGATTTTTATAATTCAACAGGACGATTATTCGGTAACTGATTTTATGGATACAAATGAAAAAATATTAAATCTCAGGGCAGATGTGAGGTCGCTTGGAAGTGCCGTTATCGCTTTTTCGGGCGGAACCGACAGCACTTTGCTTGCGCGTATTGCGTCGGAGGAACTTCCGGGCAGGTTCGTTCTCGTCATGGCGGATTTCGAGGGTGTTCAGAGGGAAGAGATGCGCCGCGCGGGTGATATCGCTGTTTCGCTGAATTGTGAACTGATAATTGTTAAGCCTGATATGTTGAATAATCCGGGTTTCGCGGAAAATGGGCCGGAAAGGTGTTATCACTGCAAGAAAAAGCTCATCGAAGAGATAAACACAATAAAGGTTGAACGGGGATATGAGCACATTGCAGATGGAACGAACGCGGATGATCTGTTGGATTACAGGCCCGGCGCTCGTGCCGCAGCCGAGGCGGGAGTGAAGAATCCCATAGCGGATGCTCTTATGAGCAAGGAAGAAGTGCGTGTTGTTTCGAAGATGCTCGGATTGCCGAACTGGGAGCTTCCCGCACAGGCGTGTCTTGCTTCCCGTGTAGCGTATGGCATGGAAATCACGGCTGAAAAGCTCGGACGGATTGAAAAGGCTGAAAAAAAGGTGAAACTCATCACGGGATCGAAAAATGCGAGAGTGAGGGATCATGGAGAGCTTGCGAGAATAGAATTGTCTCCTGAAACGATCTCGCACGCCGCATCTTCTGAAACCGCGAGGCTGCTTGTTGACGCTCTGGTTGAGCTCGGCTACCATTATATTACTTTAGATCTCAGGGGATACAGAACAGGAAGCATGAACGAGTTGCTGGAGGAAGTATCGGCGGAGAAACCGGGGAAAAATGGCAAGTGACAGGATTAGAGAGATACTGAGGCTGGTGGAAGCGGGCGAACTGCCGGCGGAGAAGGCTTACGAAAGCCTCAAAACATTGCCGTTCGAGGACATGGGCTTCGCGCGGCTGGATCATCACAGGGTTCTTCGGAAAGGCTATCCGGAAGTTATTTATTGCAGCGGTAAAACGAGTTCGCGGATAAAGGCAATAGCCGAATCTTTTGTCGAAAAGAGAATAAATATGTTGCTTACCCGCGCGGGCGAGGATGTCTATGATGTAGTGCGGGAAATCGAGCCTGAGGCGGAGTACAACAGGGATGCGCGCGCGATATGGAAGATTTACAACCCGCTTCCGAAAAGTGTTAAACCGGTTCTTGTGATAACGGCTGGCACGTCTGATATACCGGTGGCCGAGGAAGCGTGCGTTACCGCGGAAACCATGGGTTGCGGGGTCAAAAGGCTTTACGATGCCGGTGTAGCCGGAATACACAGGGTTTTTCATAATCACGAAGAAATCGAATCCGCCGGCTCAATCGTTGTGGTTGCCGGAATGGAAGGCGCGCTGGCGAGCGTGGTGGGGGGGCTGACCGGCAGACCGGTGGTGGCGGTGCCCACGAGCGTGGGTTACGGGGCTTCTTTCAATGGGCTGTCGGCGTTGCTCGGAATGTTGAATTCCTGCTCGCCCGGAGTTGCGGTAGTGAACATCGACAACGGGTTCGGCGCCGGGTATTTTGCGGCTGTTGTGTGCCGGGAGTCGGGTGTCGAGGAGGTTGTTTAGTGGCAGGCGGTATCCGGATAGTCACAGACAGCACGTCGGACATTAACGCTGAGCTTGCAAAGAAACTCGATGTCACGGTTGTTCCATTGAACGTGAGATTCGGCAATGAGAATTTCAAAGACAGGATCGATCTGGACAGCAGGAAATTTTTTCAGTTGCTTGAGGCGGCGGACGAACTGCCCACGACATCGCTGCCTTCGCCCGGGGATGTACAGGCAGTATATGAAGAGCTTGTAAAGAAATACGACTCGATTATATCAATTCACATATCAAGCAAAATGAGCGGAACTTTTCAGTCGGCGAGGGCGGCTTCGTTCGAGTTTCCCGACAGAGATATTGTCGTGATAGATTCGGAATACGTGGCGTCGGCGCTGATGATAATTGTAGTGAGGGCGGCGAGAGAAGTTAAAAAAGGAGCCGACAGGGACAGCGTGCTCGGCAGGATAAAGGAAGACATTTCAAAGATGGATATTTTCTTTGTGGTCGATTCACTGGATTACCTGCAGCGCGGCGGCAGGATGGGGCTTACAAGCCATGTGATAGGCAGCCTTTTGAATGTCAAGCCTATTCTCACTGTCAGAGACGGCGTGATAGACACGAAATCAAAAGTCAGAAGCCTGAAAAAAGCATTCAGAAAAGTGGTTGAACTGATAGAGGAGAAGCATGAGAAACCGGAGCTTGCGGTTATAAGCCACGGGCGTGCCATGGATGAATCGAAGGAACTGGAGAAAATGCTTCGCTCGGATTATCCTGATCTCGAGGTGCTCGGTTCGGAGATAGGGCCGGTTATAGGAACGCACACCGGGCCGGGCTGTATTGAAATAGCAATTGTCTGACCACGGCTTTCTAATGATTACCCGGAAAAATTATTCTCAGCGATCGCTGCATTATTATCCTGAGCTGAGAGAATGAGTGAAGTTCTCTGAGCAGTCCCAGTACTATCGACGGGCGCAGGTAGAATCTGAAATGCGCCCTGCGCTGGATTTTTATGAATTCTTCGTGCGGTATCGAGTCGTCGCAATAGCTCAGGCTGTGAATGTACGTTTCGTCGTAATTGAGGCTCTTCAGTTTTCCTTCAGATCTCAGCCGGTCGAAAAGATCGCTGCCCGGGAAAGGCGTGAAATTGAAAAAATTCGCCCTGTTGAGGTTCAGCTTCATAGAGAGTTCTATGGTTTTCTTCATGTCGCTGATCGTTTCGCCGGGGAACCCGAGAATGAAAAAACCGGTGACCCTGATTCCGTGTTTTCTCAACAGGTCGATTTTTTCCGGAATCATTTCCAGCTTCAATTTCTTCTTCATAAGGTCGAGAACCTGCTGGGAACCGGATTCGATGCCCACGGCGGTTGAATAGCAGCCCGCGCGTTTCATAGTCGCGACAAGTTCATCGTCGAGGCAGTCCAGCCTCACTCCCGTCGGGCAGGCCCATACGATATTCATGTTTTTTTCTATCAGTTTCTCGCAGACTTCGATGGCGAAAGCCCTGTCGGCGACGAAATTATCATCCATGATATGGATTTCTTCTATTCCGTATTCTTTGTGCAGAGTTTCAATTTCCGAGATGACGCTGCCGGCGTTTCTGTGGCGGACCTTTTTCCCCATCGCGCGGCCCGCGCCGCAGAATGTGCAGGGAAACGGGCAGCCCCTCGACGTGATTATCGGCGCGATTCTTTTCTTCATGGTGAAGATGCCATTGGGAAAGAGCGAAAAACGGTTGGGTTCTATAAGGTCCCATGCAGGCGGGTCAAGTGTCGAGATGTCGCCGATGATTTTCCGGGGGGTATGAAAATATTCTTCCCCGTCTCTGAACACCAGGTTCGGAACGTTTTCGAGTTCGGATTTCGGTGGGTTATCGTATTTTTCTATCAGGCCGGCAAGCATTGGGAGTGTCTCTTCTCCCTCGCCGGATACTACAAAATCGAAAGAGGGGATTCTCTCGAAAATTTCTTCAGGCTCGAATATCGCGTGAGGGCCGCCCGCGACAAGAAAGACTTCGGGGAATCTTCTTCTGATTGCTTCAGCGTATTTTGCTGCGGAAGAAAAATAAGGCGTGAATATACTGATTCCGACAATGTGGGGCCGCGCGCGCGCGACATTTTGAGCCACCTGTTCGGGCATCAGGCCGTCGCGTGCCGCGTTGCACACAGAAGGCTCGTGGCCCGCACGCCTCAGGGCGGTCGATATGTATCCAAGTGAATAGCTCGGAATTATAAGGTATGATTCCAGGCCGATGCGCTTTGGATCTATAAGTAAAACTTTCATCAGAACGCCGTACCTTTTCGTTGCTGGCTAATATTGTAATCTAAAGGTGAAAATAAGAGTAGGCTTATGAAATTCAGACTCTGCGTTTACGAATTGCGCCCCTGCACTCGCCGATAAGCATTCTGAATTCATTTATCTCCTTAAACGGATCGAACTTGCTATCGGAATCGGCCCTGAGGAATCTGTAGATCGAGGGGGTCTGCCCGTATTTATCTGTGAAAAGGCACATTTTGGTGAAGAATTCGGCGTTGGCGGAGAAACCCGAACCGGTGATCAGACTGTCACCCATCGAGCCGAAAGCTTTTTTGACAACCGAGGCGCGGTACATTTTAAGGAAGTAGGTGTAATCCGTCGTATCCGGAAGCCTGAAACATGTCCTGAGCAGGAAGTTGGCAGATGCGCTTATCGCCGCTCTGACCGGCGGGAATCCCCGGCACGCGCCACCCTCCATATATCTCGAAGCGGAAATCACATCTGTTCCGTTTCGGAAAATCTCCATCATGCGGGCAATCGTTTCGGGGTCGTTCGAGCCGTCGGCTTCGATGAAGACGAGTGGGTCTTCGTCCGCGGCTTTCCCGGCGGCTTCGGCGAAACCGGCGCGCAGAACCTCGCCTATGCCTCTGTTTTTTTCGAACTTTATCAGCGAGATATTTTTGTTCAGGGCATGTTCCGAGATGATCGTTGCCGAGCCGTCCGAGCTGCCGTCGTCAACAGTTATAAAATGGAAATCTTCATCGATGGACCCGCATACCCGCGCAAGCCCGTCTATCACTCTGCTGATACTGACGGATTCATTGTACACAGGAATTACGAAATAGATCATATCGACCGGGCTGCCGTAAATTTTTATCAATTATACCTCATTGCAGGCAAAGGTTGCATCATGTCGCCGCCAAAATGATCCGGATTATCCCTTTTATAAACCTACACATTAATCAAGAACCACGATAAAATACATTCACATCTTTAAATTCCTGGGTGTGGGCAGGTACATGGCAGGCTTCATAGCACAATTTTTACCGCTGGTTTTATTTTCAATGCTGGTGATCCACTTTGTGTTCAGGGGCGGAAGGCGCACCGTCCGTGGCTTGAACGTGAGGAATATCCTGCTCATTGGCTTTGCGATGCTTTTCTACAGGTCGTTTATAATGGCGATGTGGATGGTGAGCGCGAAAGGGTTCGTGCTTTTTCTGGCGCTTGTGATGCTGTGGTGCGTGTGGCGTAGAAAAACATGGCGCAGCCGGGCGGCGGGGTTTGTTAAGAATTTTATTTTACTGTTCCCGGTATTCATGACTTTCATGGTGCTGGTGTTTTCAGTAACGCTCCAGGACAGGTGCGAGCTTGTTTCGAAACAGCCCGGGGTCCGTGCCGTATTCTCTTTCTGTGATGCAAGCAACGAGGCTGTAGCGGAAAAATATGCAAGCAATGTGTATCATTGCAGGAATGCGTTTCTGAGCGCGGATCGCAAACTGGTCTACACCGGTTTCGGGGCGGAGACCAACAACAAAGTGCAGGCGCTTCTCGGGGTCGATCCGGCAACGGGAAAAATCGAGAGACATCTGAGCACTTATACCGTTTTTCGCGGTTACTGCGATAAAGAAAATTCAGTTTGTGTACACCTTGTTTCCCCGAAAGATACAATAAGGATATGGGATGATGAAAAGCAGGTTGCTATAGATCAGTATGTAACGCCGAAAGACAGGCCGCGGTTCCTCGCGCCCGATCAGGAAAATGGTGATTTGTATGTGGCGTCGGATGCGGACTGGATTGCGCGTGTTGACCTTAAAGAGAAAAAAGTCGTCGAGAAGATAAAGGTTCCAACGGGCTCGTTGCTGACGATAGACGACACGCGCGAGAAGATCGTCGGGACGATCAACATGGGGTTCAGGAACGTTCTGATGGTAGTGGATAAAAAGAGCCGTGAGGTCGAGAATATCCGCGTGGGGTCGTTGAATATGTGGAAGAGCCTCGGGTTCTTTTTTCATGTCGCCGCAGATCCCGTGCGGGAGCGGGTTTTTGTTGCGGCGCCGTTCGAGTGCGCGGTTTATATGGTTGATCTGAAAACGAAGAAAACCGTCTGGCGGGTCAAGCTGCCCATAGGTATAAGGGACCTGACTTATGATACGAAAAGGGATGTGCTTTATGCGAGTAATTTTGTGAACGGTTATGTTTACAAAATAAAGGCGGAGGGGGATTCGCCGCAGAGGGCCGGCAGGATTTTTCTCGGCAAAAGGCTTCGATATTTTAATTATGAGCCGGACATGGATATTTTTCTTGGAGCATCCGCAAACGGCTTTTTTATGTATGACCCGGAAGTGGAAGATGCTGTGGCGGAGAACAGCGTTAATTGAAGAGAGGTAAGGGTTGAATTTTCTCGGGCTGATATTTTTTGCTGCTGTTGCGATTTTTGTCCTGTCGTTTTTCTTCAAGGCGATGGCGCATCTCTTCAGGCTGTTCGGATGGATCGCTTCGGATGTTTCGAAGGCCGCGGCAAAGGTTCTGGAATATCAGCCTGCACCCGAAAAGAAAGAGAAGGCGGAACCGGTCGAAAGCGAAACAGTGGCGGCAGAGGAACCGGCCGGGCAAGAAATCGCGGCGGTTCCCGCAAGAAAAGCGCAGGTGGCGGAAAAAGAGACTGAAGTTGCGTTTCAGGATACAGAGACTGAAAAGGGCTGTAAAAAATCGGTTAGAGAAGACGCGAAACGGCGAACGCAGGTTGACGTCAAAGAAAACGAAGACACTTCCCTTGTTGATACGCTCGTGTCGGCTGGAGTTGCTGCCGCAAGGATAGGGGTGAGAGCGGCTGTAGCGCTGGGTGTGTATTTAAGAAGAATCCCCGCGGCTTTGAAAGCTCCTTTCCCGGTGCGGACGACTCTCGTTTGCGCGAAATTGTTTTTCTGCTATATGCCGATGGTTATATTTTTCAGGGTTCCCGATGTTTACGGGTACGGGCCGATAATCAATGCGGCGAAATGGCTTTTTGTCGTATACTGCGGGATTATTCTCCTGATATATTTTCTGCGCGTGCTTATCCCGATTGATCTCGAGGGCATATTCCGTTTTGAATCGGACGGTGAAAATGACAGCATGCCCGGAATAGTCAAGTTCAGAACCGCATTGTATACGATACTGATACTGGCATTTTCAGCGGTGGTCCTGGTAAAGCTCGTCTGGCTCGGGATTCTGATTCTTGGTTTTTTCTATTCACTTGTTTATTTCTTTGCTTTTGCGAGGCGTGGCCGGAAAGGTTTCACCTTCGGGAAGTTTCTGGTCTCGTGGATCATATTCGGGGTTTTTGTAACCATCGCGATCGTTGTTTTCTATAAGGGCGGAATGTTCGAGCCGGTCGCCGGAATGATAGTCGCTCCGATAATTCTCATCACTCTCGTATTTATTCAAATGCTCTGGGTGATGAGCAGGAAATACGAAGTTTCGGAAGGTTTCAATGAGCTTCCGGTTCGTCGCGTGGCATCATGGCTTAATCTGTTTCTGATGCCGCTTGCGAAACTTGCTGTTGCAATTCCTCTTTTCTATTTTGTGATCCTTTTCGCTTCCGTCAACAGTGTCGGGTTTTTACTGGGGCTGATGGCGGTGACGTTGATAGTCGTTATTCCCGCCAGGATCAGAAAAGGGAAAGCGATGCTGGTGGAAGGGCGGTTGTTTCTCTGGTATATGCTTGTTGTGTGGATGTCGATTTTTTATATCCAGAGCTATAACAGGATTCCGCCCGCGCAGTCGGTTTGCGACGGTGTTTGCGAGAATGAAAACATCGTCGGTGTCTGGTCTATGAAAGAATACCGGAAGCATGGTTTTCTAAAAGGCGCTCTTCCTTATGACACAGTGTTCGATCCTGAAGCCGGAGCGGTGTTTATCACTTTTAAAAATCTCAGCGGCTACGGGTCGATTGTGCGGGTCAAGCCCGGGGACGGCAGGGTGGTGGCGAGAGTAACGCCTGAAAACGACCGTTTCCCCGGAAAGGTGTTTTATCCGGAGCGGCTTTGCATTGACCGTAAAGCGTGCCGGTTGTATTCAACCACGAAAGCAAGCGGAAACTTTCAGCTTCTCGGCCTGAATTACAGCGCAGGCGGTCTTGAGCTGAGGGATCGGATACGGTTCGCCGAATATGAAACAACCAACTGTGAAGTGTCTGAAAACGGGGATGTGAACATAATATTTCTTGGTCCGCCCGACAGCCATCTCAGGTTTGTTGATGCGGCATCGAGGCAGCAGACGGGAGAGGTGCATTTCGGCAAGTTCGGTTATGCCGATTATTTCGCGCTCGATGAGAAACGCGACAGGATAATTGTTCCGTCGCTGGATCCCGCGAACAGGTTCAGGGTTTATGAAGTAAGCAGGGTCGGTTCCGGGTCCCCGATAGTGAGAAAAAGAATGGTCGCGTTCAGGTTCGACCTGCCCGGCGGGATGACGGTTCATATCCCGGTTCCGACGCTTGGGATTGCACTTAGCAAATCGAACAACATGTTATATTTCACATGTCCTTTTCTCAGGATTATATTCGAAGTCGATGCGGATACTTTTGAAATGAAGCGTTGGAAATTCGCAGGGCGATTCCCGCGCGAGATAGCAGTCATGGAAGACAGGGGCATGCTGGTTGTGGCGAATTATGGAAGCGGTACGGTGGATTTCATTGACATTAAAAGCCTGGAACTGCGCAAGCGGCTGAGGGTCGGCAAGCTCGTGAGAAGCATAGAGATTGAGCCGGAAACAGGACGGGTGTTTATTGCCGCGGCCTGCGGCGTTTTTGAGATCATTCTTCCTGATGAATGAAATATGGTTTACAATCCATTCAGATTAATTTTGCTGGGAATGAAAACTGGAGATAAAAATTGGGCAGAATAAAGCTCGCTCTGATAATAGCGCCGCTCGATATAGATGTCGGAATGAAAGAGAGCCTTCCGCATATCGGGATTGCTTATATTGCGGGCAATGTTGATGCTCAAAAAACGGAAGTAAGGATTTTCGACTGCCCCGCGCTGAGGATGACGGGTGAGCGGCTGATAAGGGAGTTGAAGCAGTACAGGCCCGATGTGGTCGGCCTGACGGCCATGACTCACCAGATCGATGCGACGGCGAAAACCGCGGAGTCGGTCAAAAGAGTATTGCCGGACAGCAAAATAATAATCGGCGGTTATCACGTAAGCGCTGTGCCGGTCGAGACGATTCAAAGATATCCAGTATTCGACATAGGAGTTGCCGGAGAGGGCGAACTGACACTGAGAGAGCTGACTTCTTTGTTTGCCGATGAGGGGCTCGATGCCGACATATCGGGAATCCCCGGGGTGTGTTACAGGGTTAACGGCGAGACTGCGTTTACGGGGATACGCCCTTTTATCGAGGATCTGGATTCACTGTCATACCCGGCTTATCACCTGATGCCGATGGAACGTTATATCGGCTTTTACAGCATGCTCGCCGTGCCGCGGCGAACTGTGGCGATAGTGACGGGGAGAGGCTGCCCGTATAAATGTATTTTCTGCTACAAAGCGATGGGAGAGAAATACAGGACGAGAAAAGTGGCCTCGGTGATCGAGGAGCTTAAATGGGATATTTCCGAATATCAGATAAAAGATTTTGTGATTACTGATGAATCATTCCTGCTCAAGAAACAACGGATATATGAATTCTGCGAAACGATTATAAAAGAGAATATCAACAAGAAGGTTAACTGGATATGCCAGTCGCGGGTTGACCATGCCGACCCCGAGTTGCTGAAGTTGATGAAGACGGCGGGTTGCCGGGTGATTTCGTTCGGAGTCGAAACCGGGAATCAGCAGATGATGAAAGATATCGGGAAAGCTATTACAAAAGAGCAGGCGATAAACGCTGTGAGATGGGCGCGCGAGGCGGGCATATTCACTGATACCAATTATATAATCGGGCATCCGGGCGAAACCCGGGAGACAATCAAAGAGACAATTGATTTTTCATTGAAATTGAATCCGGATGCCGCATCATTCTCGCTTCTTGTGCCTTTCCCCGGAACGGTCGTGGCCGATATGGCGGCCCGCGGCGAGGGAGGCCTCAAGCAGCTTTCCCATGATTACAGGCTTTTCGGCAAACAGGTCGGCGGCTCGATGGAGCTTGAAGACATACCGAGAGTCGAGCTTGAGAAATACCAGAGAACCGCATATATGAAGTTCTTTCTCAGGCCGGGTAAAATATTCAATCTGCTGCGTATCGTGAGCCTGAAGCTGATGTTCAAGATGGCGTGGCACAGTATCGTTTCGCGCGGAAAACCGGGCCGCGGCGATCATGAAACTCAATAGATAAAGATTCCGCCGAAAATCGTTTCTGTTTGAAATCCCAGACCGGCGTATTGTTGCCTCATATCAGATATGTACTTTTCTCGCGAGCTTTGAATCTCTATGTTCGCAAGGAGTTTATATTCATCCGACAGCCATGTCGAGGCCCCGGGGACGGGCATGAAAAATATTCTGCCGGGCGCCGGCTGCGCGTTGTCTGCCGGGATTGCCCGCACGTTTTCGAAGACGCTTTTTAAATCGCCGACTACCCTGTCGGAATTATTTGCTTCTTCAAAAACTTCGATGGACACTTTCTGTTTTTCAGGCAATGTTTCTATGAACTTCTCGGCTGAGATTATCGAAATCTGAGGGTCGGCGTTTTTCAGCGGATCGAGCAGGGACGAAAAGCTGTACATGACCATAATAACAATTCCGATAATAATGACAGCCATCGGCATCCCGCGAGCAAGTTTTCCGGTTCTCTGGTATGCGGCCACGAAAATAAAAGCCATCATGAGATAAAGAATTATTCCGGCAATATAGCTGTGGCAGAGCTTTACAATTATCTTGTAAATCGGTGGAGACATTTCGAAATCGAAACGGTTAGACAGGAAATACCCGACCAGGTTTATGGGGTCGATAAAATATGAATCGTGGTTCGCGATGTAGTTGTCGAGAGCGTCGTAGTCGATTTTATAAAATGAAATTTTCTTGCCTCTCGCGATGGGTTTCGCGAACGGTAGCTCGGGGAACAGGTCAACCGGCCAGACCTGGTTCAGGATAAGATATTTTGCATTGTATTTTTTTATGACTTTTGCCGTCGTGTTTATTGTTCCGTAGGGCAGGGGTGCTGTCGGCCTGTCGCATACGAGCTGGGTTGAAAAGAAGGGATATGACATCACGACAGTTCCGGGCTGTGTTTGTTTGCGGATGTAGTCGCAGGTTGTTCGCAATTCGATCATATCTTCATCTTCGGGTGACTGTAGCAGCCGGAGTGAGTTCATGACGATGAAACCGGAAGTGTCCGACAGGATGATGAAAACGGCGATTCCGACCGCAAGCCCGCGTCGTGTTAAAAAAGGAGCATGTTTTTTCGCCCATTCCTCACACTCGACCATGCCCTTGCCCGCAACAAGAAAAGCTATCGGCAGGATACAAAGCAGATACCTGTCGGAATAAATCGCCATGATTATGTGCATCATTACCTGGAGCACGAGAATGGTGAGAATAAGCGCGATCTCGGGGCTGCCCCTGGCGCCGCGCGCGCCGAGCACAAGGAACGGCAACACAAGGAACCCGATGGTTTGAAAAACGCCCGGCATATAAAATATCGATGTCTGCTTTCCCAGAATCGCCAGTTTTACGTTTATCCAGATAACCCGCATGAAGTTGTTGAAGCGTTCTCTTTTCGTGATAACAGGCATTTCCCACTCGTTGTAACCTTCATAATTGAAAATCACGCCGAACAGGTCGTATTCGTCGAACCTGTCGATCATGAGGCCGCCGTAGACACGGGATATCCCCTCGAACTGCTCTGTGTATGTGGGTTTCCCGAAAACTATCCAGCTTCTGATAAGGAAAGGCAGCACAACGATGCCTGCAACGCCGAAAACTTTTATTATCGGCACTCCGAAAAATTTCTTTCTCCGGAAAAAAAACATCCATATAAGTGTCGCCGGTATCAGCACAAAGCTGTTTCTTTTGAACAGGAACGCGAGCGCCATGAGCAGCCCCGCTGTCGCGTAACGCTCGCTGAACAGTGCGGAGACGAAAAGAATATAGAAAATCATCTGCCATGCTTCAGGAAGTCCCGGGTCCATGAGGGTGTACAGTCTCAGCAGGCCCGGCGAAAAAAGAGCCAGTAATGCGGCAATAAAAGCAGCCTTTGAGCCGAACAGTTTTTTCCCCGCCCTGAAAACCACCAGCGGCAGGAGAAAGATGGCGATGAACGTGGGTACGAGAAATGTCCACTGGCTTTCCCTGAAAACGGCGTAGAAAGGAACCAGCGCCACCGAGTAGAGGTTGGCTCTCTGCGCTGCTGGATGCGGCAGTTTCTGGTCTATGATAGTGTATGAGCGAAGAAGGTTCTCTTTAAAACCTTCCATTCTGTAAAGGCTTCTCGCCATCCCGGCATACTCGAACGAGTCGCCGTCGTGTGTGGGTGCTCTCGAATGCAGGAAGATGTGGAACAGGCAGAATACAAGAGAGATTACTATCAATATTTTCCAGAGGGGATCTTTTATTTTCACTCGTTCATCCATCAGGATAGCTCTTTTCCACTTATGACATTATAATTTAACAGGTGTCGCATGTGCAATTAGCATTATCTGTAATAGAAAAAAATATTTTACAGGTACTATAATGTTGGAAAGTTGCTCCTCATGGTGAAGCGGGCTGTCATTTTATGAAGATACTTTTAGTTAATCCGCCGTTTTCGAGATTGCTCGGCAGGTTTGAAAACACAGAGGTGATAACGCCTATAGGATTGCCGGGAGTCGCCGCATATATTAATAAGCACGGATATGGTGTTTCGGTATACGATGCGAACAGGCTGCCCGGAAGCAGAACCAGGCTTGGCAAAAAAGCAACGGAGATGGTGGACGGAAACCATAACTATCTCGAGACGCTGAATTCGGAGCGGCATCCGGTATGGGGAGAGATAAGAGAACGGCTGATTGCGGAAAAACCCGACGTAGTCGGTATATCGGTGCTGAGTTCGGCAAGGGGGTCTGCTTTCCAGGTTGCGCGTATCTGCAAGGAGGTTGATCCGCGGATACGGGTTGTGTTCGGGGGGTATCACCCGACCGGTTTCCCGGAGGATGTGCTGTCGAACGAAAATGTTGACGTTGTGGTCAGGGGCGAGGGGGAGCAGACTTTCCTTGAATTGCTGGAGGTGTACAAAAACGAAGGGGACATCGGATCGGTCCTGGGCATATCTTATTCGGACAACGGGAACGTTATTAATAATCCCGACAGGGCCTTTATTGACGATATGGATTCGCTTCCCTTCACTGCGGATTTTGTGTTCCAGGGCTTGATAGGGAGAATTCCGATTCAGTATGGCAGGGGATGCCCCTACGGGTGCAAATTCTGCGCTGACAGGGTGGTCTGGAAACGGAAGATTCGATACCGATCGGCGGAGAATGTTGTTGAAGAGATAGAGTCGGCTGTCAGAAACCTTGGAGTGAGAGAGTTTACTTTTATCGACGGCACATTTAACGTCAGCCGCCGGAAGGTGATGGATTTCTGCGAACTTGTTATCGAAAAGAAGCTGGACATAATCTGGGACGCTCTTGTGAGGGCGGATAAACTGGACGATGAAATGCTTGCGAAGTGCAGGCGCGCGGGATGTGTCCAGATGAATCTCGGTGTTGAGTCAGGTAGCGAACGGGTTATCGATGATCTGAATAAAGCGATTGATCTTTCTACGGTGAAGGATGATATCGACAGGATAAAAAAACATGGAATTTCGGTGGTAACGTTTTTCTGTATAGGAATGCCGCCGGAGACAGCTGAAGATTTGAGAAAAACAAGGGATCTCATAAGCCGGCTGAATCATGATTTTGTCATATTGAGCGTGTTTACGCCGCTGCCGGGTACCGATTATTATTTGGAACTGCTTGAGAAGAATATTATCGGGAAAGGACACGATTTCGATTTGTACGGATTCAAGTCCCCGAGGAATCATTTCGCGTTGAATATTGCAGACGAAGAATTCGAGTACTGGCGCAATGAAATACTTAAAGCTACGGATGAAGTGAATAAAAAAGGGCGCTTCGCTGTCAAAATGCTGCTAAAGAACTCCGGGTTTTTTATCAGGAATCCCAGGCAACTTATCAGGAGAGCGAAGCAATTTGCGGGAATGCAGAAGTAAGGAAACCGGTAATTAAAATGCATAAGGAAATTGAGATATCAAAAACGGTCAGTCTCTGCCCGGAATGCGACAGGATAATCGATGCTGAAATCATAGAGCGCAACGGTCGGGTTTTTATCAGAAAAACCTGCCCGGAACACGGCGATTTCGAGCTTTTGCTTTTTGATGACGCCTCTTTCTACAGGCGGTTGCTGAAAACGACTTCAAAGGTTCCCGAAGAGTTCGATAATTGCGATGTTACCGGATGTTTGTCCTGCAGGCGGCATATGCCGAGGGTCAAGACTCTTATGATAGACGTTACGGAGCGATGCAATCTGAACTGTACGGCGTGTTTCACGAACACGCATGCGAGGAAGAGCAGAGACCCCGGAATAGAGGAGATCAGGGAGCGGCTTTCGAAATGGGTTGATAACAAGCCTACTGTTCTGTTGTGCGGGGGTGAGCCGACGGTTCGCGAAGATCTTGAAGATGTGATCAGGACTATCGATTCGATGGGATTTGTCGTGAAGATGGCGTCGAACGGGATCAGGCTCGCGGAAGCCGATTATGTGAAAAGGCTCAAAGACGCCGGGCTGGGCTGGGTTCTTTTCCAGCTCGATGGTTTTTCAGACGATATATATATGAAGACGCGCGGAAGGAAGCTTGTGGATATAAAGAGACAGGCTTTGATCAATCTCGCAGATGCCGGGATAAAAGTCTGCCTTGCTTTTATGGTGGTTCGAGGGGTTAACGATTTCGAGATCGGGCGGGTGGTGGATTTTGTTATGAACAGTGACAATATCATGCACCTCGGTTGCACGGTGTTGTCGGATGTAGGCCGCGACGGCTTTGCGCCGGAGAATATTACCTCGGCGATCCATGTTATGCAGTCGATCGAAAAGGAAACCGAAGGCAGGGTCAGGGTCGAGGATTTCATGCAGACGAGGCTGATTGGCGACAGGCTGTTCAGGCTGACCGGCAACCTTGAATTTCAGCAGAAAACATGTTTTCACATGGCGCTTCTTCACAAGAGAAAAGATGGATACATACCGGTGAACAGGTATGCGAGACCGGGAACGGCCTTGAGAAACATCGGTGGGTTTGCCGAACTCGGACTGCTTTACGGGTCTTTGAAGCACTGGGATGCGATACAGCTCTCAGGCAGGGTCAAGCTCCTTACCATAGAGGATTTCCGGCCTCATGACACAATCGATCTGGTGGATGCCAACAGGTGCAATAAGGCATATATGACCGAGGAAGGCTATATTCCTCCCTGTATATATAACACTAAATACAGGCCTCATTGCTGGCGGGCGAACGATGTGGATGGTGCGCGCGAATGAAAGTGGTTTTTGTTTATCCCGCGTTCGAAAGCCTGGCGATAGAGTATCTGGCGGCGGTTGCGCGGGAAAAAAACCATGAAGTCCGCATGGTGTTCGACCCCCGGCTTTTTGCTGATTCATTTGTGCAGATTCCATCGCTTGCGCGTTTTTTTTCGATGCGCGACAGGGTGATCGAGGAGGTTGTCGGGCATCAGCCGGACCTCATCGCTTTTTCTGTTGTTACAAATGATTTTCCATGGTTTAAAGAGATCGGTGCTGAGATTCGAAGGCATACGTCTGCGCCGATCATTGCCGGGAATATTCACGTCACCTCGGTTCCCGAGCAGGTGCTGCGGCTCGGTTTCGTAGATGCTGTTATCCGGGGAGAGGGAGAAGGCGCTTTCGCGGATATCCTCGATTCGATAGAGGAGACAGGGGAAATAAATCCCGGAATAGAGAATGTCGCGACCCTGGACGATGATGGAAACGCAAGGATAAATCCGTTGCGACGGCTTATACAGGATCTTGACACGCTTCCGTTCCCGGACAAGACGATATACGACGGCACTTCAATTAAAGCCCGCGATATATACACGATCATGACAACACGGGGTTGCCCGTATACGTGCAGTTTCTGCAATAACAACCTGTTGAAAAGACTGTATGGAATAAAGGGATATCTCAGGTCGCGAAGCGTCGATAATTCTATTGCCGAGCTGAAGCAGGCGGTTGAAAACTTCGGTCCCGGGCATGTGAATTTTTACGACGAGGTGTTCGGGACAAATAAAAGGTGGCTTCGCGAGTTCGTTGATAAGTATAAAAAGGAAATCGGGCTTCCCTATATCGCCTGCACGAACCCGAATATTGTTGACGAAGAATATGCGGATCTGCTCGCGGAATCCGGTTGCGGGAAACTCGATATGGGAGTACAGACGATCAACCCGGAAAAGAGAAGACATATATATCACAGGCGTGAAACCAACGAGCAGATCAGGTATGCCATCGATACGCTCAAGTCGCGCGGAATAAAAGTCGCGGCTGAAAATATAACGAACTTCCCGACGGAGACCGAAGAGAACCTGCTCGAAATGGCGAGATTCTACAACGAAACAAGGCCGAGCGCGCTGAAGGTATTCTGGCTCAGGTATTATCCGGGGACGGAGATAGTTGATATTGCCGTGGAAAAGGGAGTGCTGACCCGCGAGGATGTCGAACGGGTGAATCAGGGCGAGGATCTCGGCTCGGTTACGATAGGCGTCGGGACACCCGTGTTACAGAGGAAGTTCTATCCGATGTTCGCGCTTACCCAGGTTCTTCCAGGGGGAATGGTTGAGCTGATGCTCGACCGGAAATTATACAGATATTTTCCCGCCTCGATCATGCCGAAGATATCATACACTCTGTACAGGCTGCTGACCCGCAGGTCGCCGGAGGAGGAAATAATGATGTATCAGCATGCAAGGCGGTATGTATTTTATCTGAAAAAATGGGCGTCGGGGATAAAGAAAAGGAATAAATAGGAATCTTTTTTATTCGGGAAAAACAAAGGCCTCCTGTTTTCAGGAGGCCTTTTTATTACACATTGAATTCAGGTATTCGCGAATTACATAGCGAAAAGGAAGGGAGCGAATACGAGAGAAACGATAGACATAAGCTTGATGAGGATGTTGAGAGACGGGCCTGCCGTATCCTTGAAAGGATCGCCGACAGTGTCGCCGACAACAGCGGCTTTGTGGGCTTCCGAACCTTTGCCGCCCATGTTACCGCCCTCGATGAACTTTTTCGCGTTGTCCCATGCTCCACCGGTGTTGGCCATGAAAATCGCCATCATAACACCGGATGATGTGACGCCTGCCAGAAGACCGCCGAGCATGGCAGCCGGCTGGCCCGGATCGATTAATCTTCCGATAATGCCGATTACGACAGGTGAGGCTACTGCGAGCACGCCGGGGGCAATCATCTTCTTGATAGCTGCCGCCGTGCTGATCTCAACACATTTTCCGTACTCGGGTTTTCCGTCAGCCGCTTCGAAAGCTTTGTCTTTTTCTTCATCCGAAACTGTTTCGCCTGCTGCTTCTTTCTTGAATATCTTGAGAACTGCTTCAAGCTCCGGAATGGACTGGAACTGTCTGCGAACTTCCGAGATCATATCGAATGCGGCATCGCCGACAGCCTGCATGGCCATTGAAGCGAACAGGAACGGGAGCATAGCCCCGAGGAGTAATCCCGCTGTTACGAACGGGTTCATTATATCGATGACAACCGGGATTCCACTTGCGGAGGCTGCGACTTTTGTGAACGCGCTGAAGAGAGCGAGAGCCGTGAGCGCTGCCGAGCCGATGGCGAATCCTTTTCCGATGGCGGCGGTTGTGTTGCCGACTGCATCGAGTTTGTCAGTTCTTTTTCTAACTTCGGGATGATCCGAAAGGGTCATCTCTGCGATTCCGCCCGCGTTGTCCGCGATCGGGCCGTAAGCGTCGACTGCGAGAACCACGCCTGTTGTGCTGAGCATTCCGAGACCCGCAAGAGCTATTCCGTACAGGCCGCAGAAAAGGAACGCCAGAACGACTGCAAGCGCGAGGCAGAGGATCGGCCATGCTGTTGATTTCATGCCGACAGAGAGACCTGCAATGATGTTGGTGGCTGTTCCGGTTTTTGACTGTTCCGCGATTCCCTGTGCCGGTGCTTTGCTCTCAGCGGTGTAGTATTCGGTAAGAAGACCGATTGCTGTTCCGGCGACGAGCCCGCTTACTGTAGCCGCGAATGCGCCGAACCATGAATATAATTTTTCGCTGCCTTCGAATGTAAACGGCTGTTCGGGAAGAACGATTTTGCACATGATGAATGTAGCGACGATCATTATGCCCGCTGCCGAGAATGTACCGAGATTAAGGGCAGCCTGCGGGTTTCCGCCTTCTTTTGTCTTTACGAAGAAGGAGCCGATGATCGACGATACGATTCCAACCGCCGCGAGAATGAGGGGAAGCATCAGTCCTCTAATCCCATGACCGGTAATCAGGAATCCGAGTACCATTGCCGCAACGATCGAGCCCACATAGGATTCAAACAGGTCGGCACCCATTCCTGCGACGTCACCGACATTGTCTCCCACGAGGTCTGCGACGACTGCCGGGTTTCTTGCGTCATCTTCGGGGATTCCGGCTTCAACTTTACCGACAAGGTCGGCGCCTACGTCGGCTGCTTTCGTGTAGATTCCGCCGCCGACACGGGCGAAGAGAGCGATTGAGCTGGCTCCGAGGCCGAAACCGCTGATTGTAGCCATCGGATCCGGTATCGCAAGCAGCTGTCCGAAAATGATGTATAAGATTCCGAGCCCCAGAAGCCCGAGTCCGACCACGCACATTCCCATGACCGAGCCGCCGGAGAATGCAACGCTGAGCGCGGTCGCCAGGCCCGTGCGGGCGCCGTTGGTGGTTCTGACGTTCGAGCGGGTGGCTATCTTCATTCCGATGAATCCGGCGAGAGCTGAAGAACATGCGCCGTAAAGGAATGCGATGAATGTGAAGGGAGTATTCTCTTTAATACCCAGGGCGAGAAGAATCACTGCCACGATGGCAACGAATATGCTGAGCGTTTTATATTCTCTGCTGAGGAATGCCATTGCGCCTTCGTGGATAAAATTGCTGATTTTCTGCATTTCGGCTGTTCCTGGCTCCTGTTTCATTACCCACATCGCTTTGTAAAGCGCAAACAGAAGTGCAAGGACACCGAAAAGCGGAATTGTCCAGATTGCCAGTTCCTTGTATTGTGAAGTGTCAGGCATACTTTTAATACCTCCTTGAAATAATACTTTATTAAAAGGACTGTTTCAGTCCGTGATAAATAGTATTAACCTGGATTTCTCACAGAGAAATCCGGAAGATCGTGATAATACCTGTCCTGCTGCGTTGCGGCGTCGGTTCGGGCTCGGTTACATACCACAAAGTATGCTTCCTCACCACTCCCTCGCCGCGCCTTGTATTACAGGCATTCTAACGATTTTTAATCTGCACTGGTGAGAAATGCAGATTAAAGCATGAAAAAGAATGCTTTTTTTCAAAAAACGCATTTGTGATCAATTTCACATAATGTACCGCAAAAGAATATATAAAACTTTCGGGAAAAATGCAATATGCCCGCAGCTATTTATTTGGGGTAAAAATATAACTATCTATTGAAGTATTCAGAACTCATAAGTATTCTCTACTTCAAATGGGTGCGAAAGGGATGCGTCAGTCGTCGGAGTCGGGAACATCGACGCGCTTGATCTGTGCGCCGAGTCCTGCGAGCTTGCTTTCAAAGTTTTCATAACCACGGTCTATATGGAAAATATCATAAACTTTCGTGTGATTGTCCGCCGCGATTCCCGAAAGGACAAGCGCGGCTCCGGCTCTCAGATCGGTTGATATCACTCTAGAACCGGACAGCTTGTTTGTGCCTACTATAATGCAGGTGTTGCCCTGCACGTTTATTTTCGCGCCCATTCTCGCGAGCTCGGCCACGTGCATGAAGCGGTTTTCCCACACAGTTTCCTTGATGATGCTGACGCCGTCCGCTGTTGTGAGCATGGCCATCATCTGCGGCTGCATATCCGTCGGGAAGCCCGGGTGGGGCAGAGTTGTTATATTTAAAGGAAGAATTTTCTTTTTTGCGGACACCTTGATTGCGTTCCGGAATTCTTTGATGCTGATCCCGGCTTCTTCCAGCTTTACGATGACAGGCCGCAGATCTTTTATTTGAATATTCTCGACAGTGACGTTTCCTCTTGTAATAGCGGCGGCGAGCATGAACGTTCCGGCCTCTATCTGGTCCGGAATCATTGAATGGGTCGTGCCGTGAAGTTTGGAAACCCCGTTGATGGTTATAGTTTTTGTCCCCGCGCCCTGGATTCTCGCTCCTATGGATTTGAGGAACCATGCGAGATCCTGGATGTGAGGTTCTTCGGCTGCGTTTTCTATTATCGTGGTTCCCTCGGCAAGCACACCCGCCATCATCAGGTTCGAAGTTGCGCCGACCGATGGGAAATCGAGGTGAAGCCGAGCTCCTTCAAGCTTATTGCAGGTTGCATCCATATAGCCGTGATCGTTCTTTATCGACACGCCCATTTTTTCAAAGCCGGCGAGATGGTAGTTGACGGGTCTCGAACCGATCGCGCAGCCGCCCGGCACCGCGGCTCTCGCCCTACCGAATCGGGCAAGCAGGGGGCCCATCACATAAATGGATGCCCGCATCCTGTTCATAACTTCGAACCGGGTTTCGAAATTGGATACGTCTCTCGAATTTATGACCATTGTTCCGTTTTCGTATGTTACCTTCGCGCCGAGTTCGTCCAGAACAACCATCATTGTCTGGATATCCCGCAGATTCGGAACATTATTGAGGACAACTTCATCAGGAGTCAGAAGCGAAGCGGCTATGATCGGCAGCGACGCATTTTTGCTGCCGCTGATTTTGACCGAGCCTTTCAGCTTTGTGTCTCCGGTAATTTCGTAATAACTGTTGCCGTTTTTATTAGTCATTCTCTAAATTTCTCGTGGTGAAAAGGCAAAACTCGCCAGTTCTGTGTCAGGGACAACCAATTTTATCAAAGCGTAATTGAAATTGCAACCGACAAACTTCTAAACGTTTTTTCACATACCTGCCAGCAGCCTTTCAAAATCTATATGAGGTATGTGGAATACCGCCGCGCCGTATGCCGTTGAATTAATCAGCCTCGTGTTTCCTTTGATTTCTTTTATATAAAATGATTCAAGGTCCCGCTTATAAAGATACAGAACATCGCTTGTTTTGACCGTATTGCCATATATGTCCTGAACTTCCCGCAGTTTTCCGAATCTGCCCGAATATCCCTGGGTGCGGCTTTCTGAAGCGTGTGTCTGTGTGTCTGTGAAGGCAAAGTCGGCGCCTATAAGAATAATCGGATCGGCGCCTGCCCTGAATGCAAAATCCACTGCGGGCATCAGCACTGTGCCGGAGAAGAAAAGCATTCCTTTATTGAAAGGGTCCTCTTCCGATCCAACTTTCGAGACTGCGGCATATCTGTTTTCCGGCTTGAATCTTTTTACCGAATCCGGGTTTGAAGTCTGGAAAAAAATCAGGCTTTCATCTTTTATATCAAGTTCCCGGAAAAGCAGGTCGGTTTTTTCCTGCGGGTCGCCCGTGATAACGAACGAGGGTCTGATTCCCGCTTTGTGGAAGGGAGCAAGCGCCGAGTCTACAGCGACTATCGCCGGGAGTCCGGGCTTTCTTTTCATAATTTCAAGACTTGTGTCGAGCGACGGGCCGGCCGCTGCAACTATCATCGGCATGCTTTCATATTTCCCGAACAATTCGTTGACGCCCGGAGAACCCTCGAAGATTTCCCTGTTTCTGATACTGTTGTTTTCTCTCTGTTCCCTGAATACTTCTCTTTCATTCGATGATCCCCTGATGTATTCGAGCATGGCTCTCAACTCTTCGCTGTCATCCGGGAAGGCGTCCAGAGAGGGTTTGTGTATCAGCACGTCTATATCTTCTATTCGATTAATCGCCGGGAATCCCGAAATGAACTTGTTCAGCGATTCGTTTATCGAATCGTATGGGCCGGCAAATATGTGGAACCTGTTGTCGGCGAGCAATTGCGTCAGATCCCTGGAAGCCAGGGCAAGCTTGAACACATCCGCGTTCACTTCGACGGCGAACACTTTATTTATCTCCGGCCTCATCTCCAGCAGCGCTTCGATGTGGTATCCGAAGCCGAAGCCGAAGACCATCACAATTCCGAGACTGCTTTTTAATTTCTGGGTTTCGGCCCATCTTTTCGCGTCGGTGACAGGATCGAATTTGCTGTGCAGGAAAATTTCCCTGTCACCGAGGTTCACAACCACGGAAGGGCAGTTATCAATTCTCGTGTCCACGGATTTTGCCCTGTCGAGAGGAATGTTCTCAGGGATAATAACAGGCTGAGGGCGTATTTTTAAAAGGTTTAGGTTCCGCGCAATAAATTGTTCCATTGTTAATTTATTATATCAGGAAATCCATCGTCGGCAATGTCGCGGCAGGCCGGGAGGAGATTATTTGTCTTCAGTGTTTTCTTCTTTCATTCTTCTCTTTATGTGATAAATATCTCTTATTATCTGTTGTGCAACCGGTGTGTCATAGGGAATAAGATCGTAGAGTTTTTTAAGTACCGTGTGTTGTTTCTCCGGTTCCAGGTGTTCCCGGATAATATCTCTGAACCACTCGTAAACCAGTGGCTGCCCGGGATCCATCGAGAGCGATTTAAAGATGAGATCGATTGCTTCGGTGTGTTCCCCCATCTCATTTTTCGCAAGCCCCTTGTGCAGCCATCCACCGGGGTTAAGCTCATCTATTTCTATCGCTTCTTCACTTAGTTCAATGACTTTCTCAAAATCTTCCAGTCTGAGATAAATGGTGGCTTCCGCAATTACCTTTTCATCCTGCAACGATTTCTCTGTCATATTCTGCAGAGGCTCAAGCGCTTTTTTATAGTCCTTTTCCCTGTAATAAATCTCGGAGAGCTTGTACCAGGCCATGTCGTAATGCTCGTCTTTGTCCAGCACGTACATGAATTTCTCTTCCGCTTCTTCCAGTTCGTTTGCCATAATCAGCATATCGCCGAGAAGATAGTAGAGTTCGAGATCATCGGGGTAATCCTTAATCAACGCCCTGTATGTGTCCAGCGCTTCCACGGCTGAATCATAGGTCTGGTCGAAAGGATGTGCCGACGCAACGGCGCTGATAATTAACAACGACAATACTGCTATTGTGAAATTTCTAAATTTCATAAATCATCCCTCAAGGGAATTGTTAATCAATTAAACGGAAGAGTAAACACTTTCACTAATATCACAAAGAAACCTTCAGAGTTTTTATCTCGAAATGTTTAACATCAACAATAATCCTGTTGCCTTCGATTTTTACATCGCTTCCGTTTTCAATATCGTCCTCTATGAGATTGATCTCGTGAACGCTCTTCGGTGTAACCGGAAGTGTGATTTCAGCCGTTGCGTCTTTTCCTTCGAGTTCCACGACTCTGATTACGAGGTCTTCCGATTTCTCCGCTTTTTTCACAACGCTGAGAATTACATTGGAAGGCTCGCATGAATAAAAGCTCTTGCTTGTCGGAAGCTCTCCCCCATGGTTTTCAGTAAGTATCGAGAAAAGCGGGTAATTGAATTCATATCCTTTCCTCGGTGTATCCGCATCGCGCCAGTCGCCGCTGTGCGGATAGAGAGCGTAAGGAATGTAGTGTTTGCCCCTGTCTGCGAGAGGATCCGGCGCTGTCGGAGACCTGAGCAGCGTCATCCTCAAAACATTGTTTTTAACATCGTATCCATATTTGCTGCTGTTCAGCAGGCTGACTCCGAATTTCCCCGACCTGTCTGTGTAGTCCACCCATTTCTGTGCCGAAACTTCCCATTTTGCCTGCTCTGCCGGAGTCTTCTGAATGGCGGGTCTCTCTATTGCGGCATAAGGTATTTCGAACCAGGCTGTCTCGTTCATCATATTCAGGTTGAACGCTAGCTTTGCAATAACATTTCTTTCTTGCCAGTTTACCCTTATTGATCCATCAACCATCGGCCAGTCATTGTAGAGTGTTATATATCGATCGAAAGTGGAAACCCCGTCGCCGACGCGCTTTTCAGATTTGAGAGTGTATCTTACCGGTCCCGCCTCGACAAGTTCAACATCTCCGAGTCGGTCAAGGTATTTTTCAGCGCCGATGCCGATGTTCCAGGCGTCATAATTTTTCGGTTTGTCCTCGTAAAGCTGAAGAATGTTTCCGCCCTGTTGCGACTTGATAATTTCGTTGTTGTTCACTTTGTCGAAAATACTTTTTATATCACCGCTTTTCGGGTCCAGCTCAACTTTCAGAAAACTGTTTTCGAGAGTTGTTCCGTTGCATGAAAGGTTTGTTTGCGGCGCAGCCGCACCGGGCTTTGATACAACCCTGTACGTGGCATATCCAAGTGAAGGAATGTCACGCGCGATAAAAATAAGCTGTTGTTTATCATTTGAAAGCTCAATAATCTGCGATGGGATGATTTTCCCCGAAGGATTGATCACGGCTGGATTCTCAGGCAGTTTTTCAAGGCTGATTTTCACTATTCCATCTCTTGACCATGCCAGTGTGTTGTAAATCACCACGGCCTGTCCGTCGCCGGAAGTATTTATCCTTGAACCTATGGTATCGAACGATTCGGAAATGATTTCCTTTGCTAATCTCTGTTGCTTGGCATAATCCCGGTCCGTGTCTTTGTAGACGGAATTGATCCCGGAACCCGGGAGTATGTCGTGCATGTGGTTAAGCAGAATCCAGTACCAGCCGTCGAAAAGTTTCTGCTGCGGGTATACCATCCCCATAGAATTCGCTATTGTTGCGAATTGTTCCGCGATCAGCATCTGGATCTGGCCCCAGCGGTTGTTTCTTTTTGTCTTTGCCTGCGTTGTATATGTGCCCCTGTGGTATTCGAGATAAAGCTCATCGTTCCATGTCGGGAATTCATGCTTTTTCGAAAGGTCCAGAAGGTGGTTGAAATAATTTTCCGCCGATGTGAATTTAATCTCGGGATATATATCGTTGTCTTTCAGCGCAAATGCGCGGTCGAGATGCTGTCTTGTTACGCCGCCACCGTGATCCCCGACGCCGAATATCACGAAGTTCTCGTTAATCCCGTGGGTTTTTTTAACTTTCTTGAGCTGGTCGATCATTCTTTTTGCTTCTACCGATTCACCGTATCCGCCAACGGGAAAATATGTCAGCAGACGTGTGCCGTCGGGGCCTTCCCACCAGAAAATGTGGTACGGGAACCGGGTTGTATCGTTCCAGTTGATTTTCTGGGTCAGGAATCCGATCATGCCGGATTTTTTTATAATCTGAGGAAGGTTCCAGTTGTATCCGAAGCTGTCCGGGGTCCATGCCACGATCACGTCTTTGTTGAATTTATCGCGAAAGTAAAGTTTGCCGTAAAGGAATTGTCGTACAAAACCTTCGCCGCTCGGAAGGTTCGAATCGTGCTCACTCCACGTTCCGCCTGTTATTTCCCATCTGCCCTGATCGTAATATTTATGAAGATCTTTGTAGATTTCGGGATAATCGTCTTCCATCCATTTGTAACCATGCGATTGCGTCTCGGTGAATATGAAATCAGGATATTCTTCATAGAGCGAAAAAACAGTCCGCGCGGTGTCGCGCCATACGTTTTCTCCTTCCCGGTAATCCCAGAGCCACGCTAGATCTATGTGTGAATATCCCAGCAGGTACATTGTGTACTGCTTCGCGATGCTTTTGAAATCATTGAGCTTCAGTGAGGCTTTTTCCAGGGATTCAAAAAGTTTTTTGTCGTTCCGTGGTTCGAGCGCGCCAAGATCGACGAGTGACGCGGCTTCTTCCATAACGCTTTCCCACCGTGCTTTCTCGTCATCTTTCATGTATTCATAGAAAAGTTTTACAGTATCGATTTTATTCAGAAAATCATTTATTCTCTTTGTTCGCTCATCGAGCGCCGAGAACGACAGGAAGCTGTTTGTAAATATCCCGGCGGACGAAGTGCTTTCTCCGCTCATGACGATTGTGAATTTCTCTCCGGGTTTTGCGTTTTTCGTAAGAAGGGCCTCGCCCTGGTCTCGCCTGAACGCATTTTTGTTTACCCCGTCAACCCAGATTATACCGTTGCCCTCCATGTGGGCGTGGAACACCACTTTCGATCCGGCTATGTCGATCCCGGCGACTTTTTCCGGGATTTCAATTATTGTCTTGAGCCATATTTTGTTACCTTCTCCTACCCATGTCTGTCCGATCCCGGCGTTTTTCCACTTGATTTTCTGCATGTCCGGGTTTGCGCAACGCTCGTCGCATTTATTCCTGGATTTCCAGTTCTTCACTGTGTATTCGTAATTATCTTTCTGTGCGCTGAGGGTTTGAACAACGGTGTCCAGTTTTTCGCCTGCAAGTGCCTCCGGAGCCGCTGTAAAAGTGCTGATGAGCAGTGCAGAGATAACAATAAATAGAGTGTTTTTCATGATTGTCTCCCTTTTCTATTGTATCATGATGTCATATTTTACGAATTCAGAAAAGACCTGCATCCTGAAAGCCTTTTATGCAGATACTCAATCCTATCAGAGAAACTAACGCGCCGCTGAAATATGGAAGTATTCGGATCGCTTTTGACGTTGAAATTTTCTCATCGGCGAAGGACTTTGCTTTGACGACCATCAGGCCTATTATGATCAGTACCGCCGCCATGCCGAGGCTGAAAGAAATAGTACATAGCAGGCCGAGCGGCATTCTGTTCAGCCCGATAGAGGCGAAAAGTATCATTATCGCTGTGGGACACGGCACAATTCCGCCGGTTATCCCCAGTGTCAGGAGATCGACGAACCTTACTCCGTCCTGATTTGTATTCTGTTTATGGTCATGATCATGAGAATGATCATGGATTTCGTGTGTGTGATCATGGTCATGCTCGTGATGCTCATGCGTGTGAGGATGGGGGTGCTCGTGATGCTCATGCGATTCATCATGATCATGAGAATGTTCCATGTGCTCGTGATGATGATGTATGTGCGGGTGATCATGATCGTGTGAATGGTGATCGTGGTCATGAGCGGGATTTATATGACGACCGAACTCGTCATGCTCGTGAGGTATGTAACCTCCAAGTTTGTTCCTGATAATTATCCATGCTCCCATTCCCAGAATTATCAGCCCTGATCCCACTCCAAGCCAGGGATATACTTTTTCAGGAGAGAGTTTGTTCCAGAAAGTCAGCAATACAAGGAATAACACAATAACGGCAGCTACATGAGTAACCGTTACAATCAGGCCCAGCTTTAAAGCGTCTGAAGCTTTTCCTTTTGTTCCAACGAGGTAGGCGGCTACAAGTGTTTTTCCGTGCCCGGGCTGCAGCGCGTGGCCTCCGCCGACAATAAACGCGAACACAAGGGCAATGATTACAACGTTTGTAGTAAGATTCTTTTGTTCAATGAAACGCAGGAAATCGAATGCGGCGAGAGTTCGCATAAGCCAGTCGTTGAAAGTTTGCCTCAGCCCGGCAAGCCCGGTGAGTTTTTCTTTTTTCGTTTCTTTTTGCCCGAACATAACATCCGCGCGGCCCGGCCCGAATGAAAATGTCACCGAAAGGTCAAGCGGCGGGTCGGACACAAGACTATCGGGGTATTCTGTAAGCATGTAACTTGTTTTTGGGGAGAGCTTTGAAGAGTTTGCTATTTTTGTGTTTTCTGTTCCGAATATCCTTATTTCTTTCCAGCCGCCTACGTCCGGATAGTTACCGTCCTTGAAATAAACTTCTCTCACGCCCCATGCCCTGTATTCGATTTTTCCTGTCAGGTTAATTTCAATCCAGATCGTTTTTAAACCGGGCAGCCCATCTCTGAGTTCAATTGAACTGTTTTCTATTTCAAGTTTTACGGGGTTTCCTTCGACTTGGAGCTCAAGCCCTTCAAGAAGCTCGTCTTTCATGTATTCACCGAGAATATCCAGTTCGTTTTGAGGGTATTCTCTGTCCGGACCCGCCGTTATACCATTCTCTTTCAGTATGTGATAGGTCCTGTATTCAGCAATATCTATCAGGTAATGAATCTTTATTTCATCGCGATGTGCTCTTATTGCCGAAAAATGGCATATCGCGAAATTTCCCATCGGGTGTGCGTCAGCGGTTCCCGGAGCCAGCAAAAACAGCATCAGGGCTGAAAGAAAAAAGACGTTTTTAAAATAGTTGTATCGACTCATAAACAGATATTAATTGATTTGCAAGGAATCGTCATCTTTATATTAAGTATTAATGATAATCCGGTTTCGATCGTATCGATGTTATGGCGGTTCTAAAATTGAAGATTCGGGAAATAAAATACCTTTTCGCCTAAAACTATTGAGTTTTCAACATCTTTGAATCCTGTAAGGCTGCTGCCTTCCCACAATAATGAATTTTGAATTTTAACAGCGTTTTTGATTTTTACCTTTGACCCGATCACGCTTCTGATAATTTCCGTATCCGGGTGAATATCCGAATCGCTCGATATAATGCTTTTACCGGTAGTATTTATCTGGTGAAGATTGCTCAGCAGCAGATCCTGTGGACTGTTTATGTTTATATCCAGATCACCGGTGACTGCGACGGCGACTTTTCCGCCCTTGTTGATAAGCATTTGTATTGAATCTGTCAGCTCATGTTCTCCCCTGGTATCAGAGAGAGGAGTTTCTTCAATAATATTGAATATTGATTCTTTAAAAATGTATAAGCCGCAGCCTCTTGTCGAATTTTTTGGTGTTCCTGGTTTTTCGCGAACTTTTTTTACCGTTCCGTCTTTATTGAGGCTGACTTCAAAACTTTTTTTGACAGACTCGGGAGGCTCGTTTTCTCGTATAAAAATGAGAGCATCATTGTCGGAGTTTTCAAATACCGAGATTTGTTTCCCGATGTTGCGGGGGGTAAGATAAATATCGCCGAGAATGACAAGAAATGGACTATCCAGGGCATTTTTTGCTTTTCCAAGCGAATCGGCTATGCCTCGGGGTTGCTTTTGAATAATAAATTCGCAATTAAAGGTATCTCCTGTTGCTTTTTTGATATCTGATATGTAATCGGAAGAACTTAAAATGAATACAACTTCCTTGATACCGGCGGATTGAATTATCTCCAGATGGTATTCGACAAGGGGCCGGTTCGCGACAGGTAGAAGCAGCTTGGGTGTGTTTATTCCCAGTTCGGAAATCCTGTCTCCCCGCCCTGCGGCTGGAATCACGCACTTTTTAACTTTTCCATTACCGCTCATTTTGTCTTGCTCCTGAAACCATGAAAAAATGTTTTATAATTTTAAACATAATCAAGCCGGAAATAATTGGCATGTTAAAATTATACGGGTATTATACCATTGCATAGATTCAAATTTAAGATAAGAAAATATCGGGTTGAGTGATAAATTGGATCAGAAAATCAGAATTCCTCTCAGGAAAGCGCTGTTAAAAGTTACGATGCGCTGTAATAACAGTTGCTCTTTCTGCCATGCGAGATCGCATGCAATGGTTGATGATCCATCACTGGAAGAAGTAGGCAATAAGATTTTAGCAGCCTCAAAACTCGGGGCGGAGATGGTTGTGTTTTCCGGCGGGGAGCCTACTATCAGGAAAGATTTTCCGGCAATTGCAAAGATAATGAAATCAATGGGGTTGCCATTTGGGATAGTAAGCAATGCCCGTATGCTGTTTTATGAAGATTATTTTAACGATCTGGCAGGCTCAGGATTAAGATATGTTCTTATATCACTGCATGGACCGAACGCTGAAATTCATAATTCCCTGACCGGTTCGGACTCATTCGACCAGACTGTGACGGGGTTGAAAAGATGCGTGCAAGCGGGGATTAGCACCACTGTGAATTATGTTCTAACGAAGGGGAACCTCAACTGTCTGAATGAAATGGTGGATATGGTTTCTTCTTTGCCGGGAGTTGTTCTCAAATTGTCGTTTGCAGAGACCAAGGGTGCCGCTCGCGAAGGTTTCGGTGAAATTGTGCCGGATATTTCTATAGCAGCCAGGAAAGTCATGGAGGCGGTGGAATATTCAACGAGCATCAGTGATGGACGAAAGATTGTCTTGTGTGATGGATTCACGCCATGTTTGATCGATGGGTTCGAAAAGCTTAATGATGATTTGTTTACGCATGGATTCGAGTGGATGAGCGAAGTTTTTGAAGATGGTTTCTATCCTGTTGATCATGGGGCAAGAAGCCGGCCGGAAGTTTGCGAAGAGTGCGGAAAACGGGCTGAATGCCCCGGCGTTTACAGTGGTTATCTTGAACTAAAAGGAGCGGGCGAGTTCAGGCCTTTGTGACAGCGTGTTTAATCGACGCAACTATAGTATAGGTCTGACACGATAAAAAGACGATGGCTGAAAAGCAGTCCAACTCGATGAATTTTCTTTATGTGACGGAGTGGTTCGGACCACAGAGAGCATGCTGCCCGCTTTTGTGTGGAGTGGAACTTCCACATGATCCCGACAGGTACATTTTCATCGGTTCATCGAACAGGCTGAAATTGTATAAAACAGATACACGCGATTTTACAGATGAAGAGATTCGATCAATAAAATTCGTAACCGGGCAGATTTATCTGGATAAAACAGGCAAAACAAATAATCTTGATTTCAGGCGTGATATGGTGAAGCTGAACCTGAGTGAGAAATGCTCGGGTTGTGACAGAAAAGAATATTGTCCGGGATTGTTCATGCCTTGCGGCGATGCGGTTTATGATGAGTCGGAAAGGCCTGTGATTGATGCACTGAAAGAGTTGAACGGACGGGTACTCGATGTCGGCTGCGGCAGCGGGTTTTATGACGATATTCTGAAAAAGCTTATAGACAAAGGAGTAATTGATTATCTGGGCATTGATCCTGAAATCTCGGAGAGCAGGCTGTCCGCTGGATTGAGAACAGAAAAAACCACCATTGAAGAGTTTGAAGATGAGGATGAATCGTATGATCATATACTTGTATTGAGAAGTCATAATCATTTCAGGGATGAAAGACTTGCATACGATAAAATGGAAAGACTTCTCAAGCCCGGAGGATATCTTCTGGTAGTTGATAATACAAAATATGCTATGGTCCGGCAACCCGGATATAAAGAATCGGTTGCCGGGAATGATGCTCCGTCACAGCATTATCGAAATGATACGTCATTTGAATTGCTCGATAAAGTAAAAGACCGGCACCTTTCTGTAGAACAACACTATCCTGTAAGGGCAGATGGTTTTAATCAGTGGGTTCTCAGTTTCAAGAAGAATACAACGGAACATGTTGATGTATTGATTATCAATCCTCCGGTACGCCTTAAAAAAGACTTTGTCGATTATCCATATTACACGAATATTGGTGTATTGCAGAACGCCGCTCATTTGAAGGAAACAGGATACAGAGTGGCTTTAATTGATTCATTTTCATTGCCTGACGGCGAGTTGACCGAGATTGAAGATGATTTTTTGAGGCTGGGGTCAGGAATTGAAAGAATAGGTAAAGAAATAGAAAGATATTCAGCAGATGTTATTTTTGTTGCAAGAAATCCGTTCAACTATGATTCAAAAGGAAATGATTTAATAACAGAATTAGTGAAGATGATACGAAAAAAAGCGTTGGATACTCCTTTATTATATGCCGATTTTTATGTCGGGGGAATGCATTATATCGAAGAGGAAGACGAAGACATATTAAGACTTTATCCTGAATTCGACGGCCTTTTAAGATACGAATGCGAGAAGATATTGCCAGAAGCAATTGAATCGATAAAAGAAAAAGGCATTAAAAAAGTAAAGGTATGGCACGGCGATGCCGGACAGGTTGATCTTGATGAGACGGTGTTCCCGGATTGGGATATGATACATTATGAGCAGCACCAGAGAATAACAGAGCATTTTTTCAAGAAGCTCAACAGAACAAAGCATTTCTCGATCATAAGAAATACGTTCCCGTTGATGACAGGACGAAGCTGTCCATATAGTTGTGTTTTCTGCACACATGATCCGGGACAGGGCGAGAGAAGAACCTCGAATTACCGGACATATGACCTGAAAAGGATTGAAGAACATATTAACAGGCTCAAAACAGCCCATTATGCAAAAAAGCTTATAATACTTGATGAAATTGCTAATGCGAAAGAGTCTCATTTTGAAGGTTTGCTCGAAATACTGGAAAAATCAGGACTCAAATACGATTTTCCGAACGGCTTGAGGGCCGACAGGCTGAAAAAAGAGCATATCCTGAAAATGTCCGGAAGTATTGACACATTATCGGTGAGTGCAGAGAGCGGATCACAGGTGATTATCGATAATGTGATAGGCAAAAATCAGAATCTCGAAAGTATTGAGAATGTAGCAAAATGGTGTTCGGATGCGGGAGTGAGGTTGATAATCCATTACATGATCGGACTTCCCGGAGAAACTGGAAAAGATATCAATATTACACTTGGTCATGCATTAAAAATGCATAGCGAATATGGCGCTATACCATCGGTTCAGTTTATTAATCCAATCCCGGGGACACACCTCTACAATAGCCTGCCTGAACAAAAAAGAGTTGGGATTAAAAACAACCGTGATATAATGTCCCATTTTTTCGATGAACCGATAAGTTGCAGTGATGTACCCTCGTCCGATCTTGTTAAGTTCAAGGATAGTTTCGAGATGGGAAAAAGGGTAGGCAGAACGGAAAAGGTCATTATAAACCTGACGTATGAATGTAATAACAGGTGCAGGTTCTGCGCGATAGGTTTGAGGGAGAGGAACACGCTTTCTATTGAAACGGTTAAGAAGTTTCTGGTTGATTATCGGGAAAAGGGTGTAAGGCTTGTTGATTTTGACGGCGGTGAGCCGACGCTGCACGAGAATCTTCCTGCAATAATACGAATAGCGCAGAAGCTTGGATATGAAAAAATCAATGTAACCAGCAATGGAAGAAAATTGTCGTCTCGACCGTATGTTTCAAGACTTCTTCTGTCCGGAATCACGGATCTGCTGATATCGATTCATGGGCACACAGAAGAGATTCATGAAGCACATACTACGAAAAAAGGCAGTTTCCACGAAACATATCAGGGGATAAAAAACGTTTTGAGACTTAAGCCGGAGAGGATAGATTTTGGATTGAACATCACGGTAACAAAAATTAATGGTCCCCGGCTATATGAGTTCGCGGAGCATTTTGCCGGGCTGGGGATAAAAAAAATCAATGTACAATTCATAACCCCGTTCGGGAGCATAGACCGGGATATTGTGCCGGATCCGGAAGAAGTGACGCCTCAGCTCAGGAAAACAATAGACGGATTTTCGGATAAAATTCAGATAAATGTCGTAAATCTGCCATTTTGTTTCATGCCGGGGTATGAGAGGTTTCTTGTGAGCGATATAGAAAAGAAGTGCAGGAACATGGTATTCGTGACGGAAGAAGATGTTAATCTAAGCGAATTTTTAAGCGGCGGGCGTAAAAGAACTGAAGAATGCGAGGATTGTTTGTATTCGATCCTGTGTGATGGTAAATATCACTTCGACATAATAGGATTTTAGATTTAATACCTCTTTTAAATATATTCAGATTAATTGTCTTATATGCTACAATTTATTAGATTGGTAAATTTGTGTGTCTGGATGGTCGATATAATAAATATGACATCTATGAAGCGATTTTTATACATAACTCTATCTTTTTTCCTTGTGATGATTTCGTTAATCGCTATTCCCGGTGTTTCGGAGAATAACCTGAGCCGAGAATTTGAGGCCGGATGGGAGCTGGTGTCGTTCCCATTGATGATGGACGGGGAAAACCTGTGCGAGGCAATGCCATCGGCTACTGCGGTATCTATTGACGAAGGTGAATATGAAGTATGTGATGCTGATAGTGAGATTTTGATAGAAGCAGGAAGAGGATACTGGATATATCTAAAGGAAGAAATCAGTGTTCCCTTTACGTCAACATACAGAGTGACAACCGAGGGTGTCAGAGTTCAGCTTAAAAAGGGATGGAATCTCATAGGCTCTCCGTCCAGTCTGGGTGTTGAATGGAACGATGACATATTGATAGATGGAGCAGAACTCAGTAAGTCCTCGAAGGTAAACCGGCTTCTTCTGAAATATGATGCGGTAAATAGAAAGTATGTTGTGTCTGATTCAATGGAACCATGGGAAGGTTATGCGATGTATGCATACGAGCCATGCGTTCTTGAGTTCAGCGAGCTTGAGCTCGGAGATTTATCGGCGCGAACTGTTGCGAGAGAAGAAATTGTTATAGATCAGGAGACAGGAAAGCCGGTAGTTAAAGATCAGGTACTTGTAGAAATAGCGCAGGGTGTGACGGAAGAAGCGCTCAAGAGCCTTGTTTCGTCATTCGGGGGGACGATCGCAGGTAGGAATGCATATCTGGGGATATACCAGGTGCTGCTGCCCGAAGGGACTGACATTGAAACAGTCACAGAGTTGTTAAAAACCGGAAACACGGTGAAATCTGTTGCGAAGCATGCGGTATTGAAATCGTCTGATTTGATACCGCTTGATCCGCCGTATGAAGAGGGCGCGGATTCTTTGCAGAAACAGCCGTTTTATCGAATAAAGGCAAACAAGATCTGGGGCGCATACAGTTTCGATTACGATCCTGTGGTGGCGGTAGTGGATTCGGGGGTAAGCGCTGAAAGCGAAGATCTTTCCGGAAGACTCGTTGCGGGAGTTACATATGTTGGGGAAGATAATCCCGCGACGGTTGATGATAACGGTCATGGAACTCACGTTGCCGGGATAATCGCAGCGATTCCGAATAATTTCAAGGGCATAGCAGGGGTGTGTTGGAACTGCCGGATAATGCCTGTGAAGGTTTGTGACTCGGAAGGCAACTGTCCTTTTTATGGTGTTATGAATGGAATTACGTATGCTGCAAGAAATGGAGCTGATGTAATAAATCTCAGCATTGAGGGAGAAGCGGAGCCGGGTTCGGATGAATGGGAAATATTCCAGAACGTAATAGATTACGCGGCTGAAAAAAACGTATTTGTAGCAGCGGCGGCGGGGAACAGCGCGAAGAACGCGGTGAATACAATTCCCGCAGCGCTGGACGGCGTTTTTGCCGTTGGATCTATAGCCGCCGATGACAGCCGATCTGTTTTTTCTAATTTCGGCGACAGCGTCGATATCGCAGCTCCGGGTGAAGATGTGTTTTCGCTTGAACCGGGCGGCGCGACCGGGTACAGGGAAGGAACATCTGCGGCTGCGGCTTTTGTCTCGGGTGCGGCGGCTCTGTTCAAAAGCCTGATTCCCGGGATTACCCCACAGGAAATTGAGAATAAACTGAAAAGCGGTGCCGATGAAGTTGCCGGGCTTGATACCGGCGCAGGAGTCCTGAATCTTGAATCGGCTTTTGCGGAATATGAGAGCAGCAATGTTGCTCCGGTGATACTTAATATCCAGGCGATACCGTACACGGTATATCCCGGCGGGTCTGCGGATGTGATCGCAAAAGTGGTGGATCCGAACGGGGATGCGATCGAGTATGACTGGGAATGTTCGGGCGGAACCCTGAACTCCGTTTCAGATGGCAGGGTGCTATGGGGCTCGCCTGAAAAGCGAGGCGAATACATAATCAGCCTGGGTGCGGGAGACGGCAAGGGAGCAGTCGCTACGGCGTCCGTGTCGATAGTATCCGGACTCGACGACATGATAACGATGTCGCTGAAACCGACCGGGAAATACGTTCATGTCGGAGACATAGTTACGCTGGAAGTCGTCGGCGAATTCATGGATGCGTTTTTCAGACCGGTTCAGGCCGTGTGGGAAATGAACAGTCCGCACGGTGTGATAACATGGGGCGGTGAGTTCACAGCGCTTTCGCCCGGCGATGCATTAATAACAGCGCATGCCGGAGAGCATACGGGCAATTATGTGATCCATGTTCTCGAAGCGGGAGAGGAGCCGCCCGCGCTTACCCTGTCGAATTTTGCAGCCCCCAATCCGCCGGGAACGAATATATATCTGGGCGACCTTTCAGGTGAGCAGATTGTGATGGGAGATGTCGATAACGATGGTTACAACGATGTAATAATAGGAGAGAACGGTTCACAGAACCTGGTATATCTCAACAATGGTGATGGCACATTTGCAGCAGCGATAACGCTGAGCCAGAGTTGCCAAACAAAGAATATGGACCTTGCCGATATTGATGCGGACGGCAACCTCGATCTTGCGGAAGCGTGTTTCGCGAACGGAGGTGTCAACGTATATCTTGGCAACGGCAACGGTACTTTCACATATGACGCTAATTATTGCGCGGGTTGCAGCGCTTCGGCTGTAAATTTAGCCGATATGAACAACAACCTGAGATACGATATGGTTGTAGGAGTATCGAACAATGGGCAGAGCAACCGGATATTTTATGGTAACGGGGATGGGACATTTAATGCCGTTGGAGATGCAGTAGGGTCCGCGCTGGATACCTGGGCGCTCAAAACCGGATATTTTGATGATGACGATTATCTTGATTTTGTAGAAGCAAATTATAACGATCTGGCAAAATTATATGTTTATAACACTACGACGGAGACTTATGATCTCGAGTGGCAATCCGCAGCCAATCTTTTCCCGTACACACTCGAAGTCGCGGAAATACGTGGTTATAACTCAGGTGAATGCGAGGGGGATTGGGACTTTATTGTAGTATATCATGCAGGTGGTTCGCGATTCATAATTTACAGGGTCCGGGCAAGCGATTTGAACATAACATCGTTCGGCCTTGCGGATTCGGGTACCGAGCCGGAATTTTACAATATAGCGGTCGGTGATCTTTCTAACGACAATATGCCCGATGTTCTGCTGATGACGAATGACGCCGAACCGGGCCAGATGTGGGGGCATGATGCGCTCTCCGCGCCCGGCTGGTGCGGTTCGAATGTCAAAAAGCTTACTTTCAATCCGACGATACAGAACGGGCAGGGCGTTTCGATAGGTGATCTGGACGGGAATGGCGGAGCCGATTTTGTCATAGCCGGCCCCGAGCCCGCGCAGAATGATGTGTGGATCAGCGACGCGGGAGCAAATCAGGTGCCTGATGAACCCGGAAGTATCCAGTGTAGCATCGTTCATTCCGTGCTCGGCGCGGATCCCGAGGCAACCCTGATCCTGGAATGGGAGCGGGGTAACGATTTTGAAGCCCAGGAATCAGCCGGGTCTTATACATACGATGGATGTATCGGAACCGCGCAGAACAGTTGTGATTTGTGGCAACCCGTAAGCAAATCGGGCTATGGCAATTTCTTAAGACCTTCGATCAGTGCGGGTCGGCACAGGCTTGAGTTCCCGATGTCCAACGATTCTGATACGGTCGATCTTTTCCAACCGATATATTTCAATCTTAGAACGGTTGATATAGCGTACAACAGGTCCGACTGGGCTGTTCTAATGACTGCGATGGAATACTGCAATCATGAGCCCGAGTTCCAGACCGATCCTTATTATACGCCGCCGTTTGTTGTGAACAATGGTGTCACGCCGACACTTCTGCAAACCGAGATAATAGATCTTAATGGGCAGAGCGAAGTCACGTCCGTAAAAGTTAACCTGTCAAATATAGGAGTTGGGGTTCCGCTGGATCTGGCGGATGATGCAACGCATGGAGACGGGGTGGCATCAAACTGGATTTACGGAAGTTCGACAAATGCGGGGTCGGGCGAAGAGATAACCGCGCCTACTACAACTGGGGCGAATACATACACGACAACTGTGACGATAACAGATGCGGCGGGCGCGACTGAATCGAGAAACGCCAGTTTGAGAGTAGTTGAGTGGCCGGGGTATAACTGCCAGAACAACTGGCCGATGTTTATGTGCAACGGACGCAATGACGGTGAAGATATTGATCCGCTTGACATGTTCCCGTTCGCGCGCAACTGGGAAAAGACACTTCCGCAGACGACCGGCGCGACGCCTGTTACATGGGATGGCAAAGTTTTCATCGGGCTGAGCGACGGTTCGGTGAGGGCGTACAGCACGACGGGTGCGGATGTCTGGCTGACGAATCCGCAGCCTGTTGCGGGCGCGGCGATTTCGGCGCCGGGCGCGGCTGGAAACGTTTATCCGCTCGGAACAGATATGGTGATATTCGTTTCCGAGGATAGCAAGATGTATGCCCGCAACGCGGGAGACGGTTCTTCAGAGTGGACCTACAACGGAAGCGCGCCGTTTATGACTCCGCCTATAATCACGCTTACGCAGATTGAAGATGAAAATTATACGCTGGTTTACGCGGTGGATCAGGACGCGACTGTTCATGCCGTGAGACAATCCGATGGAGTTGCCGCCTGGACAAAATCTGTGGACAGCGGAGCGGCTGAAATAATTTCGCAGCCGCCGATCATATATAAAGGCATCATCATGATCGTCGATGATGACGGGATGCTGTATGCCATGAGCGCGGTGGACGGGGCTTACCTCTGGAAGAGCCAGCATGCGGACATGGGCGCTCCGGTCGGAGGACTTTCGGCGCAGGAAGATATTGTGGTTGCGATAGATGCCGGTGCGGTTTTCGCTTACAGCATTTACGACGGCTCTTTCCAGTGGAAGTTCGATAATCCGAACGGTAACAGTTTCACAACGACGCCGATTCTCAGGTATGACGGCGCGGATTATTACCTTTATTCGGCGGATGACCAGGGCTATTTGAATAAATATATAACGCCGACTATAACGACTAAATACGTGCAGGTGACGGATACGCAGCCGGTTGAGGGCATGGTGTATCTCAACGATATAATTTACGCCGGGACCGGTACGGCGGCGGGCGGCAATGTCTATATGATCGGCACCGGCGGCGATATGGGAGTCGGTATATTTACTGACGACCCATGCACCGGCGGCGCGGACGGAATAACCGGGATGTTTGCAATGGGTGACGAGAGGATGATTGTCACCTGCGGGCAGAACAGAAAACTTATCGCGTACAAGCAGCCTCAGGGAGCCTGCGAGGTAAACTCCGAGCTCGACGATGGCGGCGGCGGAACTCTAAGATATTGCATAGAGCAGGCGAATCTCGATCCGTCGAGTTCGGGCTATATTACTTTCTCCGCTGATATGGCGGGCAAGACGATATACCCGGAATCGGAGTTTCCCGAGTTGAGGGGAGACGGGATTTCGATAAACGGAATTACGGACGTAAGCGGTAATCCGACTGTTACGGTTGACGGTTCGCTCTGTGTTCCCAATCCTCCGGGCTGCAACGGTTTCATAATCGACGAAGTGGATGCCACGATAAGAAGCCTGGCTGTGGTGAATTTCGACAGCGCGGATTGTGATCAGGACGGTGATCTTGCGGCTGACGGCTGCGCGGCGATTGCGATATATGGCGATGTGGGGATGGAGGCGTCGGCGACGAATAACTTTATCGGCATAACAGCAGCCGGTGTCGTCACGCCGAATTATTTCGGTGTGTATGTCGGGAACTTCGGCGCGGGCGAAACCGCCGACATATATATCGGCGGGCAGGGAGCCGACGGCAATGTTATTTCGGGTAATCTCGATGTCGGCGTGAGAATCGAGGGGCGGGCAAGAGGAGTCAAGATGCGTGGTAATTACATCGGGACAGACACCGACGGCCGGACCTGCACCGATGGGTCCAATCAAACCGGCAACAGGGGCGGCGGTGTGGAGATAACGGATTCTTCGCAGAGCAACGAGATAGGTTTGAATTCCGCCGGCGGCGGCTTGCAGAACGAGAGAAATATCATTTCGTGTAACGGCGTAAACGGGGCGGCGTCTTCCGTTACGCCCGGCATCTATATTCATGGCGCGGATGTTGACGGCAATCTGGTGTACGGCAACTGTATCGGGGTGTGTCTCGATGCATCTGATGAATGCCGGCAGGATTGCGGCGGTAACTGGGGGCCGGGTGTTACACTCGAAGATGTCAGTATAAATCCGCTGACTCCGGTTCGCATCGGCTACCTCGGCGGCGATGAATATGCAAATGTGATTTCGAGAAACGAGATGAGCGGAATCAGGATAGAAGATTCCAGCGATGTTTCTGTGAGAAACGCGAGAATCGGCGTGCCGGAAAGGGTCAATCCCGATACTGATAATTACACCGATCTCGGGAACAAGAGTTACGGTGTCTATATCACCGGCGATTCGGATGATAACGCGATCGAGGGATTTTTCTGGGACCCGAATTTCGCTACAGTAACGATTGCTTATAACGAGCAGGGCGGAATCTATATAGATGATGCCGATTCGGATGGAAATACTTTCAGTTACCCGTTCATCTACGAGAACGACAATGCCGGTATCGAACCGATAGAGATTGCGGCGGGGGCCAACGGGGGAATCCAGAGGCCCGACAACATTTCATATACATCGGATGCCAGCGATTATCACATTACTGTGACTACTTCCCCGGTGTGTCCGACAAATTGCACGATAACGGTCTACAAAGCAAGCGACGCGACTCTCGCCACACCTGTAGATCAGGATGCAAGCGGCTATGGCGAGGGGCTGTACCCGGTGGGTTATGATACGACGGATGCGGGAGGAGAAGTCACGGTTGATGTGCCTGTCGCGCTGCTGAACGACGGGGACTGGATAACGGCTATCGTAACGGACGCGAGCGGTAACAGTTCAATGTTTGCGGGCAATATACAGGTAGGCTCGGGCAGCACCTGTCCGGTTGTCAGCGTGGGCGGCGATGCGGGTGATCCGTCGGACCTGAGGGCCTGCATAACACAGGCCAATACGGACAACGACACTACGATTACTTTCAGCATAGCGGACGGAACAACCATCGATCTCGCTTCGGAGTTGCCGCTGACCGGCAGCAATATATTCCTGAACGGCGAAGACAAGGAGATATTGATAAGCTGCAACAGTGGAAACTTCAATGCGTTGAATATTACAAGCGCGAGCGCAACAGTTCAGGGGCTTGGTTTTATCGAGTGCAATAATGCGGACAAAGCCGGGATTTATGTGAACGGCGGCGGCTCGGGCGGCGGCTGGGTTAACCTGTACGGAAATACGATAGGAACCGATTTCGCGGATTCCTCGAACCTTTACAATTATTACGGAGTGTATATCGCGCCGAACACCAGCAAAGTGCGGGTTGGCGAGGCGCCGTCACCCGGCTGCAACACGCGGAATATTATTTCGAATAATAAAAAGAGCGGTGTGTTTATCGACCAGAACGGCGGCACCGGTTCTGAACTGCATGTTTACTGCAATTACATCGGAGTCCAATCGGACGGGAGTACGCATTTCCCGAACGCAACAGACAACGATGCGGGCGAAGGTGGTATCAAACTCGCGGGCAATTTCCAGAACCCGGCAAGTGGAATATACAACAATGTTATCGGTGGCCATGATGAAATAGGCCAATGCGGAATCTGCATAACCGATGATGCGCCGGGTCCGGCCGGGATCGCGGTGGTCTCGAATTATATAGGTGTGGACGAAGGTGGGAATAATATCTCGAATTACTATGGCGTGCTGATTGAAGCTTCGAGCGGATCGCCGTATTACTACCTTAATGAAGTGGCCTACAATAACCAGGGTGGATTCGTTATCGGGAGCGCAGCGGGCGCGGTCAGCGGCAATTATCTTCGTGAAAACAATATCCATGAAAATGGAGGGAGCGGCGTTCTGATCAGGAATACAGCTACTTCCAACGAAGTATACAGGAACACTATCCGGGATAACGATTTGTACGGAATAAGCGTTGAGAATAACGCGGATGAAAACAAGTTTTCCGAAAATTCGATATATAACAATGTTTCCAGAGGGATAAGCCTGGGCGCGACCACAAATGACCAGATCGAGCCGCCATTGTTTATATCGGTTCAGGAATCGGGGGTCAATTACGATCTGGTGGTTGACACGTCGGACTGCACGACCGCGAGCTGTGATGTGGAGCTGTTCTGCGCGGATGATGACACGAGTTCTGTTTTTCCGGATTTTCCGGGCGGCGAGGGGTACACGTTCATAACCAGCACGGGTATGCTCGCAAAAAGTGAAGCTCTGGCAATTAACGGCGTGGCGCTGGCGGGCGCATGCGCGAACGCTAAATGGTTCACGGCGACGATTACGGATTCGAATGACAATACATCCGAGTTTGCGGTTAACGCGCATATTCCCGAAACCGCGCCCGGCGAATGCGGCACGGACTGGCCCAGTCTGCATTGCAATGAGAACAATGTCGGAGAGAGCGACAACAGCATCGATCCGAACTTTGTGAAGGTCTGGTCCTTTGATACTTCGACATATCTTATAGAAGGCGGACCGGTGGTTGTTGACGGCAAGGTGATGTTCGGCGGTTACGATTCATCGGGCAACGGCGTGGTCATCGGTCTCGACACTTCAGGCGCAGAGCAATGGCGGTATGATTCGTCCGGTAATATGAAAACTGTGAACACGACGCCTGCCGTTACGGACAATGACATTCTCGTGGTGGGCGACTGGGACGGATATTATTACGGCATAAATATCGCCGACGGTTCCGAGGCGTGGTCGAGGGTTAAGATTTCGAGCGCGATAGATGTGAGATCCGATCCGGTCGTGGCTTCCGTGAACGGAAGCCGGATGGGGTTCATCGGGTCAACGCTCGCCACGGCGCAGGGCAAGGTTGTTGGGTTCACATCCGATGACGGAACAGTTCAGTGGCAGTATACAACGAACAGTTCCATAAAAGGCGGAATATTGTATGCGAACGGCAAAGTTTTAGCTCTGGATGCATCGGGAAGCCTGTACGCGATAGCGGCGGACAGGGGAAAACTTTTGTGGGAGCTTGATCTGGATGCCTCGACGGGTTCCACACCTGCAGTGGTTGACGAGATGGTGTACTTCGGTGCCGAAGATGGTGGAACCACATATTTATATTGCGTAAGTGAACACAGCGGAAAAGTGTTGTGGCAGTATTCCGTGGGATTGAGTACGGCTGCGACCATCAATTCGGGGCCGGCGGTCGTTGACGGAATGGTTTACTTCGGGACAACCGGGGGCGTGTTCTACGCGATCAAGGCAGATGGCACGTCGATGGCACCGGAATGGCAGTATCCGGCTGTCGGGACTGCCGGCAACATGGCGAAATCCTCGTCGGCGGTATTCGGGTCGGGCGCCGGACAGAAAGTGGTGTTCGGAAATCAGCAGGGCGGCGGCGGAAGGGTGATAATTCTGAATACTTCCGACGGAAGCGAAGTAATGAACAGCACAATCGCCGGGGTAGTCGATTCGTCACCGGCAGTCGCGGGCGATATGATTTTCATAGGCGCGAAAGACAAAAAGATGTATGCCTATGCTCACACTGAATGTCCTGTGGTATCAACCGCCGGTGACACGGGCGATTTTTCAAGTCTCAGGATGTGTATCAACTATGCAAACGATAATCCCGGAACAACGATAACTTTCGATAATTCGATAGCAAACGGCACGGTCGATCCCGTGAGCACTCCGGCGGGATACGGGCCGCTGCCTGAAATAACCGCAGATGGAACGATTATAGACGGAGGAACTCAGAATATAACTATAGACGGCACGGCCTGTACCGATTGCGATGGTTTAACTGTCGGCGCGGATACCGTGACAATCCAATCCCTGAAAATTGTCGGTTTCAGTGGTGCCGGTAAATCGGCTGTTCTGGTAGACGGCGGCGACAGCGCGACAATATCCGATAACGAAATCGGCACGAATGCAAAACCCAACGACATTGGTATCACGCTTGATAATGGCGCCCAGGATGCGATTATAGGTGGCGCGGGAGTTGCCAATACCATCACGTATAATAACGGCGATGGTATTTACATGACTGATGCTACCACGGTCAGGAATAAACTGTCGCAGAACGTAATTTATGAAAATGGCGGTCTCGGAATTGAACTCGATAATAATGCGAATGGAGATATAACTTCGCTTGTTATAACGTCGGGATATAAGGATGGCGCGAATTACAAGTTCAGCTTCGACCTTATGACCGCGCCTCCTGCGGGAGCGTGCTCGGTGGCGGTCCCGTGCAGCATGGAAATATTCAATGTTGATGAAACGGTTATGTCCATCAACGAAGATGCATCAGGCGCGGGCGAGGCGTATCAGTATGTGACGGTTTATACCGTCACCGAATGCGCGGCTTTCCCGTGCCAGGATAAGATAGAAGTGACTGTTCCCGAAGCGTCGCTCAATGCGAACAGCACGTTGATAACAGCGACCCTGACAGACAATATAGACAACACCTCTGAATTTTCCGATAACTATGATTACGGCCCGAAGTCGCCCGTGGTAACGGATATCCAGTTCAGCGTTGACCCGGTGCCGCCTGATGGGGCGACGACGTTTACCATAACAGCCGACGTAACCGATCCTAACGGGCTTGCCGATATTGCGGGCGTCGAAGTTGACCTGTCGAACATCGGGGGCGGAACGGTTGTGATGCTCGATGACGGGCTGAGCGGCGACGGCGCGGCGGGCGATGGGAAGTATGGCGTGACGGGAATAACGGTGCCGGTCGGAATATCTTCAGGGGCAAAGGATATTATTGTCACCGCGACTGACAATACGCCGCTGACGGGTGACAGAACCGAACAGATAAATGTTTCCAATGAAGCTCCCGAGGTAACGGACATCCAGTTCAGTGTTGACCCGGTGCCGCCTGATGGGGCGACGACGTTTACCATAACAGCCGACGTAACCGATCCTAACGGGCTTGCCGATATTGCGGGCGTCGAAGTTGACCTGTCGAACATCGGGGGCGGAACGGTTGTGATGCTCGATGACGGGCTGAGCGGCGACGGCGCGGCGGGCGATGGGAAGTATGGCGTGACGGGAATAACGGTGCCGGTCGGAACCGACGCCGGCGCTTACGATATAACTGTGACAGCGACCGACAGCGTACCCCAGACAGGCGACAGGACTGAACCTGTTAATGTGAGTAACGAAGCTCCTGAGGTTACCGATATCCAGTTCAGTGTTGACCCGATAACGCCGGATGGGGCGACGACTTTCATTATCACAGCCGATGTAACTGATCCTAACGGCCTGGATGACATCACAGGCGTCGAAGTTGATCTGTCGAACATCGGGGGCGGAACGGTCGTGATGCTCGATGACGGGCTGAGCGGCGACGGCGCGGCGGGCGACGGGAAATATGGCGTGACGGGAATAACGGTGCCGATCGGTACGCCGCCCGGTTTGACCGACATAACCGTGACAGCGACAGACAGTGCGCCTCAAACCGGTGACAGGACAGAGCAGATAACCGTACTGGGCTCGAGCCCCGAGGTAACGGATATTCAATTCAGCGTTGATCCGGTGCCGCCGGATGGAACGACGACTTTCGTTATCACAGCCGATGTAACCGATCCTAACGGGCTTGCCGACATCGCGAGTGTCGAGATCGATCTGTCGAACATCGGCGGCGGGACGGTCGCAATGCTTGATGACGGGTTGAGCGGCGACGGCGCGGCGGGCGACGGGAAGTATGGCGTGACGGGAATAACGGTTCCGCAGGGAACAGATGCCGGCGCTTATGATGTGACTGTCACGGCTACGGACAGTGGCAGCCTGACAGGTGACAGGACGGAACCCGTCAATGTGAGCAATGAACCGCCCGAGGTGACGGATATCCAGTTCAGCTCCAACCCGGTGCCGCCGGATGGGGCGACGACGTTTAACATAACAGCCGACGTAACCGATCCGAATGGACTCGATGATGTAACTGGTGTCGAAGTTGACCTGTCGAACATCGGCGGCGGAACGGTCGTGATGCTCGATGACGGGTCGAGCGGTGACGGAGCGGCGGGCGACGGGAAATATGGCGTGACGGGAATAACGGTTCCGCAGGGAACGTCCGCCGGTAACAAGGATATTACGGTTACCGCGACGGACAGCCTGCCGCAGACGGGAGACAGAACCGAGCAGATTTCTGTGAGCAATACTCCCCCGGTCGTGTCGCTTGTCGATTTCGATCCTGACTGGATAGATGACGCGGGAACGATAACGACCACGGTCTATGCGACTGTTCAGGACGATAACGGGCTTGCAGATATAAGCATGGTTTCTATAGATCTGGACAGCATCGATACCGGCACGGTTCTGACGCTGTTCGATGATGCCACCAATGGAGATCTTGTAGCAGGTGATGGAATATTCACAAACAGCGCGGTGGTGGCTGGCGCCGGGGTCACGTGCGGGACGCAGCCGCTTGAGGTTACCGCGGTTGATCTGGGAACCAACACAGGCACGGGACAGGGCGACCTGTTTATCGATGGCGCACCCGATATCCAGACCATTACATTTGATCCTCAGCCCATCTCGCCGGGCGGCGCGACCGTTTTCGAAATGACGGTTGTTATTCAGGACTGCAACGGCTGGGATGATGTGAACACGGTGGATGCGGATTTCGCGAGCCTTGGAGGCGGAGTTGTTGCCCTCGGATATGACAGCGATGACGGTGGTAATACCGTAACGTTCAAAGCTGCGGGACTCACTGTGCCGGCGAATCCGATTGGAAATTACCCGGTTGAAGTTACCGCGAGAGATCTCTCGGGACTGGATGATACTCAAAGCGAAGACCTGGTGATTAACGACACATTGCCCAAGCCCCCGGTTATAACAGATGGAGTGAGTAACGGGGTGAACATTACAATAACATTCACGGCCCCGACGGTGAATACGGACAACACACCGCTGGTGAATTTGCAGAGCCATAACATATATCGAAAAGATGGAGCAGCCGGAGCATATGCGCAGATAGACAATGTGCTTAATAATGTTCCGGGCGCAACAGTTGTTTATGATGATCCCGGGCCGTTCACGGATTATGAAACGTATTGTTATAAAGCAACGTCGATTAACGATATGAGTTCGGAAAGCCTGCAGTCAAACGAGTACTGTGTTATTGCGCTGCCGGCTCCATACAATTTCGCTCAGGTTTGCGCGCAGACGGATCCTAATGAATATTATCCGCCGAGTTCGCCGTTCTATCTTAACCGGCCTATCGATTCGGAATATGATACAGGCACGGCGTACCTGTATGTTGCCGACACGAGCAATCACAGAATAAACGTATTCGATCCTTCCAATCCATGCACATGGGTCAAAACGCTTGGTGAGTTCGGGTATGAGCCCGGGCAGTTCAAGCTGCCGTCAGGCCTGACGATGGTCGGAGGGAATATTTATGTCGCTGACGAGTACAGGGTTCAGGCTATAGACACCGACGGCAATCCGATAGCCGACAAGCTGTGGGAAGTGTCTCAGGCCTATGGTATCGCATCCGACGGATCAAATATTTATGTGACAAGTCTCGCGGACAGGATTCATAAATTCGATCTCGACGGCAATGAAGAGACTACCGGCAACTGGCCGCTCAGTTTCGCCGATCCGCAGGGGATTGAGTATGATGGTTCAGGCAGTCTTTATGTTGTTTCGGGATCGAGGGACGAAATAGTTATCCTCGACACGGACGGCAACGAGACGGGTACAATCGCCGAAGCCGGCTCATCATACGGGCAGCTCTCGAACCCGAAGGGGATCTCGATAGACCAGGCGAACAGCCTTGTATATGTTTCCGATATTCAGCAGGACAGGGTGCAGGTGTTCGACACGGGCGGGAATCTCATAAATACGATAGGTCAATACGGGGCAAGTCCCGGAGATGTGAGGGATCCTATGGGCATCTCGGTCATGCCGGACGGAACCGTGTTTATTGTCGATTATCTCAACAACAGGGTGAACGGGTACACAATACCTTGAGGTAAAAATCCTGTTTTCTAAACTGGGGTCTGCCCGGGGGATCAGTCGTAGAAATCTTCGGGAGACTCGAGGCTGATTCCCGATATTCTGCCGGTTGAAAAATCCCTTATCAACAGGGGATAAACGCGGTCGAGATCCAGCACGCCGCCTTTCCGAAGAAAACCACGTCTTTTTGCGACAGCCTCGAAAAGCTCCATGGGATCCTCGGTTGCCTCGTCGATCCCGTAAAATTCGCGATAGATCTCTGCATATTTCGACAGGCTCTTTTCGAGCAGTTGAACGGCGGCTTCCTCATGATCGAAAAAGCTTTCCTGAAGACAGCCGACGAGGGCGAGATTAATGTTTTCCTCCCGCTGCGCTATACGGGGCGAAACCAGTCCCGGCGTGTCCAGGAGGAGGAAATCGCTTCTCACTTTAATGAGTTGCAGCCCGCGCGTGATGCCCGGTCGCGCTCCCACCTTCGCGCCTCTTTTCCCGGTTATGAAATTTATGGTCGTGGATTTGCCGATGTTGGGAAGCCCTATAACTGCGGCGCGTGTGCCTCTTTCGGGATCGCCCTGTCCCGCGGCCCTGATTATTCTATTTAAAAACTTCTCGCGCTCACCATGTTTTTCTTTCGGGAAAATGACTGCCGGCTCACCGGATTCGTTGAAGTGCTCGATCCATTTTTCTGTCACCGAGTCGTCGGCAATATCCGATTTCGTAAAAACCGTCACGGTTCTGCAACCGGGGATCAGTTTTGAAACGAACCTGCAGCGTGTGGATTCCGGCGCGCGGGAGTCAATCACTTCGACGAGCAGATCGACGGTTCCTGAAAGCTCTTCGAGCCTTTCGATGGCCCTTTTCATGTGTGAGGGGAGTACTGTTTTTTTTCTGCTCATGATCCTATTTTTTTACAAACACTTTTCTGCCGCGTATTTCCAGCCTGCCCTCGCAGAATAAGCGGATGGCTTCGACATAAAGCGGTTTCTCGATAGCTTGCACCTTGCCTGCCACGTCGCTGCTTGTATCGGTGTCCTCGATCTCGACCGGTTTTTGCAGAATAATCGGGCCGTGGTCGTAATGCTCATCCACGAAATGAATTGTGCAGCCTGAGATTTTGACGCCTCTGTCGACAACCGCTTTGTGAACCTTATCGCCGTAGTAACCTTCTCCGCAGAAGCATGGAATCAGGGCAGGGTGGGTGTTCATGATTCTGCCCGGATACTGCTGCACAAACTCGCTCGAAAGAAGGCTCATGAAGCCGGCCAGCACGACAAGGTCGGGCTCGTAAGGCTCGATTACTTCCATGATCTTTCTGTTGAAAAGGACACCGGCGTCCGAGTCGAACTTATTGAATTCTTTCCTTGGAACGGTGAACACCGGGATATTGTCCGCTTTCGCTCTATCGATTCCATAGGCATCCGGCCTGCTGCTCACCACGACAACGATTTCCGCGTCGAGATCGCCGTTTTTTATGCAGTCCTGAATATATTGAAAAGTGGTTCCGCTGCCTGAAAGCAGGACCGCCACTTTTTTCTTTCCAGTATCCATTGCTCGCAAGTTCCTTTCGTGGCCACCATCTGCATTTATAAACTGATTACCTGAGCCTGCTTATGCTGTTAAGGTGTTTTTCAGCTTCCTGTACAAAAGGCGATCCGGAATGTTCTTTGACAACTCTTTCGAACGCGGTTTTTGCCCTGTCATACTGTTTATTGTTGAAATACGCTATTCCCAGCTGGTGAAGCGCTTCGACTTCCTGATAGGGAGGCAACTTGTTTTTACTCAACAGTTCCTCCAGCAGTGACGCTGCCTCGGCAGGATGCCCGTTCCCATCGAGCACCTGGGAATATCTCATAACCAGAGAGATAAATTCTGCCGTAGAAGAGAGCGAGGTGTTTTTATGTTTTTGAACAGTGTTGACCATCAGCGCTTGAGCTTCCTGCTTTTTGCCTGTGTAATAGTAACAGGTGCCGAGCATGTAAATGGTTTTAATCTCCTGAACCGGGGAAAGTTTTTTCCTTGTCAGCTTGTCGAGATAAACAAGCGCCTTGTCGTATCTTTTCAGATGAATGCTCGCCAGCGAAACATTCAGCAGCGCGTTCAAATAATTCGGATCGGTTTTCAACGCTCTTTCATAATAGCCAAGCGCTTTGAGTATTTTTGTTTGATCATCCGCGATCAATCCATCATTGAAATACATGTTGCCGAGATTGTTCAAGGCTCTAACGTGGTTGGTATCAATCTTCAATGAACGCTCGAAATTCGCTTTCGCTTCCTCATTGTAACCGAATGCTTCAGACCTCAGCTTTTCCGCGTCCTCGGTTCGTCCTTCAGCTGCCGCTCTATCGGCCAGCCCGATAGTCTCTCCGGCTTTTCTTGTCAGGACAAGACCGTAGTTATAATAGGCATCCTGGTGTCTCTGGTTGTATTTCAGGGTATGCCTGTACCATTTTATGGCATTGTCGAGATCGCCGAGTTTTTCATAAGCAAGCGCAAGCTTGAAGCTCACCTGGTGGAGCGAAGGCTGGATCGTGATAGCTCTTGTGAACAGGTCCGCGGCCTGCGTCATGAGTTCCCTGAATTTCTTCTCCCTGGTTTGTGCATCTGGAATCTTGTTCCCGCCGAAATATTTGTTCCAGTTATTGGGGTCTTCCTGGATCTTGTTTGCTTTTTCATAAAGAATCAATCCAAGGTTGTACAAAGGGTGTGGATAATTTGGATACACAGCCAGTGATTCCCGGTACGATTTTTCGGCAAGATCATAGAAGTCTTCTCCGCGCTCGAAATAAATCGCGCCAAGGTCGAGCGATATTTGAGGAAGATCAAAATATTTCTGAGCGATCAGGAATTCATCAACCGCTTCATCGGGCTTTTTGATTTTCTGGAAATACATTCCCCTGAACATATGGATATCGCCGTTGTAGCGATCCTGCGTCAGGGCTTCGTCGTAAAGCCTCAGCGCCTCTTTGTTCAAAGCGTCTGCTTTCCTCGCAGTAAGGGTTGCCTGTTCGGTGTTACCGGTTTTATTAAAATTCTGAGACTGTTGCAGCACCTGCATCGACTGCTGCGCCATGTAGTTGGCCTGCTTCATTCTTATGTTCGACATCTGCATGTTGTAGTTCCACCACGTCATTGCGATGAAGAACAGGGCGGTGAGCGCGAGCAGAAGTATCCCCGGTGTTTTTCTCAGACTCAGGACATGCCAGTTCTCTTTCCATGTGAGGTCCGTGTTCGCTTCCGGGGCGTTCATTTTCTGTTCATTCTGTTTTTGTTTCGATTTGTTCTTTTTCTGCTGTTTCTTCTGTGCCTGCTGAGCCGGGGCCTCCGCACGCGCGAATTCGGGAAGCATCGCCGGAAGATTCTCAATGTTCTTTCGACGGTCTTCACCGAACAGCAGCAGCGCGACGAACACTCCGCAGAACATGGAAGTCCCGACAATATGGTAGGGGAATCCCAGCAGGGCGGAGGTCCCTATGGATACGATTCCACAGAATGCGCCGAGCGTCACGCACTGTGTGAACGAGTCTTCGCCGTAGTTATAGTAATTCCTGTAGAACAGCCGGATGACGACAATCGCGAAGAACAGGACGAAAACCAGTCCCAGCGGACCGAGTTCCGACCAGATATGAAGATATTCGCAATGCGCTTCCTTTGCGTTCACATCTTTGAAGAACCCCGGAATCGACTTTTGATTGGTAGATTTCAGGTGGGCTTTGAGCATATCGAGATATCTGATTTTATATGCCCCGAGCCCCACGCCGAGCGGGTAATGTTTTATCATCTGGAAAGTCCCGCCCCAGATAAAACTTCTCGATACGATGGAGTCTTCGATCTGCACAGGCGGCGCCGCCTGAATATGCGTGTTGATCTCCTGTTGCGTGCTGTTCTTGTTGTTCCCGGGATTAGCGACAAACGCGACAGCAACCATTATTACTGCAATAAGAGAAATACATATAATTTTCGCCGGCTTTGTCCGCAGTATAAAGAACATGGCGACCGCGGCGGCGAGGAAGAATCCGAAATAGACAAACCACATTTTAGAAGATCTTTCGAGCTGGTTGCTTATGACATTGATTATCGACATGAACCTGCCGGCATAGTCTTCTTCAGTTGGGCCGTAACCTACCCTGAGGAAAGTCACATCGGGATATTTCAAATCCGAATCGACATGAGATTTGAGAAGTTTCGTTTCTTCTGAGTCAGGATTTGACAGCGATCTTTTTTTGAGAAATTCTACGAATTGGGTTCTGTCTGATTGACCAAGCTGATTGCGGAGTTCGCGCCTGAAAACCTTTTTGTCGTCCTGCAGCCAGTATACCCAGTCATTGTGATAATTATTGTGGTAGAAAGCATATTTTTTCTGTGTTTTGATAATACATAATTTTCTAACAGTATTTCCTGTGCTCAGGTTGATCCCCGGGCCGCAGTGCCCGGAAACATCCTGTATGAACAGGTTGTTTTCATAATGGTCTTTGTTGCCTCCGATGAGCATTACGTTGTATGTGGAGGATACCATGAACAGGGTCGCAAGGATAAACAGGCCTGCGAGATGAAGAAGTGCGGATATCATTTTGTCTCTCGGCAGCCCGTCGATTGCGTAGATGAAAAAGGCAATGGAAGAGGCAATAAGCCCGATCCATGAACCGCGCGTTATAGCGACGAGCACGACAAAAAGCATCGGGTAAATCGCAATCCATGACAGCAGTTTTACAACCCGGCTTTTCGCTGCGACTGAAAAAGCGAGCGCGAGCGGAATGGTCATCGCAAGCATTTCGGCCACATAGTTTTTGTTGCCGAGCGTTGAGAACGGATCTCTGTTCCCGCCGAGGTTGATCAACTGGTTAACGCCGAAATGCTGCCTCACACCGATCACGGCTTCGAGCCACATCACCGCGATGAAAACCGCGACGAGGGACGAGAAATGCTTTTTTGAATCGAGGCAATGGATTATCAGGTAAAAGTTCAGGAGCACGAAGATGTACTGTGTGAATTCTTTAAGGCTGATGAAAAAATTAGGCGATAAAACAAATGAAAACAATGAAAGGATTGTTATCAAAAGAATCGGAAGATTGAGAGACGATTTTCGTATTTCAAGCCTGCCTTTAATAAAAGAAGATACCGCGAACAAAAAGAGAATGAAGGAAACGATGATGGCATTGATAGTCTGCTGTGGAAGCCTGAACGACTCGTTCGACCGAAAAATCATGAAATAGGTGCAGAACGCAAGCGCTTCTGTTATGTACATCATCAATATTCTTTGAAGAGGCCTGTTTGACTGATACGAGCCGGGCGAACCGAGTGAGATTTCCAGCAAGGGAATGGTTGTCGGGATAAATGCCAGAAGAAAAACTATTTTGTCGGTATTAACCGAAGCTGTGGTCAGAATATATGGAAGTCCGATGCCAAGCAGCACAGTACACAGCGCATGAATAAGATATGCCGGGCTGAGCTTTTCGAACCTGTTGCAGAAAAAGAAAAAACCGGTGATTATGCCGGCGGCAATGAGAGTGAGTATGATTATATTCAGAATATTTGAGTTTGTTTTGAAAGCAATTACCGGTATCAACCCGATAGCTGCCGCAACTGTGATAGCATGAGCTGTGTTGAAGATTTTTCTTGCTTTTGTTGAATCTATAATTATATGGGGCAGGGAGACTGCAACTGTCGCGACTGAAGCAAGCGAGACAATGTACACATACGCCCAGTTATTTGTCCGTGCCATTGATATCACGAACTCGCGCAGCAGCAGATATGGTATTATGAACAGGACCGGATAAAGAACCAGTTCAAATATCTTTTCAAAGTTTAAAGTTTTTGATTCCATTTTTGACATTGGGGTACCTTATAAAGACACTGGACAGGCCGCAAAGATCGAAAGCTTGCTTGACTTCTTCCATAAAATTCCCGGCGAACCGCAGGTCTCCATCATTTTCACGGATTGTGTTCAGGAGCGATACGAATGTCCCCAATCCTGTACTGTCAACCTGTTTAATCCCGGTCACATCTACAAGAATTTTAGTTGCTCCTTCTTCAAGGACCAGTTCTCTGACTTTCTTTTTCAGGACAGTATGCGAATGTATGTTCAAGTTACCAACAAGATTGATAACTATGACTCCATCCTGTTCAAGCGTGGTCAGGTGCATCTTTTCTCCGATTAATAGTTATTTTCTCTGGTTTTCCAAAAAATTTATTATGTCGTTCAGTTTGAATCTTCGCTGGTTTCCGGGAGTTCTGTAATGAGGAAGAATTCCTTTTGCCGTATATCTGCGAACAGTCGCTTTGCATATGCCCATGATCTTTGCTGCTTCTTCGAGCGTTATTGTTGGATTTACAAGTCTTTCAAGAATATCTTCCCTGGATTCTCCCTGAACGGATCGTTGTCTGGAAGAAGCGTTTTCCTGAGAAGCTGAAGGCGTTTTTGTAATTCTTTCAATCCCCGGCAATCTTTTCTGTTGCAAAGGTTTGACTTCTTCTTTAACGCTTTTCCTGCTTTGAGTCGATCTTTCCGCTGCTTCCCAGACATCGCTTACGGAAACGAAAGGCGAAGTGAGCTGGTTGGATGGTTTATCCGGTTTTCTTTCGCTCTCGCTCCCGGTTTTAGGTTCGCCCGGCACGGCGGCCTGTTGATACCTGCCCTGTGTTTGCGGAGCCTTTTCAGGAGCGGTTCCCCGCCTCTGGATTTTAAACCGGTCGCTATCTATCGAAGGCACCTGTCTTTTCGGAGCAGTTGGCGCCGAAGGTTCTTTCAGCTGCCTGTTTTTATCCATCTGTTCTTTTACGTATTTTTGCCAGTCTTCGTACTTCTTCAAAATTAGTTCCTCCGCCGGGCGGTTATAGATTCAGTATTTAATATTAAACCCGGAGAAAACCCTTTCTGATGATTGTTCCCGCTCTACTTCGACACTCGAAACCGAGGAGAAAGAAGGGCCTTCCCAAAGGTCCTTTATAAGTTCATCGAGTTTATTCCTGTTGCCTTCCGCAACGACTTCCACGCTTCCGTCATTCATATTTTTCGCATATCCCGTAAGCCCCAGCGCGACTGATCTTCTGATCACGAAATACCTGTATCCAACTCCCTGAACAGCGCCGGTAACTTTAGCCTTAATACTTTCCATGTTTGTTATTTTGTCCCGCCGGGCTCGTCCTCTTCCGAGATAGGCTCGATCATTGGAGGAGGGCTTATGGAATTCAAGTTGTTCAACATTCCTCTTGTGGGTATGTTGGACTGTTTTTTCTCCTGTTTTTTGTTATTAAACTGTTCTTCCGGTTCGTGATCCGAATCCTCCAGCATTTTTAGAAATTCTTTTTCGTCTTCTCCCTTGCGTTCTTTCCGGCGCTTTTTGGACGAATCATGGATTTTGTAAACATCTCTCGACCTGTCTATTTTGTTGAACCTGCTGATGTCTTCAGACATTTCAGTTCACCACCCTTTGACCAGGTATTATTGCAATGACCCGCTATCAAAAATTCTCAGGAAAGACTGAACCACTTTAGGATCGAACTGCGTACCGCTGTGTTTCTTGACTTCTTCTATTGCGTCCTCATGAGACAGCGCTCTTCTGTAAGGCCTGTCCGATGTCATGGCATCATAGGCATCCGCGATATGAATTATTCTGGCGAGCAATGGGATCTCCTGTCCTTTTAATCCGTCGGGATAACCGAAACCATCATATCTCTCATGGTGATGCCTAATAACCGGCCTGGCATCCTGCAGGAAAGGAACGGGTTCTATTATGGTTTCTCCAACCAGCGGATGCGTTTTTATTATTTCGTATTCATCGACAGTCAGTTTCGTCTTTTTCCCGATAATTACTTCACTTATTCCTATCTTGCCGATGTCATGCAGGTCTGCGGCGTATTCGAGCAATTCAAGGCTGTCTGCCTTGAGCCCCATTTCCCGGCCTATCATCATCGAGATTTCACTAACACGCTGTGAGTGCCCGTGTGTGTATCTGTCTTTTGCGTCTATTGCCATCGACAGCGCCTGAATTGTGTTCAGGTAACTGTCCCGGAGTGAATCGAACAGCCTGGCATTTTCAATCGCGCTTGCCGCCTGGTTTGCGAAAATCCCCAAAAGTCTTTTTTCGTCTTCTGTAAATTCGTGGGATTTTTCAGTGTAAAGATTCAGGACACCCATCACAGCCTGTTTTGTAATCAACGGAATACAGATAACTGATTTTATACCCAGTTTTCTGAGGATATGATCCTGCGGAACGCGTTCGTCCGAATTGACGTCCTCGATCACGACGATTTTCCTGCTTTTTGCGGCAAGTCCGCTTATTCCTTCACCAAGATGAGTTGTGTCTTTCCCCAGATATTCATCACCAAGGCCTCTGGATACTCGGACTTTAAGAGTTTGTGTCATAGAGTCCAGAAGTTTAACCGAGCATTTCTGGAAGCCCATAACATTCCTTATGGAATCCACGATTGTATCAAGGACATCGTCTATGTCCAGTGTGGTGCTTATAGTGTGAGTTACTTCACTGAGCGAAGTGAGCTCTTTGACTTTCATGGAGAGATCGCGGTTGGCCTGCTCCCGTTTTTGTGAATCGGCCTGAAGCTGGTTAAACGCCTCTTCAAGCTGGCCCTGTGATTCCTGCAAGGCTTTGATTTTTTCCTGTAGATCCTGGCTCATGCGGTTGAAGGCTATAGCCAGCCATCCGAATTCATCTCTGCGTTGAACATATACCCTTTTTGAATAATCACCCTGTGAAATCTCCTCGACTGCTTTAATAAGATCGCTTATGGGTTTTGTTATTCTGTAAGACCTGTAAAGAGCCAGATAGATTGCAACTGCAAGCGCCAGCAATCCCAGAAGAATAATTCTCCTGCTTATTTTTCTGACCTGTGCGATAGCCGAGTCGTATGATTGCGTTATTATTATTCTCCAGCCCAGTTTTGGAGAAACAAGAGCGGCTGTTCCAAATAGTTTTTTCCCATTGAACGTGAAATTAAATGTATCCGAGAACAATACGTCGAGATTTTCTTTCCTGTCGGCAAACTCGTTCAGAAGCATTCCTTCCGAAAAAATATTGCAACTCGTGAGTTCCGGTTCAGTATGGGTGAGAATTTTTCCGTTTGCATCTATGAGATATACAGAGGAATCGCCTTTTTTATTGTGAGACTTGGTGATTTTATCCATTGATGTCGTATCGAGTATTTTTTCACCGATAACTATTCCGGAAACTTTGTTATTGTTTTTTATGATCGGTGCGGCGATAAGCACGGTTCCGGGTTTCACTTTGTCACAATCAATAATGAAAATCTCGGTTCTGAGTTTGTGTATTGCGCTCTGGATCTGTTCGAGTGAAAAAAGATCAACTTTTGGCGTATAAGCCCTGTCTGTATAGTAATTTACGTAATAAAGGTTTCCTTTGAGGTCATATACGAAAATTGCGTCGAGGGCATTGTTTTCTATATGTTCGGAGACGTAAAGCCTGAAAATCGTATTCTCATCGAGATTTCTTATCATTCTATCGGAGGCGGTGTCTTCTACTGATTTAACAGCGAGGGCAAAATTGTTTTTCATTTGATACGAAAATACGTTTGCGAGCAATTCAATTTTCTGTGACATGTGATCGCCGGCCATTTTGCTTGTGTAACTGTAGGTAATCCAGAAGAAAACACCTGTCGTGATAACGATCAGCAGCACATATGACAGAAGCAGTTTTGTTCGCACGCCCCAGGTCCTGAAGTACTTGGCCTGGTCTGTTAGATTGTTAGGCTTCAACATAAATTTCAACCCGCGCAGTTGTTATCCGTATATAAAAAACCGGAATAATTCTTTTACCTTTTTTACATAGTTTCTTGTTTCTTTGTACGGGGGTATTCCTCCGTACTTTTCTACAGCCTCCGGCCCGGCATTGTAGCTTGCAAGCATGAGTTCCAGAACATCCTCCCGGGTTGACCATCGGTCGTACATTTTTCTAAGGTAGCGTGTTGTGCCGTAGATGTTCTGTTTTATATCAAAAGCGTTTTTTACGCCCATCATGCTTGCTGTTCCCGGCATAAGCTGTCCCAGCCCGATCGCGCCTTTAGGCGAAAGCGCCCTGGGTTTGAATTTTGATTCGACGCTGATTACCGCCATTACAAGCCTGGGATCGAGTTTGAATTCAGCCGAATAGTAAAGCACGAATCTTGCTATCTGTAATGCCTGCGCATCCGGGATTCGGTTATTGTAGTATTTAACGACATTCATGTAATCCTTTTCAATTCGAGCGAATTCAACCCTGAGTTTTTCGTTCTGAACGGTTGAATTCACTGGTTCCGCGTTCATTCCGGCGGGCCTCGATTTTGATATCGCTTCAGTCTCATGTGAATTATGCTGAGATGTCTCGGCGATACATATCACCGGTATAATCAGTACCGGTAAAACATATAAAAGTAGTCTTTTCATTAAGCCGGTTCCCCTGAAGATTTTCTGGAGAATCATATCTTGATCCTCCAGACCTTGCCGTTGCATTTGCCTTCGCAGCTTGAATCATAGCTGTACCTGTTGCTTGTAACCAAATACAGGTAATTGTTTTTCGAGTCAACTTTCACGCCCATAGGGTAGGCTGTTTCAAATTCCTTGAAATTATCCTGGTCAAGAATACCTATAACGCTTCCCATCGGGTTTGCCGCGACAAGCCGTTTGTTTGAAGTGTCGGATATATATACGAACCCGAGAGCATCCACAGCTATCCCGGACGGCTTGCTTAACGATACTTTTTTCGTCTCTCCGTTTTCTTCTCTGAACAGGGTGAAAGGCGTTATGTTTTTGCCGGATATTTTTGCGACTATACCGGAAAGTTTCATTGTCACGAAAAGATCGCCGCCTTCGGTGACGGCAATCCCGTTCGGCTCCCGGTATCCTTTGGACAGGTCGGTTTTTTTCTGGAATGTGCCGTCCGGATCAAAAGACAGTATCCTGTTGTTTCCCCTGTCACAGACGTACAGGATACCTTTAACGGCGGCGACGGATTTGGGATTGTGCATTGAAACCATAATGCTTCTGTCGTCCGGCGCGCGCCCGACGTATGTTCCGTCTGTTTTGAAAATAAAAACTTTGCTTACCTGTTGCGACAGGTCTGTTGCATAAAGCCTGTCTCCGATGATATCTATCCCGGTCGGGAACTGAAGCTTGATTTTTTCTCCTATCAGGTTTTTCTGTCCGGTTTGAGCATTGAACTTTATGATTTTTGATTCACCGTCGTCAACGATGTAGATATTGCCTTTGCCGTCGGGAACAGCATCGTAAGGAACCCGAAGCCCCTCGACAACAAGTTCGGGCTTGTTGAGCTTGCCTTCCTGGATAACTTTATCCATGGCCCGTTCTACAATATTTCTTTGCTTTTTGACGATATATCCGAGTGGGGCTGTATGGATCATTCTTGTAATGTCGCCCCAGCTGAACAGGAGCATTATGAAAAAGGCGAGAGCTGCCACCATCGCAATATTTCTTGAATTGAGCATTGAGATGTTGCGTCTCGGATTTTCTTTGAAATTCACAACTGCCAGCCTTGGCTTTTCAGTTTCTTCGTAGCGTGCTGCCAGCATCTGGATTTTTGAACACAGGAGCGACAGGTCATTTTCTGTTAGAAGCAGATTTCTGAGTTCCAGCTTTGTGAGGTTTTTGATGAGGTCTTCATTGCAAAGAACCAGTTTGTCTCCATTTTCGATATTTACAGAGCCTATCTGTATGCTTTCTTCGCCTCGTGATCTGGGTTGCTTGAAAAGTTGTCTCAGTTTTCGGTCTTTCATGTAAAAAACCGGACAGGAATTTACACGCCCGATATACATAGTGCTGCTTTTCACGAAGACAACACAGAAATTATGTCTTGTCGATCCGTGCTCTACCAGACCTTCTTTTTCCAGTTCGGCGAGCAGTTCTGTGATTATGCTCCTGAGAAACACATCCGGCTTTGCAATATTCTTGCTTCTGGTGCAATCCAGGTAAGGTGCGGTTTTTTGGGATACAAAATCGATCGCGAATCTTTCTGCCTTTTCTGATGCGCCACTTAACAATGTAAAAAAAGCATAGTCTTTCTCAGAGTCGTTTGTATCGTAAATGTATACGCCCTGTCCGTGTCTGATTTCAGGTCCCAGCGCTCCTACAAGTGTTCTGAAAGATTTTGTTATTAACTTCTTTTTTGCCATTATTTTTTATTCCTGCCTGAGTTCTAAATCGATTGTCTGGTATGGCTCGGAAAGAATGAATTCAGTTTTCTTTTCAATATATCCGGGCTTTGAAACCTGGAACAAATATTTACCGGGTTTCAGTTCGTATCTTTTATCGCAAAACCCTGTCAATTTCAGCACGCCGGCCTGGAACACCATTATTGAACAGCCTGAAACGTTTGTATTAACGCTGAAAAAAGATCTATCGAGCTGAGTGAAGTTTTCCGGAGACGGATCGATGGTCTTTCCCTGTATGATAGTTTCCCCGGCAACAGGTTCCGATTCAGGGTTTGTTGTAACGACTTCAATATCAGAGTTGAAAGAATCCACTGTCTTAACCGGCGCGGATTTCATTACGGCCTGAGTTTTTGGCCCGGGGAATTTATTGTCTCCAAATCTGAATACAATTGACTGGGTTATCCCGGTTTCCACCCTGAGAGATCGGTTCTGAGTTTCGCTGCCTTTTTTAACAGTGATTTTGTGAAGACCGGGCTTGATTTCTCTCATCAGAATTTCTTCTCTCGGGAATCCTTTGATTTCTTTTCCGTCAAGTTCCATGCTGTCGCAGTCCGGCCGGCAGAACACAAGGAATGATCCGCCGGAAGGCTGATTGGAAACAAGGCTTACAACCCTTTCGATTTTTGATCCTTCAGGTATGTTAAAGTGCTCAATATATGTCTGGTATCCTTCGGCTTCGATTCTGAGTTCAAACTCCTTGTTCGAAGGCACTCTCAATTCATTGTCTGTATCAATGTCTTTCAGCGTTCCATCAATGAAAACCGCTGCACCTTCGGGTTCTACATGCAAGGAGAAAGTTGAGCCGGTTTGTGTCGATGCATTGTCTGTCATGGATTCTGACCCGGTTGTTGATATCTCGTTCATCTGAGTTGGGGTTGGTTGATCCGGAACACCGGGCCGGTTTTTAACGACAATCCCCGGTACGTAGATAAAAGCGCACCCGAGAAGGATCATGATCATAGTGACTGTGATGTATTTGCGCAGGTATACAAAAAAAGAATATTTGACAACTTCTTCATAAGGAGATGTTTTGCTTTCATTTTGAGTCACCGGTTTTACCAGGACTATGCTTACATCGGTGGAGTTATCTCTGCGGTGGGCTTCCTGCACCAGCATGTCCGCAGCTTCATCAAGCGAAGATGCATTTGAAACGATATTGAGAATAGCCGGTGAATCGACTCTTGCAATAAAGCTTTCAGAGCAAAGCAAAATAGTCGAGTTGTTGTTAATTGCAAAGCTGCTGAACATTGGCCCGAATCTGTCGGGATACCATCCGGCGGGAATCTGTCCATTTGTAATTATTCCCGGATCGGTGTTATCGAGGTCGGGGATATAAATATCTTCTGTCAATCTGGAGATTTTTCCGTTCTCGATGACATAAGCTGCGCCGCCTCCGGCCAGCCCTATATGAAGAGTTGTGCCTTCGATATAACCGCAGATCAGAGATGATGATAGTTGTTCATCCGAAGATAGAGCGTTTGCGACTTCTTCGAAACATCCGGGGAGGAGATTGCTTCCGTTGGTGCTGTCGGAATCGTGGATTTCTCGTACGCATTGTTTTATCGTCTCGATAGCGGTTTCGCTTGCGAGGTCTTTTTTCCCTCTAACCCCTGTTGCTATGCTGTATATCCCCTTGACTCTTCTGGTTCCCGGGTAGTTGGAATAACAGATATAATCCGAATTTGTTTCGCTTAAACTGCCTTTAAGAGATCTGCCCGAAGAATTCAAGTCAAGGGACAGGATTTGATTTGTCATTGTGGATGATGTTTCCATGTCAGTTTATCAAATCCTTCAGGCTTTTTGTGTATGGCGCCGAACAGACGCCTTTTTCCGTGATAATCGAAGTTATCAATCGAAATGGCGTCACGTCGAACGCGGGATTAATAACATCAATATCACCGGGGCATATAGTAGTGCTGCCTATCCGCCTGACTTCCAGTTCGCCGCGTTCTTCTATGACAATTTTTTTGCCCGAGTTCAGAGTGAAGTCGATAGTGGAGACCGGGGCCGCTACGTAAAAAGGGATTTTATGCGCTCTTGCAATCACGGCTACGGAATAGGTTCCAATTTTATTTGCGACGTCGCCGTTCGCCGCTATTCTGTCGGCTCCGACGATCACCGCGTCGATCATCCCTTTTGCCATAAGGGAAGCGGCCATGTTATCACAGATTAGTGTTGCCGGAATTCCTTCCTGGACCATTTCAAAGGCGGTCAGCTTCGCGCCCTGAAGCCAGGGCCTTGTTTCGTCTACATAAACACGTTCGATTTTCTTTTTTCTGTATCCTGAACGGATCACCCCGAGCGCTGTTCCGTATCCCGCCGTTGCGAGCCCGCCGGCATTGCAGTGAGTCAGCACACGGCTTCCTTTCTGCAAAAGGGCTGCCCCGTTGTCTCCCATCTTTTTGCAACTCGAAATGTCTTCCGCGTGGATTTTCTTTGCCTCGCGGACAAGAATATCTTTTATTCCGTCAATGGTTTTGTTTTTGTTTTTCTCCGCGACGAACTGCATTCTGTCTATCGCCCAGAACAGGTTGACGGCGGTTGGCCTTGTGACGGATAACCGATCCATTGCTTTTTTCAGTGAATCGAAAAACTTTTCTTTGTCCCTGCCTTTGAATTTCACCGCATCCAGCGCGATGCCCATCGCGGCGGTTACCCCGATGGCGGGAGCGCCCCGAACTTTCATTTTTTCTATGGCCGAAGCTACCGATTCGACGGTCCGTAGTTTTTCATACTTAATTTTTGACGGCAGAAGCGTTTGATCGAGAAGTTCAATATTGCCTTCATCAAGCCATCTAATGGTATCCAAACGAAGCTCCATTACGCTGTGCAAGTTTTAATAAAAAAGTTTCACAGCCAGATCACCACGTGTATTTTAATATTTTTATACACTATGATCAATGGTTATTTATATAACTAATATTACTTAAGTAGTAGCGTGGCGGACAGGATGTCGCCTGGGTGAGTTATTTTGATATTGCCGGATTCGCCGTTCACGGTTGTAACGGGTCTGCCGGCTCTCTCAATAAGAGACGAGTCATCGGTTACCCGCCAGTTCCATTCGTCGGCAAGTTGATGAGCCTGAAGGAGAGAGTCATAGTAGAAAGCCTGAGGGGTTTGTATAATGTGAACTTCGTTGCGATCAAGTGTCTGTTCGACGAGGCCGCCTCTCACGATTTTTACAGTATCCTGGCACGGAAGAGACGGCACGCATGCTCCGTGTTCTCTTGCGCAGGCGATGACGGCCCTGAAAAGTTCAACCGAGGCCAGCGGCCTTGCACCGTCATGAACCACAACGGTTTTGGTATCTTCCGGAAGTTCCTGAAGTGCTTTAAAAACCGTTTCCTGTCTTGTCGAGCCGCCCTCGATGATGGATACTGATTTCAGGCCGTCGATGCCGGCAATGGTGTCCCGGGCGGTTTGTATCCATTCCCCGGGCACGGCCACGGTCACATGTTCGATTTCTTCAACTTTTGAAATGGTAGCAAGTGAATAGAAAAGTATATTTTTATCTTTAAGCTGCAAAAACACTTTTGGCGTTTCAGCCTTCATTCTTTCGCCTGTGCCTGCGGCGGCAATTATTGCGGATATCATTTCAGGAACTCCCTGTGAATTGTCTTATCTCAAAATTCTCTGGATCAATGACGCCTGTGAGAACGGTGAAACCAGCCAGGCTCTTTTTTTCTTGTCTGTTATGATGAGCAGGTTTCCTGAAGGAGACCAGCTTGCTTCTATGCCCGGCGCCGAAACCTGCCATTTTCGGTTTTCATCAATACTGAAAACAAATATGTTCTCATCGACTACATATGCTATTAAATCTCCTTTGGGGGACCATACCGGTTTTGTCCCCGACGTGGAGATTTTATTCGCCGGAGAATTCAACTCTTTTATCCAGACGCCCTGTTTTTTTAGGTTTGAAAAAACGATTCGAGAACAATCGGGCGACCAGTCGGCGGATTCAATGTCGGTAGCGAGTTCTGTTCTTGAAAATGTGTCTATATCAAAAAACCACAATATTTGATCATTTGAAATGTAGAATAGGAGAGAGTTATTCACGGGGCAGAACTTCAAAACCCGGGTGTTGGCGCTGACCAGCTTTTTTTCGTCGAATTCATTGCTTATCTCGTTGTCGTATTCGGTTTCCTGCGAAAATGAGGAACCCGGGTTCAGAACAGAAGCGATTTTGAATTCAAGCGCAAGCCGGTTTTCGACGGAAAAGCCGGTTTTCGAGAACTGGACAGTGCGGTCGGTATCCAGCAGGAAAACTCCCGGGGTCTTTTTTATCGCGAATCTGTTTGACAGTTCGAGCGAGTTATCGAGTAGAATCCTGAAAGGTATTTTCCTTTTTTTAAAAAATTCGCAAACTGATACGGCTGTCGGGTCGATGCTTACGCCGATAATCTGTATTTTGTCTTTGAATTCGGGTTTGATCAGCAGTTTATGCATATATTGAAGCAGCTCTTCGGTGCTGTCGCTGTATATCGAGAAGAAGAAAAGAAGGGTGGTTTTGTCTTTTACGTCTGCGGTGCCGAAAACCGCGCCGTCCGTATCGATGATATTCGGCATGGATGTGATGGTCTGGCCCCTCGCGATTTCCGCTGTTGAAGGTGTCGTGGAGCTTGCAAGAAAAAAGAACATTGCTATAGGAAGTGTTATCGATATTCCCTTGAACATGTTCAAAATGGGTATTAACCTCCGGAGAAAAATGCCTTGGGATGGATTCGGTATCAGGCGTTGTAACCCAGGAACAGGAGGCCGGTGATCCAGACACCGAGCATTATGAATATGGCGATGAACCAGACGAGAGCTTTTTTAAATCTTGGTCTGCCGTCGGCCCTGAAACCGCGATATATGAACATTCCTGCTGAAGCGAGCCAGCCTATGAGTCCTATGTACATGACGGCAAGAGCAACATGGTTCAGTTGATCGTATTCCATGTTTCACCTCACGGGAAAGTCTCCCGGTTCCTATTTTATCACTTTAGACAGTTGATATTCAATTATATCTCTTGCACCGGCTTTTTTGAGCGCGGGGATTATTTCCCTTACTATAGTCTTGTCAACCATATATTCGAGAGCAACCCAGTCTTCGTCGTTCAGCGGCGAAATGGTCGGGCTTTTCATTGCCGGTATCATATCAGATATCATAGCGAGAGAAGACTTCGGCAGATTCATCTTTAATCCGACCTTGGTCCGGGCCGCAAGCGCGCCCTGGATCAGAAGGTTGAGATCTTCGATTTTCTTTCTCTTCCAGTCATCTTTCCAGGCGTCTTTGTTGGCGATGAATTTTGTGTTTGATTCGAGAACCGTGTCGATTATTCTCAGCCTGTGCGCTCTCAGTGAGCTTCCTGTTTCCGTTACATCTACGATGGCGTCAACAACGTCGGGAACCTTGACTTCGGTCGCTCCCCACGAGAATTCCACATCGACGTTCACCTGGTGTTTTTTGAAATATTTTCTCGTGTACTGAACAAGCTCGGTCGCAACGCGCTTTCCTTCGAGATCCTGCGGTTTTTTCATTTTCGAGTGTTCGGGAACCGCCAGCACCCAGCGAACTTTCCCGGTTCCGCTTTTCGCGTAGAGCATGTCCGAAACATATTTGACCTTCGAGTTGTTTTCCAGTACCCAGTCGTGACCGGTTATGCCCGCATCGACTATTCCGGATTCCACGTAGCGCGAAATTTCCTGGGCGCGGAACAGCCAGCCTTCCAGCGTGTCGTCGTCGAATTTCATTACATACGATCTTGATCCGACTGTTATGTTATAGCCCGCCTGCCTGAATATCTCGAAAGTCATGTCCTGCAGGCTGCCTTTGGGTAAAGCTAATTTTAATACCGGCATTTTCTTCTCCTTTGAAAATCAGGGTCCAAGTCTGACGTTCATTACTCTGTCAACCATCGGGCCGACGAGCAGTTTTGCCGTAGACTTGAAACTGTCGGGATCTCCCGTTACGTAGAATTGCTTTGTTCCGATTTCCGTATGGTTTTCCAGCATGGAATCGTTATCGTGAAGCAGTTTCATGCAGAGGACCGCGGTTCGTCTCGCCGGGTCGATGAGCGTTACGGCTTCGGTGACCACGTCCTGGATAATCGTCCTTATAAATGGCAGGTGAGTGCAGCCGAGAACCAGCGTGTCGATATCTTCCCTGAGCATCGGGCTCAGGTAATCCTCGGTAAGGTTCCTCACGGTGGGCGATCCGACGGCGCCTTTTTCGATAAGGGTGACAAGTTCGGTGCATGGCTCGGTCAGAAGCTTGACCGTCGGGTCGAACGTGTTCATGAATTTCTGGTAGACCTGGCTGTCGATCGTTCTCTGCGTCGCCCATACGCCGATGTTGAAGTTGTAAGTAACATAAAGCGCGGCTGCGACGGCGCCGTAGTTTATCATACCTACAACCGGGGGACGGGGCTTCTCGCGGGTTTCTATTTCAGGCAGAAGCCCGCTGATGGTGTTGCATGCGATAACGATCAGTTTGCATTGTTTTTCTCTTTCGAGAAAATGAATTATCTCTTCCGCGTTCTGTATTATCTCTTCTTCCGTCTTTGTCCCGTATGGCATTCTCGCGGTGTCGCCCACATAAACATAGTTCTCATACGGCATCAGGTTGTCCAGCTCTCGCAGGAGCGAGAGTCCCCCGACGCCCGAATCGAAAAGACCTATTGGGCGTTTATCCGACATCAGGAATTTCTCCTCAGTATTTCATCATGCACATAACGATCTCATCCTGAAGATCCCGAATGTGATTCGAATGCACAGTATAACCCGTAATTATAAGAACAAAAGCAGCCATTGATCCGTTGCTGCGCCTGAAATACCCGCTCAGTGAGCAGACCCCGCGCAGCGCGCCGGTCTTCGCCCACAGCCTGCCTTCGGCTTCAGTCCCCGCGACTCTTTTTTCAAGCGTCCCCTTTTTCCCCGGCTCCGCAAGAAGACGGGGAAACTGTTTTTGCAGGTATGAATTATAGAACCCTGTCAGCAGACTAAGCAATATCTCCGGCGTAAGCCTGTTTTCGCGCGACAGGCCCGATCCGTCAACCACTGTCAGGTTTTCTTCCTCCGCGAACTTGTATCTTTTCATCACGTTCGAGATTACTTTTGCGCCTTCGGGGTGCGATCCTGCCGTTCCTCTCAGCGCCCCCAGAACCCTGAGCGTTTGTTCCGCTACAAAGTTATCGCTGTATTTTTCCATTTCCGCAAGTGTAACCATCAGGTTTACGGATTCCAGCCTTTTGAAGAATTTGTATCCCGGCGGCACGTCTTTTCTATCGCGCATATCCACATTGACTTTGATGCCCGCTCTTTTCATCGCCGCAATCATTACCGAGCCGAACAGTTTGTCAGGGTATGGGACAGGGTATTCAAATTCCTTTTCATTTCCGATTCTTACCCCGCCCGATACGGTTACGAACCCTTTTGAATTCTGCGTTATTACTATCTTTGAATTACTTTTCCTGTACGATTTTATATCCATTTTAACAAGAGACGGCTCGATGGGAGGATCGAACTCGATTACCGGGCCGGACGCACTGGTCGCGCCGGTGGCTTTGACAAGAATGCAGTTCCCTCCCGCCGACAGAGCGCCGGGCCTTACCGCGTAGCACCAGTCGAGGTCTTCCTCTTCCCATGTCTCGGGCCGTTTGTTGTCCGAAAAAAATGAACCGTCGAGCCACATTACGCCGTTGATTTCTCTCAGGCCTGCGTTGTAGAGTTCTTTTGCCCTTTCATCGGCGGCCTGCTGTGAATCCTGGTAAAAATCACCCGAAAGCGTCGGGTCTCCATATCCTTTTATATATATGCCGCCCGCTTTCCCGGTTGAACTGTCGAAATTTTTCAGGAAATAATCGGTCTGATACCTGAAGTCGGGACTTAGCTCAAGGATTGCCGACGCCGCTGTGACGAGTTTGAGATTCGAAGCGGGAATCATGATTCTGTCCGGGTTCAGCTCGTAAAGCATTTCTCCGGAATCGAGGTCTCTGATCAGAAAACCGACCACGGCGTCTGCGAGAACAGGGGTTTTTAAAAGTTGAGTTATTGAATCGCCGGGTTGCTGAGATGCGCCTGCGCCGGCACAGAAAAGCAGGGCCGCTGAAAAAAACACAAAGAAGCGTTTGAAACTCATGTTTTCAACCAGGTGTCGATATCCCTTTCATAGTCAAACAATTCATCGGGCTCGAAGAAAAGCCCGACTTCTCTCTCCCCGTTTTCGGGGCTGTCCGATCCGTGTATAACATTATAGCTCTTGCTCAGGGCGAGGTCGCCGCGGATCGATCCGGGCTGAGCATCTTCCGGTTTGAGTGCTCCCATCATGTTCCGGATCAGCCTGACCGCGTTGTCGCCCTGGATTGCCAGCACCACCACGGGTGAACATGTTATGAACTCCACAAGCGAAGCGTAAAAATCCTTCCCGATATGATCTTTATAGTGTTTTTCAGCCAGTTCAGGTGTTATATGGATCATTTTCAGCCCGATTATTTTAAACCCTTTTTTTTCAAATCTTGAAATGATTTCTCCGATAAGGCCTCTCTGTACTCCATCCGGTTTTACTATTACAAGCGATTTTTCCATTAATTATTTTTCCTTCCCGATGTGTTGTCGGTTTATATTATTAGTATCGTGATAACGGAGAATGTTTTTCATTTAAATGAGCATCTTTTTTATTAGGAAGCAATTTGGCATAACTGATGTTGAAAAGATCGATAGCCATTTGACAGGTTAATACGTATAATCATTTTAACCGATGAAGGGACTAAGCTGATATGGTAAATAGACATGGTAAAAGTTTTTTTGCATTGATAGCGGTTGTTTTTGCGATTGTTCTGGCAGGCGTGACATGTTGCGCGGAAGAAGATTTAGATGCTGTTTCCGATAGATATGAAGACAGGTTTGTACAGCTTAACAGATGGCTTGAGACGGCACCCGCGCCGGGGGTGATGCAGGCCGAGAGAGAGAAAACCCTGAAGACGATCGATGAGCCTCTTGCCCATCCGGATGCCGATAAACTTAAATGCGCGAGAGATTTCTTCAATGTCAGAATGGAAACGATGATAAATGATATCAGGAGAGAAAATGTCGAGGAAGGTGTAACTGTCTGGAAACTTTATAACCACGGCGAGGTTATCCAGACCGGTAAAATAAAAATTATCATTGATTTGATAGAGGGACAGAAAGCGTTTCTGTGGGACAGGGGAAATCTTATCAAGCTGATTGATATGATGGACGTTCTGCTTGTTACCCACAAGCATGCCGACCATGTGGACAGGACCATTGTTGGACTGTTTCTCGACAGGGGCAAGCCGGTTATCGTGCCGGAGCTTTTCTGGCCCGATTATCCGAGGAACGATGAGCTGCAGGTGATTCGCGAGGGCGTTTTAAATTTCCCCGGGGCGAAAGTTAGAGTGATACCGAGTTATCAGAAAATGGATATGGTCAATGTGTATCTGGTAACTACGGATGAAGGGTATAAATTAATGCACCTCGGCGATGAAAACGAAATTATGAGAACCGGGCAGGAGTGGTACAGGAGAATCAGAAAGCCGGTTGAAATCGACATTCTCATGCCGAATATATGGTGCCCGAACATAAAGCCACTGCTGGACAAGGTGCATCCGAAGGTTGTTCTGTCATCGCATGAACACGAGGTGGGGCACCCGGTGAGAGGCCGGAGACCCTATACTTATGTGTATGGTGTACTCAGGGCTTTGGGGCTTCCTTATGTCGTGCCGATGTGGGGCGAGCCTGTAAGGTATAAAAAGTAGAGTACGGTATTCCCTTAAATCGAAACTTACTTGACGATATATGTTAATATACATATCCTTTTTCAAATTTAAATTTTGAAATTCTGGAAAAAGAGGTGTCTGAAATTGAGTCTGAAATATGAACCACCCGCCGGGGGCGAGAAGATCATTATTGATAATGGAGAACTGAAAGTTAAAGATAATCCGATAATTCCGTTTATTGAAGGAGATGGAATAGGGCCGGATATATGGGATGCGGCGAAGCGGGTTATGGACGCTGCCGTCGAGAAGGCTTACGCAGGAAAAAGAAAAATCTACTGGATGGAAATACTTGCGGGAGAAAAAGCCAATGATGCGTGCGGAGAATGGCTTCCCGAAGAAACGGTGGATGCCATACGTGAATATGCCGTGGCGATCAAAGGGCCGCTTACCACCCCGATCGGCGGAGGGATACGGAGCCTGAATGTCGCGATAAGGCAGAAACTGGACCTGTACGCATGTGTGCGGCCGGTGAGATACTTCAACGGTGTTCCGGCTCCCGTGAAAAGACCTGAGAAACTGAACGTGGTAATTTTCAGGGAGAACACCGAAGATGTATATGCGGGTATCGAATGGAAACAGGGAACGGAAGATGCCGGCAGGGTTATAGATTTTCTGAACGGCGAGATGGGCAAAAACATCAGGAAAGATTCAGGAATCGGTATCAAGCCGATGAGTGTCGAGGGCTCTAAAAGGCTGGTAAGGCGTGCAATCAGATACGCGCTTGCAAAGGGACGCAGGTCTGTGACGCTCGTTCACAAGGGAAACATAATGAAGTTCACCGAGGGGGCGTTCAAGGAGTGGGGTTATGAAGTCGCCGTGGACGAATTCAGGGACAGCATCGTTACGGAGAGCGAATACTGGGACAACCCGGATGTGGCTGCGGGCAGGTTGCTTGTGAAGGACCGGATAGCGGATGCGATGTTCCAGCAGCTTCTGCTCCGTCCTGATGAATATGATCTGATAGTGACCCCGAATTTGAACGGTGATTATATATCCGACGCATGCGCGGCCCAGGTAGGCGGGCTGGGAATGGCGCCCGGTGCGAATATAGGCGACGAGGCGGCGGTTTTCGAGGCGACGCACGGCACCGCGCCGAAGTACACGGGTATGGACAAAGTGAATCCGGGCTCACTGATACTTTCAGGCGTTTTGATGCTCGAACATATCGGCTGGGACGAAGCGGGCGGCATGATTGTCGATGCGATAGAAAAAACGATCGAGGCGAAGACGGTTACCTATGATCTCGAACGGCAGATGGAAGGGGCAAAGCTGCTTAAATGCTCGGAGTTTGCCGATGCGATAATCAGTAATATGGGATAATATCCGGCACAGACAGTTAGCAGGGCGGCGCGAGAGCGCCGCTTTGCTTTTTTAAAGTAATTCAAGTTCCTGTTAAATGATAACAAATGAAAATTGAGTGCTATAATTTATTGGAGTAAGAATCTGGAAGTAGCCGATTATGAGATCAATTAATGAATCAGTCATCATCGACGCGGTGCGGGATATGTGTGTGTTCACTGCGTACAATCTGCCGAAGGATGTCGGGGATGCTCTCCGGGCCGCGGCGGAAAAAGAGGAATCACCGCTCGGGCGCGAAGTGCTTGAAAGGATAATCGAGAACAGCGAGATAGCCGCAAAAGAAGGTAAGCCGATATGCCAGGACACCGGGCTTGCGGTGTTTTTTGTGGAGTACGGGGCGGATATATGCATAGAACACGGATCGCTGACAGACGCAATCAATGAAGGAGTCAGGCGTGGTTACAGGGATGGATACCTGAGGAAATCCGTAGTTAAGAGTCCCCTGGACAGGGTTAACACGGGAGATAACACGCCGGCGATAATACATATTGAAGAAACGCCGGGCGATAAGCTGGTGATAAATATGATGGCGAAGGGCGGCGGCTGCGAGAATATGTCGAGGCATGCGATGCTGTGGCCCGGAGACGGCGAAGAGGGGATAAAGCACTTTGTGGTTGATTCCGTCGAAAAAGCCGGCGCCAATCCGTGTCCGCCGATAATAGTCGGAGTGGGCATTGGAGGGGATTTCGAGATTTCCGCGATGCTTTCGAAAAAGGCGTTGTTGAGAAAGCTTGGAAGCGAGAACCCGGACCCTGCGCTGGCGGGCATGGAAAAAGAAATATTGCTGAGAATCAACCAGCTCGGAATAGGCCCGCAGGGTTTCGGGGGAACAACGACGGCGCTCGGCGTGCATATAATAAGTCATCCATGTCATATTGCGAGCCTGCCTGTTGCGGTAAATATAGAGTGCCACGCGCATCGTCATGCGAAGGTGATATTGTGAGTGATCGGATTAAAAGAATATCGGCGCCGCTCGATGATGCCGTGCTGGAAGGGCTTCTTTCCGGCGACAGTGTCCTGATAAGCGGAGTTATATACACGGCCAGGGATTCGGCGCATAAAAGAATCGTGTCCGCGATGAATAAAGGTGAGGATTTACCTTTTGATCTCAGGGGACAGATCATTTATTATGTGGGCCCGGCGCCTGCGAAACCCGGCGAGATTATCGGTTCGGCAGGCCCTACGACGAGTTGCCGGATGGATACATTCGCCCCCGTGCTGATCGAGGCTGGATTGAAGGGCATGATAGGAAAAGGCAACAGGACACAGGGTGTGATTGATGCTATGAAAAAATTCAGGGCGGTGTACTTCGCGGCTATCGGAGGAGCGGGAGCGCTGATGTCGGGGTGTATTAAAAGCGCCGAGGTGATAGCATACCCGGACCTGGGGCCGGAAGCGGTTCGAAGGCTGGAAGTCGAGGATATGCCGGTTATAGTCGCGAACGATATTTTCGGGGGCGATGTGTACGAAGAGGGTTTCCGGGAATACAGAAAAACGCCTGAAGAATGGAAAGCCGGCGGCAAAAAAACATGGTATCACTCGTGACGGGGCTGTTGAAAAATGTTAACATAAAAAATTTGTCATCCTGAGCGTAGCGAAGGATCTCGCTTTTGGAGCTTATAATTGAGATTCTTCGGTCGCTGCACTTCCTCAGAATGACAAAGCGGGGATTTTTCAACAGCCTCGAAGGCGGGAACCCAATCCATAGTGTAAAAATATATTTGTGCCATGTACAAAGCGCCGTTCTTTGTGCATGAATTCTTTGCTGATAAGAGTCTATCCTGCATTTCTCACCAGTGCAGGATAAAAATCGTTAAGCCGGATTCTCCTGAGGAGAATGTCTTCCGGCGGGGCGAGGTCTCCCGAGACCCCAATCCTTCGTTTTCGAAGGCGCGGCGAGTGAGTGGTGAGGAAGCATACTGTGCCGTATGTAACCGAGCCCGAACCGACGCCGCAACGCAGCAGGACAGGTGTTATCACGATTTCCCGGATTTCTCTGTTAGAAATCCGGTCTAGCCCTGCAAACATAACCATCATATCAGATATTCGCCGCGGGTGTTGATAAGATTCATCAAATCATCACAAAGCTGTTATATTTCATCTGGAAAATATTATTTTGCGGGCTAATCGCAATACCGTTCAGTTGAGCTTCTCATTCCGTGCAGAGGAGGCTGTTGAGAAATCCCCGTTTTGTCATTCTGAGGAAGCGCAGCGACCGAAGAATCTCGATAATAAGTTATAAAAGCGAGATCCTTCGCTACGCTCAGGATGACAAACTCTCTACAATACATTTTTCAACAGCCGCGAAGGCGCGTGATCCACTCATTAACGTTTCTTTTAACCTGCATTTCTCACCAGTGCAGGTTAAAATCGTGATAAGGCTGATAATACAAGGAACAGCAAGCGAGCGTTGAGCGAGCATACTGTTGCGTATGTGACCGATCCCGAATCGCCGCTGTGACGCAGCAGGATTGGCCTTATCGCGGTTTTCCGGATTTCTCTGTGAGAAATCCGGGTTAGCCTGCATTTCTCACCAGCGCAGGTTAAAAATCGTGATAAGGCTGATAATACAAGGAACAGCAAGTGAGTGGTGAGAGAGCATACTGTTGCGTATGTGACCGATCCCGAATCGCCGCTGTGATGCAGTAGGATTGGCCTTATCGCGGTTTTCCGGATTTCTCTGCGAGAAATCCGGTTTAAATATTCGATATCTTTTGAAAACCACCCATCCCGGCAATCGACCGGGCTG
>DAOSYA010000002.1:0-46339 GCA_035380865.1 bacterium
AATCATCACGGCCCTTATGTCCAGGGCTACACACGTGCTACAATGGCCGGTACAATGAGTTGCGATGCCGCGAGGTGGAGCTAATCTCAAAAAACCGGTCTCAGTTCGGATTGCAGTCTGCAACTCGACTGCATGAAGTTGGAATCGCTAGTAATCGCGGATCAGCACGCCGCGGTGAATACGTTCTCGGGCCTTGTACACACCGCCCGTCACACCACCCGAGTCGGGGGCACCCGAAGTCGCTGACCCAACCTTTTAGGAGGGAAGTGCCTAAGGTGTGTCTGGTAAGGAGGGTGAAGTCGTAACAAGGTAGCCGTAGCGGAAGCTGCGGCTGGATCACCTCCTTTCTAAGGAGCAGTGCCTGATAATCAAGCTGCTTGCGGCTTGATCAGTGCACCAGGTCGTTCAACTGGGCTCCGCTCACTATTCAATTGTCAGGTTCCAAAAACCGGGCGCTTTGCCCGGTTTTTTTATTATACACAACCGACAGCACAATTTTCATTTCTTGCTTCAAAATGTATTTTATTGATTGATTTATAAATTTTATTTATAATTATCTTATTATTATTCTGTACCTTGAAGTTTATTTCTTTATTCTTGTTAAATAATTTATGATTATATCTGATTTATTCAGTGTCTCGAATATTTGTCAGTTCCGATAGGCTATAATTATTTATAATTTTCTATCCCAGCGGACATATAGGCCGATGCAGATCAATGGCTTATCAAAGAGTAGACCTCTTTTTCGAGATAAAGGAGAGCTTATATGGCAAGATTACTTTTTGAAAAGAAAAAACACTATCCTCTTCAGGACGTGGAAGAGCCTGTTCTTTACAGGAACCAGTTCCCTTACTCTGAAATACCAAAAATCCTGTTCGACGACGAAACTCCAGACCTCAGCCCTGCTATGGATATCTGGATTACCGATACTACTTTCAGAGACGGTCAGCAGGCAAGACCTCCTTACACAATCAAACAAATTGTCGATATTTATAAACTGCTCCACAAATTAGGCGGCCCGAACGGCGTTATCAGGCAATCGGAATTCTTCCTGTACAGCAACAAAGACAAGGATGCCGTGGAGAAATGCCAGGAACTCAATTATGACTATCCCGAAGTTACGGGCTGGATAAGAGCAAATAAAGACGATCTTAAAATTGTGAAAGAAATGGGTTTGAGGGAAACCGGCATTCTTACCTCGGCTTCTGATTATCATATTTTTATGAAGCTGAAGAAAAACAGAAGGCAGGTTATGGAAGAATATCTTTCTGTCGTGGACAAGGCGCTCGAGCTTGGAATCAGGCCCAGGTGCCATTTCGAAGATATTACCAGGGCAGATATTTACGGTTTCTGCGTGCCGTTTGCTATCGAGTTGATGAAGAGATATAAACAAAGCGGAATCCCTGTGAAGATAAGATTGTGTGACACTATGGGATACGGTTTGAGTTTTCCTAACGCTACCCTGCCCCGTTCCGTTCCTAAACTCGTAAGCGCCCTTATCAATGATGCAGATGTGCCTTTCAGATTTCTCGAGTGGCATGGACACAACGACTTCTGGCATGTGCAGACAAATGCAACAACAGCCTGGCTTTACGGATGCGCCAGTGTGAACGCCTCGCTCCTCGGAATTGGAGAAAGAACCGGCAATCCCCCTCTTGAAGCTGCCATTATCGAGTACATAGGCCTGAAAGGACATTCGGATGAAATCGACACGAGGGTAATAACTGAAATAGCAAATTACTTTCACAAAGAGATAGATTACGAAATTCCGTCCCATCAGCCTTTTGTCGGTTCGGATTTCAATGTTACAAGAGCGGGAATTCATGTTGACGGGCTTCAGAAAGATGAAGAAATTTATAACATATTCGATACAGGAGCGATCCTGAACAGGCCGATTGGAATTGCGATCACCGACAAATCCGGCGCTGCCGGAATCGCACACTGGATCAATAATTATCTCAAATTGGAACCGCGATCCCGGATAGACAAAAGGCACCCTGGGATTGCAAAAATCTCCGCATGGGTAGATAAGCAATATGAAGACGGGAGAAGCACTGCCCTGTCGAACCGGGAGATTCTGGCTCAGGCCGTTAAATTTCTTCCTGAATACTTTGATATTGATGTCACATTTATCAGAAACACAGCAAAAGATCTTATGGCGAAAACGATCGAATCTCTTGTTAATGACGAAGGCATAATTTCCATGGAAAAAGAGGTTCAGGAAAAGATCCTTTTGAACATTTTCAAGAAAAATCCTTTCCTTCAGCTTGCTGTTATTGCGGATAAGGAAGGAAACAAGAACACCGACATCTTCCTCAGAAGCGGAAGAATCAGCATAGAAGATGAAGAGAAACTCGACAAGAATTATTCAAAACGGGCATGGTTCATTATCCCTTATGAAAACGGGCACATGCATATCACAAGCCTGTTTACATCCAAGATATCAGGGCTGCTCGGAGTAACGGTATCAGCGCCGATTGTTAAGGATAATGTTACGGTCGGTGTCATACGTCTTGACTGCAAGTATGAAGACCTTATGAAAGCCAGCCAGGAAATGATAGAAATGGAAAGTCCGTACCCGGATTAGAAAATATTACTCATTAAAAATCTCAAAGCCTCCTTAACGGGAGGCTTTTTTTATATCACATTCAATCTGTCTTCCAGAGGCTCATGATAACGAATGATGTTTTTATTGTCTTTCGTTTTCATCGCAGGCGCATTCCCCTTAAGCGACTTCGCAATCTCCCTTGCGCATATATATGCCTCGCGCAGCCCTAGATACCATGAAACGCTCATCAGCCCTGTCGAGCATTCAGGCACAACGCAACAGGTAACAAACGTTTTCCCGTCTTTCCTGAAAACCTGGCATCCATACTTGCATTGCAGCACAAATCTGCTGTCTCCCAAAGGCGAGCTCAATCTCAACCTCTTTGCCGCGTTGACCGTCTCGCCGGTATAATTGAGCGTTGTAACATTGGGCGTCCAGTTCTCCGGCTGAATCGCCCATTCCACATATCCTTCCCATTCTATGCTTTCCGAAGGATCCCTCAAAACCGATATGTAATACCTTGAATTCGAATTTCCTATGATGGATTTATTCTTATGTTCCACAAGCAGGATACTGGAATCGATCTGTGTTTTAACAACACCTCCGAAAACAACTTTCAATGGTGTTATTTCACCCTGTGTCCGGGAAGTCCTGTATGCTACCTGCGTCATCGCCTTTTCAAAATATTCAGTTACAAAATCATAAAAAATATACCCGTCCGGAACATCAATAACCCTGGTGTACCTTTTATTCTCCTTAATGTTATCGTACCCTCTGACCATCGAAGCATCTATCTGCCATTGATTCACAGGCGTTCTCCGAAAGTCTGCGGTCTCCTCGTCCATAATCCTGTACAGCTTTTTATAGTGTAGTGTTGGGATCATCTTGACAGTGTAAGTTTTGTCTCCTATACTCAGATTCGGTTCGTATCAGCGCCCGTAGCTCAGTTGGATAGAGCGTTAGGTTGCGGACCTAAAGGCCACAGGTTCGAGTCCTGTCGGGCGCGCTCAAAGCCCTGGCACAGCGAGGGCTTTATTATTTTATTACCCTGTCACAAATGTATCAATGGTAACCGGCTTGAAGTATCTTCTTGTCTGAATTTCTCTGGACCCAGGCTACAGTAATTAAATCATACGCCCCGAGCTCTATCAGTGTGTCGGTTGAGAAATTGAATACGCCGCTCTGTGATTGCGACAATGATAAGTCCAGAGACTGTATATCTCTTACAATACTCCTGTAAGTATCAAGCTGTCGGTTTTCTACAACAGCAACAAAAAGCGTTGCGCCCTCAATGCCGGCACCTGAATAATTCGTTACGGTAACAACAGCTTCGACATTTTCAGCATTTACCGTAGAAGCCACATCTATGAACAACCCGGTCGTACTATCGAGAAACGGAGTCACACGATCCTCGTATGTCTGGTATGTAGCACCGTAACAAATGAAAGTTCCATCCGCAAAAACGCTGGGCGTCCCTGCTATATCATAAAAACTAAAAAACCTGTTTCTCGCATCCTGAGTCCAGTAGGCGGACTCTTCATACCTGAAAGTAACAAGCAACATCCTGCTCCGGTCTGTATCCTCAGATAGTTGCTCCATGTTGGGATAATACGCGGCACAGGCTGAGCAACCGCTGTGGACAAAACCTTCCACAAGTACGGTTTTAACTGCCGGGGCCACTATATCCATATAAAATGAATCGCTTGCAACAGCAGTCATCGAATCTACGGCGGATAGTGTTATTTTATGATTCCCTGTAGACAGGTTCTGTAACGACAAGCTCGTCCCGGCACCCAATTCGCCATCTATGCTCGAAGTCCACGATAAATGTTCCCCGCTCAGAACTCCGTCTTCATAATCAGATGCGCTGCCTTCAAACACAATCTCTTCACCATAAGCATAAGTGCTGTTTCCAGCAGGAGCCTGTATTATCACTTCGGGAGCATTATTGATGATACTTATCGATACAGTACAGGAAGAACTCAATCCTGAACTGTCTTCAGCCACAAGCGTTATGATATGCTCGCCAACAGAAAGGCTGCTGTAAGAAAAACTTTCACCGGAACCAATTTCCGAATCAATACTTGACGTCCATGTTAAAGAATTCCCGCTCAATTGACCATCAACAGCATCATAGGCAGAACCTGAAAATGCAATCGCCGTTCCGCATGCATAATCAGAGCCGCTCACTGGCGATAATATCTCGACCCCGGGAGGTTGGTCCTCAAAAAAAACAAACTCGACAGCTTCGGCTTCATCAGCTTCCAGACTAACGTCTACCGGCTCGACATCAAGATATCCCGATAGCGAAGCGGCTATCACATGCGATCCAACAGAAACGTCCCCGAGAGCCGCCGGTGTAACCAGCCCCGTGTTTATATCATCAATAAAAACCAATGCCCCCGAAGGAGTCGATGTCACTGTTATCGAACCCGATTCTGAAAGCGTAATACTCGTGTAACCTTCATCTGACACATCCACTGAAGCGCCCGCAAGAACATTCAATTCCACTGTCCTGGTGACGAATCCATCCAACGAAATGTCAATCTGACAGCTCCCCTGCTCTATGCCATTGATCCTGAAATATCCACTTGAATCTGTCGTATCATACAGAGAGCTGTTCTTTACTTGAACCCTCGCACCCTCTACCGGTATATAACCGGCGGGAATAACATCTTCTGCATAATTAATTCTCGAACACGAACCGGCACATGCTGCTATAATTCCCTCTACGCTGCCGGTTGTGGTTTCCGGGACCGTAACAACAGCTGTCGAACCGCCGCCGCCACCACCGCATCCGTATACGAAAGCGACTGAAGTTATGCAAAGAGCAAGAAAGATCGTCTTTCTCATTTCTGTCCCCTAAAAAGTTCTTATTACTTTGAAAGAATAAACCGCCCTTGAATACTCCTCGTCATTAATGTTCGAGTCGTTGTCCCACCATAAACCTTCAACCTGTATACTAACGTTCTCGTCAATAGATCGTGTAAGAGCAACATAAATTTCCGATCTTTTATCTTCTCTTTTTGTAGTTCTTGTAATTACTTCGTCGTACTCCCTGTCCATCCATTTCAAGTTTGCAGAAAACATATCAAAAACCGAAAACAGCGACTGGCTGAAACTCAAACCCGCACCTGTCTCGCGATGGGAATATGTATCGGAATTTGTGTTTTCATCCGCGACCCAGCCCAGAACATCAAGCCTCCTCCCGATTTTCCTCCCGACAACCGGCACTATTGCCCCTACCCCCGTCCTCGTCCCTGTCCTCTCCGAATTCTTTCTGAAACTCTCCCTTTCAATCTCGGCAAATCCGGTGAGCCATTTTCCGCTGCCTCGTTTCCATGCAAACTCAGGCCTTATCCTCTCACGCTCAAAGTAACTTTCCCCGTCCCAGACATATACGTCATATGCTGCGCGAATACGGGCCATCCTTTTTTCCTTCTTCCATGTCCTGTCGAGTTTGAGGCCATGGCCGTATATATCAAGTTCACCCTGATCCTGATACCAGTTTTTATAAAGAGAATACGAAAAATCATATGGATCGAGATTCTTCGCCTTCAGCTTTAAATTCATATAATAAACAGTGTCACTCTCCCCATCCGGCCTATCGGCATCTGAAGCCACTCTGGCCGCCCTGGAATCCGAGCTGACAGCCGTCGTCAGATCACCCCCCACCTCGATCGCCATAACCTTAGACGTGGAAATCAACACTAAAACCAATAACAATAACTTCTTCCAAAACAAAACAGTACCCCCCTTCACTCGATCGGACATACTTCTATGCATCCCGCGCCGTCTTCAAGAACCGGCAACTCTTCAAGCTTACCGGCTGAGAACGGGCCTTCATCATTCATCGATTGCCTGTATATCATCAATTTGTGCCTGATTTTATGAAGCTCTTTTCCTGAAATTTTCCCGGCTTTCTGAACCGAACCATCCAGGGACAAAACCAGAATATCTCCCTTTATCGCCTCAAACTGATCGTAACCCGCTCCAACACTTGCGCTTCCGTCAAGCATTTCCAGCACAACATTTCCGCTTTCTTTGCTCACCCGCATTCTACCCATGTACCTGTCCACAACTACTCCTGAGACATCAACTTTTGTAACAAACTCCCTCGAACATACAAAAACCGAACCGCTGCGGATATCTACCGCATCCGAACCCGGCCTGATTGACGCCTCGGCTTCGGGGAAAACCGTTACTTCGGCACCACCCGCCATTTTGAACAACGCGACTGAATATATTTGTGTTCTTATCGAAATTTCCTCATTGTCATATACGGATTCGGAACTGTTAATCTCGACTTTCCCTTGTTTTGAAATGAAACTTTCGTCTTCGATCGCAAAAGCCCCGCCGCCCGCAATAGCTATAATAATCAAAAGAAAAAAACTCAAGCCTGACCTCATTTTCATCACCAAGCCACACCTTTCAGAAATAATATTTGATTAATTTCCAAATAATACTCTCATCCGCACATGTTTTTATCGAGAGCATTCATATCCATATACTTCAGATTATACCATTAAATATCATCTGGTTTCCCGGGTCAACATCCCTCCGGAATCAATCGCTTGAAAAGAGGATTGAAAAAAAACAAATTGTTGATTAATATATAGTGCTGTTTTGAAAAGCATCCGGCCCCCATAGCTCAGGCGGATAGAGCGCTGGATTCCTAATCCAGGTGCACAGGTTCGAGTCCTGTTGGGGGCAATCGTATTATTTATACGCTCTTGCTTTCAAACACAGCCGGAAATATCAAATGCTACGCAGAAAAACAACAGGAACTGTTACAAGAGGTTTTTTCGGAATAGGCATCTATTACCCGAAAAGCGAAGTGAATGTCGGAGGGCTCTGGCGATCCGCTATGATGCTCGGCGCTTCCTTTATATACACCATCGGCAGAGAATATGAAAAGCAATCGATGGATACTCAAAAAACACACAGGCATCTACCTCTTTTCCACTTTCTGGATTTTGATAGCTTTTACGAATCGCTTCCCGCTGAATCAAAAATGATCTGCATAGAACAGACTGCCGAATCAAAAAGTCTTTTTACTTACAATCACCCCGAAAGAGCGGTTTACCTGCTCGGCATGGAAGATCATGGATTGCCCGGAGAGGTTCTGGATAAATCAGACTGCGTTGTTCATATACCTATGCCTGCAAGCATAAACGTCCATGTCTGCGGATCGATTGTTATGTATGACAGGATACTGAAGAAGCAAAAAAGCTGGAAGTCAATTTAAATCCTGTTCTTCGTTTTTGCCCGGGGTCTCATCAGCAGAATTACCCTTGAAAAGTTTATAAAAGAAAACCGCAGCGAGCATAACTACTAAAACAATCCATATTATTCTAATTATGTTTAAATTAAGAAAGGCGAAGCTTTTTCTCCTGCCTTCGGTTTGCAGAACCACCTTGAACCCGCCGTCTTCGAGCAAGTCCTTTTCTTCAACAAAAGAATCTCCGTTGTCATTGCCCCTTATCAGGTCGATAATCTCGATTGCGATTTTTGACTGTTCTTTGTTGAGTGCGCTTTTATTTTCCGATGCAAATATCACGTTATAATTTTTTGTCTGATACTGAGGTCCTACTGAATCGTTCTTCTTTGTAAGCCAGACAAAAAGGCGCCGGTTAGGCTTCCTTCCTTTGAGGCTGAAAACAATATCACTCTTTTCGATCTTCTCGACCTGATAAAAAAACCAGTCATTATTGTATGTATCACCTATCTTATAAGGCTTTATTAATGACTCGACCTGAAGCTCTCCGATCCTCACGGCGTCATCTGCCGCATTGATGTCAACATCGATACCGCCGACTTCGGCCTGTTGCTTTCCCACAACAGCTTCCGCGGCCGCAGAACCACAAACCAGGCAACTTATCATCAGAATGACAAAAACAATAATAATTCCTGTTCTGTTACTGTTTCTCAAGACAAAACCTGTTTTTATTTAAGCCCAAGGGCGTTTTTTACAATCTTCTCGTCGATTGTCAACTCATACTGATCCTGTCCGAGCTCCCTTACCTGCTCATGCTCAAAAGGATCGAACTCGAACGGCTTGATTATTCTGCCGTAAACATCCTTGAGCGCGCGCGCACCGGTTCTGGATAGTTTTGACGCCTCAATTGCTATCAGCCTCTTTGCCTTCTTTGTAATGCTCAATTCAATCTTGAATTGCCTGAAGTATTTTTTCGACAGATTGAAAACAGACTGATCCGGTTCAGTGAAGATTATTTCGAGATCGTCGGGAGATAAATCCCCGAGAACAATAGCATTGTCAAAACGCGAAATGAACTGAGGCAACATGCCGTACTCAAAAATATCTTCCTGGGTAATATTCGATTTCAACGTAAATATCTGCTCGAAAGATACTTTGCCGTCATCGCTCATCACCATTTTTGTTAACTTATCCTGCTTACCCTCTTCGAACACGCGGGCGTAAACCTGATTATAAAGCTCCTCGAAAGCGCCGCCGCATATGAACAGCATGTTGCCTGTATCTATGTTCATCTGGTAATCTTTAAACTGTCCGTCTTTAAGAAGCTTTGTTTCAAAAACTACCGTCTCCCCTTCCATCAGGGTAAGAACAGACTGCTGGATATTTATACCGACAACATTGGGCTTGCCGCCGACATAAGACGTGATTTTATCGATTTCGTCTATACATACTGTCGCATGCTCTATATATTCCTGCATTTTTTCAAGCGTCGCATTTTTGCCGAGAAGCTGCGTCGCCCTGTCCTGCAAAGTCTTGAACAGCTGGGCGCCTGTTATAACTTCTCCCTCTTCGTTGGCGAGCGAATTAGCATTCATTCTCACGACAACTCTATGTTTTTCAAAAAAGGGATTCGTCATATACATACGTTCCATCGATTTCATTATCGATGTCTTTCCTGTCCCACTGTTTCCGATCATAATGATGTTTCCGAACTTATCTCCGCACGCATGCTTGAAGATCGCAACAGCTACGTATTTCAGGACATCATCCTGCCCGATTATGTCTTTCTTTATTTCATTGAAAATATCTCTTGGCCTCATTTAGTTTATCATGCTCCAATTCATGTTCGCTCTTTACTGATTTGTGAATTTTAACACTCGAAAAAATAATATTCAACGCGAACTGCATCTGATTGAAAGTATTGTGGCACATTGCCGTGAAATTGCTTAAAATTAGAACATGCTGGATATTGCATCAAGGTATTCTCAATACAGAATGTTCAGGACATTTGGATTTCCGAAGATCCTGCCGGTGAGCCTTGCTCTGAGCGTAACTCACAGATGTAATGCCAGATGCGCCACCTGCCGGGTAACAAAACGAAAGCCGGATGAACTGACCTTTAAAGAATACGAAGCTATATTCAAAACACTGAAAGGGAACATTAGGTGGTTTACCATATCAGGCGGCGAGCCTTTCATGAGAGATGATCTGGGCGATATCGTCGATTGTCTCATCCGGCATAATTCCCCTGATGCGATAACAATTCCCACAAATGGTTCGTTTACGCAAAAAAGCATAAACCTTGTAAAAAATGTGGTCCGGCATAATCCTGATACCCGTTTTATTATGAGCTTTTCCATTGATGCTATCGGACCGATTCATGATAAGATCAGAGGGCTGGAGAACAGCTTCGAGAAAGCTATGGATTCTTTCCAGGCTGTGAAAGAAATGGATGTAGAAAACCTGAGCACCGGATTCCATACTGTTATTTCGAAATATAATCACCAAATGATTCCCGATCTGATCGAATATCTCCGGAACTTTAATCCGGACTATCACCGATTTGAAATAGCTCAATCGAGAGCGGAACTTAACGTTCAAAACGAGGAATTCGCGCCGACACTTGAGCAATATAAGAAAACACTAGATTTTATAAAGCGCATAGAGGATAACTCCGGTGACGATTCGCTTTCACAAATAATTCGTATCTTCAGGAACGAGTATTATAACCTTTCTCTCAAAATAATAGATAAAAAAGACCAGGTCATACCCTGTTTTGCAGGAATAGCCTCCGCTCACATCGGGCCGAATGGAGATGTGTGGCCATGCTGCACGTTAGCAAAACCTATGGGAAATCTACGGGAGAAAAGCTACAGCTTTAAAAGAGTGTGGGAAAGCGAAAATGCGACTAAAGTCAGGAGATTCATAAAAGAAAACCGGTGTTATTGCCCGATGGCAAACGCCTGCTATACCAACATGCTTCTGGACGCGGGCCTTCTATCAAAAATAATAGCCCGTTATCTGGTGAAAATTTGACCGTGTCCGGAATGCTTGTTTTAATTCCCGATCTATATTAACTTATCACAGTAGTCGCGCTTTTCTGGATTGAATAATGAGCAGTCTGAAAAAAAACATATCGAATGGAATATCTCTAAAGGCCTGCACATTTATTGTTGCGGCCTGCCTGTTTTTTTTTATTGCCAACAATATATATTCAGCGCGCGTGAATTCTATTACTGCTGATGAATATGTTCATCTGCCGGTTGCCATTTCAATAATTCAGACCGGGAACCCGGAACTGGATCATGCCGGGAGCCCGCCGCTTCGTGGTGTTCTCGCTCTTCCCGCCCTTCTTTATTCTCCAGTAATGGATTATTCGAGCGAATACTGGCAGAAAAAACAGTTTTACCGGTTTTCATGGCTGTTCATGAAAAACAATTTTGCAAGATACCATGATCTCTATTTTATGCCCCGGCTTATGAACACTCTTTTCGCATTGTTCCTCTTCGCGCTGGTTTTTATCATGTCTGATTCCATGTTCGGTAAATCGGCGGGAGCGATTGCGGCTGTTTTTTTCTGCTTCAACCCCGAGATAACAGCTCATTCTTCACTTGTCACTGTTGACCTTTTAACCGCGTGTTTTTTTTTGCGACTTTTTTCTTCTTCTCAAGGTTCCTGCGCACGGCTTCGATTATCGACAGCCTGATTACAGGCGTATTCTGCGGCATTGCCCTGCTCTCTAAGTTCACTTCCGCTATCCTGCCTCTGATCCTCATCGCGCTCATGCTTTTTTACTTTCTTTCGAGGGAATACAAAAACGGCGGCAAGAGCGCAGCCCGATATTTGTCCGGTCTTTTATTTTCGCTATTTATCGCTGTTATTGTTCTGAATGCCGGGTACTGCTTCGATAAAACGCTTATGCCTCTGTCTGCGTTTCAGTGGAACAGTGGACAGCTTAACGCTCTAAAAGATTCTTTCATCGGATCGATACCCCTGCCGCTGCCGTATTTATACATAGATGCTTTTGATCAACAGCTATTTAAGAGCGGCTCACGGGTTTTCGACTATTATCTCAACGGAAATATTTCAAGATCAGGATGGGCTTCCTACTACTGGATCGCAATTGCATTGAAAACCCCAATTCCTTTAATAATTTTCGGATTGGCCGGATTTCTGACAATGTTCAGAAAAAAAGTTTCTTTCCATGAACGCTCAATCTGGCTGATTCCCTTTGTGTTTCTTATCATGTTCTCCACGGTTGTAAAAATAGATTTCGGCATTCGATACCTGCTCCCGATTCTGCCTTTCGTTATTGTTGCAGCATCAGGCGTTATGTCGAAGCTGCTGAACGGCAATAAGGCAGGAAACATCATCGTCGCATTATTCCTTGCCTGCTCCATTCTGTCACCTCTGAAAACCTTCGGTAACGGGCTTGCTTATTTCAACGAGTTCGCGGGCGGCCCCTCGGGTGGACACCGCTACCTCGTGGAATCAAATCTCGACTGGGGACAAAACCTCGCGAGGCTCAAAAAATATACAGACACAAATGAGACATCCCCGCTTCTAGTCTACAATTACGGGCTCGTGCCCGCTTCCGCGTATGGAATCAAAAATGCCGGATGGGTGCCATGCGAGCCTGCACGCGCCGTTGTTGCCATAAGCGTAAATTATCTTTATGGAATTGATCCGTTTCAGCACAGGAGCAGAGAATGCTTCTCATGGCTTGCGGACAAAGAACCCATCAAAAAACTTGGATACGGCCTTTTCATTTTTGACACACGAGACGATCCCGATTTGAATACCGCGCAGTAAAACCCGTTGTTTCTTTCAGTTGATATCCACCAGGTTTGCTATTTCCACATTCTGCTCGTTCAGCGCTTCTAATATAATTTCCTTGTCTTTTCGACCGAACCTTATGCATATACCGCAATCGGAGCTTACATCACGCGGCACGGGGACGAGCTTTATTCTTATTCCTCTTTTCTTGCAGATTCTCTCTGCCTGAATCGCATGGCTCGTAGAATGAAATGTAATTACCGAAAAATCCACATCGCTCATAATCGTATGTCCACAGTATCTAAATTCAATCCGAAATTTTAATTAAAGCATCAACAGCGTAATCTATCTGGTCTTCAGTTGTAAAATAACTGAGCCCGAACCGCACCGTTCCCTCAGGTGCCGTGCCAAGCGTTCTGTGGGCCGCGGGCGCGCAGTGGAGCCCGACCCTGCACATGATACCGAATTCATCATCCAGCCTCAGCCCCACTTCGGACGACTGCATTCCGTCTATATTGAAACTGATTGTAGGAACCCTGCTGCCGGGATCGGGATCTCCGACCAGCTTTATTTTTGGTATCCCGCTCATGCCTTCAATCAGTCTTTTAATCAATTGCTGCTCTCTACAGTGAATCTTTTCCACTGTTTCCGAAAGAATAAAATCGAGCCCCGCCTCAAGCCCCGCCGCGCCGACCGTGTTGGGAGTTCCGGCCTCGCACAGGTCGGGCAGAAAACTCGGATGGGTCTCAAGTTCCGATCTGCTCCCGGTGCCTCCCTGCTTAAGAGGAATCAAGCCGTCCGTATCCACTCTTTCTCCTATTACAAGCCCGCCGATGCCCTGAGGCCCCAGCATCGCTTTATGTCCCGTAAAAGCCAGCATATCAACATTGTCTTTTTTCATATCCACCGGGTAACACCCACCGGTCTGCGCCGTATCAAGCGTGAACAGCAATCCATGCTCCCGGCATATTTTTCCAACCTCACTGAACGGAAGCAACGTTCCAACAACATTGGATGCGCTGTTCAAAACCACCATTTTTGTTTCAGGCGTGATCTTGCTCTTTAAATCATCCGGATCGAGATGGCCCGTGCTCGAGCATTTCACAACCGTAACCTTAATCCCGTTCCGTTTCTCCATCTCACGCAGGGGACGCATCACGGAATTGTGCTCCATACCGCTCGTTATCACGTGATCTCCGGAGCGGAGAACTCCTTTCAACGCAAGGTTCAGCCCCTCGGTTGCATTTAATCCAAACACCACGCGGCCCGGATCGTCGGAATTAAAAAGCCGCGTTACTTTTTCTCTCGCATCGAAAACAATCCTTGCAGCTTCTATCGAAAGCCTGTGGCCAGACCGCCCCGGATTGGCTCCCACGCAGTTAACAAATTCCGACATTTTTTCAGCTACGCCCGGAGGCTTGGGCCAGCTTGTCGCCGCATTATCAAAATATATTATTTCCCTGTCAGTCACTAATATACTCTACCCGCTTTATAGATTATTCGTATTATTAAAATCGTGCTTAACTATACTATTCAGAAGAAGATGTTTCAAGTTTTATAAGCAGTGGTTTTCCGTCCACGGTAATCGTTCTTGTCTTTTCCCACGGAACATCAATTTTGTGCGGCATGAATTCTTTATCCAGCATGGTAAGTGGACCGAGCGCCCTGATATTCAATCTTCCGCCGCTGTCTCCCACCGGTCGCAACCTTATCCCAAGAATATCATTCGGCCCGGTTCCGCGTGGAACCCACACGCCGACCCTCGCTTTGCCGAACCTGCCCAGCAGCATCTGCTCAACTCCCTGATCAGCCGTAAACCATTTGTTAGAACCTTTCAACCGCAGGGCAACCTCGAGCCGGGGGCCGGAGAATAACGGCTCCGTTTCCAGATCGACAAGCACATATCTGCGAACATCGTCTATCCTCACCCTCATCGGATCGGGGAGATTTTTCGTCAGCTTTTTCTCGCGGACAAGCTCCTCGTGCATTACCCTGCTTATCCAGGTTTCACGATCCAGCATCCGCTCGCGGGTGCCCTCTTCATCGAACAAAACAGGCACAAACGGAAAAATAAGCTCCGATTCCCCTTCATCCGACACCATGTTGTTTTTCGTGCATGTCCTCAGAAAAGGATGATCTCCGAGCTTTTTACCCCGGTAATGCGTTTCCTTATGGCCCGACCCCTGGAATGTTTCCGATACTACCTGCCCTTCAGCGTCAAATTCAACCCTGTACACATACTCGATATCAACCGTTCTCCCATATCGGGCCATAAGCTCAGACGTCGGGGTTCCCCCATCTTCATTTGTCCATACAATCGAATATTCAAGGATATCGCCCGCATTCCGTTTTCTCTCGACCACCCACGCGAAAATCGGAACATCCGTACTCTCGCTGTCCTCGCGCCCGAGAATAATCGGCGCATACCTCAACAACCTGTATTCCGGGTCGTCTTTTTGAGTTACGACAGTGTAGAACAGATCAAGATTAACACCCTGCCTTCCGTCTGCCGGGTCGATGAGTTCCACCTGATGCTTCCCTTCTTCAACGGGGCCTAAAAAATATTTATAATTCGCAGACTCTTCTCCCCGGACCGGTATAAGCGAAGCAGCCCTTTTCCCATCAAGCCTTATCTCAAGCGGCGGAGACCACCCGCTGTCGCTCCATTTATAGCCGGTAACCGATAACCGCGCCGTAACTATCGCCTCGGATTCTTCCCGCACATCAAAATCTATCTTTCCGACAGTTGTTTCCGCCTTTGAACAAATCGGAATCGCTATAAGGATCAAAAAAATAAATACTGATTTTCTCATCGCTTTCTCCGGTCGGTGACCATTGTTAAATATCCTGTTAATTATACCTTACTCACGATATCAGGCCATCAGAAAACCTTTTTTAGCCTCCCTCAAATTCATGCTGGATACTTTTATCATTTAAAGTTAATGTAATTTAAATATAATTAATTACTATGATCAAAGAAAATAACGGGCAGGTGTGACTAAATGAAAAAGAGCAAGGGCAAAGAAATCTGGATCAAGGAATTCGACGATCGTTCATACAGGTCTATTCTCAAATGGGGAGACCCGAAAGAATTCAAACACCCGAAGCCTGAATTATTGGATTTCATGAAAGAAGTTTTTGGTCTTACCGACAATGATTTGAGCAAGACATATAAACCCGGCCTCGAAAAAGTGGTGCTGAACATCGGGTGCAGGATACCCGGCCACAAAATAGTCGAGCTGAAAAATATAGTAGGCGAAGATAACGTGTCCATAGACGACTATGACCGCGCGAAACACGCTTATGGAAAAATGTTCCTTGATGCGCTCAAGCTCAGATTGAATGAAGTGCCGAACCCGCCCGATGTGGTAGTTTATCCAAGAAACGAAGAAGACGTGAAATCTGTAGTCAGATATTGCGATGACAACGGGATAGTAATTGTTCCGGCAGGCGCGATGTCGTCGGTCACACGTGCGATAGAATTCCCCGGGGGCGGGGTCTGCCTCGACCTGACACGCCACATGAACAAAGTTATCGAGATCAACGAGCTTGATTCATCGGTCACAGTTCAGCCCGGTATTTTCGGCCCGGCTTTCGAAGAGATACTGAATAATTACAAAACGGAGTCTGCGCCGGATGGTTACACGTGCGGGCATTTCCCGCAATCTTTTGAATTTTCAACTGTGGGAGGCTGGATCGCGGCTCGCGGCGCGGGCCAGCAATCCACCGGTTACGGAAAAATCGAAAACATCGTTCTGGGAATGAAAGTCATGACCCCTTCGGGCCCGGTCAACATAGAGCCGTATCCGGCAAAGGCGACAGGGCCGGATATCGGCCAGTTGATGATAGGCTCCGAGGGAATTTACGGCGTTATAACAGAAGCGACTCTCAAGCTCCGTAGATTCGGGCCTGATAATCGAAGATATTTCTCCTACATGTTCAAAACATGGCAGGACGCGGTTGATACCTGCAGAGAAATAATGCAGGGCGAGTTCGGAACACCTTCGGTTTTGAGGATTTCCGATCCTGAAGAAACAATGATAGGACTGAAACTTTACGGACTGGACGGCACTGCGGTCGACAAGATAATTTCGGCAATGGGTTATAAGCCGATGAAGCGATGTCTCATGCTGGGATCGACCGAGGGCGATGCCGATGCCGGAGAGTTGATTAAATCAAAAGTTAAGAATATTGCAAAGAAAAACGGCGGTTTCGCGATGGGCGGAATACCTGTCAAATCGTGGTGGAAAAACAGGTACAAAGATCCTTACATGAGAGAGGATCTGATGGATTTGAACATCATGACGGACACGCTTGAAACATCCGTCAGATGGTCCAACCTTATGGAAGTCTGGGAGAACGTCAGAAAAGTTGTCAAATCCAGACCGAACACCGCCTGCACCGTTCATGCGTCTCACTTCTATGAAAACGGCGCAAACCTGTATTTCATTTTCCTTTCTAAAATGGAAAAGGGAAACGAGGTTGAGGATTACAAAGAATACCACACCAGCATTGTCAGCGCGATCAGGAACAGCGGTGGAACACTGAGCCATCATCACTGCGTCGGGAGAATGCTTGCGCCCTGGATGCTCAACCAGGTCGGCGCTGTCGGAATCGATATTATCGAGGCGGTAAAAAAACAGGTCGATCCGAACAACATAATGAACCCCGGAGGAACTCTCGGGATCGGCTACGAAGGCGACATCAGATAATTATATGAAATGAACAGATAAACCATAGCTGCCGGCCTGTTCCGGCAGTTTTTTGTTTGTATTACAAAAATTTCTATTGTATCTTTATATAAGCATCTTAGCCTGCATTTCTCTCCAGTGCAGGTTAAAAATCGTGATAATGCCTGTAATACAAGGCGCGGCGAGGGAGTGGTGAGGGAGCATACTGTTGCGTATGTGACCGATCCCGAACCGACGCCGCAACGCAGTAGGACAGGTGTTATCGCGATTTTCCGGATTTCTCTGTGAGAAATCCGGGTTAGAGGATTTCTTCGTATGTCAAAGCCTAAATTGCCATTCAACAAACTGCTGGGATACTCTTCCGGTTATATCGGGGTATCAATACTGGATCGCCTCGCGGTAGCCGCGGTTATTTATTATTATCTTCCACCGGCGGAGGAAAGTCTTCCACAACTTGTTCCGAAAATTGTTTTTGGATACATATTTATCTTCGGTCGAATCATCGACTCAATTGCAGACCCGCTTGTGAGCTACTGGACGGATAAATGCAAATCCAAACGCGGCAGAAGGCTCCCTTTCATGCTTTACGGTGGCGTTCCGCTCGCCCTGTCACTCGTCTTGCTCTTCTTTCAACCCACCTGCGGAATCTCAGCATGGAACTCGGTGTGGCTTGCCGGAATGCTCGGCCTTTATTTCTTTTTCTTCACCTACTACGTCTGTCCGTATCTCGCCCTGATCCCGGAACTGAGCAAAACGCATAAAGAAAGAATGAACACGACATCTCTACAGGGCGTGCTGATGTTAATCGGTACAGTAATTGCATCCATAGCTTTTGCTCCGCTCGCCGCAAAATACGGTTTTAAAGCTATGGCGCTCATGCTCGGCGGAGTAGCACTGATTTTCTTATACATGCCGGTTATTTCCATTGACGAAAAAAAATACTGCGACGCCACACCTTCCGAACTCAACCTTTTTTCGTCTCTTCTTATGACTTTCAAGAACAAACCGTTTGTTATTTATCTAATCGGCAATCTTTCTTTCTGGTTCGGTTTCAACATTATCTCTTCAGGAGTAACATATTACGTTACGGTTCTTCTGGGCATTCCTAAAGAGAATACGGCAGTTTTCATGGGAATCGTGTTCGGGGTTGCGCTCATCTTCATTCCTGTAACGAATATGATCGCGAAGAAAATCGGTAAAAGAAAAACGATGATAGCCATGCTACTGATTTTCACCCTCGTGCTTCCGCTGATATTTTTCATGAACGCCGGATGGCTGCCGGTTTCCAACCTGGTTTTCGGATATACGATTATGGGATTCTGCGGAGTGCCTCTCGCCGGCATTTTCATCGTGCCGAACGCAATCGTTGCGGACCTTACGGATTATGACGAAATGAAAACGGGCAACCGCCGCGAAGCCATGTATTTCGGGGCACAGGGACTGTGTTTGAAAATAACCATGGGCATATCCACTTTTTTGATGACGCTTCTTTTCTCATGGTTCGGCAACAGCATGGCGTCCCCGCTCGGCGTTCAGCTTACCGGACCGATAGGCGGTCTTTTTTCGCTCATAGGGTTAATAGCGTTTTTGAAATTTCCCGGAAACCTCGAATCAACCGTTGAGAAATTCAGGTCGGAAAAAGAAGCTGCCCTGTCTCAAAATCACGCCAGGCCGAATATACCGGCAGCGTTATAATAAAAAACTTTTTCGCGGTCTTCCGGCTTGAGGATCAAGTCATACTTCACTCTTTCGACACCGGGATGCGAATAAGGAAGATCGCTGCCATAAACTATCCGGTCACCGCCGAAAGCTTCGTACACATAATTCGCGCGAAAAGTCGAAACCGCCGTCGTGTCGACAAACAGGTTCGGGTGCATATCCGCAATCCCCGCAAGCTGCCGGTAGCCATCCTTTCCTCCGTGGGCTACTATCACAGGCGCTCCCGTGGAATCGAACAATCTTCTCCAGCCGTCTATCTCTGTTGTGAAAACGCTATGTGTCGAATGGAGCAGCACCGGCACATCAAGCTCTCCAATTTTGCGGAATACGTTAACTGCATCCCCCGGGCCGAAATCCTCCGAATAGGGATGCAGTTTGATCCCCGACGCTCCGGCTTCGATAACTCTTTCAACTTCCGCAACTGCTCTGTCTCCGGCATGCGGATTTATCCGCCCGAGCCACAAAAGCCTGTCATCGGCATCAGCCGTCTTCTTTATTTCGTCGTTGAGTTTCTCATAAGTTCCGCCCTTTTCAGCTTCATCAAGCGGCAGTACCACGACATATTCAGCCGGGTAATCGGAGACTATTTGCTTCAGATCATCGTATGAAAGTTTTCCACCGTCCACGCTGCTTCCAAGATGACAATGCACATCAATGTATTTCATATTTTCATGTTCGGGATTTTATTGTGAATGTCGGAACCATCCCACCGCCCGCGCTGACATTTATGATCGGCGACATCGATATCCTGGAAATACAGCCGCCGTATTTTCCCCCTATGGCAAACGGATTCAGATTAACATACCTTTCCTGGAGTTCATATTTCCCATTCTTCAAAACCGGAAACTCTTCCACCGGGATATGCACCATATCCTGAATCACATAATTACTCTCTGAAGCCGCCTCCAGCTCCGTCCGCCATTCCGCGTCGGTAAATTGCCAGCCGAGCTTTACCCCTTTACCCCCGTATCCATCGCATGGTTTTATTACAAAGTTTTCCCGCTTCTTCTCAACCAGGTCGCAAATGTCCCATTCCGTTCCTTCGTAAACAACCTTTCCGGGCTTTAAATTTCTTGTCCATGGAACATGTTCCGCAATTACTCTGTTTTCTTCATCCGTGAACAAATGATCGAATTTCGGATCGGTCAAAACCGCCAGTGTCGATTTGTTCGATACGATTTTCGCCCTGAAAGGATTCACGACACAGACCGTTTTTCTTTTTATAGCCTCAAGAAGATCCCCGACATCCCCCTTCTTCTCCAGAACTTCCTTGATAATTACACGCCGGTAAACCATGTCAACTATTTTACCGTCCGCGTAAAGCACATCCCCTCTCAGTTCAAGATCCCTCGGGTCCGCTATCACCGTCTCATAGCCCATCGACTCAAAATACTCTTTAAGAATGTAGAACTCATGAATCGTTTTTACGTCTCTCCAGTCGGTGATGAGAATTACAGGATATTCCTTTTTGCCGCCGAAGTCCCTGTAAGCGTCAATCAGAGTTTCAAGCATCATCCGACGGCGTTCGACCCACTCGAACTCGAACTCCTTTTCCAGTTCATTCATGTAAAACAGGCTCTTGAATATTTCCGTCTGGCAATCGCCGTAACCAACCGCAGCCGGGCTGTCACAATTGAATTCCAGAAACTTCAAATCGTCTCCCTCGAAAAAAGAATCCAGCCGGGCCTTGTGGATCACGCGGCTGATTCCCGGATCGATGCCAACCATTTCTCTTTCAGCGTCACTCAGCACCAGCACTTCTTTAAGCGCATCCGATTCAAAATACAGCTTTATGACCTTCTCAAGGCAACCCATGATCACAGTTGTGATATATTTCAATTTCTCTATCTGGCCGGCAGTGAGGAAGTGAGGTCTCGGAAGCGTGGGGACAGACTCCGTTCCGAACATTACCCTGCTCTCGAGCTGACGTTCCTTCAGCCTGTTGTGCTCGCTCAAAGCCGTTTCAGGATCATCCAGCATCGCGTTGTTGCAGATATCGATCGCTCTGCTTAAAGATATTTTCTCGCTATCAGTCACTTTGTTCCCTGCCGTAATCACAATATTTAAGAACCGGGCATTCCCCGCATTCAGGCTTTCTTGCTTTGCATATAGCGCGTCCATGTAATATAAGTTGATTGGAAAAAATCGTCCACTTATCTTTCGGTATCAGTTCCATAAGATCGAACTCGACTTTGACGGCATCCGTGTTCGAAGTCAGCCCGGTTCGACGCGCAATCCTGCCGACATGCGTATCTACAACAATGCCGGGCTTGCCGAAAGCGTTACCGAGCACGACATTCGCGGTTTTTCTCCCTATGCCCGCCAGTTCGACAAGCTGTTCCATAGTATCCGGCACTTTGCCTTTATACTTCTCCACAATATCGGTACAACAGCTTTTGATATTCTTCGCCTTGTTCCTGTAAAACCCGGTTGAACGTATATCCTGTTCGAGCTCGGCAATATCCGCACCGGCAAAATCACCGGCATTTTTATATTTCCTGAATAATTGCCCGGTCACGATATTCACTCTCTGGTCCGTGCATTGCGCCGAAAGAATCGTTGCAACAAGAAGCTGCAGCGGATTACGGTAATTCAACGCGGGCTGAGCATCGGGAAAATGCTCGCCGATAATCTTAACTATTTTTCCGGCCCTCTTTTTCAGATCCTCAGCCATCAGTTTGCTCTCTTTCGTTCGTCATCATGTCTGGCAGATTATACAATTTCCTGCATTATTTCATCAACGCCACTATCAATCCATATCAACGGTGTGAACCCAGATGACAGCGCCGATCTCTATTGATTTTTCCTTGCCGTCAGGTCCCTTCATTGTTTTGTCGTCTTCGCTCAGCGCCGCGAAAGCCCACCAGCCGGCCTTCGGCATCGCATATGCGAAAACTCCCTGCCCGTCTGCCTTTATCACCTGAGTTATGAACGGATCCGCAGGCGATTTGACTTTCCCGTCCGGGTTGTAGTACTCGACTTCGATTTCCGCTCCCGGCACAGCTTTGCCATTGAGCTTAACTATCCCGCGGAAAAGGTTCCCTGTCCACAATCCATACGGCCTTGTCAGGGGAACAATCTCGGTCTTCAAGCCGATCTCGCTGTCCCAGCCCGATTCCATTCCCATCGAACTCACAATCACTTTTGTGTAATGAATAATGTAACAATCTTCCGCAGGCTCCCAGTACGGCGCCGGTGACACATAAAAAATATGGTCTCCCGGACGCTTAATGGAATACTGAGCCGTGAAGGTCGAAAACCCTTTCTTTTTCACAGGCTTAAGCGTGTCGATCAAATCTGTCTTTTTACCACGCGCCATAACGCCGAAATCCGTGGGTTCTGCCATATTCATAAAATTACCTTCAAACGGATGAATGAACATAAGGTCGAGCGATATCATATTTGAATCGGATGTCCCGACAATATCTTTCGACGGGATCAGCACCTGGAAATGCGCGAGCGCCGGAACCGAACAACAGATTAATGCTGCACAGATAATGAAAACGTATTTTCTCATTTCATTTCTCCCTGTTATCAAAATATAAAAAGTCATCAAGACATGCTTCCTTAACTTTTCCGCCTTCTATCGTAATAATTTCCCCGGTGACATTTTTAAGAAAATAAGCGTCATGCGATATTGCTATTAAGGGAAGCCCTGTTGTGTTAAGAACATCAACGATCCTTTTTGCGGCAGCCGGATGCAGCCCGGATGTCGGTTCGTCAAGCAGAAGAACGTCGGGCTTCATTGCCAGTACAGTCGCAAGCGAAACCATTTTCTTTTCGCCGCCGGACAGCTTATATGTTATCCTCTTCTCGTATCCCTCAAGCCCAACCATGCAAAGCGTCTCTTTAACTATGTGTTCCACCTCATGCCTTGTTCTGCCGGTATTGAACGGGCCGAACGCGACATCTTCCCCGACAGTTGCGCAGAACAACTGATCGTTGGGATCCTGAAACAGGAACCCTATCCTCTCCCTCACTTCTCTGAAATCATCTTCTGAAACTCTTTCTTTTCCGAAAATCCTGATGCTTCCTGAAACAGGTTTGAGAAGTCCCATTATTAAATGGAAAAGCGTGGTTTTCCCCGACCCGTTAGGGCCGACCAAACCGATCTTCCGGTCCGCCGTCATCTCGAAATCCAGTCCGCAAAACAACTCCGGCCTGCCCGGATATCTGAAATTGAGATCATCAATCCGAATCATCCGATACCCCACTCCATATAAGAAAGAACCAACACGACAATGATTCCGGTGACAGTTACAAAAATATCACTATAACCGAATTCGAAATGATCAAGCACATAATACCTGCCCTTGAATCCCCTGCATTTCATCGCATCCAAAACTCTCCGTGACCGGTCATAACTGTTTATCAGCAACATCCCGGCAAGATAAGCATACGTCCTGTACGTGTGCATATTCGTGCCCGGGCTGAAACACCTGACTTTCGCCGCATTAACCAGCCTCCTGTATTCGCTCTGTATGACATGAATATACCTTATCGAAAAAAAGAATATATGAATAAGTTTCGAAGGGACTTTAAGATGGCTCATCGCATGAACAAGGTTAACAAGCGGAGATGTTGACAGAAGAGCGATATTAGCAATAACAATAGCATTCGATTTCACAGTGATCATCAGGCAGTAATCCAGCCCCTGCCGAGTGATATTCAAAGGCCCTGCGCTGAAAACAACATCGCCCGGAAAACTCCACGGCAAAACCAGCCATATAAAAAAAATAAAACCGTTTACAATAAGCAATCTCAGTGCGAGATCTATCGGATTGAGTTTTGCCGCAATTGACATTAGAACCGAAAATAAAAGAGCAAACCATAGCATCCGCATATCAAAACCAACGGCTGTCACCACGGAAAAAAGCAATGCCAATACCAGCTTCACCCTTGGATCGGTTCCATGGAGTATTGAATTTCCGTACTCAAACCGCTCTTCAAACATCACTTACTTCCCGCCCGTTTTTTCGCGGACAACGCAAACAACCATAACCCCATAATACCGGTCAGGTAGCCCAACCCGGCTACTATGTCTCTAAACGCCGGGCGTCCAAGTTTTTTCATTTCATTTCTATTATCCGTCGTCCTTTTATTCACCCGGGATTCAACATATTCATCGAGTTCCCGCTGAGAGAAGCACCGATCCGCCACGCTCGCCGAATCAGGTTCTGTTTCATTCTCTTCGCTTACACCCGGTGCCGCTTCCTCGTTGTTCTTCTCCGCCCCGGCAATATCTTTTATTTCCAGATTAATTTCCGCCCTATGCCCCATGCTTGCTTCGAGCACAATGTTTAAATTCCCCTGTATATCAACAGGAAATGAAAACATGCCTTCTTCATCGCTTACACCTTCCGTATAAACCTCACCGCCGGGTGAATATACGATTATTTTCGAATTGACACACGGTTTTCCGTCGTTGAAATAGCTCTCGGTATGCACTTCTCCGGCTTCGTAATAGGCAAACACCTGAACTTTGTGCGCGAGCGCCGGAGCGGTAAAAAGAAATAATAACAAAATTACGGAATAGAGTATTCTTTCTTTAATCATCGACTACTCCCAGTAACGAAGGCTTGACTTTCCGAATAAACCCGATACAGACAGCAGTTATTACGCCTTCAATTATCATTACCGGCAAATGAGCGGCAAGCACCAGTGCGGCGGTGTTGAAAAAAGACTCATCGGTAAAAAAAAGAAATCCGGCAACAAGAATTCCGCTGAATGCCACCGATGAGGCTCCGCACAAAAACGCTCCAATGTATGCTTTGCGCTCGTTTTTCCCGGTTACCAGTCGATAGAAAACATACCTGCACAAAACAGCGGGCAAAGCCATCATCATCGTGTTTACGCCGATAACGGTTATACCACCGTACTGAAACATAACAGCCTGCAGCAACAACGCCACGAAAATCGAAGGGAACGCCGCCCAGCCAAGAATGAGTCCGTTTATTCCATTTAAAATCAAATGCACGCTTGAAGGTCCGATCGGCACATGAACGAAAGACGCGACAAAAAAAGCCGACGAAAGCAAAGCCACCCTGGGAATATCCTCTTCCCGGGTTCTCTTCAATCCGACGGCAATACCACCCGCGGCAACCAGCGCGCCACAGGCCAGAACAGGCGCGGAAAGTACTCCTTCAGATATGTGCATTTTTAACCAGCCAGTAACTTCGTGTCATTTTTTCAAATATACTTTGCTCGCGATGACACCGATACTCAAGTCGTATCACGAATACTATATTTGTGTTATTTGAATTATAAACAATTCGTGAAACAGATTATAGACTGATTGAAAATTCAGAGAGTTTTCACATCGCAGGACATCAGGATCTCATCCGCGTATTTACCATTTGAAAATTTGAATGCCTGTTCTTTTCTGCCTTCCTGAACAAACCCGTGTTTCAGATAGAACTCGAAGGCGCTTTCGTTCGTAGAAAAAACGGAAAGACTTAATCTTTCGACTTCAACATTGCTTCGCGCCCAGCCCAACAGCAGATTCATCACTTCCGAACCGATTCCAACCCCTGTCCACCCTCTTCTCAGCGTTATGCCGAGTGTGCAATCATGAGATGTGCGTCTGCATGAACCCGGAAAACAATTCATGATACCGACAGCCTCGCCACCAGCAAAAGCGGCAATTATCAGGGCGGAGGAAGATTCGGCATGGGTCCTGATCCACTCCCGCTCCTGAGCAGCCGAAACAACAAATTCCTCGGGTTCAAAAAGAAGATTCTCATGCTCGGAAAAAATCAGCCGTACATATTCCACAAGCGCTTCCGCGTCATCGGACAGGGGGCTCCTCAAAACAACGCTGCGCCCGTCTGATGTTTCGAATGTAACCGGATTGATAATCGACATAATAATTGTCCATTAACGAAACGCGCCCGGCAGGATTCGAACCTGCGGCCTACGGATTAGAAGTCCGTTGCTCTATCCAGCTGAGCTACGGGCGCAAACAACTGAATTTTTACCGCCTTTTAATTTAAGCTTCTTCATTTACTATGTCAATAATATTCTTAACATTCTGCACTGTTTGTCTCGAAAAACGCCCCGCAAACATGCCTTGCAATCCACCATCAAACTTCCATCGAAAAATACAATTGCCGGCAATTCTCTGTGATAGTCATTCGGGGACATCCAGCGGCGGCGGCGGCGCGGGCATGTCTGTAGGATAGACATTGAAACTGCCTGTAAAGCCTCCCTCGTTCTCCGCATAATCCATTATAGAAACCGAGACCGTTATATGCCGGGTCTGGTCATTAGTGGCAAGATCAAACAACGTTCTTGTGTAAGTATAAAAATCGCCGTTGCTCTTTATTGTGTTGGAATCGGTCATGGTAAATCTGTCGGTAACATCTACAGCAGTCCCATCATCCATTTTGAAACTGATCTGCTTCGAAGATTCCACCAGTGTGCTGGTATCATATATATCAAACTCAATATAAAACGTCTCGGCCCTGAATTCGACATCGGAAATCGAACTCTGTGGCGAAGGATTATTCATGGAAATAACCGGCACTTCGTTGTCCCCGCCACGGTCTCCAACAATCGATCCGCCTCCGCCGCATCCATGCGACATCACAATCAACATCAGGACGGCAATGAATAAAACTATCTGTTTACTTCTTTTCGCCTTCAATATTCCAGTCTCAATTCCTGAATATTATTGTACTGTCCTCGAAAACTCTGAGCGCATAACCTTTCCACGGGACGAGAGCTGATCCGAGCGCTCTCATCCTGTAACTGCCATCGTAATCGAATACAACGCCGGACACGACCCCTTCTGAAACCGCTTCTCTTAACTTCATCTCATTTTCGCCAACTACCACCGATACGGATTCGTCATCCCATTCCAGAGGCAGCCCGAACGGATTCCCTATCAGGTTCCATCCCGATTTCAGCGGAACCTCCACCATCCCGGATTCCGCCGGATCCGTACCTTCTATATCTATGGTTGAAATTTCTTCCGAATAAATCCAGTATCCGAATCCCGCCTGGATATCCGCTTTCTCGCCCTCGTAATAATCCCCGTCGTAATACTGGAACACCTGCGCGCCGGGAACATCGTCCAGGATTTGAACGGAAGCTTTTGTTTCTCCCGGTTCGAGCGGAACGCTTACAAGATTCCAGCCATACTTAATGTCAAACTCCTTTATGGCACTTTCAAGATATGGCGCTGTTACGGTAATTTCGAATTCCCGCGACAAAGATGTTTGATCAGAAGTATATGAATATGTTCCGGTTTCAGACATATCGATCCTCATGCCCGACATCACATCTGTCAGTTCGAAATCGAACCCCGACCCGGCAACTTCAGACTCATCCCATGTTATTTCAACCGCCTCGCCGGAGCAGTTGGTTTCCACTATGAATTTCCATTCTTCTACATGCCCCGATTCTCTCGCAAGCGGTCTGTAATCGCTTGTAAACCTACCCGCCTGCTTACCCCAGTCCGAGTGTTGAAAATACACCGATACGAGATCCTCTTTGGGAGAAACCGGCGGTTCCGGCGCGTCCATTACATCATAACCCTCGCTCGAATAATTCATTGTTCCGATGAAATTGTCGGAATCCAGGGCGCTCCCCGCGCGGGCGGATATTTTCAGGTTGTAATCCGAAACAAGCCTGATTACCCTTGCAAGCCCGCCACTCATCCCGGCACCCGGATCGAAAAGCAATTCCGCCTGCTCATAAGCCCGAACCAGGTAGCCGACACCCGGAAGCATTTCCGACAAACCGGAATTAAGCACCCACTCCTCATTGACATCATCATAGGTATAAACCGAACTCGAAATTATACCTTCATCAGCGGCATCACTGAGACTGTATGTTCCGGTTGCGTTACTTACCTCGACAAGACTCCATGTGAAATTCCTGTTGAACGGAGTCCCCACCATATTCCACCCTTCATAGAGCTGCATGGAATACTCCTGGGTTGAATCGGAAATCGAGCCGCTGTATTCAAAATCGAGCTGACGCCCAAAAGACTTTATGAAAAAGGCGTCCCCGGCGTCCAGTGTTTCCGGTGACCTGTATTTGCTGATGATTTCGTCTTCCTCCGCCGTTGGGTCCCATATATACAACTTATATTCCGTATATATCCCCGCGTTACTGAATATGGACAAGATATCATTTGTATCAGGCTGAACCGGAAGGCTCATAAACACCCATTTATCCGCATCTACACTGCCCGAATATGTGTAGGAATTATCAATGCTAAAAGTGACGGTAGTTTCATCAGTCAGGCCGAGAGAGTCGGTAGCACCAAGCTTTAAAGTATAAGTGCCCTGAAGCTGTGAGACGTCCCACTGCGCGAGAACTCCATTCTGAACGGAAGCAGTTCCTGTCTCTATCTCTTTCCATGCGGAAGGCGATGTTCCAGCGCCGTAATAAAGCTCCCATCCTGTCAGCGAGAAATCAAAAGCCGTTCCCATTATTGTTATGTTTCCGGAAACAACCGCACCTGATTCCGGGGAAGATATTTCCACAACCGGCGCATCGGCATTAATCGTTACGCCATCCGAACTCGCAACCTCACTTTGCAGGCCTGCAAGGTTCTTCGACTTCACATTGAAATAATACGAGCCTCCATTAGCAAGCGCCAACCCATCAACAGTCGCGCTTGTGTCCGTAGTTGGAACCCAGTTGACAACATCGGTGGCACCCGTTGCCGTACCTATGGAATAGTAATAAGTCGCGATACCCGTGTGCGGCTCGACCGCCGAACTCCAGTTTGCGCTCAACTCCATCGTCGAGCTTGTAATGTCTATGTCCGACCCGGTGCCGTCATTGACATTTGCTACCGCATCCGGAGCGGTCGTATCAACAATCACGCCGCTTGAATTGACGGCGGTTGAATTGAGTCCCGCATTGTTTTGAGAGTAAACGCTGAAATAATATGCCTGTCCATCAGTGAGGGTCATTTCCGAAACCGTCACTGATGTGCCGAGCCCATTATCCGTCCAGTCGGCAACGTCTGTTCCGCCGGCGGTTTTCCCTATAGCATAAAAATATTTTATGACTCCACTCTCACTGTCGGATGACGTCGTCCAGTTCGCCGATAACTGCGTGCCGTCAGTGGTATATACCAGGTCTGTTGACGTTCCGTCTCTCACGGTAGCAACAGGCGACGGAGAAGTCGTGTCAACCAGAACCCCGTCGGAATGGCTGGGAGAATTGAATAAACCTGCCGCGTTCTCCACCCTTACCGTGAAATAATATGTGATTCCGCTGCTGAGACTCAGGCCCGAAGCTGTGGCCCCTGTATTATTTGCATTATTAGTCCAACCCAGAACATTCGTTCCGCCCTGCGTCGTCCCGATCCCATACCAGTAATTTGCAACGCCGCTTTCGGGGTCAAAAGAGCTGGTCCAGTTTGCAGACAATTGAGAACTGCTGGATGTGAACGCGATATCGTCCGATGTCCCATCGTTTATCTGTTCGACCACCGACGGGGAATCAATATCTACAAGCTGTCCGTTCGAACTGGTCGGGTTACTGAAAAGCCCCGCGCCGTTTTCAACTTTGACCGAGAAATAATAAGTCTCGCCGTTTTGAAGCGACAGCCCGGTTTTTGTAATCGCGGTAGCAGTAGCGTTACTGGTCCAGTCAACGATATCCGTCATGTCGCCGGATGAAGTCCCCGTACCTATGGCAAACCAGTATCCTGTCACATCGCTTTCATTGTCATTCGAAGGAGTCCAGTTCGCAGACAATTCAGTCAGCGAATTAGTATACGAACAATCGAATCCTGTTCCATCGCTCACGGTGACAACATCCGGGGCGGTAAAATCAAGTATCACTCCATTAGAATATGACGGATCGGAAGCCAGCCCGACAGTATTCTCGGCCCTGACCTTGAATTTGTATGTATTTCCGTTTGAAAGATTCAGATTTGTTTTTGTCACGGACAAACTCTGTGCATTACTCGTCCAGTCGATTATAGTTACTTCTGAACCATTATCGTCACGGATTATCGAGTACCAGTATTGTTGTAGCCCGCTTTCGCCGTCCGAAGAAGCAGACCAGTTGGCCTGCAACTGCGCGTTGTTGGTAGTAAAGGTGATATCCTCTCCCACGCCGTCGGCCACTGTTGAAATTGTTACCGGTGGCGTAAGATCAACTGTTATGCCGTCCGAACTTGTGCTGTTTGATTCAAGCCCGAGTTCATTGACCGATTTTACCTGGTAAAAATAGGTCTCCGTGCCGGAAAGCGACAGCCCCGTGTTCTGAACATAAGTTTGAAGCCCGTTATCCGTCCAATCAACAATTGTCGCGCTGTCCGACTGCCTTACTATTCTGTAAAAATAGCTTTCAATGCCGCTGCCTGAATCAACCGATTCCGTCCAGTTGGCCGAAAGCGCCGAAGTCGATGATGTGTAATCCAGATCTGCGCCGGTGCCGTCATAAACATTGCTGATATCTGACGGCGCATTTACATAAACTGTCTGCCCGTCGGAAACAGTAGGATATGATTCGAGTCCGGCTTCGTTGTCGGCTTTCACCGATATGTAATAAGTCTGGCCGTCCTGCAGGCTCAACCCGGTGATATGAACCGACAGTGACAGCCCGTTACCGGTCCACGTCACAACGTCATTACCCCCGGAATATGTGCCGACCGCGTACCGGTAAGCAACTACTGGTGAATGCTCATCGTTCGACGCCGTCCAGTTTGCGTACAATTCGGAGTTCGAAGATGTATAACTGATGTCTTCATCCTGACCGTCATATACGAACTCGATATCATCCGGCGGTATTGTGTCAACAATCTGTCCCGCGGAACTGACCGGCTCCGACTGAAGCCCGGCGCCATTCTCGGCTTTCACGGAAATTATGTATGTTGTGCCGTCCTGAAGAGACAAGCCGGTTTTGGTTATGTAAGTATCGAGCCCGTTATCTTTCCAGTCCCTTACTGAAGTAATGTTCCCGGTCGTACCGATCGCGTACCAGTATTTCACAATCCCCGTTTCGGCATCCGATGAATCGGTCCAGCTTGCGGATATCTCGTCGTTTATAGTTATGTAATTATTCCCGGTACCTGTATCGTCCGTCACCGACGCAACATCGGCGGGAGGTGTAAAATCAACTTTCTGTCCATTGGAATTACTTGCAGTGGAAACCAGCCCCGCGCCGTTCTCCGTTTTCACGGAGAAGTAATATGTCTGCCCGTTAACAAGGCTCAATCCGGCAACGTTCACGGATGTTCCCGTGCCTGCGCTGTCGGACCAGTCGGCGACATCGTTCCCCCCCTGTGACGTGCCAACCGCATACCAGTAGGTCACAAGCCCGCTTTCATCATCAAACGATGCCGTCCAGTTCGCGGACAATGTTGATGTTGCAGTTGTATAAGTAATGTCCGAACCGGTTCCATCCATGACAAATACTATGCCGGGAGCTGTGGTATCGACAGTCCATCCATTCGAATAAACCGCCGTGGACAAAAGCCCGGCGCCGTTTTCCGACCTGATGCCCGTGTAATAAGTCGAGCCGTTATTCAAAGCAAGATTGATTATATCGGCGCTTGTAAGAAGGCCGTTATCCGTCCAGCCCCTTGTATCACATAATCCCTGCGCTGAACCTATGCAGTACCAGTATTTCACAATACCGCTTACAGCATCACTCGATTCAGTCCAGTTTGCGGATATTTGAGTATTGGTGTCCGAATATGTAATATCGGTTGCCACACCGTCATTTACAGATGAAACATCCGCGGGATTGGATACATCGACCGTCTGGCCGTTTCCGGCGGAACTTGTCGGATTTGATTCTTCACCCAGCCCGTTTTCAGCCTTGACCGTGAAGTAATAAGCCTGCCCTTCATTCAATGTCAGGCCTGTAACAGTAACGTTCGTGCTGAGCAAATTATCGGTCCAGTCAACGGTGTCGGTTGCTCCCGCGGATGTGCCGACCGCATACCAGTACCTTACTATCCCGCTGACTTCATCGCTCGATTCTGTCCAGTTTGCAGATAGGGCCGTATCAGATGCAATGTATTCAACATCACTGCCTGTACCATCGTTCACTACGGTAACATCCGAAGGCTTTGAAGTATCTACAGTCACACCTGTCGAGTTTTTGGGAATAGACACCAGCCCCGCGTTGTTCTCGCTTTTAACCGAGAAATAATATGTCTCGCCCGGAGTAAGCGTAAGCCCGGTTGCTGTTACGAATGTATCCGCACCGTTGTCCGTCCAGCTCACAACATCCGTCGTGCCGGGCGCAGTTCCTATCGCATAGTAATATTTTGCGACACCACTTTCGCTATCGACAGCATCCGCCCAGTTCGCGGAAAGCTCGGTTGTCGATCCGGTGAACACGATATCCGTTCCGTTAACACCGTCGCGCAGATAACTCAGTTCCTCCGGGGCGGTTGTATCGACAAGAATTCCATTTGAACTGACCGGCGAAGATTGCAGTCCTGCGTTGTCCTGAGATTTAACAGAAAAATAATAAGTTGTTCCGCTGGATAAAGACAGCCCGGACCGCGTTACGCTCGTTGCAGTTCCATTGTTGGTCCAATCGAGAATATCTGTTCCGTTCGAGGTCGTTCCGGCCGCATAATAATATCTCGAAAGCCCGCTTTCTGCATCAGTTGCGGCTGTCCAGTTCGCGCTCAACTGCGATGCCGACGTTGTATAGCTCAGATCTGTAGAAGTCCCGTCATTCACCGACGGAACATCCGCCGGAGGGCTGACATCCACCATCTGGCCGTTGGAACTCGCGACATTAGATTGCAGGCCGGAAACATCCTCCGCTTTAACCGAGAAATAATATACCTGGCCATTTGAGAAAGTGTCGCTCGTATCCACAACCGAAGTCGCGCTGCTGATATCAGTCCAGTTAACCACATCGGTAGCCCCTGCGGTTGTGCCAATCGCATACCAGTAACCCAGCAGGCCCGACTCGGAATCCGATGACTCCGTCCAATTTGCGGCAAGCTGCGTATTTGTTGTTGTGTACTGAATATCGGTCCCGCTGCCGTCGGCAACAAAAACGTCTGCCGGTTTGACGATATCTATAAGAACGCCGTTCGAGTCGGTTGTGCCCGATTGCAGTCCGGCATAATTCTCGACTTTCACCGAGAAATAATAATTCTGATTATTAGTCAGGCTGAGATCGGCTTTTGTCACTGAAGTCGAGGTGCCGACGCCTGTCCAGCCCGTTACGTTCGTCGCGCCCGGACTTGTCCCGATGGCATAATAGTAGGCGAGAACCTGGCTCTCGCTGTCAATTACCTGCGCCCAGTTTGCCGACAACTGCGTATTCACATTCACGTAAGAAACATCCGCTGCCGTCCCATCATAAATCCACGTAACATCCGGCGGCGGTGTCGAGTCCACCATGATACCGTCGGAAGAAGTTATGCTCGACTGAAGCGTCGAACCGTTTATTGCCGCGACTGAAAAGTAATAAGTGGTTCCATCAACAAGCGTGAGATCGGAAACAGTAACGGACCTCGCGGTTCCGATATACGTCCATTCCACAATATCTGACGCCCCGGCGGAGGTTCCGATCGCATACCTGTAAAGTATGATCGTGCTCTCTGAATCCGAAGCCTCCGTCCAGTTCGCCGAAAGCACCGATGTCGAGGTTGTATAATCAATATCCGCCCCCGTGCCGTCGGAGACCTCAACACTTGTCGGCGGCGTATAGTCCACAGTTATACCGTCGGAAACCTTTGTCGCCGATATAAGCCCGAGCGAGTTTTCGGATTTCACGGTAACATAATAAACCGGGCCTACCGACAGAGTGATGCCGGCATTCGTAAACCTTGTGCTTGTGGAATTATCCGTCCATGAAATCACATCCGAAGCGCCTTCGCTGGTGCCCGCACAATACCAGTATCTCAGCACTGCGGTTTCAGGATCTGAAGCCGCGCTCCAATTCGCCGATAACCTGTCGGTATATGTCGTATAATCCTCATCGTTACCATCGCCGTCATTAACTAATGTAACTGTTGTCGGCGGAGTGCTGTCTACATAAATTCCATCTGTCTGGACCGGGGTAGCCTGCAACCCGGCGTTGTTCTCGGCTATTATTGAAAAATAGTAGCTCTGCCCGTCCGACAGCGAAAGTCCGGTCAGTGTCGCGGTGGTTGCCGTCCCGTTCGATGTCCAGTCGATCACATCGGTAGCGCCCGAAGTTGTTCCGAGAGCATAATGATAATAGATAACACCGGAATCAGGATCGGTGAAACCGGACCAGTTGCATGAAAGAGAAGAATTGCTCGTCGTAAAATCTTCATCGGCCCCAAGGCCGTCATTCACTATCGCCGCGCCCGTCAATGGAGGATCGATATCCACGAGCTGACCGTCGGAAACTATCTGACTGTTGAAAATTCCGGAATTGTTCTCCGCTTTCACAACGAAATAATAAGTCTGGCCGTTAACAAAACTTCCGCTGTATGTCACGGAGTTGGATGTTCCATTGTCAGTCCATGATTTTATTTCGAACCCGCCCGGACTTGTCCCTATTCCATACCAGTATTTCCTTAGCCCGCTTTCCGCATCCGCCACATGTTCCCAGTTAGCCGAAAGCTGATTATCTACCGTTACATAATCGATGTCGTCACCTGTGCCGTCATTTATATATGTGATCGCATCAGCCGCAGTTATATCGACAAGCTGGCCATTGGAATTCACCACATCGGAGTACATTCGAGCCCCGTTTTCAGCTTTCACCGTAAAATAGTACGTATCGCCGTTATCGAGAGAAAGACCGGTGTGCGTAACGAACGTGGCCGTTGCATTTTCCACCCATCCGGTAACATTCGTATATCCCGGTGTGGTTCCTATCGCATACCAGTATTTCAATATTCCCGTTTCTGTATCAGTCGCATCTCCCCAGTTAGCCGACAGCGCCGTGTCGGAAGGAGTATATGTCCTGTCGCCCGCCGTCCCGTCATTCACATGTCCGACATTCGACGGATTTGTCTCGTCCAGTATGAAAAGGTCCTCATCCGCCCATTCCGAAACCGCTCCCGCAGTATCTATCGCCGCAACCGACCAGTAGTAAGCATACGGGTCAACCAGTATTGCGGGCAGTGTTATGGTATAGGACAACTGAATACCGGCATTGCCCGGATAGTCCGGATTTTTTCCGGAAACGATATCATCACACCCGCTGCATGTGCCGACTCTCACAGAATAGGTCACGGTTTGATTTTCGGCATCCGTGCTGGGATTCCATTCAAGCGTCACTTGTCCCGTCGCCCAGTGTGGCTCATCCACGAGAACCGGTTTTGAAGGAGCGGTGTTGCCTGCGCCCGCATTGTTTTTATAAACTCTTATCCTATCGTTGTTTACGGTATTGTTGCCGACGAGAAGATCGAGATCGCCATCGCCGTTGTAATCGAACCATTCTATCGAATTGGTCTCGTCGGTCTGGGTCGAAGACCATTCAGTCGTAAAATTCCCGTTGCCGGAAGAATTCTTGTATATCCTGTTTACCTGCGCCTTGTTTCCTACAAGCTGATCAATATACCCGTCGGCATCGAAATCGCCCCAGTCGATACTTCGAGTATTATCCAGCTCGGTTGAAGTCCAGACGTTCTGGAAATACGAGGTATTCTGCTGCTTGAACACCTCGTTCTTTTCCTGGCTGTTTCCTACAACATGGTCCAGATCTCCATCGTTATCGAAGTCACCCCAGCTTGCGCTGATTGTCTGTTTTGTGTCTGTTGCGGACGAAGACCACACATAGGCCATGATAGGAGTGCCGGTTCCGTCAAAACCATCATTCCTGTAAACATCATTCGGCTCTGAATAGTTACCGACCAGAAGATCGAGATCGCCGTCCGCGTCATAATCCGCAAGTTCAACGCTGTTGGATCTGCTGACAAGAGTAGCCTGCGTTTCCCAGATTATCGTATATGTATCTTCAGTATCGTCTTTGCTGTAAATTCTGTCTTTCTGATTAAAATTTCCCGCAATGAAATCGAGATCGCCGTCAATATCGAAATCGCCCCAGCTTATACTTCTTGTATCATCCGTTTCCGCACTGTTCCAAATACTCGTGAAAGAGCCGCCGCCGTCATTTTCATAAAGCCTGTTGGTTTCCTGTCCGTTTCCTACAACTATATCCAGATCGCCGTCCCCGTCGAAATCGCCCCATTCGGCGCAAAGCGATTTCTCTGCTTCAGGTGAAGTCCAGACAATCGAATAAGAATCCACACCATCTGTTTTTGAATAAACCCTGTTTGACTCGCTGAAATTGGCGGTGGTGAAATCGAGGTCGCCGTCCCCGTCATAATCGCCCCAGTCTATCCCCTCCGTCGCCTCGTCGGTCGAAGAAGTCCAAACCGCTGAATAATCCGCAGCAATGACAATTGTTTGTAAAACAAACAAAAACAAACCAGTTGCTATCACTTCAAGCAACATATTACGTCTGTTATGTCTGCGTTTTCCAGTCATCATTTAGTTTTATTCATATCCATTATGAATGTTTTCACAACGCTGCTAAAATTTCATTTCCAGTCCCGCTTCAAAATACCTGTTCAACTTATTGTTTTCTCTGTCTTCTTCTTTCTGGTTTTTCGAAAACTCGTAAAGAAACGTAAGCAGATTTTTTGATTCCTGCTCTTTTGACATCTTGAAAACTCCGCCGCTTACCGAACCATCATTCTGTTTTGTAAGCGAATAATTTCCGGTGAATTTAAATCCCATTATATCGTTCAAATTCCACACAAATTTGTGCATCAGCGCTTTCGCGTTGATCCCGCCTTTGGGCTTTGACATTGTTTGTTCGAGCGTGTAGTTACCGTTCCATGCCCCGCCTTTAAGCGCGAGCACCCCCTGGTTTTTAAACACATCCGTTTTTGTAAGGCTGTACGTTGGTATATATGTCGTGCTTTTACTGTTCGTTCTTGAAAACGTGTAATTAAGTTTCTCGGCGAATCCCACTTTTTGAGTGAATGGTTTTTTTATCAGATATGTAACTTTATCCGTCAGCGTCCTGTTTACGGAATCGCTTGTAATCGCGATGAGATTATTCTGTATGCTGTTAGTGTTTCTCAACGAAGTGCCGATCGACATCGCGGAACTGAGCTTTATCGTCCCGTTGTAAGTATGCGTAACAGACCTGTTCCGGGATTCGTCGCTTTCGGTCATTTCGAGCCTGTCGCTCATGTTGAAGTTGTGACTTAAAGAAAGCATGTTTTTGAAATATTTCAGTGGCGTATTCACGGACAGCGTATAATTGGAAGTCGTTTTCGGGTCGGCGTTCGAGCCTGTTTTTGTAAGGTTCTTCTGGATATTGACCTTTGTAGTACCGGGAAGATAACTCAGGTTTTTATGTTCAATAGAGAACGATCCTTTTCTAACCGCATTCTTGCCCGCGCTCTCGCTGAAAGCAACTTTATTCTGCCCATTGAATTTAAGCCACTTAAATATAGTGTATTTCAGGTTCAGATCCCTGCTGGTGATATCTGAATTGGTCAGCAGATCAACAGACTGGTTCCTGTCTTTAGACACATCGAACCGGTACGAAACTTTGGCATCTTTGTTGAATGCATAATCCATACCGACATATCTCGTGGTTTTTCTTGTCTCCGAATCTGATGCCGATCCCGCCTGCAGGTTCCTGTTGCCTACGAAATTATACCCGAGCTGCATTCCCATTCTTTGCGATAGCGGGAATGAAAGTTTTATGTCCGTGTTCCTGACCTTGGCTACAGTGTCATCGTTATAATTCCAATTCGAACTCAGTGACTGCGATAATTCTACATCGAGATCCTCTGTCGCTTTCCACTTCACTTTTATGTCATTCCGTTTATTTACGGTTCTCGTCGGTGACGCGGAATTGAGCGACTTACTCGCCTTCGAATCCATTACCCATGCAATCGAAAGATTGTTACTCGGACTGTATCCGACAGAAAAGTTCCTGTTGTCGGCCACGCTCATCGCTGTATCAATGCCCTGAGCCCTGTTTCTGTTGACTTTCTTGGAATACTTAACATCAAACTTATAAACCTTGGCAGACATATCCATCATCTGACTGGATCTCAGCTGGTTTTTAAGCTGTTTACCCTGCTGGAATTTCGCGTTGAAATCTTTAAGGAACGCTATAGATTTACCACCTTCAAGATAATAAGTTCCATAGCCTGTATATCTCGAGAAATTAACAGACCACGCCTCATCGCTCAACAGATTTACGCCATAAAGCCCAACTGTACCTGTTTTCAGAGGAAAAACCTTTTTCAAGGGTTCCAGCACTTTAAAAACCCCGGAATATTCCTTGGTCGGAGCCTGAGGCTTTTTCTCAGAACTTTTAGCCGGAGCCGCCGCCTGTGCCTGTTGAGGAGTTCCCTTTTTCTCTTCTTTCACAGGCTCCGCCGGGTTCATTTGATCCGGCGGTGGTATCTCCACACCCTTGGGATGATCACTGGATTCCTGAAGTGCTATCTTTAATGCAAGCGCCTTTCCGGGAACAATCTCCGGCAGCACTGGAAACATAACAAACAAAAATGCAACAAATCCAATAAACAAAAATCTCTTTATGCAACTATTCACAGCAAAACCACGAACCGAATTTTTAAATCCAATTCCATATGTGGATAAATTTCTATAAATACAGATTTTATGAATTTGCCACATATTATTTTTCAGCTTCTCTTAATAATGAATTGATTTATAAAAACTATTTTTCTTCCTTTTCGGTTTCGCTTCCTTCTTCATTATCCGGCTCCGGTTCCGGCTCTATCAGCTTGAACGGCCCCTCCGCATCCGATCTCAAGCTCTCGTTATCCGATGTATCGGAAGCCTTGATCCTGTACCAGTATTCAACGGCCTTTTCGACATTATCGTCCTTGAAAACTGTGGTTTCGGGCGATAATTCGTCTGCCGTTATTTTTTCGTAAACCCCTGTTTTAAGATTGCTTCTGAGCACAGTGTAGCCGGCAATATCCGTTTCGGGATTCCTGTTCCAGGTTATTGTTATCTCCTGCTCGGTAGGTTCCGCGACGATTCCCGAAGGAGGTTCAGGCGGCTCATCATCACGAGGCTTTGCAATCACGATACTCGAACGTTCGCTCTCATTGTTGAAATCATCGAATGCAGTCAGGTAATATTTGTAAACTTTACCGTTTATAACGGTTTCATCTGTCGTGTTAACAACTTCCTTTTTAAGATCATCACCCACTTTCAAGAATTGTGACTCTATCTCTTTTCCGTCTTCTCCCATAACAACATCCGCGCGATACAATCTGTATCCATCAAGGTCCTTTTCCTGATTCGGAGTCCAATTCAGATGAACCTTAAAATCATCAGGCTGGGCAAAAAGGCTAGCAGGAAACGCCGGCGGTATCGCATCCGGCGCGATCACTTCTATCGGAACAGACATTTCACTGACGTTCAAAGACTCATCAAGCGCGGCCAGGGCATAATAATACGTCTGCCCTGAATGAACCGTAAAATCCTCGTACTTTATAAGTTCTTTGTCTATTACCGCTGTGTTTATTTTCTCCAGATTTTCCTTTGTCTCGCCCCGGTACAGATAATACCCATGCAGATCAATCGCCTGGTTCTTTTCCCATGTGATTAACACCATATTCTTACCGCCAGGTTTCCCTTCAACATGAATCGGAGAATCCGGCGGGGTAACATCCGGCGGCACGATGGACACGGCGACAGACATCTTGCTGACATTCCCCGCCTTGTCCGTGGCGCTCATCTTGAAATAATTGAGTTTTCCCTCGTTCATTTTCTCAACGATGTATTCGGTCATATCGGGTGGAAGAGATTCCGAATTTATTTTCTCATAATTGCCATCCTGCGCATCTCCTACATAGACGTCGTAAAAAGCCATGTCCGGTTCGAGATTCACATCCCATGTGATTATGAGTTTTCTTTCCTTCAACTCTACCTTGACGTTGTTGGGCGGCATCGGAGGTGTCAGATCGCGCGGCGTAGCTTCCAGTATCTCTGTTTTCTCGCTCATGTTCCCAACCATATCAACGCCTACAATGTAGTAATAATAAGTCGTCCCATTTACGAGCATTGTGTCGAAAAACGATTTTTTATCCTGATCCTGGTTGCCGAGAATCGATATAACGCTTTTATTCTGTTTCTCAAAAACGCCTGCTTTGTCTGTTGATCTGTAAATATCCCAGCCTATTCCGGAAAAGTTTTCCCCGGGCTTTTCCCATGTCAAAGTAACAATACTATCTTCCGCCTTGATCTCATACCCCACAGGGGAATCAACATGAAGAGCTTCGATTTTCACGCTTGTCTCATCGAGTTTTTCAATTTCTTTTCCCGAATCATCGACAAGCGCGATTTTGTATGAATACTCGGCACCCGGCTCGACAGCCCTGTCGATATACAGCCGTCCGAGAATCATGTTCAACTCGGGCGAGAAAATTGAGAACAGATTATACATGCTGCGTTTTTGCCTTGCATCAACAAATATCTGCTCATATGTCTCGACTTCAAGGTTTTTCAGGAACTCGGCTGCCTCATCCATGCCGATAAGTTCAAGCCCGTCCTTTTGGTCTCTCAACTCACGAATCGGATTCTCTGTTATTAACTTAAAGTCGGAGGATCCTTTTTCCGCCCTGTATACAACGAAACCCGACACACCGTCTTTAGGTATTGCCCATACATAAATATGAGCGGCGTCTTTTGATGAAACCACGTCCAGAGTTGCCTGTTCCTGAGAACGAGCAGCGGCACAGATCAAACACGAGATGCATATCAGAATCGCCGGCAGCAGCCGGGTTTTAATTAATGTTCGTTTCATAATCCAGACCTCTTAATCATTCGCCTTCTTCTTTCTTTCCTGCATGCACACCGTTTTTATCAATAGTCAGATAAACACTGACACTGCCGCATATCTTCAGCACACACGCTTTCAAATATATACTCCCGTAGAAATACGACGTGCTGAAATCGTTTGGATCGAGTCGCAATCTCGCCTCTATCCTGCCTTCAACAGAACATATCCAGATATCAAACTCTATCCAGCCCACAAAGTATCCTGTGAAGACAAAGCTTCTATCGATCTTCACGCCGAAATCAAATCCGGCATCCACAAACCCAAGGTCAAGATGCATTCCGCAGGTAAACTCGAAACCCTGTGTCCCTATATAAAAACTCGCATAACCAACCTCGAAGAAATTAAGTATCTTGGCGGTCGCCGCCCCACGGACATAAAAATCCGTCGGCGACGCGTAAATTTCAATTTGCGCATCGATCCATAGCAGGATACCCCCGATCGGAGCGTTTATTTTCGCTATTCCTACAAGAGTTGCATTTGGAACATCTATTTCGACATGCACCGACGCCAGTGTAAACATCGTCAGCGCCGTTAATTCACCGTCAATTATTATGAGTCCCGTCGTATACACGGTTACGCTTACTTCGCCGTAAAGAAGATTGCGGTCTCCAAATGCTATTCCCGCCGACAGCGTAAACGACAGCACTTCAGGATTCTTCGTATAACTGATTCCTCCACCTATCGAGTCGAGGAAAACACCCGGGAACAGTGGAACGGTCAACCCGTATGCCTGTACATAGATCGACCAGCTCTCAGGCCCGATGCTTCCGGCAACCCTCAATCCTTTCCCGGCAAGCTTAACCGTGCCGTCGAGGCTGAACACCTCGTCGATGTAACTCATCTGCACATCTATTACGTATGCCTTGTAATCCACGAGGATTCTTACGCCGGCGAGTTGAACTTTCCCGCTCTTGTAAACCTTCAGACCGGTTACATTCACTCCACCCAGTTGAGGAAGCGAGATGCCTCCCGAAATAAGTACGAATTCGTCGCCGCCTTCATCGCCGAACGAGAATTCAGAAATCTCAAGCCCGAATCCCGCGATCTTGATCCCGCCTGTTACGGTTCCTATGCTGAATTTGATATCCTGTGTGATTTTGAAATTATCGAAATTAAGCTTGAACCCGTATCCGCCTACACCAAGCTCAAGACTTCCGGACATGGAAACAAAGAACAATCCGTCTTTCTGTCCGAGTCCGACATTCGACAAAGTAAGCCCTATGCCATGCTTGTTATCTTTAACATTAGTCGTTTTTATTTCCGACCTTGCGGTATCCAGGCTTCCCCCGCCGACATTTGCGAGCGACATTCCCATGTTGTCGAATTTAAACGCCTGATCGATGGCGTCTGAAGGCAGGCGAATCTCACCCGAGAACTGGAAATATCTCGTCATGAGATCGAACGAGGCCGAATCGATAACAACGACAAACAACCCGAGGTTGATTTCGGCTGATTCGTGCAGTTCCAGCTTCCCGCCGCTCAACTGCCCTCGACTGTTGATCGAGAGTTCCGTCAGGTCGAGTCTCAGGCCGATTGGATCGGGCAATTGCAGATAACCCGACAGCGCAAGTCCCGCATTCCCGATCTCGAGCTGCGTGATTTTTATTGCCTCGCAGAAAGGCAGCGACATCGGGTTTTCTTCGGATATATCCGCTGCCGCTTTTATTAATCCGTTCGAATACGTGACTATAATACCAAGCGAATGCCCTTCGAACGACAACATCGAATCAAGCGTGACCACGAGGGGTTCGGCCGGTTTTTTGTGAATGTTCACTTTTTCAATAGTTACGATCAGCCCGAACATTTCCACTTCCTGCAAAGCTGAAAGCGAAAGATCGCCGCCGAACTCGCCGCTTGACGATATAAGGAAGTTGGTAAATGTCAGCTCTATAAATGGATTGGTAATCCGAAACGCGCCGTTGAACACCGCGTTGAATACCCTCGATTCACCCTGGCCGGGCAGTTCGCTTGTGAACACCATCTTCGAAAGCTCCATCTGAAGCCCGAACAGATCGATGGTGTTCTGGAGAGACAATTCGGCATATATTGATCCGTTGGATATGGTGAATTCGTCGATCATCAACGACATCGAGGTGCCGACGATCCGGGAGAAATCTATCGATAGTTTCTTGAATGAAACTTCAAAAGACGTACTTCCGCCCTGAGCGGCCTGGCCCTGCTGCTCACCACCGGGCGGCGCTCTTTCTTTTGTGACTTTAAATGATATTTCTCCGCCGAATTGCAGTTTCAAGCCGGCCAGTTCAATATATGGATCGCCTGTTGGTCGCAACATCCCAACGAGCTCGCCATCGCGTGATGAGAAATCGAGAATGTTGAACCCTTTTCCGTCTATGGTCGCCGACCCGACAAATCCGAATGATTCGAATTTCTTATCTTTTATCACCAGCAACGCATAATCAATGGAAAGGTCCGCCCACCCGAAGAACGAGAGTTCGAGAAGCTTATCCTGTCCTTCCGGTGGTGTGAGTTCAAGCCTCAGATCCTTTATACCCTGTTTTGTTACTTCCAGACCGTCAATGTTTACATTGATAACCTTATCGCCTATGGGCAGTTCCGCTCTCATGTAAAGACTGAGCAATGTGTTCGGCGTTGTGCCGGTTTTTGCGACTTTCAACGGATTGGGAACGGTTATTGCATCAATGTAAAAATTGAAACCGGCTACTTCGAGCGGATCTTCATTTACGTTCTCGATTGCTATTAAATCCGGATTGGATAATTCTTCCCATGCCTTCTTTGCTGCATCTTTTGCAGCGCCACCAGCGGCTGAGGCAGCGGCTTTAACATCCTCTCCCGTGAGTTGCGATGCTGCTTTCACAGTTCCGACCGGATCGAACTGAATGTCCTCGAACTCGAACGTGTATTCGAACGGTGACGGGATATCTATCTGGCCGCCAAGCACCAGAATGCTCTGGTCGATCTCGAGTTGATTGACTTTCAAGTACTGGAACCAGGAAAACGCGAAAGGATTTTCCTTTGATATATCAAATTTGCAATCGACTTTCCCCTCGGCGATAGTCAGCCCTTCGAAGGATATTTTGTCCTGAGAGCCGAGGAAGAACTGCCCCCGCGCCAGAACGGAGAATTTTTCCGGAGTTGAATCGATCGTTATGCCATCGACCTGAAATCCCACTCCGAACATTGTAAATTCCTGCGCTTCGGGAATCGCGACATCCCCTTTGACGTTGCCGTCCGAGTCGATTTCCATTCCGGTGAAATCGAGTTTCAGGTCAAGTTCCGGTACAGATATCGAACCATCAAGAACCAGTCTGGCGAAAACATTGCCCGGTTCGGTCTGTTCGGCATTTAGCGAAAAATGGTTTACAAACAGCTCGACACCGAGAATATCTATTTTCTGGAGAAGCTCTCCTTCCGCGGCAAACGATCCGTTCGAGATCGCCATGGCGTTTATAATGATACTCCCCTCGGCTCCCGGTATCATGGCTGCCAGATCAATGGATATCTCGTCCACATCTACCTGGTATCCTTCCGGGGTGATCTCAAAATTTATCCCCCCATCGATACCCAGCCCGATGTTTCCCATCTGCATAGACGCGCCTTCGCCCGGCGCGATTGTGCCTGATATTGTTTTGTCCGTGGATACGGTGACACCGGAAAGATCGAAGTCCGAACCCATAATATTAATGCTGCCGTCAAATGAAAATGATTCGAAAGCTTTGTTCTTGATTTCGAGAACACCGCTGTCCAGGCTTAGTGTCAGCCCGTCGAGTTCCATTGAAAGGAAAGATTCTTCACCTTCGGCAGGGTTCAATGCAACGGTTGCATCCTTAAGCCCGTCTTTTGTAATAGGTATGGTTGTTTTCACCTGGGCTTTTTCGCCTGCGATGTCGAAATCGAGAATAACATTCAGGTTTATGTAAGGGTCGATACCCTGTTCTGCAATTTTTTCAAGCACAATATCATCGGGAGCAATTTGCGCTTTCACAGGTCCAAGATTAATTTCCGGCGCTGTTATTCCTTTAAGCTTCATGGTCGTTTCATGGTCGATACTCATTTCCTCGACCGTTATAACGGCCCCCTCACCAAGCGCGGAACTCATATCCAGCGAGCCCCTGCCCTTGAGGACAAGCATGTCGTTCTCTACCTCGATAGAGCCGTCCTCGACCTTGAACTTGAAGCCCAGCACGTCTATCTCTTTGCTGAACTCCTGTGCGACGGCGGGCTCTGTAAAGAACCCGATCGCCGAAACTGCAATAATGAGAACAAGTAAACTTGAGACCTTCCTCATTGATCGCTCCCGATTTTTCGCAACTTGGACTTTCGCCCTCGTTCGCGGTAATTATTTTTTATACAAAATCATTCGCCGGATGCGTCTACAGATACGATCCAGTCGTCCTTCTTTTCCACGCTGTATTCGAATATTCCGCCCTCAGGCGAGAAACCGAACATCAGATACAGCGTAAATATCTTCTCCGGTGATGTCGTAATCCAGCCGCTTGCCTTGATCGTTGCGCCTTCGCTGCTGTAATCGAAGAATATCCTGTCTATGGCAATTTCGAGGAAGCCGACTTTTCCAATCTGCGGGCTTCCCAGCTCTACTATTGCGCTTATTCCATCTTCCTTGATTCCCGCCCGGTAGAAATAGAACGGCCCTATACCCGGAAGTTTATCAGTGCCGGCAAACTCAACACTTCCATCAGCGTATACGCCTTCCATGCTGATCAGGAGCTTGGTGAGACTTATTGTCAGCGGCCCTTTTTCAAACTTGTAATCCAGCTCTACCGCAATTATTCCACGCTTGAGGATATTCTTTCCGTCCTCGCGTTCCACCTTCAGCCGTACAAATTGTATGTTCACTCCTTCGTCTTCATCGTTCAGCCGGTACAGGCCGGAGCCGGTGTATGTTCTCGTTATCGGATCATAAACCGCTTCCACACCGTTGATATGAACAAATCCGGCCCAGAAATCATATATTGTCGTGGGCGCTTCCTCGCCTTCTTCAACGTTGAAAGCAACCACTTCGGTATCCATAACTTCAGGCATTATCGACCTGAACTGAATCGAGTGAGCTCCTGTAAGGGCAGCCGGCAGCCCCTGCTCGATAACTATTTCGTTTTCTCCATATACATCTTTCTGGAAAGATTTATAGAACTGGTTGTCGAGCAGCCAGATACCGCTTATCGAGCCGGTTCCTGAAACCGTTATCTTAACTCTGGCAAGATTCCCTCCCTGCATCAGTATGGTCTGGTCTTTTGCCGGCTCAATCATTTCAACAGAACTAAGCGCGAAAACCGCCTCGGCCACAGAACTTGTTATTTTGACTGGAATTGTCAGGTCGGTTTTAATTAAATTATTGGAGTTATCCGTACCCTCATATCTGTAAGTGACGTTAATGACCGCCGAGGCTTTCCCCGAAACGCCGAGCAGAAGTACTCTCGAAGGAATGATCAGATCAACCTTCACCGTGTTTTCCATCCCCGCGTTCAGTTTCATTTCTATGGACTCGACAGGCTCTTCGATCACTGTCTTGTCTTCCAGTTCATACAACCTGGTCAGCCTGTCATAAGTGATTTCCACACCGTTCGATTCATAGAAAGTGACTTCCTTGGTGATGGACAGATCCTCATCGTC
>DAOSYA010000002.1:46439-131188 GCA_035380865.1 bacterium
CACCGTTCGATTCATAGAAAGTGACTTCCTTGGTGATGGACAGATCCTCATCGTCCGGGAGAACCGTAACGATGCCGGGATTGCTTCTGTTGAAGTAATTCGCCGATGGCTCGTTATCTATTTTGGTAATCGTGACATTCGCCGAAGTTATCGCATCGATTCCATCCGTGACGCCGGCTTCGCCGACCAGCCCCGCGGCGTTCGTCGCCCTTGCGAATACATAATATGTATTCCCGGCGACAAGGCTCACTTTATCGATCGTTATCGAGGTTTTCAGGCCCGCCGATGTCCAGCCGAGCACGTTCTGTTCCTCTTTTGACGTTCCTACCGCATACTCATACTGAGCTATCCCCGATTCGGCATCCGACGATGTCCAGCTCGCCTGCAACGACTGGTCGAAATTGATCTGGTCGCCTCCGTCCGTCACTTCCGGAGCCGAAGGCGGGGTGGTCTCGACCATTATTCCGTTCGAAGAACCGATTTCGCCTTTTACACCTGCGTTATTAATGCCTCTCACAGATACATAGTATGTATCTCCGTTTACGAGAGATAAATCATTCTTAGCTATCGTCAACGCCGTCGCAGCATCAGTCCAGTCAACAACGTCGGTCCCCGCGGGAGCGGTTCCCATCGCGTACTCATAACCCGATGCGCCCGATACCGACGACCAGTTCGCCGAGAGTGTAGTCTGAGATGTTGTATAACTCCTGTCTGTTGAAGTCAGGCCGTCATAAACATGCGACGGCGCCGGCAACAGATTGCTGTCCACCGTTATCCCGTTCGATGTTCCGATTTCGCTCCATAGGCCGGCATTGTCCCCGGCTTTTACATTTATGTAATACGTTGTCCCGTCATCAAGGCTCAATCCGGTGATCGGGCCCTGAGTATTGAGACCTTCATCGTACCATGTCCTCACATCATCCTGCCCCGCTGCCGTCCCTACCGAAACCATATATGAGCTAAGCCCGGATTCCGCATCCGACGAAGACCACTGAACATTAAGCTGGGTTTTCGAGCTCGTGTACTGATCGTATGTCTCGACAGCCGGTTTCGAAGGCGCCTGCGTATCGATCAGCACTCCGTCCGATACTCCGGTCTCTCCGTAAGTCCCGAAATTGTTGCGCGCTTTTACCGCGGTATAGTAAATTGTGTTGTTCGCGAGATTCAATCCATCCAGCGCAAACGAGGTGGATGTCGTGACAGTCCAATCGACAACATCCGTGCCGCCCTCTGTAGTGCCCACGGCATAAGCGTAATCCGCGGCATTCGAGTCTGTGCTCCAGTTGGCGGAAAATGAATCCGCGGATGTCGAATATTCGATATCTCCGGACACACCGTCACGCACCGTCAACTGCTGCGGCACAACCGTGCTGAGAGTCGTCTGCGTATCCGGCTCCGCGGGGTATTCCGACCAGTTCCCGGCGTTGTCTTTCGCCCTGCACTTGAAATAGTATGTGTGATCGTTCTGCCCGATGTAACTGTCACTCGTTCCCGTCTCTGAAGAAAGCCACAAGCTCCAGTCTCCGCCCGCGCCGTCGCGAACCTGAATATCATACAGTCCCGCCATCCCGGAACCATCGTCGCTGCCTGTCCACGAAACCTCGAATGTGGAACTCGACTGGTATCCGGCAAGCGGCTGCACCGCGCATGTCGGGCTGACGGTATCCACGGTTATTCCATCGGAAACACCCGCTTCGCTCCACACCCCGGCCACACTCGACGCCCTGACCGAAACATAGTATGTAACTGCGTTATCGAGAACAATATTCAGCGTTTTGCTCGTACCGGTGCCGTTTGAAGCCCACCCTGCGACCTCGGTTCCGCCGGCTGTCGTTCCGACCGCGTACTGGTATTCGGATATGCCCGAAATGCCCGGAACGGCAGTCCAGCTTGCGTACAGTCTCGAATTGTCGGAAGTGTAAGAACCCTCGTCCGTCACAACCGGAACACCCGGGGCGGCAGTATCAATTACGATTCCGTCCGAAGTTCCGCTGACGCCGGGGACATCGACCTGGTTGCGACCACGAACCGAGAAGTAGTAGGTTGTTCCGGAACTGAGCGACAGACCCGTTTTTGTCACACCGGTATTTGTACCCACATCCGTCCAGTCGACAACATCCCTGATGCCCGGAGTTGTCCCGATCGCGTATTCATATTTAACAGCGCCGGATATCGCGGTCCAGTTGGCCGACAACTGCGTCGCATCCGACGAGTAATCTTCATCGCTCCCCGTGCCGTCTTTCACGGAAGCAGGCGCGGGCAGCAGCGATGAATCGACGGTCACCCCGGAAGACGACCCGGCTTCACTCCAGAGCCCGACCTGATTCTTCGATTTGACATTAACAAAATATGTCGATGTATCGGACAGCGAAATGCCCGTTATCACCGCCGATGTATTGGTTTCCGCCGAGTACCAGCCCTTAACATCCGTCGCTCCCGCGCTGGAACCGACAGATACCTGGTATTCGACAATCCCGGATTCTTCGTCGGAAGACGTCCATGAAGCTTCGAGCCTGTCCGTCGAACTCGTATAAGCGTCGGGATGATTCACAACCGGTGTCGAAGGCGCCGTAGTATCCACCAGGATTCCGTCGCTTGTCCCGGGCCCGCTTTCGAGCCCGGCATTGTTCCGGGCCTTCACGGAGACGTAATAGTTAAGATGCTGAGATAAATCGAGGCCTGTCCGGGTAAACGAATGATCCGTCGTCACGGTCCAGTCCAGAATATCCGTCCCCTGCGTCTCTGAACCGATCGCATACGAATACTCGACGGCATACTGAGGAACCGCCCAGTTCGCGGAAAGAGTATCTCCCGATGACGAGTAATCCTCATCCGCCCCGGTCCCATCGAGCACGACGGGAGCCGCGGGCGCTATCGCGTCTATCGTTGTATAAGCGTCACCGTCCCCGCCGGGGTACTCCGACCAGTTTCCTGCGACATCTTTCGCCTTGCACTGGAAATAATAGGTATTCCCGTTTCTTCCGCGGTCATATATATAATCCGTCTGGGTAGTATTGCTCTTCCAGTTCGTCCATGCCCCCGTCGCGCCGTTCTTCACCTGCACGCTGTAAAGGGCGGCCAGCCCGGAACCTCCGTCCGATGCCGTCCACGCGACCGAAAAATCCTCTACCGACTGATATTCGCTGAGTGCGCTTACCGTACACACGGGAGCGGTAGTATCCACCGTGATTCCGTCAGAAGAACCCGCATCGCTCCATACGCCGGCCCCGCTGAGTGCCTTGACCAATACATAATATGTCGATCCGTCCGACAGTGACACTGTTATATCCGCATCGGTGTCCGTCCCGGACGATGTCCATGAAACAACATCATCCGATCCCGATGTGGAACCGACGGCGTACTGATATTCCACTATTCCCGAATACCCGGCGGTCGCCGACCATTCGACGATTATGCTTCCGTCATCCGTCGTATATTCGCCCTGGTCCGTAACAACCGGCACGGCGGGCGCGAGCGTGTCGACAAGTATGCCGTTCGATATTCCCGTCACGCCGACAACACCCGAGTTGTTGGTCGCTCTCACTGCAACGTAGTATCTGACACCGTCCGAAAGTGAAAGCCCGGTCTCGCTGAAGCTCGTCGCAAGCGCGTTATCCGTCCATGCCACGACATTCTGCGCGCCCGGAGAAGAACCAACCGCGTACTCATATTTCGCCGCGCCGCTTACTTCGGTCCAGTTGCCGGAAAGCTGGTCGTTCGAATCCGTGAAGCTCTCGTCGGCGGCGACACCGTCATTGATCGTCTCCGGCGCGGCAAGCAGCGATGAATCAACGATAACTGCCGGAGAAGTCCCCGTATCGCTTTCCAGCCCTGCGTTGTCATAAGCACGCACATTCACATAGTAGGTCTGCCCGTTCTGCAGGCTCAGGCCTGAAATCACCGCGCTTTCATCCGTTCCAACCGAGTACCAGTCCTTCACATCCGACAGCCCGGCAGCCGTGCCGATCGAGACTTTGTACTCGCTTATTCCGGATTCCGCATCGCTCGAAGTCCACTCTGATTCGAGGTAAGAAGTAATATTCGTATAACCTTCCGGCTGAGTCACAACCGGCTCGACCGGCGGTTCGTTATCAACCAGAATGCCGTTCGAGTATCCCTCGGAGAAAAGCCCCGAATGATTATATGCCCTGACCGTCACGTAATAGGTATTGTTGTTCAATAACGTCAGCCCGCTCCTGGAAAACGACACATCGTTCGTGGCGACCCACATTCCAAGAATGTCGGACTCTCCCTGTGACGATCCTATCGTGTACTCGTATTCCGTCGCCGCCGTAATTTCATCCCAGTTTCCCGAAAGCGACGATGCCGATGTCGTATACATTTCATCGCCTGCGGCGCCATCTCTTACGACCGGGGTCGCGGGCGGCTCGGAGTCCACAATCGTCGATGCATCTCCCTCTTCGGTCTGGTACTCTCCCCAGTTGCCGGCGATGTCTTTCGCGCGGCACCTGAAATAATATGTATTCCCGTTACTCCCGGTAAACGTATCTCCGGTCAACTGGCTGTTGAGCTTCCAGTCACCCCAGAGCCCGTCGTTCGTTTTCACCTGAACATAGTAGTAACCTGAAATTCCGGACAGGCTGTCCGAAGCCTGCCATTCAACCGAAAAGCTGTTCGTGCTCTGGTATTCGGCGATTGCATCCACAGAACATGCGGGTGCTTCCGTATCGACCCGGATCCCGTCGCTGCTTCCGCTGTCGCTCCACACGCCCGTGCCGCTTTTCGCCTTCACCGATGCATAGTACGGCCCGCCGTCCGGAAGGCTCACCGATATTTCATCGCTCAAATTCGTGCTCGCGGAAGTCCAGCCCAGAACATCGCTGCCGCCCTGCGTGGTCCCGACCGCGTACTGATATTCATCGATCCCGGACAATCCCGCTGTCGATGACCATGATATATTTAATTTGCTGTTATCAGTTGTATAAGTTCCTTCGTCCGCAACAACCGGCACGGAAGGCGGCTCGGCATCCACGACAACGCCGTCCGAAACACTCATCACACCCGCGATGTCGGCAGAATTTCTCGCCTTGACCGCAAAGTAATATGACGCACCCTGCGTCAGCGACAGCCCGCTCTCCGTAACGGTCACGCCCGTTGTATTCGTCCAGCCCAGAACATCGGCACCACCCTGCGTGGTCCCTATAGCATAGTCGTATGAAGAGGCATCCCCCACAGCGCTCCATGTCGCCGACAGTTCCGTCGTGCTAGCCGTAAATTCGAGATCCTGATCGGTTCCGTCGATAAGATTATCGGGCCCGGGCAGCAACGTCGTGTCCACGGTGATCCCGTCCGAGCTTCCCGGATCGCTCCACAATTCCGACTGGTTCTTCGCCTTGACGCTTATGTAATAAGTCTGTCCATGTTCGAGGCTCAGGCCCGACACGATAACATCCTCATTCTGTGTCCCGACCGAATACCATGTCCTTATATCGGTCATTCCCGTCTCATTCGAGGTATCCGTCCCGACCGCAACCATATACTCAATAATTTCCGTTTCGCCGTCCGTCGAATTCCACGAAGTCGTGTTCAGATAATCTCTTGAACTCGTCGTCGTATCTGGCACGATAACCACAGGGGCGGACGGTGCCGTGCGATCGACGAGAATACCATCACTGGTCCCGATCTCGCCTCTAACTCCCGCCAGGTTTCTTCCTCTGACCGAGATATAATAAGTCTCTCCCTGGGTGAGGGTCAGACCTGTTATTTCCACGTTTGTTTCGGTCGTTTCGGTGTAGTCAATATCGTTCAGATCCGACGCATCGGACTCGACTCCCACCGCATACAAATATGCCGCGGCGCCGTCGAGCACATTCCAGTTCGCGCTCAGCGTATCTTCGGAAACAGTAAAGTCGATATCATCCGAAACACCGTCGTTTACGCTCGGCGCGACCGCCTCGATCGTATCGAGCGTGGTGCTCGTGTCACCGTCACCATCGGCATATTCCGTCCAGTTCCCGGCATTGTCCTGAGAACGGCACTGGAAATAATAAGTATGCCCGTTCTCGCCGGTATATGTGCTGCTGGTAACCGGCATCATCGTCAGCCAGTTCGTCCATTCACCGGTGTTGCCATCTTTTACCTGAATGTCGTACAGCCCATTCAGGCCTGACCCGCTATCGCCGCCCTGCCACGAAACATCGAAACCGACGGTTCCCTGGTACTCGGCGAGCACATTCACCTGGCAGGTCGGGCTCGTAACATCGATGAGAGTTCCGTACGATGTCGCGACCGCGCTTTCGACGCCTGCCCCGCTTATCGCCTTGACCGAAATGTAATAAATGACGTTATCATTCATCGATGTGGAGTATGAAACCGATGTGTTGATGCTGTTGGATATCCATTCCGCCACATCGCTCCCATCCGGCTGGGTTCCGATGCCATATTTGTATTCGTATATGTAGGACACCCCTTCAACCGCTGTCCAGCTTCGGTCGATCTGTGAGTCATTGTTCGAAATATCTGGAGGACTCGCTGGAGCGCCGGTGAACACAGGCGTTCCGGGAGGCTGGTCGTCCACAGTGAAACCATCGGAATAGCTGCTTGCCCCCGGAGTTCCGGAGAGATTCTTCGACCTGACCATGGCGAAATAAGTATCACCTGCTGTGAAGCTCTGGCCCGTAAGCTGATAAGTCGTCGCCGCACCGACATCCGTCCATGCCATCAAATCACAATTATCGGGCACTTCGCCCGTTCCAAAACAAACATCGTAACTTGCCGCGCCGTCAACAGCCGACCAGTTCGCGGCTATCGAAGTCGTATCGGCGGAATAAGTGATATCTGCCCCGCTGCTGTCGTTTATCGTGTCAGGCGGAACAAGTACCGATGTATCAACCGTTGTCGAAGTATCTCCATCGCCGTCGATATATGTCGATTCATTGCCGGCGCGATCTCGCACCCTGCACTGGAAATAATATTTCTCGCCGTCCGCCCCGCCGAAATTCTCCGCGGTCTTATTCGTTGACGTCAGCCAGTCCGTCCAGATCCCGGTCGCGCCGATTTTGTACTGCACATCGAATCCGGCGTTCGGTTCCACACCCGATCCCGCCCCGTCATCCCCGCTCCACTGAACCGCAAACGACGCCATCGACTGGTAAGGATCGAGCGCGGTTACGGCACACGACGGGACATCGGTATCTATCGTTATCCCATCGGACGTTCCTACATTTGTGCTGAATTCGCCGGCGAAATTCTTCGCCTTCACGGAAAGATAGTATTTTGTCCCGTTTACGAGCGAAAGCCCTGTTTCCGTAAATGAAATTCCCGCCGCTTCCGTCCAATCGACGATATCAGTCCCAAGCGCGGACGACCCTATTGCATAAGAGTAACTGACCGCCCCGTTCACCGGGCTCCAGTGGCCGCTGAATTCGGTTGTATTCGATGAATAATCCGAATCGTCTTCTGTCTCCGAGCCGTCGCTTATCCCCGAAGGCGCCGATAGCGTGGAGGTATCGACCGTTGTCGAAACATGATAATCGGGCGTGGTCGGGTTTTCACTTTCATTGCCTACATTATCCCTTGCCCTGACTCTGAAGAAATACGTGTGCCCGTTGACCCCCGAAGTGAACTGCATCGACACCTCGGTCGTTTCGCTCATATTGGGCAGGGGAACCCATGCACCCCCCGTTCCGTCTCTCACTTCGACGGTGTAATCATTCAATCCTGATTCACCCGTGCCGTCTTCGCCCGACCATGCCACCTGGAACGTCGTATCTCCCACATAAGGAGCGTTGGGCTCGGACATGTTAACGGTTGGGTACTGCGTGTCATATTTCACGCCGTTCGATGCCTGTTCAGCGCAAAGCCCGGCATCGTTGCATGCGCGTATCGTGATGTAATAAACGGTATTATGAATCAGGGTCAGCCCGGTCTCCGTCATCGTCTCGGCTGTGCCGATATTCTGCCAGTCGAGTATATCGTTCTTGGTTGCTTCCCCTGTTCCGGTGCCTATGCAATATTCGTAATAATCCAGCGTATCCACGCCGGTGTCGGTATCCTCGGCATGCCAGTTGGCGGACAACTCACCGCGCGGCAGACCCGTAAATTCAATATCAGCACCGGTGCCGTCATAAACATTGCTGAAAACCGGCGGCGTCGTATCGACTATTATTGAAGTGTCATAGGAACTGTCGTCCGGCCATTCATTTGGATAATCCTCGAAATTGCCCGCAAGGTCCCTGGCTCTCGATCTGAACTGATAGGTTCCCCCGCCGGAATCAATACCGGCTGGCGGCGCGTCTGTGTTGAACTGCCCGGTTGTAGCTGTCGTACAATCCTGCCACAATTCCCAGCTCGACGATGTCGGAGTCATTTTCCTTACCTGTACATCGTAGCAGTCCCTTCCGCTTCCGGTTACGGGAGAATCACCTGAACCCTGGTCGTCGCCGCCGGTCCACGTAACAGTCACCGTGGCGGCCCCGCCGAAAGGCGCAAGCGGCTCTACGTATGAATTCTGCGGTGGCAGGGAATCGACAAGCACTATCGGCGTATCTGGCGCGGCGGCGTCATACGAATCGGTGTTCCCCGCGTTGTCTTCCGCGTATGCCCTGAAATGATACTTGTGCCCCTGTATCGCGCTGAACTCGTAAGTCGTCGAACCGCTGCAATCAACGGCTACCGGGGTATCTTTCCATGTCCCGTCAACAGTTTCGTCCCAATAATCGAGATATATCTTATATACTCCGCTGCTTACGACCCCACCACCCGGAACAGGGTCGGAGCAATTGATCGAAATATCAACCGCCGTATTTCCCTCACCCCCGAGACTGGCGATGTTGTGATAGCCTGATACCGGGAGAGGATCTAACGAATGTGTCGGAGCTGTAAGGTCAACCATGATAGAAACCGCCTGCGCGGACCACTCGCTCTGGTTGCCGATATTGTCTTCACCCATAACCCTGTAGTTATAGCTGTGGCCGTCCGTTCCAGTATGAGTCGTAGTGTAGTTTGTCGTCAGCGTTTCGATAGTGGACCAGCCGCCGTTATCCTCGCTGACATCGATATAGAACCCCTTTAGCCCGCTCTTGTTCGTGGTGTTCTCCCCACCGGTCCAGTTTATGGTTACCACTGAATTATTCGTATATGACGGATCGGGATTATCTGTTATCGTTGCATCCGGGGCAATTGTATCTTTCCATACCTCGAACACATCCGCTTCGTACAAATTCCCTAATGCATCTACGGCCTTGGCTCTTATGTAACTTTTGCCTTCGGGCAGACTATCCCAGGATATCGTCCATGACGATGTGTAATCATGATAATTGTTTGTTGTTCCATTTCCTGAATCGAATATCCTGGTCCATCCGTAAATATCGCATGAACCGGAAGAATACGCACAATGATACGCCTCATCCAGGTAACCGGTGCCATCGCTGAAACTGACATTGTATGACCTCGCGGTGTTGATCCACTGCTGATCGTCTGTGACACCGGACGAATCGATTGTCGGCGGCACATCTTCAAACGTGAATGTTGCGCTTATGTATTCTGAACCGCTTCTCCTTAACACAGCCACATATTCCGTATTAGGCAATGCGGGATTTGATGTATATACAGGACTGAAAGTGTTAGTACATGCAGTCGTATAAGCGCACGTGATGGTAAGAGGCGTCCAGTCAAGAATATAAATCCCGTTAGAAGCACCTCTTACGGCGATCTCGTCTCCGCTTTTCATCGAATCGTTGGAATCTGTGTTGAACAAAACACAATTCGCCATGTCGTATTTTGAAGCGGGAACAAGTGCTCCTCCGGCGCTGCAAACACGGTTATCAAATTTAGTCCTGTCTATTTGCACAACTGTATTCGGGCCCGCAAAAATAATCGACGCTCCCAATACAATCATGGCAACTACAAGGACTGTGGTTTTAATTGAACTATTTCGGCTCTTTCGTGTCACCACGTTTCACCTCGATATTAAATTTAAGAACAAATTTTCAATCAGATAAGTATTCCTAATATGACCAAATCATTATATCATAATAGTTAATATGAACTAAAAGATTTGTTAAATATTTATGAGAAAAAAGCATATTTTTATATATATTATTATTCTCATCATATTCCAACTCCATGCTGCATGCGTATGCCATGCCGGTGAAATTGACGAATTTGATGTTTATGACCTCATAAAGACTGAAAATGATACAGAATTTGAACAGAATATCAAAAATATTCCTTCGCAATACAACTGGATGAATCCAGCCTCGATTCGTTACATAAGAACGCAATACCTGGCGGAATTAAATATCATAAAAAGCAAGTATTCATCCTGTTTTTCTACTAATTACGGGGATAGCCTCACAGACGTCTTCGACGAAATTGGCGACTCGAGAGTTACTTACTTTTATGGCATTTGCAATAGTATCGATACCGGCAAATCAGGCTGCGATGTTCTTGAAGATAACTTTCCTGAACAATACCGGGATTGCCAAAAAAATGATTTCGACTTCTGGACGGTTATGCTGCCACTGACAGTAGAACAAAATAATAATATGGTTACTTTCCAGAATTTCAGTGAGAAATACTGTGACGTTAAAATCAATAACGTCTCAGATGTTCCTGAAAACACCGGTTCGAAATGCAAAAATGATCTCTTCAGTCTCCTGATGACACTCAGGATTATTCTTGTAGATAAAAATCCAGGCGATTGCTCCGCGATCCCTGTTTCTGAATTTCGATCGTACTGCCTCGATACGCTTGAAAAAAACAAGGAGATTTGCAGTAATTCCATGAATCAGGATCTTTTCCTGTGCAAAGACAACAGTTTGAACAACGCGATTCAGGCCCTGGTCCACAATGACAAAACAAAATTATTCACAGGTGATAATCTTTCTATTCATGACCTTTTTGCTGCACACTTCATGGACAAAAACGCTTGCAAGACATATTTCGACGATGTGTTAATCAGCCGATGCAAGGAACAAATGGAGACTGAAATTCAACAGATCAGGGTTCGTTTCCCTTAAAACTCATGAAAATTCTTTTTCTTCACATACCGGCAGGCTACGATGAACAGCGCAAACAGAATCTCGCGCTGTTCAATATGGTTATGCCTATAGGGTTTCTCGGGCTTGCCGATCTAATGGAAAAATCCGGCCACTCGGTTGAAGTAATACATGCAGGTCTTGAAATTGCCCTTAACAGAAATTTCGAAATAGCCTCTACTGTCGGCACATCTTCTCCCGACCTGATCGTTGTATCACTCCATTTCCATCATCAGTTGTGGGCAATCAACAAAATTCTTAAATCGGTTAAAAAACATTTTCCCGATATCCCGATAGCGACAGGCGGATTCACCGCCGGCTTCTTTTACAGGGAAATCATGAGAAAGTGGCATTTTATTGACTTTTTGATACGCGGGGACGGTGAAGCCCCTTTGTACCAACTCGCAAACTCTATCGAAAACAAAAAAGATCTCTTCTCCGTTCCGAATCTCTCGTTCAGATCAGGCGGCAAAATCATCCATACGAGTTTTTCCTATTGCGCGAGCGAGTCTGTCATCAACAACATGACTTTTACCAACCTCGCCCTCCTGCGGAATTCGGACTTTTACAGCGGGAGTTTCCTGTGGTCGAGAAAAAAAGGGATCAATGATTATCTTAACAATAAATATTTCTATCTTTACGCAGGCAGGGGCTGTTCCGTTAACTGCACGTTTTGCGCGGGTTCCAGAACCTCACAGAAGATAATCAGCAACAGGCCCGGGCCGATTTTCAGAAGCGCGGAATCAATCTACTCCGATATTATGAACCTGTCTTCGCACTCAAAAGAAAATCTTTATCTTTGTTTTGATCCACCAAGAAAAACCGAAAGCCCCTATATGGAACTTATGAAGCTTTTAAGAGAGCAGAATAATAAATTCTCTATGATTTTCGAAGTTTACAGAAAAATGCCTTCAAAGAAATTCATCTCCGATTTTTCAAATACTTTTGAGCCGGCACCCAGCGCGCTTGCGTTTTCACCCTCAACTTTCAATGAAGAACTTCGGAAATTTCATACCGGAACATATTTCTCAAACGAAAGTTTAGAAAACGCCCTCGAATCCTGTTCAAAAAAAGGAGTGAATACTGTTCTGTATTTCACACTTTTCCCGGAACAGTCCTTTTCCGATCTGAAAAAGGAAGCCGCGCGGGCACAAAAGCTTGCGGATAAGTACGGGTCGGAACCCCTTTTCTTGCCGCTGGAGATAGAGCCGGGTTCCCCGTGGCACCTGAATCCGGAAAAATTCAACCTGGACATCAGGGTCAGGTCCTTTGAAGATTTCGTCGAATTCTCGAAAAAAAGGTCTTTCAACAGGACAATCACCGACACGGGTTATCAATTCCCGGAACTCGATAAAAAAATGGATTTTCTTAAATCAAGGAATCTGACTCCGGCGGACTACACAAAACTCATCTGACTCGCGCGCGCCGGATTCATGTCCTGATGAATCTTTCAAGCTCGCCCGCAGCTTTTTCATCTTTCATCCTGCGCCTTATGAACTCCATTACAGGCTTTCGCAGTTCATTATTGTTGATATTCTTAATATTCGACTCCATCGTATGTTCGAAATTGCCGGCGTAATTCGCCGAACATTCCTGAAGCCTGCCAAGCAATTCCTTCATGTCACAATTATCATGTATGCGCTCAAGCCCTTCCGGGCCATATAGTGACATTAACACAAGATAGTTTATAATAGCCTGTTCTATCTTCAGCATATCGTCATAACTAAATGTGTCCGACGCATAAACAAGATATGGCGGCTCTTTGTCATACACAAAGCCATATTTATTGCTTTTTCGCTCCAGAACGGTTTGGGGATATACAGCAAGCCTGAAAAAATTGATCTCCGGTGTCCGCTTTCTTATGCACCACAAAAGAGTCTTGATAAAAGATTCGTAATTCTCGCCCGGCAATCCGTACATCAGGTCAATGTTAATTATCGAGCCGGGAATATTTTCCATTATCAGATCAAACGTTTTCTCGAACTTCGCGAGATCAAACCAGCCCCGCCCGAGCGATTTCAGGGTATCCGTGTCCGTTGTCTGCAAGCCTATCGGCAGCCAGAAAAACAATTCGCCGACAAGCTCCAGCATCTCTTCGTCAATCGAATCGAAATTCAAATATGCCGCAAGCCTGATATCATGTTTCCTTCTATCCCTCACGTATCTCAGAATTTCTTTCGACCTGTTCCTGTCGTCATCGAACTCAGAATTGATAAACCATATTTTTCCAATCCTTTCATTCGACATCAGAACATCGAGTTCCCTTTTTATCCTGTCCATTGAAAAATATCTTTTGGGATAGGGAGACCAGAGACAATACGCACATCCGTTACTGCACCCCCTGCCCGTTTCATACGGAACAATGCCTGAGAGAGAGGCCACCCTTTCACTGGTTATTACCTGCGGAATATCATCCAGTTTTTCTATTGGATTCCTTTTGCCGGTCAATACTATTTCTTCACCGTCACGAAAAGCCAGCCCTTCAATGCCTCTTGTGTCGCCTTCTTCATACAGCACCTCCAGCAGTTCCGCGAACGCCGCCTCGCCCTCGCCCATAACCGCGAAGTCAACAAACGGATACTTTTCAAGAAACCTTTTCGCGGCAAATGTCTCGGCCCCCCCCGCGACGATTCTCACCTCTGGCATTCCGAGCTTGATCTGCCTTGCGATATTCATACATCTCTCAGTGTTCAACAATGAACAACTGAATCCGACCATATACGGATTCTCATCCGAAACTTCATATATCAAATCTTCATCGAGAATATTTTTCTCAACCGGCAGGATACTGAATTCGTAGTTATCTCTGATACTTTCTCTTGTTTCCGCAAAAGCAATCAGGTAATCGAAAGCGTATGTCATGAACATTTCAGAATGCGCCTTAAATTCATCCTGAAAATACGGATACACTTTGCAGAACACAACTTTTCTCTTTATTGACTTTTCAGCCACGGTATCTCTTTCAGTCCTTTTTGAAACAAATCGCATTTCTTTCGCAAAGCATTCTCAGGAAAGCATCGACCTGTTTCTCGTTCAGCCCATTTACGGACTTCAACATACATTCAGTTAATTCCTCTTTAAACACAGGTTTCAACAACAGGCCCAGCAGCACCTCGACGGCTTCCGGATGGTTGGGCTTTATATAATCGATCCTTTCATTCTTCATGTCGTTGAACAGAATATAGGCGTTTTTCCCGGACGCCCTTTCACAGTCGCATTTTACGTCGAACCCGGATGGTTCATACGCCGATTCGACCCTTTTATATCCGGGCAGAAACACCTGTTTATTTTCGATCTCTTCCATCGAAGATAAAACTGAACCGGGATACCTGTTCAGGACTCTCAGCCTTTGCGTTTCCAGCTGCTTTTCCGCGCACCTTATCCTCAGCAGATCGCCGGCCATGTCATACCGCCCTTCGGAACTGGAATTTTTCCTGATATATTTCTCCAGAATACCGGCCTGTTCCGGGTCGACAAAACTGTCGTTATCCCCTTCCCCGATCTTTTTAATGTTCTTTTTCCAGTCGGGAAACTGCTCATGAATATCATTACATATATTTTTAAGCGATATTCCGAATTCGTTCTGAATGATTTCGAAATCGCTTCTTTTCAGAAGGCCGGTAAGCACGGAGAAATTGAATGAAAACATCGACGCCCTTTTTATTTCGTTAAACGGGAAACTCTCCGTAGAAAAAACCATGTGCGGCGGCTTTTCGTCGTACACAATCCCGGTGCCGTCTTCAGCCATTGCCGTTCCGGGCAGAATTCTCAGCCTGAATGCGTTTACCCGGTCGAATCCCATATCGTAAACTTTAATCATCGAATCTGTGAAATTATCATAATTATCGCCGGGCAGCCCGTAGATCATATCCGCGCTCAAATCGAATTCGTGTTTCAACTTCAGAACATTTTCGATGCTTTCAATCCGGAACCATTTCCTGTTGAGTTTTTCAAGCACTGTCCGGTCTATCGCCTGAAGCCCGAATATAAGGTATTTAAATTGCGCCGCCCGAAGTCTTCGAACCAGTTCTTCATCGAATCTTCTGAAAAGGAAGTATCCTTTGAATACCACATCTTTTCTTTTATGCTTTTCGAGCACATCCAGATAAGGCATCAGCCTCCCGGGTTCGATATCCAGATACGAATCATTGAACTCGACAACTGTTTCGTGCAGAACCGGGAGCGAGGACATTAGAAACTCGACGTTTTTTTCAAATACATTTACCGGGTTGTACCTGACTCCATGAGTGTTCCATGTACAGAAAGCGCATTTGTACGTGCAGCCGCGCGAGATTTCAAGCGGGAATTTGCCCTCGGGCGATTTTCTTATCGCATCCGCAAATTCATCGAGTTCCGAAATGGGAGGTATCACCGAAAGATCCACCAGCACGTTGTCTTCTTTGTTTATATGAACCTCACCGCCGATCCGCTGGAACAATCCCCCGACACCCTCTGTCGATTCATTCCTGCAAATACGGGTCAGCACATCTTCGAGTATCTTTTCCCCCTCGCCCCTGATGCCGAAATCCAGCCATTCGTTGTCCCTGAACAGCTTTTCGTTCATCTCCGGCCCGCCGACAGCAAGCTTCGCCTCCGGCATGACCATCCTCAGCTTCCGGGATACCGAAAGCGCTTTTCCGACTGTCCAGAAAAATGATGATATCCCTATGAAAACCGGATTGATATTCCGAATTTCTCTCAATAATACTTCGTCGTTCCGGAACGAATCGAAAACCCTGATGACTATTTCGAAATGATCTGCAAGTTCTTTATTTGTTCTTAAATAATTTTTGAGATAGAAAGGGGCCAGCGCGCGCTGAACCTTGCCATGCTTATCAAGACCGGGAACGAAGGATATGAACAATACTTTCTTCTTCATTTGATCAATGATTTGATTTATCCAGTCTTTTCCACCATGCCGAACGCCTTCAGCAAAGCATCTCTTCCGGCTGTTGATATCAATTCTTCGGCGGCCATCGCTTCCTTCCCGATGGAACCTCGCAAAACTTCGTCATTTATCAGTTTCTCGATCGCCGACCTTAACGACGACGTGTCCTCAGGCGGCACAAGCACGCCGTTTACCCCGCCGGTAATTATCTCTCGCGTGCCGGGTGTTTCCGTTGCGATGACCGGCTTCCCCAGCGCCATGGCAAACGTTGTCGTATTCTCGCCCCCGCTGTGATCGCGGTCGAACATCGGAACGACAACAACCGACGCAAGGTTCAGAATTTCAACGTATTCATCAATCGGGACAAATTCTATCCAGCCCACGTTTTCCGAAGCCTCGACTTCCGGAGAACAGGACGCGGACACTACCCATGCGTCGATTCCGATTCCCTCTATCGCATCAACAAAAGTCGCGTAATCCCTCTGGTTCACACCAGCCGCGACAACCCCGCCCCTCAGGTATCCATACTTTTCCTGCAACTCCGGAGAAAAGGATTTATCGCGTACTTTTTCGAACGCCGCCTCCGAAAGGAGAGATAGATAATACGACGAACAGGGCATGTGTACAAGCCGTTCCGGCGGTACGCCCCTGCCCGTGTACTCCTTTCTCTGTGACTTCGCGTGATGCAGCCACACATTGCTCCCGTCGCCCAGGAACTCTTTAAGCACATTCTCGCCGTATTTCTTCTTGATCCAGCCCGAAACAACCGACACCGTAAAAAGCATGTCTTCGTCTTCCATCACAATGGGTACTTTTCTCAGTCCACGCCGTGTCAGAACATACCACAAAAGCAATGCTTCGGGAGATTCGCAGTAAACGACATCCGCCTCAAGAGAATCCGACACCAGTTCGTCGATTGCGTTTCGGTCAACCGTCGGTTCGGAGCCGGGTTTCCAGAGATTTTTCAGAATGTCCTCGAAACCTACCCGCGTAAACCCTATTTGATTTCCTTCCCAATGAATAATCCTGTCCGAATGATCCTGCGCTTCGTTGTTGACTATTAATATCTTCATATTTATTCACAACATCGCAGTTCCGGCTCTTTATTTCAATTTATTTTTACGGAACGGAACCGCTTCAAATCCATGCGCCCTGAAATAATTCACATGTACTCCGGGACAATACCTTTTCTTTGTGCAACCCCCGCATTCGGCCTGAAACACATAATACCTGTTCATTATATATTCATGGGCAAGCATCTGCATGTTGATCGAGCCATCGGCATTAAGAGAACCAAAATCCAGAAACCAGGGCCGTTTTCGCGCCGGGGCGTCGACAACGCAGCCCGGCACATTTTCAGTCGGCAGGACCCGCAAGGATTCCTCGTCGAAAAATTCTCTCAGAACAACATCGCGAGCACTGCTTTCCGCGAGGTCTTCCCTGTTTGTAACGAAAATCCTTGTTTTGCCCTTTTTCAACTCCGCCCGGTTTTCCCTGATAAATTCCTGCGTCGATACATTCAGTTCAAGCATCGACATAACATTCGAGCGCGATTTCCGTATCTTTTCAAACTCTTCAATTTCAGCCGTGCGGGCTATAATATCAATACCCGGCACCGCGCCGGCCAGTTCATCGAGCCCGTCATAATTATTCAATTCAAGCTCGATTTCTTTAATGGATTTCAGCGATGGAAATTCAAGCTCACCCGCCGGGATATCATCCGAATGAACACACAGCCTTTTCAGCTCCCGCGTATCGAGAACATCAAAGGCATCCTCGATACTCGCCGCACTCACCCGCAGCGAAGTCACACCCTCCTTCAACTGCCGCTCGACTTTCATCAACTCATCGCAGAGCCCTTCCATGAAACAGTATTTACATCTCTCGTCACGGCACCTGAGCGGCACGCCTTCCTCCAGGTAAGGCGTGTACATGTTCATCCTGCCGCGCACCTCGTCCTTGATCTTGAGAGGATTCTGAATCAGTTCGGGAAAAGCGGATAAATATTTCGGCGGAAACCTGTTGGTCCAGACAAACAGGTCCGGCCTTCTGGAATACTCGAAAGCTTTGTTGATATACTTGATGCCTTCCGCCGGATCATACATGACCTTCCGCCTGTTGGTCCATGCCTCCCCGAACGGGGTGACGTGCAACAGGTCGAATTCCCTGATGCCCACCCCGATGAAAAAGTCCATGATTTTGTCGATTACTTTGTAATTGAACCTGTTGATGACGATATCGACGTTGACAATCAGCTTCCCGCTGTCCAGCGCATTTATTATCCCGGCAAGCGCCTGAACGAAACTGCCCTTGATCCTCGTCTGCGCATCGTGCAGTTCGGGCGTATGCCCGTGCATGGAAAACGTGATCTCGCCGAGCCCGGCCTTGATCGCCTGCTCCAGAAATTTCCGGTAAGCGAACATCCTCCCGTTCGACACGACCTGCACGCGCCGGAACCCGAGCCTGCTTCCTTCTCTCACGAGATCTATAAAGCGGGGATGCATGGTCGCCTCGCCGCCGGAAAGTATCAACCTTGTCGCGCCGTCCTCCCGGCCTCGCCTGAACTCCTCGACGAGTTCATCGAACGGAAGCACCGTGCCGTCCTGATTGCTCTTATCCAGGCAGAAAACGCAATTGTTGTTGCAGACATGCGTCAGCCTCACCCAGGCATGCTTCTCTGAGGAAGCCGCTTCCTTCACACGGGTTTTTTCATCCAGCACATCCGGCTTCTTTGAAAATTCCATGTCGATATTATGTATCCAATCAACCTCTGAGTATAGGCTTTATATGCTCGTCGCCGTAAATCTCATAATAACTGTTGAAAAATCCGCCGCACGTCTTGAAGTATATACACTCGCTGCATTTTTCGGTTTTCTTCTTTGCCATAGTAGGCTTCGGCGCCGAATATTCACGCTCCTTCATGCCGGTCTCCTGTTTCACCCTTTCCAGAACCCGCTTCGGCTCGAAATACAGGTCGCTCGAATAACCGCTGTAATCCTTCAGCGTACAGAACGGCAGGCCGTAAAACCGCAGAATGCGATTTCCGCGAACCGCGATTTTTTCCACTATTACGGGAAGTTCCTTTTCTATGTCGGGCAGAGTGGCAACATAGTCCCGCAGCCCTTCCGTCGCATCCGGCGGAATGTTCATATTTGAAAAAAGGACATGCCTCAACTTTGGAATGCCCGCAAGGAAATCGCACATCTCGGAAATGTGCGGAAGGTTCATCGTGAAAAGCACCGTGTCGGTTATCAGGTAAATGTCGCTGTCCAGCCGGTGTATGTTATCCATGGCGCTCATGAACTTTTCCATCGCCTTTTCAGTGCCGGTAATCGTATTATGCAGTTCGGGAGTATGCCCGTGAACGGACGCGACAATCTCATTTATGTAGGGCAGCGTTTCACGGCAGTAACCGGGATCGGCGAACCTGCTCATGTTCGAATTCACGCTGATCCTGTAGCCGAGTTCTCTCGCGAGCCTGACGATCTTCGGGAAATCGGGGTGAAGCGTCGGCTCACCTCCGGTGAAAGTCACGTAGCTGTAATTCTCTTCGCGCTTGCTCTTCAGCGTGCCCGCGATTTCTTCGAAAGGAATATGCGGGGGGATTCCGAAATCCCTGAACCATTTAATCTTGTCCAGCACGCAACAGAAAACACAGTCACTGCCGCAGAGATAAGAAATGTAGAAATCGAACTTTTTCATTTCCGGCAAAAATAACGATATCCTTTCCCGGCTGAGAATTCACAGCTTGATTAATGATATTCTAAACCTGTCTTCTCATAATCACGAGGATATTATACTGTTTGTCGTCCGAAAATATTATTGTCAAATAACGCTTATTCCGCGTTCAAGCCAGCCTATGAACAGATCGTGCGTTTTCTCATCCCGGAGTTTCCTGAAAAGAATATCCAGAATACCCTCGTTGATTTTGTGACGCCTGTTGTTCGGAATCTTCGAAAACATGCTGTCCTCTTCGATATAGTTCAGGAGCGGGCACACACCGCAATAAGGCTTGTAAGCGCATGAACTGCACGCCGGTATCCCGTCGAGTATCGAGGCGAGACAGGTCTGTTTCACGATCTCGGAACCGATCAGCTCATCGTATGTATTATCGAACACATTCCCCATGCAGAACGTATCGTCGCCATGCATCGAAAGCATGCGTCCCTCATCGCAGGTGTAAACTTTCCCGTCATAATTGAAAGCCACCTGGCCGATACCCGCACCGCAGGGAGACCGGAGATCCATATAGTTCGGGTCGAAATCACCGAATATTTTCACAAGGAAAAGCCATGCGGTTCGATCCACAATAAAAGTCCCGGAATTGTTCAGCTCGATAATATAATCGAGAGACTTTTCGTAAAAATCGAGAAACTCCTGCGGCTCGAATCCTATTTCTTCAAGAACAGGCCCCGCGAACCCTATCGGGTTGAAAGGCCTGAGATGGATGCTTTCGAGCCCGAGCCCGGCAAAAGTGTCCACGATCTCGCGAGGGTACGGGAGCGAGTATTTCGTAATCGTAGTCAGCGCGCCCGGCTGGTATTTCCCGTATCGCTCCGAATACCTGCCGACCAGTTTCTTGATATTTTTAACAAGCTGCTTATGCCCGCCGCACCGGTGTTTATCGTGAATGAAATCGGGTCCGTCCAGCGAAGTGCTGATCGCAACCTTATGATCCACCAGGTAGTCGAGCTTTTCATCGTCGATCGCCGAAAGGTTCGAGACCATCGTAACGAGAAGTTTCTTCTCGTGCATTTTGTTTTTTTCGATTGCATAATTGGTCATGAACTTCACCGCTTCCCAGTTGAGAAGCGGCTCGCCGCCCTGGAATTCGAGGCTTATGCTCATTCCCGGAGAATCGAAGATGACATCGACAACGCTTTTTGCGGTTTCGATCGTCATATCGAAATCATAGCTGGCTGCGCTTTGCGCGCTCGCATGGCAGTATATACATTTTTTATTGCATCTGAGAGTCGGAATTACAATAAAAAGCAGCGGCCCCTGAAAAATAAAAAAGTTTTTCCTTTTGAATCTTTCGATCAGAGTGTCGGGAATTCCCTTTCCGCTGATCGCGCCCATGGATTTGAGCTTCTCGTAATTTTCGTTCGAGCAATCGATGCTGCCGTCGGAAAGCTTTCGGAAATCCTCCTCGTTCAAAGCCACGTATTCACCGGCGTCGTTTGTCACGATATATTCATCATCGAGCTTTTTAAACCTGTAGAAGCCATGCCTGACTTCACTGTCTTCATTCGATCTCGTTGCCATTAAAATTCCTCAGGTTGCCTTCATAAGAAAAAGCGTGTAGTTGCAGAATTCTCCGGCGATAACTTCCGCCTCGGGTTCCGGAATATTCTCAATCCATACAGAGATGTAATCATCTGAATCTTTTGACTTAATATCCACAACGCCGGAATAGTCCCGAACAGCCTTCTTTACCGCGCGGGGTTTGTATATGCTTTTGTCAAACCTGTATTCCATCTCGAATCTCCGTCAGCACCGGGATTTCCGGCTATTCCCGTTGATCGTCTATCGGCGTCGAGATGCCGAGCGGATCATCTTCGTAACTGACATCTTTCGTTCTCTCGATGATCTTTTTCAATTCGTCGGTCAACTCGATACCGGCACTTTCTTTCCCCGCGACTTTCCCTGACCCCGCAGGCTCGGCTTTCGGTTTCGGCGGACTCATCGCGGAGGAAATCGCCTGTTCGAGCAGCCTTTCCCTCATCCTTTTGTTCGTCTTTCCGACTTCCAGCCTCAAAGCTTCCGCAAGCAGGTTGTTGTAAAACTCACCGCCCGCCTTCTCCATGGAAGACTTATTCATCTTTTCTTTTGATCTCAATTCCACTTTAATAATTTCTTCATCCTGACGACTCAGAAACACATAAAAATCATCAATATAAAAGTAAGTTGCGTTAAGTATCGCTTCCTGCTTATATATACTCTTGTCCACCAGGATAGTTAACCTGTCTTTTGCAATATCTACTTCAACAACCTGATTTTTACCCATAATGAAACGGGAACCCTTCTTTCAATTTGTCATCAGGAAAAACATCCGCTTACCAACTGCCGTGTGAGCCGTGCGAGCCATGTGAGCCGTGCGAACCATGTGAACCATGCGAACCGTGTGAACCATGAGACGCATGCGTGCCGGTGCAACCATCACCCGTCACAGGGTTCGAACAACTGTAATGAAGATAGGAAGCATCATCGGGGTCAGCCGCATGAACAAGGGAGCCGTCCACCATCATTCCAAGCATGGCAGTCAAAAGTGTCGTTTTAATGATAGCTTTTCTCGTAATTTTCCCTTCCTCGCTGTTGAAAAAAAGCTTTACGTCCTTTTTCGCTTTTGGGATAAGCTCACTCAGTTTGTCTTTGCCGTCTTTTCCCATTACCGCCTCCGAAACAATACTGTTTCAAATTATTCGCATGATGGCTCTTATATAAGTCCTTATTTATTATATTCATATTTGCCGGTCAAATAAACACAATTCAAATATTTGTGCCCATCTATCCTTTATCGATCGCGACGAACTCGGAATCTCCGAACACATCGAGATATTCAGGCCGCGGACCGGAACAAACCCCGGCATATTCACAGCTCCCGCATGCCTTCACATGCCGTCCGGCCTCGAACGGCGATTCCTCTCCCATAAAACTGCTTCCGGGCGTGGCTATGAGCAGCCTGATATCCCTGACGTTGTAATAAAGACTTTCCCGCCCCTTCAGGCAGCACGGCATTATGTGAGACGTTTTGAACGCAACCGCTGAATCTCTCACTTTCTCATACGCTTCAACAACCTTTTCTCCCGCGATGCTCATCCTCGGAAGCAACTCATGCCTCATACCACCCGCCCCGAAAATCGAAAAAAGCCATACACTGAATTTCTTAATGCCTGTCTCTACCGAAGCTTTTTCAATTATCTGCGGGAGAAACTCGACCGTTTCAGTCGTCAGGAGAAAATCCAGGGTTACATCCGCGCCGAAATCCACAAGATGCTTCATCCCCATCTCCGTCATTTCAAAAGCCCCGGCCCTGCCCGCCATCATGTCATGGACAGCCGGATTATGGCCCCACAAAGATATGCAGTATTCATTTATCCCCGCTTCCATGCACTGCTCTACATACTCCGGATAGCAGAACCGCATCCCGTTCGATTTAACCCCTATCTTCTCATATCCAAGCTTTTTTGCCACCTTCGCAAGTATCGGCAGATCATCCCTCACTGTCGGCTCGCCGCCTCCAAAATCGACAGCCCGGACCCCTTCCGCCGCATACTTATCAAGCAGTACCGCCGCTTCCCTGTCCGTGAACCCTTCGCCCCCCATGCTCCGCGACGAACAGAACACACACATGCAGTTGCATCTGAACCACAGCACTATCTCGATTTTTTTTATTTCCCGTTTTTCCATTTTCCCTTTTTCCTAAGAACTGTAGAATCCCGACAACAGCATGTGAATAACCGATTGTCTTATGATAATCGTCAGAACCAGTCCCGCAAATGCCATCGGCGCGAACGGGATAGTTTTGAAAACTTCGACCTCTTCGGTAACATCGTTATTGTTTTTCAGCGACTCCACCTGCTCGAACGTAAGCCCGTCCATGAACAGTGTCCCGCTGTCGCCGGGGCCGAATTTCGCCGCCGACTCATCCGTCATAACCATGCCCGGTTCGAGGTCCCTCAGCCGTATCCTGTTCACATCGACTTTCGATATATACAGATCCATTATCTTTCTGAGACCGCCGATCACCACCATGAAAACAACCAGGGTTTTCAACATGCCGACAATTTCTTTGCCCGTCCCCGTCAAAAATATCACAATAAACAGAACCGGAATCAATGAAATTATCCACGGTTTCAGCGCGGGTCTCGAATCGAACCACTTCTTCACATTCAGCACCAGCGGCCTCATGAAAATGAACATGAACATAAAAATTCCAAGGTTCACCATCAGGTAATAACCGGAGCCTGAGAAATAATCCCGCACCCTGTTCAGGCCGTACATCGCCGCCCCGAATATCACAAACACAACAATGAACACATGCAGATTATCCACGATTCCCGACAATGGCGCGCCGCTTTTCCCCGCCGGTTCAATCTTCTTTTCACCCGCCCGCCGGCTCCCGGTTCCCGGCGTGAATATGCTCCGGACCAGTGAGACCGTCACACATACGATCGAAACGGCGAACACATTGATAAAAAGCGCAAACGCGGGGAACACCTCCATGTACCCTGAAGAATAATAAACGGGCGGGAGCAGGAAAGCATACATCATGAAAAGCTTGGCGTCGCCGGCCGACCACACCGACAGTTTCCATAATACGAAAGAAAATATTATCGCCACCAGCCCGTTGAGCATCACCTTTGAGAAATAGCTTAATTCCTGCGTGTAATCCCCGCCGGCGAAAAAAGAGACAACAAGAAAAAAAACGTTCAGCGCAAAACCGATTGCGAATCCCCAGAGTATCCAGCCGTTGCGGATTTTCCCCATTCGTATGTCTTCATACGAAACCCAGAACCCGATGAAGAGGGCGAGAAAAACGAAAACTGTCGTTGAAAGAACCTGCAACGCGAGTATCAAGCTCCCTTCTTCACGACGAGATAATCACCCATCACAAGAAAATCCAGATCGGTGCCGATGAAACACCCGGCGGCATCCGCGGGCGACTCGACCAGTGGCTCGCCCCGCCTGTTGAACGAAGTGTTCAGCAGAATCGGAACCCCGGTGATTTTCTCGAATTCCTTCACGACCTTATAGAAACTCCCGTCGTTTTCTTCCACGGTCTGAATCCGCGCCGTCCGATCGACATGCAAAACAGCCGGCGCGTTTTCCTGCGCCCTTGCCCGTGCCTCCGCAAAAAGCAGCATGTAAGGGCTGTCTTCGTCGAAATCGAAAAACTCGCTCACCCGCTCCCGCAACACGACCGGCGCGTAGGGCCTGAAATTTTCCCTTCTCTTTATTCTCGTGTTCAGCCTGTCTTTTATATCCATATTCCCCGGGTCCGCCAGTATGCTTCTCGCGCCCAGCGCGCGCGGGCCATACTCGCTCCGGCTTCTGAACCAGCCACCGATTTTCCCCGATGCGAGCAGTTCCGCTGCTTCCGTTTCTATCATCCCGGATTTTTTCGACACTATGCCGTCGGTCCCGGCGATAGCCGCGACAATTTCATTTTCCGAATAATCCCTGCCCAGAAAAGGCGAAAATCTTTTCTGTTCGTATTCGTTTCCACCGATGACATAATAGCCGTACAGCGCGGCCCCGAGCGGCACTCCGGTATCCGTCGCGGCGGGCTGAATGTATACATTTTCAAAAGGAGTTCTTTTCTTTATCTCGCTGTTCGTCGCGCAGTTCAGTCCGAACCCGCCGGCCACGCACAAATTCGGGCTGCCGGTAATTTCATGCAGTCTGCCGGCCATTCCGACAACCGCGTCGCGGGTCCGGTCCTGCACCGCTTTTGCTATCTCACAGTGCAACTGCAATATCGGCTCGTCTTTTTTCCGCGGAGCAACGTCCCTGAAATAAAGACGGCTGTATTCTTCAATGTGCCCTGCCATCAGCGGATCGTGTTCGGGATCGCCCTTCGCGAAATAGTGATCGCCATTTTCGAAAAACACGCAATCCGGGAACAGGTCATCTTTCTCGCCGAGCGCCGCAAGCGCCATCAGCTTGCCGCCCTCGAGCTCGCTGAACCCGCACATCAACGCCCCGAGTCCATACATGGCACCCGGCCCGACACTGCAACCGGGCTGCGATATCGCCCTCGATACCAGGCTCATTTTCCCGTTTTCCGCCCGGTAATAACTTTGCAGTTCCCGGCTGAATTCCGACCCCGGCGACAGACCCTTCACGCACGGCATTTCACTCACAAAGCTCCCGCAGGCATCGACCACCAGTATCGCCGAATCCAGGAACGGACCCGTGTAAAAAGCGGATGCCGCATGCGCGTCATGATGCGATATCACAGCTACCGGCCCCTTGTACCCGGACTCGGAAAGAGTTTCCCCGATCCTGTTTCCGCTTCCCCCCAGCGCATCCACCACTACAAGATCGACCTGCTCGAAACCGCTCAATCCCGCGATCGAGAAGACGTACTCGATCGACTCCGCCGGCCAGCTTCCATCATACTTGACTCTGGTAAGCCGCTCCTGGGCTATCGCGAACAACTCGCCGTCACACACGAGCGCCGCGCCGGAATCATGACTGTACGCATGCAATCCTAATACGTTCACTTTGTCGCCAGTTTTCCCAGTAGTCTTTTTATGTTCGATGCGGATATTTCGGATAACTTTTTTTCTTTCTTCACAGCGTTCTTTCCAATATCCGCCAGACTGTCCGGATTGTTTTCCACATAAACCAATTTGTCCCTCAACTCACCCGCGCAGCCCGGCTCATACAGAAAACCATCGACTCCATCCTCTATCATATCCTTCACGGAATCAATCGCGGCCGCGATAACGATTTTCCCCGCCTTCATCGGCACAGCGCACGCGAGCTGCCCCGAAGCCCTTACCCCCGGATGCAACGGCACCACCACGAATTTCGCATTCTTCAGCGCCTGAAAGAACTGCGGTTCGGGAAGTGACTCGTGCCAGCTTATCTCTTCCACGTCCAACGGCGGATTAACGGAAAAATTCGTCACCACATCCGCTTTCAGGCCCGTGCCCTCAAGAGCACGCGCAAAAGTCTCGTAATCCCTGTTGTGCGACCCGGCAGCGATTATGCTGTTTTCCATTCCAGCCGGCGCTTCGTGCGCTTCGCCGCTGCTCCCGCTGAAAAAGTTCGGGAAATAAAACTCGATGCTCGACGTCGATGTCGGTAGATAGTACAGATTGTCATCAGGCACACCCATTGAAAGGTAAGTCTCTTTTCTGCCGGAAATTATGTATATCCAGTTATTGAGCGGAAATTTAATAAACTCGTCAAATATATCATCTTTATAATGCCGGTTGATAAACTTCCCTACCCAGCCCGCCATCTCGAACAAATCAACCTCGTTGATTATAAACGGCAGCGGCTTCAACCCCTTGCTCCGCGCGAAAAACTGCAATAGGAGAGCGTCGTTGCCGTCGCAGGCCGCCGCATCGTATTTCCCACTGTAAATCTCCGAAACGGTTTCCCTCAACCTGCTCTTATCCACTTTGTGGTTCTCGCCGTTCGGGTCCACCGAAAAATAATCATCAAAATAATACTTCCAAAAAAACACCTCGTGCCCGGCGCACCGGTTAGACAGGCCTGCATATCTGCCGCCGTCACCGAAAAGGCTTATTATTTTTATCGTTTTTGCCATTTAACAACCGTCCGCCGGATGGGTCCGGCAATTCATGTTTTGAAATTTCCGCTTTCGGCACGCCTGTTCTATATCCACGTGAAGCTCATGAATATCATAACCAATAATCAGCCAATTTACGACGCCGGGCGTTTCTTCTGTCATTGAGGTGGGATATTGTTGTATAATTCCTGTCACAACAATAATTGGCAGGAATTCCGGATTGAGAATTCGCAACAGGACAAATAATATTCTTTATATTACAGAAGCCGACTGGGCCGGCAACAAAGACCATGTTATTTCCCATGTGCTCAGGATCGAGGAATTCCAGGTATTTTACCTGAACAGGTCTTTCTACAACTTCGCCTTCGAAGGCGGAAAAGATCATAAGGTCGATTTGAAAAGGGCCGAGAAAATTATTCTGCTCCTGCAATCCGGCATCTTCGATGTGATAGCCGGTGACTGCATCGACGTGATGATACTGAAACACCACTGCCGGGAACTCGGCCTCGACGACCCGCCCGCCGTTATGACAACCCTGGAACCTCGGCTGGAAAGATATGTTGAAATTGGAGAAATTGTTCGAGCAAAAAGCAAGCGCAATCCGGCTCACGGCATCGCGACAGCCGGGAACGTTCTGTGGTTATGCCCCTCGAAAGAGTTCCGCCCGGTGCTCGAAGATCGCGGCATAAGAAAAGAGCGCATATTTTATTTTCCTTCCACGACCTTCGTTCAGAACCTTATGAACCCTGAAACCGACGCCGCCTTCAGAAAAAGCAAAACCTCGAAAGTGCAAAACAAAACCGCCGAAGGAAAAATCATATCGGCAGGTGTTTTCAACCGCGACTTCTCCACTTTCATCAAAGCAATGGCGGGGATAAACAGGCAGGCGCTCATAATCACGGATACAGGCAGGCTCACGGGATCGCTTCCGCTCAAAAAAAGGAAAGCCCTGATTTCCGATATCGAGAACAGTAAAAACGTTGAACTTAAATCCGCGATTCCTCTTCCTGATTATATCAATACGATAAAATCGGCTTCACTTGTCGTTGTTCCTCTTGAAACAGATTACTTCAACTCCGGCCAGCTCACGATTGCAGACGCACAACGCGCGGGGACTCCAGTGATAGCGGCCGATTTCGCAACAGCGAGAGATTTCGTGAAGCACGGATCGACCGGCCTGCTCTACGAACCGGGTAATCACGCCGATCTGAAATCAAAGATTCAAACAATTTTATCCGATCCCGGAACGGCGGGTGAAATAACGCTGAAAGCCAGGAGACACGAGAGAAAACTGTCCCGCGAGTGCAGGCGGAACCTCCTCGCCGCTTTCAGATCTTTATACAATTGACAGCTTGATTATCTTAACAGTTATTTTCGATCATCAGTCCTGAAACATACCCAGCACTTTCCCGTCCATATCAGCCGGAACAGGTATCCCGAGAGCAGCCAGAATCGTCGGCGCGACATCGATTATTTCCGCCCGGCTCAACTCCCCGCCGGCGCCCATGCCTGCCGCAATAAATATCCCGTAATCCGAGTGATGCGCGGTGAGCCTCTCCGGTGTCAGCTTCGATTCCGATTCCGGCGGCGAAACAAAAGCCGTTATTTTATCCGTTAACACGTCCGGGCTCAGCCTGTATGAAGAAGTGACAACGAGGTCGGGCAGAAGCGACTGATGATCACCATGATAGATATCGCCTCTCCGGTGAACGGATTCGATTATTCTCCCGCCCGATTCCGGATCTTCGACACTTCTCAGCGCATTGCCTATTCTGTCGAGTACATCGTCGTAGTCCGACTGCCCGACAATGCCGGACGGCTCGCGCCCTTTCAGGTTGACCCTTATGCCCGCCGATGTCATTAGATCCTCGTTAACCATAAATGCTGTGGTTCTGTCCCAGTCAACACCGTCGATTATCGATTCGTTTCTTAAAAGCTGTTTTCTATCAGAACCCATGGAAAAATCACTGCCGTCCTTAAAACCCAGCAACCCCTCCCTCTCCAGATACTTATTCATGAAAAATATTTTTGAACATCCACGCATCCCGTGATCCGAGAGAACTATCAACAGATCACCCGGCGAAAGCAGTTCGCATATCCGGGATATGAAACCGTCCGCAATCTTATACGCATCCCGTATGGGATCCACTTCTTTCACTTCCGGATCTCTGTGCGCCGGGTGCACAGGGTCCGACCAGTGCCAGTAACGATGCTGTATCCGGTCGAGAATCTCCAGAACAATAACGCTTAAATCGGACATTGATCTATTTTCGAGTTCTATGAACATATTGAGATTCCGAATATCTCTTATCAAATCCTGCCTGTAACAATAATCCCAAATATTGGTCGAAACCGGCAGTTCGATCTTCAGTCGTTCTATTTTCCGTGCTTCGTCCAGCAATGATTCCGGATAATATCTCCTTTCGGAAATGTTGAGTCCCGACACCATGTAGCCGTTGATCTTTGAAGGCGGATGTGTCATCGGCACATTCATGACACCACACTTCAAACCACATTTAGTCGCAGTTTGCCAGATACTTTCCGCGCAGATATCTTTTGATACTATAATCTTCTGACTGTATGAATTTTCTTTAAGCTTCTGAAAACTCGCAACACCGGTCTTGCCGGGGTTCCTACCGGTTGCAAACGCGGTCCATGCCGGACCGGAATGAGGAGGAATCGTAGAGCGAAGCCTGCAATAAACACCGTCCCGCATCAAACCCGCAAAAGTCGGCAACTCGCCTTCAGCCACCAGTTTTTCAAGCAGTTCGGGCGATGCTCCATCCAGCCCCGCCACAATAACTCGTTTTCTCATTTTCTCCCTGCTCATGTCAAATTATAATCTGCAGGATCATGAGAATCAGGACATTTTTTACACAAATCAAAATACTCTCTTGGATTCCCAATCCTTATTTTCCTATCTATCAATTCCGCAAGACCTGACTCAACAACATTCCCGATCGAAGTTTCCCCTGTGAGATCGGAGCAACAAGCAAGAAATTCACCTTTGCATGAAATGAACTGTACCGGAAGAAATATTGCACAATTCTCCGGTTTTCTGACCGGCAACGAAACAAGCGCCCTGTTCCTGAGAAATCCAGCCCTCGAATGACATGGAAATATCTCAATGTTTTTTATCCCCCGCCGTTGCCAGAATCTTCGGAACTCTCCGCTTCTGATCTGCTCTCTGTTTATAGGAGTCTCTACTGCGACGATTGTTATGTTCAACCCCCCACCGGCGTTCTCGACAAGCATGTGGACACGATCGAGCATGTCGTCGAAATCCGAGCCGGGCATCATTTCCGAGTACACTTCCCCGGTGCCGTGAATGCTCACTGAAATCCCGTCGAGCCCCGCTTTCGACAATCCCCTGACTATCTCATTATCCAGATTTTTTCCGTTTGTCGTGATCCCGACAAAAAGGCCGGGTATTTTTTTCAGCGCCGCGACATGGTTCACAACCTCGGGATGAAGAAGACATTCGCCGATACCCGTGAACCAGACCTCGCGAATGCTCCGCTCCCCCCCCGGATTCTCAATTCCGTCAATAATCGCCCCGAACACCGTCGAATCCATATCACAGACGCGGCGCGTGAGACTTTCCCTGGGACACATTACACAAGAGTTGTCACACCTGTTCGTCAGCTCAACATCCAGTGATATTCTTTGCATTATAAAAAATATCGCTCCCTTGTTTTTGCCATTTTCCTGATTCTGTAATCTTACCCTCGGCAACATTAGCCTGAATATAAAATATACCAGATCAAAGCCAATAACAAATATGCAATATAACTAATTGAACGAAATAACGGCATCTTTTATCCGGAGCAAAAGAGAAATAATATAGTAATTCTCATAATAAAAACAGATTCACAACTCGATCAGAAATCACAAATACAAAGATAGTGTGCCATGCACAAAGCTATTTCCTTTGTGCATGTATTCAAGTTTATTTTTGAGAATCACTATAATCTCTTCAGTCCGCAGACGTGCCCGCGCTTTTTTTTTCACTGTTGATTTTTATAAATGATTAATCGAAAAGATTTCCTGAACGAAGCTTGTTGAATTCCTTGAAAAGCGCTTCCCTGCTGAACTCTTTTCTTCCCATGCAGGGGGTTCCGTCCTGAGCGGGCGAACTTACAGGCCCGTAAGTGCAGCACCCGTCACGATAATGCCTGCATGAAGTGTGACAACGCTGATCCGCTTCCAGATCCTTGATGAATTTCCAGTATTCATAACGAGACTTCCCGGTTTCTTCATCGTCCTTATCCGTCCGTGGCAAAGTCTCCCTTCGCCCCATGCACGGCGCGCCTTTCTCAGTCTGGTGCTCGACCGGGCCGTAAGAACAAAAAGCGTGGCCTTCCACTCGGTAAAAATGCCTGCACCACGACTCACACCTTACATCCGTCTGTTTTGAATCGCGTCTTTTCATAGCTTTTCTTTCACGGGATATTATTTCCTGCACAGAACATCATCTACTGCGCTGATGACTTCTTCGACGGAAATATTCTCAATACATTTCCTGTGTTTACACTCGTGGTTCGAGCACGGAGAGCAATCATCGTAATGACAGATAGTAACACATTTCCCGCCGAGCAGCCCGAATCTTTCAGGCAGCGTCGGCCCGTATATGCCGATGCAGGGAGCGGAAGTCGAATCGGCCACATGCAACGGCCCGGAATCGCCGCCTACAATCGCATCGCACCTCGCCATAAGAGCCGCCGAATCGAGAATCGATTTCCTGCTGAAATCCTCAATAACAACCGGAACTCCGACTTTTTCCATAAGACTGTCGATAATCTTCTGATCCATTGGGGAACCGAAACACATCAGTTTACAACCCCTGCCGGACATAATTTCCGCCAGCTCCGCAAATTTATCCACGCTCCAGCATCTCGATGGATGGCCCGCCGACGGGATCAGGCCCACAACAGTATCATCTTCCGCTATTCCATTCTGCGAGTAGAATTCCATCGCGTATTGTCTGCTTTCGTCAGTTATTGATATTTCCAGTTCGAGCGCCGGGTTATCGATCCCGATCGCGCGCGCGAGGTCGAGCGAGATATCGGTTGTGTGCCTGTTGTCCTTATCCGGAACATCGACCACGAAATCCGAAAAACAGCCTCGCGAAGAATAGCTGACCATGTGTCCCTTTTTGCCGAGCCTCAAAAGCAGGCTTGGAACAAATTTGCGCTGTGTATCGACGATAAGATCAAATTTACGTTTCCTGAGCTCTCTCACGAATCTCACCAGAGACCCGACCTTCAACTCCTCGTAGAAATGGAACTCCATCAGCCCATCTATATATGGGCAGGCATCGAAAACCGGCCTCACGTATTCCCGCAGCAACTTGCCGATAAACACGACCTCGGCATCCGGGTACTGCTTCTTCAACGCCCGGAACAGGGGTATTATAAAAAGCAGGTCTCCAAGCCCGGGCACCCCTATATACACGCCGATTTTTCTGATATCTTTTATTTCCTGAAGATTTTTCGCAGCCGACATTATTCGCCCCGATTTATCTTTTTTCAGATACACAAATTCCTCAAGAACCCGGGCAAGACCTTCCAGCCTCCCGGTATTGTTTCTGGAATCATCGCCCCTGCTCAGCTTTCGCCTGCGCGACCAGACCTTGGGAAGTATCTGGACCTTCATCATCAGCCGCAGGATCCCCGCGAGGCCCGGGAAATGCCTGTCATAAAAACAGAATATCCACTTGTAATGGTTATATGAAATCCGCGCAAGATCATGATATGAATCCTCGCCGAGATGCCGCTGCCCTCGTTTATGAACGATCTCGCAATCGTTGATGTACCAGGACTCCCAGCCCGCTTTTTTCGCCCTGTAACAAAGTTCGACATCCTCCCCATACATCCAGAATTCCTCATCGAACGCCCCGACCTGTTTGAGGGCCTCGCCTCTCATCATGAAACATGCCCCGCAGATAACTTCTACGGCGGATGTCGAACTCATCGTTTCTGGAGGCACTTCATAGCCGCCGAAAATACCGCCGAGATAAAAAGTATCGACAAAAGTCCTCCAGAGAGTGGGAAACCTGTAAACCGACGGTTCCAGGCTGCCATCCGTATTGACTGTTCTGCATCCGATAATCCCCGCAACGGGATTATTCTTGAAAAACTCGACCATGCACCTGAGCGTGCCCGGCTTCACTTCCGTATCGGGATTGAGAAAAAGCACGTGATCGCCCTGTGAAGCATCCGCCCCCCGGTTGCACGCGCGAGCGAATCCCGCGTTCTCCCCGCTCTCGATTATTTCTACCCACTGCCACTTCTCCGCCAGGTCACCGGCCGATCCATCCGACGAATCGTTATCGACGACTATCACCTCGAAGCTTATCTCGTCGCGAACCTTCTCCAGCGAAGCGATACACTCGGACACAAGCTGTTTCATGTTGTAGTTTACGATTACAATTGATAATTCCATGTCTAACCGCGGGTCAATGCATAATACTGCGGGCTCCTTTATAAACTTCATCCACAGTTATCGATCTCATACAGAAATATTTTTCTATTTCCAGCCTGCATTCGGCGCAGTAACACGGCGAACAATCCACCGCGTGAAAAATCGACAGATTGCCTTCGCGGCACGGTCCATGATACGCGGGATTCGTGCTGCCGAACAACCCGAGTGTCGGAACATCCTGTATCGCCGCAACGTGCATCAGGCCGCTGTCGTTACTAACAAACAAACAACATTTTGAAATGATGCAGGCCGCCTGCCTGATAGTCGTATCACCGGCGGCAATTGCAACAGGATAGTTAGCTCTCTCCAGAATCTGCTCGGCTCGGTCTCGCTCGGCTTCGTTCCCGAAAACAACTATATGCGCCCCGGTGTTCTCAACCAGCCTGTTCGCAAGCTCGGCATATTTTTCGACCGGCCACTGTTTCGATTTCCACGCCACTCCGGGGTTCAACCCTATTATTTTTTTTCCGTCATTCATGTTGTTTCTTTCGAGAAAATCCTGAGTAAAAGAAACATCATCATCCGTGTACCAGAACTCGTAATAACGTCTCTTGGGATAAACACCAACCGTGTTGAGAATTTTAAATACGCCCTCTACGCCATCTATCGGCCTGTCGAGGGTGATTATACTGGTTCGATATTTTGCCCCCGATATCCGGGCCAGATAATCGAATCTTTTAGTGTTCTGGAAATTTAAAACAAGATCGAACCGCTTCTTCCTTATATCGGATGCGAACCTCAGAAAGCCCGAAAGGTCTTCCATGTTCCGCCTTTTTTTGTAGGGAATCACTTCGCTTATATAAGGACACGGTTCAATAACATCAACGTACTGCTCGCCGATCATATATGAAATCTGCGCATGCTGGAAATGCTTTGCAACCGAAACCAGCGCCGGAAAAGTCCGAACGATATCCCCGAGGGCGCTCGTTTTGATTACGAGGATTCTTCTTATCGAATCCCTGTCAATTTCCACACCTGTCATTGATTGCCGTTTTTCCTTTTTCTGAACATCTCGCCCGCGAGCTCTTTGTAGGCCCTGTATCTCGATTCCGTTTTTTTATCCTTTTTTCCAAGCTTAATTCTTATGCTGTTGAGAATAAGCTTGTATATAATTTCAAGATATATGAGCGTTGTCCAAATCGCAACAAAAGGCAACGAGTAATGTTTACGATAGAGATAAAGCGCGCTTCGCCTCGAACTTGTTATAGTAATATAAGGCTCCTGCGACGTGCTCGCATAGCCATGATGAACAATATTCGCATCCGTCAGCGCGTAGCATTCCCAATCCCTGCGGCGAGCCCTTATACACCAGTCGATATCATCCGCATAAAGAAACGAGTTTTCATCAAGCAGCCCTATCTGGTTTATCGTCTCGCGCCGAATCATCAGGCAGGCACCCTTAATTATATCCACTCTCTTTGCGCCGTTTTCGCTCATAATCGGATTGCCTTTTCCGAATCCGAGCATGAAATGAGAAAGCTTCGGATAAAAACTGAACTTTTCAAAATATCGAGAGAACGGAATGGGAAAATTAAACCACGATTCCTGAAGTGTTCCATCGGTATTTAAAAGCTGGCAGCCGGTTATTCCAATCTGAGGATGCCTGTCCAGAAACTCCACCATCTTCGCCAGTGTCTTATCTTCCACTTCGGTGTCGGGATTCAGAAGCAACACGTGCCTGGAATCGGATTTTCTAATGCCCTGGTTATTGGCAACCGAAAAACCGGTGTTTTTATTGTTGCGAACCAGCAAAGCATCCGGATGCTTCGCCACAACCATTTCCGGGGTCCCGTCGCATGAATTGTTATCGACGACAGTTACATGGTAAGAGAACGGATACTCACCGTCATAAATCGATTGCAGGCACTTGTCCAGCAGCTCTTTCGTCCTGTATGTAACAATTACAATTTCCAGATCATTCATAATCTTTTTCCAGCATTTCCTGTGCAGCTTCTACAATTTGCACAGGATCGATATCTCCGATACATGACTCTCTGCCGCACTCCGGGAATTTGCATGGATTGCAGGGCTCGCGATGCCAGACAATCCTGTGTTTCTTCCCGCGCGGGCCATACCTGTTGGCATTCGTAGGGCCGAAAACTCCCAGCGTAGGCGTTCCGACCGCAACACCAAGATGCATCGGCCCGCTATCGTTGGATATAAGCAAACGGGACTGTTTCAACAACCCGCCCAGTTCCAGAATATCAAGTTCACCCGCAATCGACCGGGCCTTTGCCGGAAACGCCCCGGCGAGTTCCCCGCAAACAGCAGCATCCTCGACCGAACCCACCATGACGAATTCATAATCTCCTCTATTGATCAATGCCTCGACAACAGCACGGTACTTTTCCACCGGGTAGAGCTTATAAGGGCTCCCGGCACCGGGGTATACAGCTATCAACCTGTCCGGCCCGGCGATTCTTTTTTCTGTTATAAACTCACTAACCTTTGCTTCGACAAAATCCGGAACAGTTACCCTGATTTCGCGGTTCGTTATAGGTATTCCTGCCGAGTCGAGAACATCGAGATGCCTGTCTACAGCATGCCGCGTCATGTCATTTTTATTCCTGAGATGCGCTTCGTGCGATGTAATTCTGTAACGGGATCTCATAAAGTAAGGAATAGCGGAATTCCTGAGATCAACGACCATATCATACTTCCTTGACCTCAGCTCATGTACAAGCCTCACAACTCCTTTGAACCCATTATGTCTGCCCTTATTCTCGAAAACCATCGAAGCATGCACCCATTCATGACGGCTGAGAATAGGCATCGCGGTCGGCCCTGCAACAACAGTAAGCTCGGCGCCGGGAAAATTATCAAGCAAAACCTTCATCACAGGCGTCGTCAGAATGACATCGCCGATACATGAAAGGCTTATCAATAGGATTCTGTCTATGTTTTTAAACTTCGTTGTCGGCATATTCAGATAGCTTCAGCAACAGAAAGTTTTTTATATACTTCATCTATCTGCGCTGTAGTATAATTTACATCAAACTCTCTTTTAACAAAATCCAGCGCGCTCCGCATTCTCTCCGCTGCTTCCTTCGGACGCTCCAGCACCTCACACATAGCTCCCACGAGTTGATCGACATCACCTGGTTTCACCAGCAATCCTGTCTCGTGATCTTTGACCACCTCGCTGATTCCCGCCACATCGCTCATCACTACCGGGCAACCCATAAGAACGGATTCCACAAGTATCACCGGCAGCCCTTCTTTTTCAACCGACGCCAGCACAGATATATCAATCGTTTTCAATATGCGTTTCAGGTCCAGCCTTGTGCCGGCAAAAACAACTTTATCCTTTATGCCCGATGTTTCAGCCTGTTCCTCAAGCGATTCTCTCAGTTCCCCATCACCCACGATGAGCAACCTCGCCTCGGGATGTTTCTTGCTGACCGCACCGAACGCCTGCAATAAAAACTTATGTCCCTTCATGGGAACAAGCCTTGCAACCGAACCGAAAACTTTGTCGTCTTTTGAAAAACCGAATTCTTCTCGCGCATCTTCATCCGAGCCGGAATCGAAATAACGGCTCAGATCAATTCCCGTATACACGCGGCGCAACATGGAATCCGGCACATTCTGGGCCTTCAGGTCATCAAGCACCGCATTCGAACACGGAAGCAGGCTGTCACATTTCATGTACCTGTTCTTGCGCGTCATCTTCAGCACGGATGCCACACACGGAACTCCGGCCCATCGCGCCGAAGCCGATCCGAGTTGAGCGCTGCTGGTCAGATGGGTATGGAGGATATCTATTTTCCGGTTCCTGATTATCCCTGCCAGCTTCCATGCCGCAAAGTAATCAAGCTTGCTGCTGTAAACCGGCAATGGTATTACATCAGTGCCATCATTAACAAGCCTCTTATAATTTACGCCGGAGGGGGGAATTACAATCGTAACTTCGTGTCCGAGCCGCTCCTGAGCATGAACCATGTCAAGGAACATGGAATACCAGCTCAGGTCAATGTTGTTAATAAAGTGTAGAATGCGCATATCAGTTCAGTATCTTGTCGTAAATATTTTCAGTTTTATCAACCATCTTCTGGACGGTAAAATCACGGACAACAGTTTTTCTTGCCTCATCCCCGAGTCTCAGTATCTCGTCCGGATCCGAAAGCAGTTCCAGAATGTCCGCCGCAAGCGCATCAGAATCACCCGGCTTCACAAGCATCGCGTTTTTCCGCTGATCCAGCGCTTCGGGGATTCCGCCCACATCAGTTGTTACAATCGCCTTCTTCATGCACATCGCCTCAAGTATTACATAAGGCAATCCTTCACTGCTGGAAGCAAGCACAAAAATATCGAAAAGATACAGCAGATCGCGGACATCTCCGCGGATACCCAGGAACCTGAACCGGTCTCCAAGCCCACTTTCCCGGACCTGGTTTTCAAGCTCTTCCCTCTGCGGGCCGCCTCCTACTCCAAGGAACAGAACATCTCCATAATCCCTGAGCACCGTCTCCGCCGCCCTTACAAAATGCAGATATCCCTTCCTCGGGGTCAAAGACGCCACCATCCCCACAACTTTTGTTTCCGGCCCGATTCCCAGTTCTTCCCGATACTTGCGCCTCATGATTTCTCCGTGTTCTTCATTGTAAAGTTCCGGAGAAATTCCATTATGAACAGTCTGTATGAAATCGGGATCAGTCCCGAAATGATTCAGCATGTGCTGTCGCACGAACTCACTCACCGCTATCCGCATATCGCTTCGGATCATCACGCTGCTTCCGGCATGCACGCTGTATGTGCTGTGGCACGTAGTTATAAAAGGCAGCTTTCGTTTTTGAGAAGCAAGCGTCAGATAACATATCCATGCGGGAACTCTTGAATGAGCGTGTATAAGTTCAATCCCGTTATCCGCCAGCAATTCTCTCATCGGTCCCACGTTTTTAAAAACCATCAAAGGCGACTTCGAATGGACAGGGAGCTTGAGATGTTTAACATTATTCATCTCCAGCTTTTCTACAAGCTTTCCGCCGAAAGACACCACCAGAGGATCATAGCCCTTTGTTTTAAGTCCGCACGCGAGGTCGATAACATGGGTCTCGACACCGCCGACGCGAAGCTCCGGAAGCGTGAGAAGAACCCTGGGCTTTTCCTGTTTTACGACCCCTTTGACCGGCCCTATATAACCTTTCTTTTCCCTTATCGATTCATAGTAAATATCCAGAATATCCTGAATCATTTTCTTGCGTGAAAATTTCTGTTCGAGATCCTGGTACGCTGAATCCGAGAGTTTTCCCGCAACATCAGGATCATCTATTATCTGGTTGATCTTTTCGGCCATACCAACCGGGTCCCTTGGCTCAAGAAGAAAAGCGGTTCGCTTATCCTCCAGCATTTCAGGGATTCCGCCGACGTTGGTTGCAACTATCGGAACCCTGCATGAAATAGCTTCGAGACACCCCATCGGGAAACCTTCGAAAATCGACGACACAACATAAACGTCCATTATGCCGAGCAGGTCATATATGTCAGTTCTTACACCGGTGAACAGAATGTCATTCTCAAGCCCGTACTCCGCGGCAAGCTCCTGAAGCTCTTTTCGCATCTGTCCGTCGCCGACAAGGATCGCCCTCGCATCGGGTTTCGTTTCTTTTACTTTTCTGAATGCTTCAATAAAATACTTGTATCCTTTTGTCAGCGTCAGCCTGCCGATGGAGCCGATGACCGGGACTCCCTCGGAAATCCCGAGCTCTTTCTTTGTTTCCTCCGCCGGTTTTCTCTTCTGTATTTCATCCAGCGCATCCTCAAGCCCTATCCCGTTATAGACAACTCTCATTCTATCGCGTTCCGCACCCAGCTTTTCAGCCATGTGTTCGAGAATCATCCTGCTGACGCATACTATCCTGTCTCCCTTTGCCATCACCTTGCTGCCGAGATGAGGGGCATACTGGCCATGAGCCGTAATAACAAACGCTGTTTTGCTCCCTCTGAGCGCAAAATATGAAACCCATGCCGGCACTCTCGAATGAGCATGCACTACATGAATCTCGCGTTCATCAACAATCTTTCTTACCTTCTGCGCCATTTCCCGAACTGTTAATAACGATTTTCTGTGAACCGGCAGCGTTATATGTTCTATTCCCGCGCTTTTAAGCCTTGAGACCAGAGCGCCCCCGTTTGAAACCACTATCACATTATGCCCTTTGCGCTTCATCCCGTCGGACAGCGCAAGCACATGCGTCTCCACTCCGCCTACGGTCAACTCGGGCAAAATATAAAGTATATTGAGAGCTCTAAGTTCTTCGTTCATATCCGATTTTCAGTGAATAAGGTGCCGGCCGGTTAATCCCATCGCCCACATAAGACCGAGAAATACACACACCGCTATCAGCGCTTCGTATTCACGGTTCTTCATCGACAAAGCCATGCTGAACCCATTTCCCTTTGAATACTTTATTTTCCACGGGATCGGGAAAAATCTCGGGACATCGGCACAGAACCCCGCGTAGTCCTCTTTGAATGCCTCTTTCAAATATGACTCTTCCCTGAATATCGTAGCGTAATAGATAATAAAAAAGAAAGGTATATACACAAGCAGAACTATCCAGTTAGATGCCGCGATACACAATCCAAGGTACATAAAAAAACTGCCTACGTACAAAGGATTGCGCGTGAAAGCATACGGGCCGGTTCTCGACAATTCCTGGTCTTTCTGAATATAACCTGCCGAAATAATCCTTATTGCCTCGCCGAAAAGCGATACAAAGGTCCCGACCAGCAGCCATTTCAATTCCGGTCTCGCAAAAACCAGCACCGCAATACCGAAAAGATGGCCCAGCCGAACCCTCCACTTCTGAAGCAGCTTTGTGATTTTTTCCATTTTTATAAACTCAATGTATAGGACAGAAAATGACCGTCCTGAAATGTTTTTACATCCTCATTGCCTGTAATTTGCGGCATCAGATTTTTTACCACCGCATAATCGAGCCTTAACGAACCGAATCTTGATCCCGCGCCATAAGTCGGCATGCCGTTCATAGACCCAACCCTCAGGAAACCCTTCCTGTCGAACGATCTTTCAATGCCTCCGAACCAGCGGGTTTCAAAACCATGCTTCCAGCTCAACTCCAGATCAGCGGCGGCAAGAGTAGCCGCATTCTTATCAGCTCTGTATGCTGCGCCGAACGTAATGCTCAACGCCTTTTTCACGGCATTGATATTACCCTTCACAATCGAGGAAAGCCCCCTCACCTGCGCTCCATACATCATCCCGTTTTGGGTTTCATAAAAAAAGCTGAAACCTCCCCCGGTGTCAAATTGCCTGTAATGACTTCCGTTATCCGTATTATCGTATCGATACCAGTTGGAATCAACGAATTCTGCTCCGGCCTGCTCGGTTCCATGCAGATCGGCATAACAGAAACGTCTTTCTCTGCCGCGCAGCTTTTCTTTATCGGGAAGAACATCATTTGTATCCGTGTGATCGATCCCCCACTCACCGGGAACCGTGAACCCTATCCCCATAATCGCGTCGCCCGACAGCGGCAGAGTTATCCCCGTGGTATCCGAATCCAATTGATCGAGATTTTTTCTTCCATGCGGGAAATGCCTGAGGCTGTGATTGCCTGAAATCGCAAGCCTGTCCGACATCATTGCAGCGGAGGGATTCCAGAATATTCCTATCGGATCGCCGGGAACCGCCGTAAAAGCGCCGCCCATCCCCGAAGGCCTTGGCGCAGTTTTCAGCAGGTAATCCACCGCGCGGTCCGACACAGCCATTGCGGCAGTTCCCCAAAATATTACGGCTGCGAGCGCAACAGCAACCGTCTTGAACTTCCTCATTCCCGTTTGACTCCCGTACCCGAGCCTTCACCAAAAAATCTGCGCTCAATTTCCACAGCGACTTTCCTGGATTCATCCAGCGGTTTGAAGCCTCTCTTCTTTCTCTTGAGAACTTCTGTTACACTCCGATTTATTCCTTCTATCGATGTATATGTTATATATTGTTCATCCATCAGATCATTGAAAAGTTTCTCGAACTTGAATCCCTTCCTGCTTCGCCCTACTTTTACAACTATCGCATACTTGCCGCCCGAGATTATCTCCGAAACCATCGACACACTGTCTTCTGTCACTATTACAACTTCGCACATGCCGATTATTCCCGGAACCGGATTATCATTGCTTTCCGAAGCCAGCAGAAGATAGGCGCTGTTCGGATGTTCTTCAAGCTGTTCTTTTACGTTCTTCTCCGCTTCCAGAGGCGTTCTTCGAGACGTTGTCGTCAGAACCGAAATCTCATTCTCCTCACAGGCGAGCAACACCTCGCCGACAATTTCCTGCGCCATCTCGGGAGTAATAAAATTCCGTGAACTGTTACCGCCTATCAACAACCCGATAGGTCTCTTAACCTCGCCTTTCAGTTTGGGATAAAGCGCAGCGGCTTCAGCAAATATAAACCCTTCTGAAATATGGCTGGTCGCCCCCATCGTATAGATTATGTTACCGCCCCTGCACCTGTACTCATCATGCCTGGGAACAACAACAAGATCGAAATCCTCGACAGACAACAGCGACGGCCTCATGCAAACGACCGTCTTCGAATTCCATATCTTGCTCAGCAGATACGTCACCGGATGAGTGAATGAACCGGCTGAAATTATCAGATCAGGAGAAAATTTTATTAAACTCGACATCGAAGATTTTGTTACCTTCTGTACCAGAAAAAGTATAAACGGATGCGAAAAACTCACATGTCTTGCGATAATGGATATAAAAACGAGAAAAAGATAATAGCCCTTGCCTATCGTTATCTCGAATTTTTTTCCGATTACGTTGTGAAGCTTGCGCACAACACCCTCGGTCTGATGCACATGACCACGCTTGCCGTCACTTACTATCAGAACCCGCCATTTTCTTTTTGCAGTGTTGTCCCAGCGCTGCATTTATGAATCCAGTATCTCAGATTTTACTCAGTACATATTCTATTATTGGAAATTGGAAAAATCAATTAAGGGGATCAATTGAATTATTTAAGTATATATATAATATCAGAAGGTTCAGTCCCTGTTATTACAACTGTTTTTCCTACACTTACTCCAATAATATTTTCGAGCCTGTCCGTCCCGACAAAAATATCATCACTGAACTCGATAACACTGCTTCCAAGATTAACCTCGGACACCTCCGTCGCAAGCCCCGAAGCGAGCCCTTTTTTCCCTATCATCGCGTGGGATGAAAGCAGTTCCGGATCGAGATTTTCCATCGAACCATACGATTGCAGCGCGGAAATCGCACCACCTGAAAGGAAAACGCCCGGCCCGAAATTTACCTCGGCGGCAATATATGTTCCTTCAGGAAGACTATTCAAAAAAGATGCCATTCTCGGGCCATCATCGGGTTTGTCATACAATTCGAACGTTTCAGATATTGCATCGCCATCCGGCGGATAAGCTACTATGTTGTACCCGATCCCACCCTTTGATAAATTCCTGCCGTCAACAAATATCCCTTCCCTGCCATTGTGAAACGCGGATGACAACACAAATATTGTCCTGTCATGATGGCTTTGAATATTGTCATTTTTCAATTTATCACTCAGTAAAACGCTGATCCCGGCGCTTCTGAGCATTGTATATACTTCATGCAAAGGCCTACTCGTCAGGTTCGGAATCTGTCCGCTCCTGACCGCCTGTTTGATTGTAGTTTTTTCCCATTCAAGACCCTGGCGCCCTATGCTTGATATTTTTCCTGCAAGATTCAAATACAACCTGATTCTCTGCGGCTCCACGCCTTCTTCAAGCAACCAGGAAAGCACCTCAAGATTTGTAGACGGTGGATTTTTCATCCCGGCAAGACCTGTCTTCCAATTTTCAATTTCCGACTCCTGCGCCTCTACAACAGCAAGCCCGTCTTTTGTCCTTATCGAGAGCGTAAGAATATCCACTGTATCTGCTGCAACAGCGATAATAGCTGTAAACATGAAAACAGCAACAAACGAGAAGATTCTGGATCGGGCACCCCTGAGCATCACAGATACCTCCTGATGCTTATCGTAAGACCCGGTCTGTAAACTCTGCTCCTCACAGTTTCCAGATAAAATTCAACCGGTATGTCATACTCCCAGATTTTCATGAGTTTAGAAACGCCGAACCTTGTTTTTCTCGCGTATGCTTCGCCCTTACCCTCTCGTGAATAATCGAAATCAAGATGTATGGATTCCAGCCCGAATTTCGCAAGCGTATCATTTGGATTAAAGAAATTCCTGTTTCTCATAAACGATATGAACAAAGATTCCCACAAAGGCTCTTCCGTGTCCCCAGTGATTCTGGCGAAGTCATCATTAAACCTGAAATACATCAAATAATCTCTTTTGTATGAAATATCGAGGCGAAGCTCACCCTCTACCCACGAAGTATCTCCCCTCCCCCAGAATTCAAGCGCCGTTTCGCCCGAGACCATCCATTTTTTCGGCCTCCATCGCCTGTTCTTTTCACCCAGCATCATCACATACTCAAAATCGAAATTGAAATAATCGTCAATTTCACCTTCGTCATCGAAATCCTGAACCTTCAGGTTCCCGAAACGACCCTCGTAATATGTGCTCTCGTCGCCGCCGCTCAACTGTAGCTGATAGCCGAATTTCTCGACCTTCATCGCTATCCCTGACCTTGTCGGCGGATTCACCACTTCTATTCCCTCGAACCTTGTTATGTATCTGACATTATCGTCGCCGTATCCTATCTCACTGTGTATTCTGTTTTTAACCTTGCGATCTATGTTGCCGACAAGAAACTTGCTTTTATCCTCCGAATACTCTACATTCAGCCCCATCCTCGCCTTGTGAATATTATCTATCCTGTCGAGCCGCCACTGGCTTTTCACTTCCCCACCAAGCCTCTGGTTCTTCATCACCGCCACATTCCGCTCGTCGAACTTCTCCATTATATTTTCTGTAATCAATGCCCACCTGGAATCCTCTTCCTTTCCGAAAAAGAACGTTCCGTCCAGGTCTCTCCTGTTGGTTCTGTTCAGCAAATCATAAAGTTTAAGATACGCTATCCCCTCGTAACGGATATCGGCAACGAGCCCATCCGTTGACGTATTGTCAACATTAACCTGCGCCTTCTTTGTTATTTTGGGAACAATCTGAAGGATAAGATGACATGGATTATCACCGAAATCCGGATGAATATCAGCTGTAACAGGAATCGTGAACGGTATTGAAAGAAAAACTTTTTTTGGAGGAATCGACAGGGAAGCACGATTTCCGAGGTGTGTTATAAGCTCGATTTTCACACCCCTGGCAAGCGACTTGTCTTCTATCTGTATAGGTAAAACAACATTCCTTTCGTTTGCTACTCCGTCCTTCTGCACCACCACCTGAACCGGGGTCTGAAGCCCGAGCGGAACAATTTCAAACGTGCTCATCCTTATCGTATTCGAGTCAGCGGAAATGAATCCCGGCATGCCGTCTACCTCGATTGCAATCCCCTGCAGCAACTGTTGTTCAGTCGCCATGATAACAACCGGCTCGGCATCAAGCCGTGAAGCCACTATAATCATTGATAACAGTAATAAAAAAAATATTCCGAGCTTTTTCACCGGTCTTTTTCATCCACAGTGGTATAAACCATTACGGTGTCGAACGCTCCCGTGCCTGACAAAACCATAACAGGGCCGCGAGCATCCACAAATACCTTTACTTTTTCCTGGACCGAATAACTATTGAAATCCTCAAGCTTAACCGCCTTGTACCCGAAAAGCGTCAATACGCTCGATGCATCCTGAAAAGACAGCCCTTCGATCGGCGGCAATTTTCCCGACAGAATACCTTCTCTTATATGAACTGAAACTTTGAGGTCAAATGTCAGTTGCGCGAATCCCGCTGTTGAAAAACTCTCCAGATCAACCCGGTCACCATATCTCTTTTGAATCTCATCGCTGAACTGCTCGATAGAAATACCTTTTTTACTGCCCGCCCATTCCTTGATCTCTTCAATTATTTGCTCTTCCGCTCCAATAACAACCGCACGGTCTTTCAACTCGACAGTCGCATGCATAAGTTCGGCATGCGTGGTTGCGCAAAAAAACAATATCGAAAATATGATCAAATACAAAAAGGTTTTCTTCATTTGCCGATTCCCTTTTCGCCGGATATTTCCACGAATAATTCAGAATAAGCCAGAGAAAGTTCAGATATTGATTCTTCAACCTCAAATACATCTTTCGCCGGTTTCCACTCCCTCATCAGGGAATCAAGTCTGCTCTCGAACTGTTCGGGCAATTCTTCAGAACCAAAACAAACAAAAGCCCAGCGCCTCGCATCAAAAGCAAGCCGGGCTCTTATCGGTATCGCATCAAGCCCCGCTCTTGATCTCTCCAGAACATCATTTGTCTCAAGCAACGTCTTAACTGTTTCGAACTGCGGGGCGAGATCATATTGCCTGATCAGTTCCCTTTTATAATAATCAAGAATTATCTTTCCCTTGCCGGAAACCGCATCAGGCAAAAAATCTTCTCGCACTATCAGCAATCTTGAAAGCGCATTTGCGTAACTCTCGGTATGATTCTTTATAAGATAATTCTGGTTCTGGATCAGGTTCTGATAAATGGTGTGAAATGGATAAATTACCGGATTTGATTTCAGCCTGCCCCTGCTCACCCGCATCATTTCGGTCTGCTGCATTGTTTCCACTACGTTCGCAAGCGCTTTTTTGTTTTCTTCTGTAATATTCCTTGTTTCAGCAAACGCGAACGCCGAAGACAATATTACACAAAGAACTACAAGGACCGAAAGATTTATTTTATCGGCTCTTTTCATTTATCCTTTCCGGGGTTCAATATTCTCATACTTATTCCTACCTGTTTTCTTTGAGTCCTCCACTGAAAAGAAAACGCAAGACACTCATATTCTCTTGTCGCTCCAACCACCACTTCGTCAAAACGATTCTCATCAAGATCATATTGATTATCTGAAATCAGAATAGTCCTGTTGCTTATTTTATGTGTTGCGTAAACAAACACTTTATCATTTGTATTGACCAGGTCGGACAAAAGGGGCGTCTGTCCTTCTTTTCTGAAATTGAGATACTGAACACTCAGAGATTTCCTGTCTTCTTCATATTCGGCGCCGACTCCTTTTCCCCAGACCCTGTATTTTCTCCAGTTATTGTACAACCCGAATCTTCCATCCGTTATCAAGGAATACACAACTTTTTTCCCGCTGTTGATCGGATATGCGGCATTCAGATTCAGGAAAGCTCTTTCCTCCGGATACCTCAACTGCATTTCTTTTACCTGGCCGACTTCCATGCTTCCATGATATCTGATTTTCGTATTTTTAAATTCTCTTTCATCGAACCCTACAGAAAGAGTTGGCTCGTTCCACACGATTACAGGATCAAAATATCTGAAATACCCGGTATTTTCCTTATAATGTTTGCCCAGTCTCAGAGCCACATCATAATCATAAACTCTTTTTTCAAATCTCGCTTCCGGGAAAAACCCGTCCTTGATGAAATAATCCAAAAACAAACCTGTGCTTGCGCCTGAATCGAATGTCCTGACAATACCCGAGCCGAGCCTCAGTCCGCCATGATCGGCATATCCCAGAGAAGGAGAAGAGAACATCCAGTTTCCAACCTGAACACCTGATTCCGACACCACTCCGCTGTTTTCCTTGAGAGACATTGAATACGACGGCCAGCTTAATATCTTTTTCTTTCTGTAGTAAAAAGAAATCTTTTTAAAATATCCTTTTCCATTTTCACGCAACTCCAGTTGCTTTGCCTTTATTGAATAATCCGGCGAATCGGAAGAACATGTTGTGGCAACCATATCGTGCATAACAATGTATTCGGGAGAAACCTCGACATCCTCGCTGAAAAAATTCATCCCCTTTATACACGCATGGGCCTTTTTCATTCTGCCAATGTCATTCTCGTAGTCCAGTTCGAGAGCTTCGCCCTCGAATCTGTGCCCATCTCTGTTCAGAACAAAACTTCCCTCTGTTGAAATGAGATTTTTATCCCTGTCCACGATCATAGAATCAGTAGAAAGCAAAAACCCGTCGAACTCTATAGTTACGTTCCCATCAAGCCTTATAATTTCATCCGACTGTTGATAATTTGCTGAATCCGATTTCAGACTGATAAAATTATCATTATCGTCAAATATTTCAGTCATATTAACCTGTGCCCGAACAATGGTTGTGAAAAACAAAACCGAAAACAATGCCGTTAATATTTGAGGTCTCAACACGCGCACCCGTTGCAACATCCTGATAGTGTTCATTGTATTCTTCTCCTAAAACAAAGAAAAAACCCCCAGAGAAACTCTGTTCCCCGGGGGTTAAGTAAACATTCTAATAGAATTAGAAACTAATCAGCAGTTCACTGCGAACCCTGTTGAGAAGAATGTCTTCGCGACCTTGCTGCATGTACTCAACACGGAACTTGGAATCGCTGTTGATCGGTTTTGTAACTGAGAATGCACCATAGCCGGGATAACCCTGACCATCGAGGTCTCTGCCCCAGCGGGTTCCGCCTGCGAAGTTACCGATAACTCCCTTGGCGGCGAGCTCGACATCGCCCAGAACAATGTAGCTGGCCTCAACGCCGACACCTTCAAAGCCGGCGGGGAACAGCATGCGTCCTGATTCGAACGAGATGCACTGTGAAGAAGAAACGTCAAGTCCGATCGGGCAAATCGTGTCGTACTCTGTGAACGGATTTGAGTCCAGGCTTGTGAAAGCAACTGCTGCCGGTATATCTGCATACGAAACGGTAAGAGCTGCTTTTTTGTTCTTGTAAAGATCGAGTCCAAGCACGAAACTTGAATCGTCAAGACCGGAAGCCGGGCTTGTTCCGTCTTCGAGATCCGTAACCGTCAAATACTCGGCGCGGAACTCTTTAAGGAACGGTGAGTTTTTAAGCAGAGGAGCTACGAGATCGACGCCCCAACCCTGCTCTTCCTGATAACCGTTTCCAAGATAGTTGAATCCGAGGTCTACGAAAGGAAGATCCAATCCGAGCCTTGCGGCTGCGTAAACATCTTTACCTGCTGAACCGAGTCCGTCAGTGATGTTGTTTGAATCCATGTCGGCAAATCCACCGAAGACACTCAGGGCTACGATGTCTTTTCCGATTCCCAGCGCAACACCGGGCACAGACTGCGCGCCACTTACATCAACGAGCATTCCGTACGGTCCGAATGACAGTGACTGATATCCCGACCTCAGTGTGAGAACATCAAGTTCTCTAACTGATTCCGAACCATCAAGATCGACATAAGCATGCTCGATATTGAGCTCGCCTGTGTCATCGCCGAAATTGTCGGCGATGGCTGCTTTGTTCAGGATAGTCTGGGAAAGAGCGATTGAGAATGTTACGTTGTCTCCGGCTTCTCCGTCAAACTGAATAGTCGGTATCATTTCATAGCCGTATTCCAGTCCGCCTGAGCGAACATTTGACAGATTAGCAGCGGCGACATTGTACTGCTGGGTGTAGAAATTATCTACGAATGCAGCATTCTCGAGATCGGTGTCCGGAATGTCTATGCGCTGTCGAATGCTTCCGCTGACCTGAAGTTTTCCTAAGAAAGCCTTGTCAACTTTGGATTCGAGAGCGGCGATCTTGTTCGAGTTTTCATCGACTTTGACCTTAAGGGCTGCAAGTTCATCTTTGAACTCGGCGGCCAGTTTCTTAACAATGTCTCTGATTTCGTCCAACTGCGCGGGATCGATTTTGCTCACTGCCGCGGGTGCAGGTGCCTGGACCTTGCACTCATCTTTCAGGCAGTATGTTTTATCCAGCATCTCCATCATGCGATCTACGACCATTGCATACTCATAACGAGTGATGGGTCTGTCGCCCTTGAAGGTACCATCAGGATAACCTTCGATGAGACCGGAATTAAAGAGCTTCTGTACAGCGTCTTCCGCCCAGTGGTTGCTCGGAACGTCAACCAGCGTTGCTGAAAATGCCATTGACGCAATACCGAGAACGAGGCCGAATGTCAGTAATGATAATACTTTTTTCATTAGCAACCTCCCTGGAAATTCTTTTTTCTCGGAACTTCCGAAGTTCTTTCGGTGTAAGTTGCCTTGTTTCCTTACCCCACGAACTTCTTCAGTTCACTTATTGTTTGGTTTCCGATGATGCTTCCAGAGATTTCACCTCCTTTCCTGCTATCAACGGATTTTTCCAAATTACAATCTCAAAGAAACAATAATACAGAATAGTATCTATATTTAATTATATAATTTGACAATCAATATCAGTTATTTACAGACTTTACACGAAATGATCATCAATTATCGCAATTATATCCCAAATTCCTGCGTGTAACTATTTTTTTCAAAATTTATTTCTATTTAAATAAATTTTTTTGTTGTTGTTAAAAAAAATGGCACCCGTTATTGATCAACAGATGCCATTTTGAATCATTTATTGTTTTCTTAATGTCTGAAATGCCTCATTCCGGTAAGGCACAACGCAATATTGTGCTCATCGCAAGCCATAATGATTTCATCATCACGCCTTGCGCCTCCCGGCTCAATTATCGCAGATATGCCGAATTTTGCGGTTTCATCCGCTACATTTCTAAACGGGAAATAAGCATCGGATGCCAGAACCGCTCCAACCGCTTCCTCTCCAGCCTTTTCCAGCGCAATTTTCAAGGAATCCATCCTGCTCATCTGGCCCGCTCCGATCCCGAGCGTTCTGCCGTCTTTTACAATAACTATCGCGTTCGATCTCACATATTTACAGACTTTCCAGGCCAGGACCAGATCCGCCAGTTGCTTTCTCGTGGGTTTCCTCTTCGAAACCACTTTGATCTGCCCATCATCAGGAACAAGAAAATCATCTTTATTCTGGATCATAACACCGCCCAGCACACTCTTTATATCCAGTGTCCCGACAGGCTTGTTCCATTTCTTGTCACTGATCTGAAATATCCTCATATTTGCTGTCTTTTTTGAGGATTTGAGGAGATTCAGCGCCCCATCGGTATACTTTGGCGCTATCAAGACTTCCGTGAATGCAGTTTCAAGCTCCCTGGCCGTTTTCTTGTCAACCTGGCATGTAAATGCCACTACTGCCCCAAATGATGATACTTTATCGGATTCACGCGCTGCCAGATATGCCTGCAACGGTTCTTTGTCCACAGCCACCCCCACAGGATTCCCGTGCTTTACCACAACGGCGACTGTTTTCTCAAACTCCATAGCTATTTCGATCGCCGAATTCAAGTCATTGAAATTGTTGTATGACAAATCTGGTCCATGCAACTGTTCCAGATCATCCATGGTCACGCCTTCAATCTCCGGCCTGCTGTAAAAAGCGGATTTCTGGTGCGGGTTTTCTCCATACCTCAACGGCACCGATTTCCTGTATTTCAAAAACAGTGTTTCTGAAAGAAAATCGTCTGTTTCAATGTCTTTTTTGAAAAAATGTTCAAATAAACTTATGTCGTAGTCGGCAACCATTTCATACGCTTTGTGCGCAAGCTTCTTTCTCATGTTCACACTTATTTTCCCGTCTGTTTCATCAAAAGCACCCATGAACTCATCATATTGCGACGGGTTTGTAAGAATTGTCACGTTGGAGTGGTTCCTTGCCGCAGCACGTATCAACGTCGTGCAGCCGATATCTATCGTGGTATCCGTTTTCGGCTGTTTCCCTTTAATCGGTTGCTCAGGTGAAACAAGAGGAAGTGGATTTATCACAAGAAGGTCTATTACCCTGCCACCCATATTTTGAAGATTCTCAAGCTCCTGAGGATCTTCCGGATTCGCCATTACGGAAGCATATATCACAGGATACAGTGTTTTTATCTCTCCCCCGAGCAATTCTGATGACCCTGTAAGGGTAGACAGATCGACTGTTTTTATACCGGCTTTTTCAAGTATTTTCTGCGTCCCGGACGTTGCAATTATATCCACACCTTTTTTTGACAAAAAAGTCGCAAGCTCTACAATATCCGATTTGTCATAAACACTTATTAACGCACATGAGACCTTTCTCATTTCGATCCCTCACTCTTGCCGGGGTTTGTATTCAATAATACCCCTGATTTTGAAACTAAAATATACTTATAACCTCCGAAGAGGGTTTCAACCACCGGAATCTGCCGGGAACTATATTTCGACAAATATTACACTAAAAACCCATTCGTTTCAGTCTTTCTTCAGTGATTTCAAATTCCAGATAATCTCCGTTTATAAGCTTATCCTTCCAGAGTTGTGACAGCGGAATGCCTTCAATCAGACATTTTGCAGTCCCTGTAACAACCTGATGAGTTACAAGCACTACTGTTCCGTTTTCGCTTCTTATCAGTTCAAGAAGCCCTTTTTTTATCCTTTCGGCAAGATCTCTTGCGGTTTCCCCTCCCCCGGGGAAAACTGCCTCGTCCGGGCAATTGTGCCATACATCCAGCAACCCGGGATACTTTTCCTCCGCCTCTTCGCGATTCAACCCCTCAAGTCCACCGTGATCAATCTCAACCAGCCAGTCGAGCGTCTTAACTTTCAAACCCTTCTTCTCCGCAATTATCTCCGCACTTTCGACAGCTCTGACAAGAGGGCTTGCGTATATTGAATCGAGATGTATCTTTTCAAATTTCTTCGCAGTTGATTCCAGTTGCATCCTGCCTGTTTCGTTCAGGTTTATATTAATTTTTCCCTGTACCCTTAATTCACGGTTCAGGTCTGTTTCTCCATGCCTTATAAAAAATAGTTTCTCTATGCTCATTCAACATGCCCGATGACCTTGGAGTCATAACCGTTTTCCCTGATAATCTCTATCGTTTTTTCCGCTTTTGAAGGATCCACGATCACAACCATCCCGATTCCAAGGTTAAAAACCCTGCGCATCTCTTCCTCTTCCACTTCACCCAGCCTCTGGATGTAATCGAACACGCCGGGCCGTTTGAAAGAATCCCAGTCCACGCTGATTTTCAATCCGCCCGGAATTATTCTCGATACATTGCCTTCAAGGCCGCCGCCTGTAATATTCGCTATCCCTTTAACTTCGACACCCGCCACAAGCGAATTAATTGCTTTTGCATACAGCTCGGTCGGCTCCAGAAGAACTTCGCCGACTGATTTGTTATCCACTTCCGGCACTTTGTCATTGATATTTTTTCCCGCGGCATCGAAAACCACTTTTCTCACAAGAGAAAAACCGTTGCTGTGCAGCCCCGAAGAGGGTATCCCGATAAGGACATCTCCAGCGGAAATTTTCGAACCGTCGATTATTTTGCTCCTGTCGACAAGCCCGACGCAAAAGCCCGCAATGTCATATTCTCCATCATCATAAAAACCGGGCATTTCGGCCATTTCACCGCCGACAAGCGCACACCCCGCCCTGCGGCATCCTTCAGCAATCCCGGAAACGACATCCGCGATTTGCCCGGGTTGCAACCGGCCCGTTCCTATATAATCAAGAAAAAACAGCGGAACCGCGCCTGTGCAGATCACGTCATTGACACACATTGCCACCGCATCGATACCAACAGTATCGTTTTTCCCTGTCATAAACGCAATTTTAAGCTTGGTTCCCACCCCGTCGGTTCCTGAAACCAGAACCGGATCATCTCCGATTATGCCCTTGAGCCCATACAGTCCGCTGAACCCGCCGAGGCCGCTCAGAACCTGTGGTGTAAAAGTGGATTTAGCCATGTCGCGAATAAGATCCACTGCCTTCTCGCCGGCATCTATATCCACGCCGGCATCACGGTATGTAATTTTTGTTTTTTTATCTTCCATGTTTTTATCCGGGTCAGAATTTTTCTATGTCTTTTATTGTCAATTCCAGGAACTTTCGCGGATTCTCCAGCCGGTTGTTGTGATGGACCTCATAATGAACATGCGTACCTGTCGAGGTTCCCGTTCTTCCCACATAACCGATAATCTGCCCTTTTTCCACGCGCTCGCCTTTTTTGACAAGGTTTCTCGAATTATGGGCATAAAGAGTAAAAAATCCATTTTCATGGACTATTCCTATCGTCTTTCCATACCCGTGCCGCCAGCCTGAAAAATCGACAACTCCATCCGCAGTTGCATATATCGGTGTAGTGTAACTTCCCCTTATGTCCAATCCTTCATGAAACTCCCATGAACCGGTGATCGGGTGGTTTCTGTACCCGAATCCGGATGTTATGCTGCATTCCCGGACCGGACATATCGATGGCACATGAGCGAACTTATCCGCCATCACGTTCACCCTGTCTTCAACAGCGGTTATCGTTTTTTTCCTTGCGCGAATTTCCATTGCAAGCGTTACCAGTTCGTCGCTCAGGTCACTTATATCCGTCATATCAGACCGGCTCGGCAAGCCATATGATCTGCCATCGTCTCTGGTATAATCCACATAGCCCGGTTCACTGCTTATCCCCGTTTTATCCTGAATTCTTCTGCTTGCTTCTTTGATTTCTTCAAGATCCTGCTTGATCTTCTGTGCGTCTGTCGCCAGTTCTTCAACCTGTCTGTTCACTTCTTCAAGATGCTTGATTTCAGATACCTTGCTCTTCATCCCGACATAACCACTCAAAAGAAGCAGATTTGTAACAAGAATCAAAACCCCTAAAAATGCGGCAATATAAAGGAAATGGTAAGAAATAACAACATTAAAAAATGATCTGCCTACCTTCGGCACAATCACCATGTTGATTTTTTTCAGTTTGCTCTGTTTGTCCATATTGTTTCTAAGCGCCTATCAACAGCTTGTCATGAATCACGCTCGGAAGAACAGGCAACCCGAGAAGTTCACTCGTGAACGCATTAGCCGCAATTTCCGACAACATAGAAAGGCTCTTTTCAAGCTTTACGAATTTTATATTAAAAACAACCACTTTGCATTTCAAATTTATAAAATCCAGACATTTTCTTTCAATGTGATGATACAACTCATGCGCCACACAAATATTCGTCAGGTTTGTTAAAAATACCCTGTCGAGATCTTCAACCCCCGCGAGTTTTTCCCTGCAAATCCTCAGCCTGTTTTCAAAAACCGTTATGGTCGCCGGGTTCGGAATAAAAGTCGAAAGGATATTTATTCCACCCCGCGAGTAATTCCGGCTGATATCAAAAATCACCCTGATATTCATCATTCTTGCAATTCTCAAGGGATCTTTGCAATCAAATCTCGCCGCAATTTTCTGAGCGTTTTTTTCTCCCGAAATCAGAGCAGATTCAATCAGGCCGGGAATTTCATTTTCCGGTATTCTGGAATAAAGGGGATCCGTTTTGAGAAGCCCGAGCGCCAACTCACGATCCTGCCGCGACCAACGGTCCGAAGTAACCTCATGCCTGTTGAAAGATATCAAATCCATTCGGATTCGTTTCAGCGGCCCATGCCGACTCTCTGGGTCGTCTGCAGCAGCTTGCCTTCAGTCATGAATGAAGATGATATAACAAGCTCCGCTTTCTGGAAATCTTTGATGGTTTTCGCCCCACACAGCCCCATCGAATTCTTGATTGATCCAACGAAATTCTGTGATCCATCATCCACAAGCGACGGGCCTACAAGGATGTTTTTAAGCGATGCCGTTGTACTGACTTTTACTCTGGTTCCCCGCGGAAGCGATGCATGCGATGTCGCCATTCCCCAGTGATAGCCTCTTCCGGGAGCTTCCTCGGCTTTTGCGAACGGCGAACCTATCATCACGCCGTCGGCACCTGCCGCGATAGCTTTGCAGATATCACCGCCTACTCTCATTCCTCCGTCTGTTATTATCGAAACATATCTTCCGGATTCCTGAAAATAGTCGTCTCTTGCTTTCGCGCAGTCGGCAGTTGCCGTTATTTGAGGAACGCCTATTCCGGTAACCCCTCTTGTAGTGCATGCGGCGCCCGGCCCTACTCCGACCAGTACACCGGCGATCCCGCACTGCATCAACTGTATAGCCACTTCGTATGTTACACAGTTACCTGCCAGAACCGGCCTATCAAATCCTTTGCAGAATTTACCTATATCGAGGGGTTCGATTTTTGATGAAATATGCCTTGTCGATGTGACTGTCGACTGAATTACAAAAATATCAACTCCGGCTTCCTTTGCCAGCGCGCCGAATCTCTCGGCATCCTGCGGAGTTGCGGAGACTGAACAGACAACACCGCCGTCCTTTATTTCCTGAACACGCTTGCCGACCAGTTCTTCTTTTATCGGCTCCTTATATGCGTTCTGGATGAACGGGGTAACTTCGGATGGATCTTTCGATGCAATCTGATCAAGTATCTCGCCGGGGTTCTCGAACCTTGTCTGTATTCCGTTGAGGTTGAGAACGGCAAGTCCGCCGAGTTTTCCCATTTCAATAGCAAATTTTACATCTACGACTCCATCCATTGCCGATGCCAGCAGTGGCGCCGTAAATGTATAATCACCGATCTTAAGATCAGTAATGGTTTCTTCCGGATCAATTGTTACATCCGATGGCACAATCGAAATGTCGTCGAATCCGAAAGCCTGTCTTGCTCTTCTGTTTCCGCCTATCAGTATAGTATCCATAGATTGGAAATAGTATCAAACAGATATTAGTTTGTCAATATAAACTCAAAAAAGCTTTTAATTATCGCTTTTTTATACCGTTATCCGTTCAATCCCCCGATTTTCAGAATTTATATCTCACATAATTTTATTTTTGACAGTATCCTTCGTTTTTTGTTCCATCATAATGTTTTTTTTGTTGTTTCAGTTCCAATACAGCAAGCTTTTTTGAAGTTTTCCACAATATTCTCCACTTTTCCACAGCTATTTTTCCATAGAACATTTGTTTTTGTGGAAAACCGGCACTTTTTCAGGACAAATGAACACTTATAATGCACTATAACGCATTATACGGAATATTTGCTCGATTGGATTGACAACAGTTACAACGAAAGACTCGGAACCGGAGACAGCGGCAGATTTCTGATTCCACGTTTATACAATTCATATCCCGCTTTTGCTATCATTCCGGCATTGTCGGTGCATAGTATCATCTCCGGTGTATAAAAGCTGAATCCTTCTTTTTCGCAAAGTTCAGACATGCGATCTCTCAGGCTCCTGTTTGCGGCAACACCGCCCGCAAGCCAGATTTCACCGGCTCCGGCGCTTTCCGCCGCGTTGATTGTCTTTTGAGCCAAAAGATCGACCACCGACTCCTGAAATGATGCTGCAATATCTTCAACCGTAATGGCTTTTCCTATTTTCTCACCATTTTTTTTTGTATAATTCAATACCGCTGTTTTTAATCCGCTGAAACTCATATTCAGATTGTTTTCGTGAATCATCGGCCTTGGGAATTTGATTTTTGCGGGGTCTCCGCTTTTTGCTGCCTTTTGTATTGCCGGGCCGCCGGGATACCCAAGGTCGAGAAGTCTCGCCACCTTGTCGAATGCCTCGCCTGCCGCATCGTCCACGGTCCCGCCCAGCTTTTCATACTCGCCTGTTCGTTTCACAAGTATTATTTCAGTGTGTCCGCCTGAAACAAGCAGGCACACAGCCGGATACTTTGTTTCTGTTCTGCCGAGCATATTCGCGAGCAGGTGCCCTTCGAGATGATTAACTCCGACTGCCGGTACATCAAGGACCGAAGACAGCGCCTTTGCCGCGGATATACCCACCACGAGGCTTACCGCAAGCCCGGGACCCACCGTTACCGCTATCAGGCTGATATCACCGAATCCGATGCCCGATTCTTCCAGCGATTCCTGGATCACGGCATTGATAGCTTCGGTATGTTTACGTGCCGCTATCTCGGGAACCACTCCGCCAAACCGGGCATGAATATCCACCTGCGACGCTATGACGTTCGATAACAACTCATCGCTTCCACGCAGAACGGAAACCGATGTTTCATCACAGGAGCTTTCTATTCCTAACGTGTAAAATTCGCGTTTCATGCTTTACTGCCTTTAAACCCGGCCCGAATTTCCGTTTTGATTTCGAACAGCCTTTTCCACGGGTGAAACGCTTTAACTATTTCGCACCCGTCAATTAAAACATTCACCCCGTTTTTTTTCGGTCCGGAAATTTCAGACCCGACAATATATTTTCGCGCCAGCGCATCAAATTCTTTCTTCATTTCACTGCCGGAGAAGTCGCCGGCTCCATAAGAATAGCAACCGGAGAACCGGTCGTCCATAAGCCCGTTAACCTTTTCCCTCACCACGCATGAGTAGACATAATCCTCTGCAAGGCGTTCGAGAAGAACCAGCGCCGATCTGCGAGGTGCCATGCCGGTTCGCGCCGCCAGGTTAACCGCAAGCTGCGCCACGACAGTGCCGCTGGAATTCGCCGTGGTGTTCCAGCCCGCATAACCGCAGAGCTTCAAAAAGCTGCCTTCTTTCAGCAGATAATCGACCAGATGCCGGTCCGAGCCGTTGAGTTGCGTTTTATCGACTACTCCGACGCTTTTGCCCTGTTTCAAATTCGAGTTTATCGCTTCCAGTTTTACTTTTCCGACTTTTCTGATTCCCTGGTTTTTGTGTTCTACCTGATCGAGAAAAAGGTCGCGCTGATTCTTTTCCAGAACCGGCACTATAACCGCGTCGCCGCCATTCCCGGGACCCGCCGGCAGACATCCCGCCGACTCGATCTGCCTGCGGATTGTAACCCTGAATTCCACGGGCTCATAAGCCGGAATTATACCAGGCTCCTCATCACAGGCATCAACACTAATCCGGGGAGATATCCCCTGTTTCACAACAATATGCCTGGCAGCGAGCAACTGCGCGAGTTCGTCCGCACCGGCCTGGACAGACACCCTGCCGTTTCCCTCTTTTCCCGCAAGCGTTTCGAGCTCACGGTATTCATGCCCGTTAGGGTTGCCCCGGGCGGTGTCCTCTTTGCCGATCAGAAGATAATCGAACACGCCCTCCCCCGCCCACTTTATCATCTCCCTGTTGACGCCCGAATTCCTGTCCCTCAACATCGACGCCGAGGAACTCCTGTTCTCCATCTGTTCTTTCCAGGAGCCAAAAGACGATTCATCTGCAACGGTTATCGAATCCCGGAGAATCACATTGAACGCGAGAAGCCGGCATTTGTATTCGTTTTTGATTTTCCTGAGAAAAAAAAGTTTTTCAAGCGCTTCGTTTTTCGTAATGCCCGGTTTGCGTGAATGCACAAGCCCGCCGAAAGCAAGCATATCAATCGAGACTATGACAGCGGAGACATCCGGTGCGAGATTGTTTTCAAGCCATTTCCTTACAGAGCCGTAATCCGCCTTTTTTCTCAGGTTGCCAAGAATACTCAACGGCGGGCGGGCGGTTTTACATCCTGCGATCGATGCAAGTTTTCGTGGGAGTTCCGAATTGACAGGTCTGCTGTCGAGCGGGATCAGCAGAATCTTGTCAGACATCGAACTCACCTCTGAACACCGCGAAAGCGAACAGAAAAACACCGATCACAATAAAAGAATCGGCGGCGTTGAAAGTCGGCCAGTGCAGGGCGCCCACGTAAGCGTCGATGAAATCGTAGACCCTTCCGAACCGCACCCTGTCCACAAGGTTTCCGATCGCGCCGCCCAGCATCATGCCCAATCCCGGAGGCCCGAAAACGCCTGTTTTTTCTCCCCTCCTGAGAATCAGCACGACCGCCACCAGCACCAGCACGACCGGAAGATAGATATAAACGTAAGAGATCCCTTTCATCAAACCGAAAGCTATCCCAGTGTTGTAGGAATCTATTATGGACAGAAATCCCGGAATCAGTTCAATTTCACGTCCCGATCTCGACTGCATAATACCCGAAACATAAAACTTCGAAACCCGATCGATTATCAGGGCGCAAACAGTGACAGCGACAAAAAATATCTTTGATTTGTTTTTTTTAACAAAATCTTTCATTGTTATAAACAACAGGCGACGAATAGACTTCTCGCCGCCTGTAATATATCTCGCTTTCCATACTGTTGAGAAATTCTAATCGGTTATCGTCGCTTTCTCCGATATGTAATAATTGTAACCCTTCAATTGCAATTCACGGCCCATCTTCTGCGCATTCTCTTTGTTGCTGAAAGCACCTACCTGGACTCTGTATCTGATCTGACCGTCAAATTCCACGCGCCCGATGAAAACATCGAGATCATATTGTTCCTGAAGTGTTTTTTTCATCAACTCCGCATTCTCTTTCGAGCTGTAAACACCTAACTGAAGAACATATATTTTGTCGCCATCCTGAGGAGCAGCGTCCGTCTTTTCTTCCTGCTTCGGCGCCACAACCTTTGACGCATCGGCTTTTGCCGGTTGAGCTTGTTCGATTAAATCCTCTTCTCTGTCATCCGCGCTGATAAACGGTTCTGCGGTTTTCTTTTCCTGAACAACTATTTTCTTTGGCTCGACAGTTGTTTTCTTCGGTTCGACAACCTGTTTACCGCTTATTTCGACTTCTATGCTCGACTCGACCGGCTTCATTTCCTTTTTCTTAATCTCTTGAGCATTGCTTTTTTCGTCTATCGCAGGCGCCGGCGCCGCTTTTTTCTCCGGCACAACCTCCTCCTGGATATCCGCGGTATCTTCTTCGGATTCTCCTATCTCGGATATCTCCTGATTCTGCCCGATGGAATACTCCTCGCCGGATTCACTTATCACAACGCTTTGCCGCCCGCCGGAATCGAGAAATTTTCCCGCGATAAAATTCCCGAGATACCACGAACCCACGGTAACGATAATTATTCCGATAATAATAATTATCCAGAATTTATCTTTACCTGAGCCCTCGACCTCTTCGTATTCTTCAGCTATATTCTGTTTTTCTTCATCCATATCAAAAATCAGATCCCGGCCGCAGGCGACCATTTTTTTTATTATAATAAAACACCGGCAAATAAAACAAAAACAATTCCAAAAGCAACAAAATATATGAACGCAATCCGGCCCTATTAATAATGTCCGGCAGATGAAGCAATTTTTGTCAGCTTTATATCAAACAAAATGACACTATTACGCAGGCCCGAGCGCCGAAAGTCTTTCGCGAATCTTCTTTAAATCGCTCTGGAACTCCGCCAGCTTGTTCCTCTCTTTTTCCACCACCTGCTCAGGAGCGTTGTTTACAAATTTTTCATCCCCGAGTTTTCTCTCCGCCCTCTGCATATCTTCCTGAACGGTCTTCTCCATTTTCTTCAGCCGGGCAATCTCTTCCTCGATCTTTTCCGCCTCCACGGGAATAAATATCTCGACGCCGTTCGCGATTGCGGACATGGCCTTTGTACCCTCTTCGAGCGGTTCATCGACAGTGAAGCCGTCCACTCCGGCCATATCCTGTATGAACTGGCCGCCTTCTTCGATCATCGCTTTCTTTCTGCCCCCGGACTCATGTGACAGCATGACAACATTCACTTTTTTCCTTGGCGGCATATTCAAATTGGCCCTGATGTCGCGTATCCCGCGAACCAGTTCCTGAAGAAATTCTATATGCTGCACAGCATCGCCGTCTTCTTCCCAGCCCGACTCCGGGTAACCCGAATCGGCTATACACCCATCGGTTCCGGGCAGCTTGCTCCAGATTTCTTCTGTGATAAAAGGAATAATGGGATGCAGGAGTTGAAGAGTCCACCCGAGTATCGTATGAAGGATAACCTTTGTATACTCAGCGGCCTCGGGATCGTCCTCCCTGAGCGGCCTTTTGGCAAGCTCCAGATACCAGTCGCAGAAATCATGCCACATAAACCTGTAAATACTCTGCGCAGCCTCGTTAAGGTCGTAATTTTCGATAAGCCTCGCGACATCTTTGATAAGCTTTGCAGCGCCGGTCAGAATCCATCTGTCCTGTATCTCCATTTTGTCTCTGTCGAGCTCTTCCAGTTTCATGGACGGCGCATCCGGAGCCATCATGAGGATGAACCTCGACGTGTTCCAGAGCTTATTACAAAAATTGGCACCGGTCCTGAACCGGTCCTGAGAAACATTCACGTCCTGACCCATCGAGCCCATGTAGAGGAACGTGAACCGCAGCGCATCCGCGCCGAACTCATCGACGACTTCGAGCGGATCCATCGCGTTGCCGGTGCTTTTGCTCATTTTCTTTCCATACTCATCGCGGACTATGCCGTGTATAAAAACATCATGGAACGGAATCTCTTCTCCAAATTTCAGCCCGAAAAACATCATTCTTGCGACCCAGAAAAAGATGATGTCAAACCCGGTGACGAGCACGGACGTGGGATAGAATTTTTCAAGGTCCGCATTATCCACCGGCCAGCCGAGAGTCGAAAGCGGCCAGAGCGCGGAGCTGAACCACGTGTCGAGCACGTCCTCATGCTGATGAACTTTTTCAGAGCCGCAGTTCGGACACACCTTCACATCTTCTATCTCGCATGAACGGGTTCCGCATTCCTCGCAGTCCCAGACGGGGATCCTGTGGCCCCACCACAACTGCCGCGAGATGCACCAGTCCCTGATGTTCTCTAACCAGTCGAAATAAACCTTCGCCCATTTTTCCGGCACGAACCTCGTGCGGCCTTCTTTAACCGCCTCGATCGCAGGCTTCGCAAGCGGCTTCATATCTACAAACCACTGCTTGCTGAGATACGGCTCCACCGTCGAGCCGCACCTGTAACAATGCCCGACCGAATGGTTGTGGGGAACTTTCTTTATGAAGAAACCGGCTGCTTCCAGATCCTCCACGATCTTTTTCCGCGCATCGAACCGGTCCATTCCGGCATACGCTTCGTAGTCTTCTGTAATCCTGCCTTCTTCGGTCAGCATGATGTACTCGGGCAGCTCATGCTTGCGGCCTATCTCGAAATCGTTCGGATCGTGCGCGGGGGTGATCTTGAGCGCGCCGGTTCCGAACTCCATATCCACATAAGGATCGGTGATAATCGGAATCTCCCTGTTCACCAGCGGGAGAAGAACCTTCTTGCCGTGCAGGTTCAGATATCGCTCGTCGTCCGGGTGAACCGCGACCGCGGAATCGCCGAGCATCGTTTCCGGCCTCGTGGTAGCGATCTCAAGGCATATATCCTCGCCGACGACAGGATAGTTGATATGATAGAAAAACCCGTCTTCCTCTTCGTATTCAACCTCGACATCGGACAGCGCCGTGCGGCAACTGTCGTTCGGGCACCAGTTGATTATCCGATAATCCTGATAAATAAGACCCTCGTCGAAAAGCTGCTTGAAAGAAGTTCTCACCGCGAGCGAACACTGTTCATCAAGAGTGAACCTCTCTCGCGTCCAGTCCACCGCCGCGCCCATTTTTTCGAGCTGGTTCTTTATATTGTCGTGGTACTCGTCCTTCCATTCCCAGACCCGCTGCACGAACTTCTCGCGACCGAGTTCATGGCGGTTCGTGCCTTCCTGCCTGAGCCTTTTCTCGACCACGTTCTGCGTTGCTATCCCGGCATGGTCCATCCCCGGAATCCACATCGCATCCCTGCCCCTCATGTGGTTGAAACGCAACAGCACATCCTGAAGCGTCGTGTTCAGCGCATGCCCCATGTGAAGTTTCCCGGTAACGTTCGGGGGGGGGATAACAATGCAGAAACTATCTTTGCCTTCTACGGGATGATTTGCAAAGATACCATTTTCAACCCAGTATTCCGCCCATTTTTTCTCATACGATGAAGGATCGAAACGCTTGCTCAATGCATCCTGATCTTCGTTGTTTTCCTCATTACTTCGACTTTTTTCCAGTTCCATTTGCTGTGCCTCCCCTCGATGCCCCGGTCTTCGCTTTGTTCGAAACAACTTTCTTGTCCATCAGTGCGGCATCCAGTACTTGATCTATGGTTTCCACAAAAATAATGTTCAGGTCGCGAATAACATTTTCCTGAATCTCGATGTAATCCTTCTCATTGTCAACAGGCAACACAACCTTCGTGATCCCCGCCCTGTGAGCAGCAAGAACTTTCTCCTTGATCCCGCCTACCGGCAGCACCTTACCCCTTAAAGTGATCTCGCCGGTCATGGCCAGATTCCTGTCAACCGGTCTCCCGGTAAGCGCCGAAACCAGGGCCGTGGTAAGCGCGACACCCGCGGAAGGTCCATCCTTCGGAATAGCCCCTTCGGGGACATGGAGATGGATATCGTATTTCTGAAAATAATCTTTTTTCAGTTCGAACTCGTCGGCTTTGGACCGTGAATAACTCACTGCGGCCTGAGCGGACTCCTTCATCACGTCCCCGAGCAACCCCGTAAGAATAAGATTCCCTTTCCCGGGCATAAGCGTGACTTCGATGTTGAGAATCTCTCCTCCGGTCTGTGTCCAGGCCATCCCGGTGGCAACACCGGTTTCGTCCTTTTCGCCGATCCTGCCATACCTGTACCTTGGCGGGCCTATATATTTGGACAGGCTCTGCTTCGTGAGCCTGATCTTCGGGATCTGCGGTTTCTTTTCTTTCCCGGCAGCTTTTTTCTTGCCCGGCTTGCCATTCAAAACATCTTTGCTCTGAAGCTTTCTGACAGAATTGCTCGCGTGCTTTCTACAGATATGAGCCAACTGGCGTTCGAGATTCCTCACACCAGCCTCGCGAGTGTATCTTCTTATTATTTCAAGAAATATCTCGTCGGAAATATTTATCGAGCCCGGATCGAGGCCATGCTTCTCAAGCTGTCTCGGCAACAGGTGCCTTCTGGCAATATTCATCTTCTCGTCTTCGGTATAGCTCGTCATCTGAATGACTTCCATCCTGTCGAGAAGCGGCGCCGGTATCGGCTGCACAAGGTTGGCGGTCGTTATAAACATGACCTTCGAAAGATCGTATGGAATTTCGAGATAATGATCCGCGAACTCCGAATTCATCTCGGGATCGAGCACTTCGAGCAAAGCCGCAGCGGGATCGCCCCTGAAATCAGTACTCATTTTGTCAACCTCATCCAGAAGGAACAACGGATTGACTACCGCCGCCTTTTTCATCTGCTGAATAATTCTGCCCGGCATCGAACCGATATAAGTCCTTCTGTGCCCTCGAATCTCCGCTTCATCGCGAACCCCGCCGAGAGATGCCCGCACATACTTTCGGTTAAGCGCCCTCGCGATTGATTTGCCGAGCGATGTCTTCCCGGTTCCCGGAGGCCCGACAAGACACAGGATCACCCCTTCGCCCTTCTCACTCAGCCTTCGAACCGCAAGATACTCGATAATCCGCTCTTTCACTTTATCGAGCCCGTAATGGTCCTCATCAAGGATTGTCTTCACCTGCTTTATGTTCAGATCCTCTTCCGTTTCCTTGCTCCACGGTATATCGAGAATCCAGTCGATATAATTACGCACGACAACCGCTTCCGCCGTCCCGGACGGCATCTTCAGAAGCCTTTTCAGTTCGGCCTCGACCTTTTCCGCGGCGTAATCAGGCAGCTTCGCTTTTTTCATTCTCTTTCGAATATCCGCCTGCTCTTCGCTCTGCTCATCGATGGAGCCGAGCTCCTTCTGGATCGCCTTGAGCTGCTCACGCAGATAGTATTCCCTCTGCGACTGCTCGATCTGCCTTTTCACCTGTCCCTGAATCTTTTTCTGGATATCCAGAATTTCGAGTTCCTCGTCGAGAATCTCGGAAAGCTGGATCAACCTGTCCCCGGGCTTGAACGCTTCGAGAACCTTCTGCTTCATATCGACTTTCAGGACAAGCTGCGAGGCGATCAAATCCGAAAGCCTGCACGGTTCTTCAATAGATGTGGCGGATGTATAAGCCTCGGGCGGAAGCGAGCGGGTCAGCCTCACGTATTTGTCGAACTTGTTTAGCACATCCCGCATCATTGCCTCTGTTTCGAGGTCTTTTCTCTCGTCTTCCTCGATCCTGAGCGCCCGGACGGCAAAATAATCATCGGACACGAGGAAATCCATAATCTGCATCCTGTGCGTTCCTTCTATCAGAACCTTGATCGTACCGTCAGGCAGCTTTATCATGTTCAGAACTTCGCACAGCGTCCCCACCCCGTAAAGCTCCTCGGGCTCGGGATCCTCGATTCCCGGCTGCTTCTGCGCGGTCACAATTATTTTCCGGTCATCCATCATGCACTCTTCGAGCGCCTTGATGGATTTGCCTCTGCCAATGAAAAGAGGAACTATCATGTGAGGAAAAATAACTATGTCGCGCAAAGGTATCAAAGGGTAATTTACAATATTTTCAGGCACATCCACCTGCTCTTCTTTAAGGGGATCGTAGTCCATTTTATCACCTCAACAGGTTACTATAACTCACTTGATAGTTACATACAACTCAGATACAGATAACAGGAGAAGCGCTCAGACACAAAAAATCGGAGGTGCATACACCCCCGATCATTGTTGCAAAATAAAGAAACAACCCGATCAGGCTGTTTCAGCCTGAACAGCGAGTTCTTCACCTTTATCATCATAGAAAGAGAGGAGGGATATTTCTCCCTCTTTTTCTACGTGGTTCTTATCAATTATGCACTTCTTGATTTCATCCCTTGAAGGAACCTCGAACATGAGATCCAGCATCAGGGTTTCAATTATCGACCTCAGGCCGCGGGCGCCGGTCTTTCTCTCCATCGCCCTTTTCGCAATCGCCTTGAGCGCATCCTGCGTGAAACTAAGCTCGACATTATCGAGCTGAAACAGTTTTTTATACTGGTTGACCAGCGAATTCTTCGGCTCGATCAGAATCCTGACAAGCGAGTCCGTTTCGAGCGGTTCAAGCGTCGCGATAACCGGCAGCCTTCCGATAAGCTCGGGAATGATGCCATACCTGAGAAGATCATCCGGGATAACCTTCCTTAAAATCTCTCCCAGCGCGCTGTCGTCCTTGGCGATCTTCTCGGCCCGGAAACCCATTATCTGGTGCCCGATTCTGTTGTTGATAATATCCCTGAGGCCGTCGAAAGCCCCGCCGCATATAAAGAGAATATTGCTCGTGTCGATCTGTATGAAATCCTGATTGGGATGCTTGCGGCCACCCTGAGGCGGCACGTTCGCAACAGTTCCCTCAATAATCTTCAGCAAAGCCTGCTGAACTCCTTCACCGGACACGTCACGGGTTATCGAAGGGTTATCCGTTTTCCTTGCGATCTTATCAATTTCGTCGAGATAAATTATTCCCCTGCTGGCCCTCTTTACATCATAATCGGCGGCCTGGATAAGCCTTAGCAGAATATTTTCCACATCTTCGCCGACATACCCGGCCTCGGTCAGCGAGGTGGCATCCGATATGGCAAACGGCACATCGAGCATCTTCGCAAGTGTCTGCGCAAGCAGTGTTTTACCGACACCCGTCGGGCCGATCAACAGAATATTGCTTTTCTGAATATCCACATCGTCCTTCGTGTCGCTCGCGTTGATCCTCTTGTAATGATTGTATATCGCTACAGACAATATTTTCTTTGCGTGGTCCTGCCCTATCACATACTGATCGAGAAACTTCTGAATCTCCTTGGGCTTGGGAAGCGTTTTGAAATCGACTTCGTATTCCGAAGGCTTGTAAAGCTCCTCTTCAATTATCTCGTTGCAGAGATCTATGCACTCTTCACATATATAAACGCCCGGGCCTGCGACCAGCTTCTTCACCTGATCCTGGCTCTTCCCGCAGAAAGAACACCTCAGCTTGCCCTTGTCATCCGTAAATTTGAACATTTCCTGATCCTTATGCTACTTAAATTCTTATGTAATAATAAGATTTATATTAATATCATCCACAGATTTTTGAAAATCTGCACTCAATTTTATTATAAATCATTTTTGCTGGTTTGTACTATCTCTCTTCAGACCTGAGAATTTCGTCGATTATACCATATTCCTTTGCTTCTTCAGCCGACATGAAATAATCCCTCTCAGTGTCGTTCTGAATCTTCTCGACCGGCTGCCCCGTGTGATGAGCAATGATCTCGTTCAGGCCGTTTCTCATTTTCAGAATTTCCCTGGCATGAATGTCGATATCCGTAGCCTGTCCCTGATAACCGCCCATGGGCTGATGAATCAGAATCCGTGAATTCGGCAGGGCATACCTTTTTCCCTTTTTCCCGGCGAGCAGCAGAACCGCGCCCATGCTCGACGCCTGGCCGACGCATATTGTTGAAATATCCGGTTTTATAATCTGCATGCAATCATATATGGCGAGCCCCGCAGTCACCACTCCGCCCGGTGAATTAATATAAACATCTATATCCTTTGACGGGTCTTCCTTTTCGAGAAAAAGAAGCTGGGCAATAATCAGATTGGCCATTTCATCACCAATCTGTGTGCCGATGAAGACAATCCTGTCTTTCAACAGCCTGGAATAGATGTCGTATGATCGTTCTCCTCTTGCCGTCTGTTCAATTACAAAAGGTACAAGTGTCATTTTTCTTCTTTCCCACTTTCCTCTTCTTTTTGTTTACCAGTCTCGTCGTCTTTTTTTGCAGCAGCTTTTTTTGCGACTTTCTTCTTTTTCGGCGCTGCCTTTTTCTCTTCCTTTTCCGCCTTCTTTTCTTCGGCAGGCGCTTCCTGTTTTTCTTCGACCGCCGGTTCAGCCGATTCAACTTCTACGGCTTCCTCGACTTCAGGTTCTTCCTCAATCACCGGATCATCCACAAACCTGACCCTGCTTCTCAGGAACCTCATGACTTTCTGCTCTCTGACCTCACTCCTGATCTGCATCAGGAAGTTCCTGTTCCGGGCCATCTTCTTGAGCTGAGAAGTATTCATGCCATTCCTCTGCGCATATTGCAGGAGCGCCATTTCTATCTCGTTGGGCATGAGCTGCATTCCCTCGACGGTGAATACCTGGTTGAACACTATCCTTCTTTTCACCGACATCCTTGCGTCATGATACTCTTCGTCTCTCATGTCATCGACGGTCTTGCCCTGCCTCTGCGCCCAGTCCTCAAGATCCATCCCCTGGTGTTCCAGCATCGATTCCAGATATTCGAACCTGCTGTCTATCTCGTCCATTACCAGTTTTCTGGGAACTTCAAAATTGGTGCTGTCAAGAATCTTCTTAACCATCTCCGCGCCGATTTCCTGCTCATGCGCGGAATGCTTGTAGTTCCTGATGTTTCTCTTCATGTCTTCCCTTAAAGCATCGAGATCCTTGAAATCGCCCGCTTTCTTGAGGAAATCATCATCAATCTCAGGGAGTTCCTGCCTGTCTATCTTTTTAACATCAATCTTTATTTTCGTTTTTTTGCCGGCAAGGTTCTCGTTCTGATAATTTTCAGGATACTCTATCTCGAACTCTTTGTTATCACCGATTTTCATGCCCATGATATTCTTTTCGATGTCGGGCAGAAGCTGTTCGTCACCAATGATTACAACAAGATCCTTTTTCGAATCGACAGCCCCTTCATCTTCACCTTCCAGGAACTTTATCTCATAGTCGAGAGTCACCCTGTCGGACACCTCACTACCGCGATCCTCTATCAACGGCACAAACTCCGCCATTCTTTTTCGGAGATTCTCGATCCCCTCATCAATGTCCTTGCCGTCTACAACAATCTCCCTTTTCAGGTTGACGGGTATAGAGTCATAATTTGAAACCTCGAACTCCGGCAGCACCTGCAGCTTGACTTTGACATCCATCGGCTCGCCCTCGACAAGAGTCGGGAACGGATCGAAATCCGGATCGGCTATGGGTACAACATCAGCCTGTTCGAGAGCATCTTCGTAAACATCGGGCAGCAAATCCTGCAAAGCCTGAGCCGCAACACCCTCGGCGCCGAAAGCTCTTTTTATAATGTCTTTCGGAACCTTGCCCGGCCTGAAGCCCGGGAAGGTCTGTTTGGAAGAAATTCGCTGATAAGTCTTGCTTAAAGCTTTATCAACCAGTTCGGCGGGAACGATTATTTCAAGCTCAACATTTTCAGCATCTACTTTGTTTGTTTTTACTTCAATCATGTTATACAACTCCAATTGATGTGCGCAAGCAACGGGAATGAACCCGAATGTGCAAAATTAATATAATGAAAAGATAAGAGAAAAAACGTGTGAATTCCAAAACGTCATATATTGATTTTCATAGCTCCCCGGGCGGAACGCATAAAAATAAAAAAAAGCGGGAAACGGGATTTGAACCCGCGACCCCTGCCTTGGCAAGGCAGTGCTCTACCGCTGAGCTATTCCCGCAAACAACAGTATTATAATCATTTTGCTCCGCGCCGCAATGGGCGAGGAGAGACTCGAACTCTCACGGGGAGGCCCCACCAGAACCTAAATCTGGCGCGTCTACCACTTCCGCCACTCACCCGTAATGGGCCGTATAGGAATCGAACCTATGACCTTGGGATTAAGAGTCCCCTGCTCTGCCAGCTGAGCTAACGGCCCTATTGCATGACACAGGCGACCGGTGCATTATTCAGTTTTCAGATTTTTCCTCCTGAACACCCGGTTTCGCCGGATATTTCATCGCGAATTCCTCAGGCTGCCATTTCCAGGGATGCGTTTCGCCTTATTCTCTTACCAGTTCCTTTAGTGCTTTGCTCGGTCTGAAAGCCGGAATTCTTGTTGAATCTATCTGAATTCTCTCGCCTGTTTTCGGATTGATGCCCATACGCGATGCACGCTTTTTGACCTTGAACGCTCCAAAGCCGCCTATATTGATCTCTTCGTCCTTTTTCAAACAGTCTTTCACAATTCCGAAGATTGTCTCAACTGCGATCGAAGCTTCTTTCTTCGAGATGTTAAGCTTCACAGCGACTTCGTCTATCATCTGTACTTTGTTCATCTTTCACCCCCTGCTCCAGTTTTGGCAGCAACTGCTTCGGGTCGCGATACTCTGCATTCACCCTTCGGAACAATCATTCTCTATAAAAAAATCCCAATTGTCAAGCGGTTTTAACGCTTTTTTATAAAAAATTTCAGCATGAATTTTATATTTATTTATTAAATTAATTGATTTCCCCTCGACAAATCAACCGATACTTTAAAAAAACCTCATAATAAATAGTTTTTTACCCGCATTCATTTATTTCGATCTCTTTTGAGCTTTATAATTCCCGATGCCATCACCGCGAAGGCGGCTCCTGCAGTATCTGCTATTAAATCTTTAAATTCCATGATTCTGCCCGGAACAAAGTGCTGGTGAATTTCATCGCTCAATCCATACATTGCACAGAATATAACAGCCATTGCAACCGAATTCGATTTCAGCCATAAAGCTTTCTCAGATCTGAAACAGATTACCGCCACCAGTCCCAGTCCTGCGTAAAGAAAAAAATGCGCGACGAGATGAGACTCCGGCAACCACCCCGGATACCACACGAGTTCTGAAGGATAATCGTTGCGGGAAGACAGGTAAAAGATCAGTCCGCAGTATGCGACCAGTGCCGCCCTACGCACCACCGTTCTCATTACCGTCTCCGCCATTGCTGTATTTAATAAGATCGAGCCCGGCTTCTTTAATCATGTCCAGTGATAAGCTGTCCGGGTAATCACCTTCGAAAACAATACGCTCAATCCCCGCGTTTATTATCATTTTCGCGCATGTGATACACGGCTGCGTTGTGCAGTAAAGCGTAGAACCGGCTATCGAGAAACCATATTGGGACGCCTGAATTATCGCGTTCTGTTCCGCATGAAGCCCCCGGCAGATTTCCTGCCTCTCGCCGGACGGTATCCCCATCTTTTCCCGCAGGCATCCGATCTGCTCGCAATGCGTCAGTCCCGACGGCGCTCCGTTGTATCCGGTTGCGAGTATTCTTTTGTCTTTTACGATCAATGCGCCGACATGCCTTCTTATACAGGTGGATCGTTCGGCGACCACGTTGCATATTTTCATAAAATATTCATCCCATGCCGGTCGTCGATCGCTCATTGCTTTTCTCCTGTAATGTTTTGCAATATTGTAACCTTTTCACGTCCCTTCACAAGTTATATTTTGAAGGCTCGAATTTTTATTTCATCATTCTTCCCAGCAAACCATGTCTCAGATCGTACAGTGATATATAAATCTCTTTTATTCCGAAATTCTCCATTAGCAAACTGAAAACAAGCGCACCGGCGTGTATTATATCCGCCCTTCCAGACTCCATTCCGGGTATCGAGCGGCGCTGCATGCTGTCCAGGTTCATCAGCCTTTCCGTTAACTCATCCAGTGCTTCCCGTTTTATAATATGCCCGTGAACCAGCCCGGGATCGAATTCCACAAGCCCGAGATCCATCATCGCAAGCGTGGAAATTGTTCCGGCCGTCCCCACACATAAAAAATCGTCTGCGATGCCCGCTTCTGCGATGCTTTCAAACTGCCGGACCACATAATCTTCCATCTCTTCTATTTCAGTTCCCGCAGGCGGATCGTTGGCGAAAAACTTTTCCGTCATCGCAACAGCCCCGATCGGCAGGCTCTTCGAGCTTATCAGTTTCTCCGGATCCCCGTAAGAAAACTCGGCGCTGCCTCCTCCTACATCTACCGCCAGTATCTTTTCCGGCAGTTTTTTAAGGCCTGTTACCACCCCTTCAAAAGTCAGGACCGCTTCCTGCTCATCGCTCAATATTTCAATCGAGAGACCTATGCCATCTGCGGATTCAACGAACTTTTCCGCATTTGATGCGTCTCTCAGCGCTGCGGTTCCTACTGTTTTGATTTTTTCAGAGCCCGCCTTTTGCGCCTCTGCTTTGAACACTCGCATTGCTTCAAGAGTTCGGTCTATTGCAGCTTCGGAAAGCAATCCGGACTTATGGAGTCCTTCACCGAGCCTTGTAATAATATTCTTCTCATAAACAAGCTCAGGACTCTCCGGTTCAACAGCCTCAAAGATCGCCAGCCTTGAAGTGTTGGTTCCTATATCAATGATTGAATACTTCATTTAAACCATCTCCTTCCTCTGCTACAATACTAAATGCAAACAATGTTGAAAGACCACTATATGTATAATATAATATTTAACTCGTTGATTGAAGGATAATTTCATCGGCATTAAATGGTAACTTGAAAGTCGGAAAAGAGAAACGGACCGTGCTAGATGGGGTGTTAGCGGTATCCTCGACTAACGTCGCCCGAAATCCGCTATAGCGGGGTTGAATTCCGGGCCGAGGTCTCATTCTGTTCGGTCTGCCCCCGGCAAGTGGTGTTGAGGGCCGGGCCCTGCGCAAAGGACGGCTGCGAACCCCGTCAGGACCGGAAGGTAGCAGCGGTAAGCAGTGCGGTTCTTGTGCCGCAGACCAGCTTGGTCTGAGCTAACTACCGGGGTTAGCGCGGGTGGAATGTTATCGGAGTTCGGTGCACGGTCCATTTGTCTTTTCCGAAACGTCTGAAGGGCAATAAAACTAATGTCTTATATTTCCCTGTATCGAAAATACAGATCCCAGACTTTCGATGACCTCGTCGGTCAGGACCATATAACAACGACCCTGAGCCATGCCATCGAACGAAACAGAATCGCGCACGCATACCTTTTCAGCGGACCACGCGGAACCGGTAAAACAAGCACGGCGAGAATTCTTGCCAAATCGCTCAATTGCATGGAAGGCCCGACTCCGAAGCCCTGCAACGTATGCGAAAACTGCACCGCGATAACAAAAGATATGCTTTTCGACGTGATCGAGATCGACGCAGCCTCGAACAGGGGTATCGACGATATCCGCGACCTGAGGGAAAAAGTCCGGGTTCCACCTATCCAGGCACGGTTCAAGGTTTATATAATCGACGAAGTCCACATGCTCACAAGGGAAGCGTTCAACGCTTTGCTCAAAACACTCGAAGAACCCCCGGAGCATGTTATTTTTCTCATGGCGACAACCGAACCCCATAAATTGCCCAGCACAATACTATCCAGATGCCAGAGATTCGATTTCAGGCGGCTGACCGACGGGGAAATCGGTAAGCATATCACATGGATAGCAGATCAGGAAAACTTCACGATCGAGGAAGCCGCGCTCGGAACGCTCGTTAAAACGGCAGACGGCTCGCTTCGCGACGCGATAAGCCTGCTCGACCAGCTCGTGTCATTCAGCGAAGGGCACATCTCAACACAAGACGTCAACCAGGTTTTCGGAATGCCCGAGAGACAGGAAATCGCAAAACTCATGGATGCCGTTTTTTCCGGCGATCTCGAATCGTCATTCGACATCTTCAACGAATTTTTCGCTGCAGGCAAAAGCTTCAGCCTTTTTGTAAGGTTTCTTATGGAATACTTCCGTGACCTTTACTTTATAAATCAAAAGATAAGACCGTCTCACCAGTTGTACGATGAAGCGGGCCTGAAGCCTCTCGTCAAACAGGCGAAAAGCGTGGACCGCGAGTCCCTGATAAGAATGCTCGATGAAATTGCGCGGGTCGAAGACAGGATACGCTGGGAAACCTACCCGAGAATAATTCTCGAGATTCTACTGATAAAACTCGTTGACACAATAAACGGACCCGGGCTGACAGGAAGCAAAACACCGCGCCCGGAATCAAAATCCGAAGCGCCTCCTGTGAAAAAAGAACCCATTCCGGAAACTCCGGCTCCCGCCGGACCCGCAACGCGGGCACATGAAGAAGTTGCGGCGAAAAAACAGGAAAAACCGTTACGTGCGCCCCTGCAATGGACTCCAAAATCTACCGGGGCTGAAAAAACAGAGAAGAAGGCAAAAGCTCCAGCCGAAGATATCATTCCGGACCCCGAACCGCCGGCTGATTTGCTGCCTGAAAAAACATTTGTTGATAAAGAGTCAAGCAAAAAAAGTAAAAGACCGGCAAAACCGAAATCGACAAAAGAGAATGTCGAACCTGCGGCACTGCCGGAAACAGACGACCCGGATCTCAAGGAAGTGATCGATGCATGGCCGAATATTTTGTCTTTCATAAAAAATGAAGACCTTCCGGCTTACTTCTTAGCGGCAGACGGAGTTCCGACGTCAAGAAAAGGCTTCATTCTCACTGTCGAATTTCAGAATCCGCACTGTTACAACATCATGTCCGGCAATAAATATATAATGCTCCTTGAATCGGCACTCGAAAAAACGCTTGGGTCGCCTTTAAAGGCTCAGACTTCGCTCAAGGGATCAAAACAGGTTATTGAACTTGACCCGCAGCCGAAGAAAAACAAGAAAAATGAATCGGAATATTTCCTGAAAAACGAATCCGGCGCTCCGAAAAACATGTCCCTTTTCGATACTCTCAACGAAGAGATGCCCGGGAGCAAAGAAATTTTCTAAAGGAGAAAGACTAATGTCGTTTGATATGCAGAACATGGGGAATATGCTCAAGAAGATGCAGGATGATATGGCACGCATAAACCAGGAACTCGAAGAAGCGAGAATCGAGGGCAAAGACCCCAGCGGGAAAGTTAGTTGTAAGGTTAACGGGCAGAGAGAAGTCATCGAGATCAAAATAGATAAAAGCGTTATCGACCCGGAAGACGCCGAAATGCTTGAGGACCTGATTCTGTTCGCGGTTCGCGACGCGATGAAAAAAGCCGAAGAATTTTCATCAGGCAAAATGGGCTCTCTCACCCGGGGACTTCCACAGATTCCCGGTTTTCAATTTCCCGGCATGTAAATGAAAAGACCCCGATCGATCCAGCAACTGATAGATGCGCTCCAGGCTCTGCCCGGTGTAGGGCCGCGCACTGCGCAGCGAATGGCAGAGTCTATTCTCGGAATGGACTACGAGGCTGCAAGAGAGATCGGCCGGGCAATAGTCAGAGTTAAAAAAGCAATTATCACCTGCGAGATTTGTTTCATGAATTCCGAAGAAAGCCCCTGCGAGATTTGTTCGGATTCAGACCGCGACCACTCATTTATCTGCGTTGTCGAAAAATCCGAAGATGTATTATCCATTGAAAGATCAGCCTCGCATAATGGTGTCTACCATGTTCTCGGAGGCGCAGTTGCGCCGACCCGTGGAATCAGCCCCGACAAAATAAGAATCAGCGAGCTTGTCGACAGAGTTGAAAAAGGAGGTATAAACGAAGTTCTGATAGCCACAAATCCCACTCTTGAGGGAGAAACAACAGCTGCATATATTGTGAAGAAACTTAAATCTACCGGGGTCAAACTGACCCGTCCGGCAAGAGGACTTCCGCGTGGTTCAAATCTTGATTATCTTGACGAAGAAACGATAAGCCACGCTCATATATCAAGACAGGAAATCATAACAGGCCCGGACGAATAAAAGGAATTTTAATCAATCAGATTCATTAATTAAAAACACAGGAGTTGAAAAAACATGATACTTAAAGCACAGAGAGTCGGAATATTCGTAGATGTTCAAAACCTTTTTTATTCCGCCAAATACCAACATCATTCCAAAGTGGACTTCACAAAACTTTTGAATATTTGCCTGAACGGAAGACAGCTTATAAGAGCTATCGCTTATATTGTCCAGACTCCCGATATCGACCAGTCGAACTTCATCAATATTCTCCAGGGAACAGGTTACGAAATAAAATCCAAGGAATTGAGAGTCAGGCCCGACGGGACCGCCAAGGGCGACTGGGATATGGGAATAGCCATCGACACTATTGCAATGGCCGACCGTCTCGACGTGGTGGTGCTCGTTTCCGGAGACGGGGATTTCTGCGACCTCATAAATATGCTTAAATCCAAAGGCGTGATCACAGAGGTTATTTCTTTTCCCAACAACACATCTGAAGATCTTAAAATCGAGGCGACGCTTTACATACCTCTCGATAAAAACGTTCTTATTCCCGGATCAAAAGCCTGATGGCTCAGGCAGAGCTTTTATCCAATCGTCATAAACGGAAATTTAATAACATCAATCTTTATGTATGGTTTTGGAGGATCAAATAATGGCAGAATGCACCCCGGATGAATGCAACGCAAAATGCTGCAGGTATGTTGCCATTGTGATAGATACGCCGGTATCAAAAGCAGACTTTGAAGACATAAGATGGTTTGTGGCGCATGAGAATACTTATGTTTATAAAGACGAAGATAACGACTGGATACTCGAGTTCGTTACACCCTGCAAATTTCTCAAGAACAACAGATGCACAATGTACGACAGAAGACCCGTTATCTGCCGCGACTACGATCCTGCCGTCTGCGCTCGCGACAAAAACGGAGAAGAACAAAAAATCAGATTTACGAACCCCGATGAAGTCGATAAATTCGTGTTAAAGCGTTGGCCTTCAAAAAAAATCAAAGGCAAGTTAAAAACAAAATAGTATCGATACTGATTATTTTCTGTCATAAAAAAACCGGGCTTATCACCCGGTTTTTATTTTCAGTTGTCGATTGATATTTCAGCGGGAAGCAAGCTGTATTCTCGCAAGTGCTCTTGCTAGAGCATTTCTCGCCCTTTCCACATCAATATTCGTGTCCCTCTCTGAGAGCCTTTTCTCGGCTCGTTCTTTTGCAGCTTTTGCCCTTTCGACATCAACCTCTTCTTTTGATTCACAAGTCTCTATCAAAAGAGCAGCCCTGTTCTGCCGAACCTCAAAAAAACCATTGCTCACAACAAACCAGTGGTCTTTCCCTTCACCGTCCCTTATAAAAAGCGGTCCGAAATCCAGCGCGGCAAGCATCGGCGCATGATTCGACAGCACTCCGAAGTATCCTTCGGTACCTTTTGCGATCAATGATTGCGCGTCACCTTTGAAAGCGGATTTCAACGGTGTCATTATTTCAAGCGAAAATGTTTTGTCACTAATTGCCATAGTATTCTATCGCCAACCGCCTATTTACTCGCTCATCTTTTTGTGTTTTTCTACAGCTTCTTCTATCGTGCCAACCATGTAAAACGCCTGTTCGGGCATATGGTCGTATTCACCATCGCATATTCCACGGAAGCCTTTGATGGTATCTTCGAGACTTACATACCTTCCGGCCGATCCGGTGAACGCTTCTGCAACAAAGAACGGCTGAGACAGGAATCTCTGTATCTTCCTTGCGCGCTGAACGGTTAACTGGTCATCTTCCGAGAGTTCTTCCATTCCAAGAATGGCGATAATATCCTGTAAGTCTTTATATTTCTGAAGAATAAACTGAACATCTCTTGCGCAGGAATAATGTTCCATGCCTACAATATTCGGATCAAGTATTCTTGATGTTGAATCCAGCGGGTCAACAGCGGGATAAATTCCAAGCTCTGAAATCTGTCGCGACAGAACCGTGGTAGCATCGAGATGAGCAAAAGCTGTCGCCGGCGCCGGGTCAGTAAGGTCGTCGGCCGGTACGTAAATCGCCTGAACCGAAGTGATCGAGCCTTTTGTGGTCGAAGTAATGCGTTCCTGCAGAGCGCCCATCTCCGTCGCAAGTGTCGGCTGATAACCAACGGCGGACGGCATTCGTCCAAGAAGTGCCGAAACCTCGGAGCCGGCCTGCGTAAACCTGAATATATTGTCGATGAACAGGAGTACGTCCTGTCCTTCCTGGTCCCTGAAATATTCCGCCATAGTAAGCCCCGATAGAGCAACTCTGAGTCGCGCTCCGGGAGGTTCATTCATCTGGCCGAACATCATGCAAGTTTTATCGATAACGCCCGACTCACTCATTTCGAGCCAGAGGTCATTACCCTCACGTGTTCTTTCACCAACGCCGGAGAATACAGAGAATCCGCCGTGATGAGTGGCGATATTATGGATGAGTTCCATAATAACAACAGTTTTGCCTACGCCCGCGCCACCGAACAATCCTACTTTTCCACCCTTCGCATAAGGTTCAAGCAAATCGACAACCTTGATGCCGGTTTCAAACAGTTCGGTAGCAGATGTCTGGTCAGTGAACTGGGGCGCCTCGCGATGGATCGGTAAAAAATCCTTCGCTCCTACATCGCCCTTCTCATCGATAGTTTCACCGAGCAGATTGAACACACGACCGAGCGTTTCTCTTCCGACGGGAACCATGATCGGATCGCCTGTGTTTACAACAGCGTCACCGCGTTTCAGTCCGTCAGTCGATTGCATGCTGATCGCGCGCACAATGTTGTTTCCCAGATGCTGAGCTACCTCCGCGGTTATAGTCATACCCGCCGCTTTGTTCTCTACTTTGAGAGCCGTAAGTATTTCCGGTAGCTGATTCTGTGGAAACTCCACGTCCAGCGTGGGACCGATTATTTGTACAATTTTTCCTTCTGCAAGAGCCATACGAGTCACCCCGTTCGAACTTATGTCGTTCGATTACTTTTCAAGTGCTTCGGCACCGCCAACGATTTCGGTAATTTCTCTCGTAATCGAAGCCTGCCGTACTTTGTTATAAACCAGTGTCAGATTCTTGACCATTTCTTCAGCATTGTCCGTCGCTGTTGTCATGGCGACCATTCTCTGACCCTGTTCACTGGCAATGTTCTCAGCCAGCGCTGTCACTACCCTTGTATATAAATACTTTGGAAACAAGATCTCCAGAATCGCTTCAGGTGAAGGTTCGAAAATAAAATCAGCCGCAGGACCTTCATCATTTTCTTTTGTAATCTCGGATCTTATCGGCAGCAATTGCTTATCAATCTGCCTGCAGACAGCAGCGGTGACAAACTGCGAATATATAATATCCAGTTCATCAATCTCGCCGTTGATAAAATCGTTTGAAACCGTTTCTGTAATTCCCTTTATCTGTTTGTAATCAAGCGCCTGATCAATATCCGTGAAGCTTTTATTGATCTTCCATTTTCTTCGTTTGAAGTAATTGTTCCCTTTGCGCCCAACGATATAAAGCCGCACGGTTTCAGGATCTTTGTCTTTCAGCCATTCTTCGACTTTCTTAATCAGGTGAGTGTTAAAACTGCCGCAAAGCCCGCGATCCGATGTAAATAGAAGCAAGCCTTTCCTGCGAACCGTGCCACGAACCTCTGCGAGTGGATGGGGAATATTTTCAGGATCAATCGTAAACCCGTCAAGGAACGATTGCAGCCTGTCGGCATAAGGCCTTGCGCTCTGCGCCCTTGCTTCAGCGCGTCGCAGCCTTGCCGCCGCCACCATCTTCATGGCACTGGTTATCTTCTGCGTGCTTTTAACGCTCGATATCCGTTTGCGAATTTTTTTCGGGTTCTCCGGAATCGCCGGTCACCCCTTCTTTATAAATTTCGACGCCTGTGCCGCCGATAGCTTTTAAGATTTAAACTTACTGCTGAATTCTTCAATAGCCTTGGTAAGTTTTTGCTCAATTGATTCGTTTAGATCTTTGATCTCATCAATTTCTTTCGGAATATCAGCATATTTCTCATAGATGAACTGTAAAAGTTCTGTTTCAAACTTCTTAACCGATTCAACAGGTATATCATCTATATAACCTTTAATCGCCGAATAGATCGATATAACCTGATCCTCAAGTTTCATCGGGACATATTGATCCTGCTTGAGAAGCTCGGTCATCCTCTCTCCACGTGTCAACTGCTGAAGAGTTGCCTTGTCGAGATCGGACCCGAACTGTGCGAACGCCGCAAGTTCTCGATACTGCGCGAGATCCAGTCTGAGACTTCCGGCGATCTTCCTCATAGCCTTTGTCTGTGCTTTACCACCGACACGGGATACTGAAATACCCGCATTGATAGCCGGCCTCTGGCCTGCGTAGAACAAGTCTGTTTCAAGGAATATCTGCCCGTCCGTAATCGAAATTACATTAGTCGGGATGTAAGCCGAAACGTCTCCTGCCTGCGTCTCGATAACCGGCAACGCCGTCAACGATCCTGCACCGAGTTCGTCATTAAGCTTTACGGCGCGTTCAAGCAGCCTGCTGTGAAGATAGAACACGTCTCCGGGATATGCCTCTCGTCCGGGAGGCCTTCTGAGCAAGAGGGACAGCTCACGATATGCGACGGCCTGTTTTGAAAGGTCGTCATAACAAACGAGAACGTGTTTGCCCTTGTTCATGAAGTATTCGCCCATAGCGCATCCGGCATAAGGAGCAATATACTGTAACGGAGCGGGATCCATCGCCGTTGCCGAAACAACTATCGTGTAATCCATAGCGCCATATTTTCGGAAAATATCAACAACCGAAACAACCGTTGACAGTTTCTGTCCGATGGCAACATATATGCAGATAACATCTGTATTTTTCTGATTAAGAATCGTATCTATCAGAATCGCAGTTTTACCCGTCTGGCGGTCGCCAATGATGAGCTCACGCTGACCACGCCCAATAGGAATCATCGAATCGATGGCCTTCAACCCTGTCTGGATCGGCTGATTAACAGGCTGTCTCTGAACGACGCCCGGGGCGCGAACTTCGACTTCGCCGTACTCATCAGTCACGATAGGTCCAAGACCGTCAAGAGGTTCACCGACAGGACTTACAACGCGACCGAGAACCGCGTCTCCGACCGGAACCGACGCGATGCGCCCGGTCGACTTGACCGTGTCGCCCTCTTTGATGTGCGTGTCAGGTCCAAATAGAACCGCGCCCACATTATCGGTCTCCAGGTTGAGCACCATACCCATGATGCCGCCCGGGAATTCGAGCAACTCACCCGACATTGCTCCACGCAGACCATGTATACGCGCAATACCATCACCGACCTGCAGGATCGTACCTACATCCGTCATTTCGACTTTAGTCCGGTATTTCTCCAGTTGCTCGCGAATAACCGAACTTACTTCTTCTGGTCTCAGGCCCATGAGCCGATCACCTCGTTCCTACCTTCTATACTTATACCTTAGAGTTCATCAAATCTTCCCGTATCATTTCCAGCCTCGTTTTCATGCTTCCGTCGAACACCCTGTCTCCTATTCGGACCCTTATACCTGCTATAAGAGACGGATCAACTTCTTCCTTGATCTCCACGGTTTTCCCCGTGTACCCGGCAAGCCCGGAAGCTATCTGAGCTTTCAAGGTTTCCGAAAGCTCGTAAGGCACTGAAATGTACGCAACCTCCTGCCCTCGATCCTTGCGGAGCATTTCATCAAAATCCTCCTTGATCAACGGCAGGTACTCTTCCCTGTTCTTGTCGATTATCAAACCAATGAAATCAACAAACAATTCATCTGTGCTACCCTCGAACAGAGAATCTATTATCTTCTTCTTTTCGGAGGAGACTATTACAGGATGCGTCAGGAACTGTTGAAGTTCCGGCTGCTCTTCGAGCAACTTGATCAGCTTGAGAAAATCCTGCTCAACTTCTCTGAGCCGGTCCTTTTCCCTGGCCAGATCGAACAGGGCCTGTGCATATCTTGTCGCAATAGCCTGCTTGAGCATTATGCTTTACTCCGAATTCCTCGCGGGGTCCAGTTCCTCAAGGAATTTTTTCGCCAGATTTTCATGTGAACTGCGATCGATTTTTTCTTCCATCACTTTTGTAGCAATATCTACAGAAAGTCCGACAGCAAAATCACGTAGTTCAACGCGCGCCTTCTTCGCTTCTTCCTGAATGGCGTTCAGCGCTTTCTGCTTTTCGAGATCAGCTTCCTGTCTCGCTTCCTTGACGATGCCTTCGGCGATGTCTTTACCGCGTTTCAATTCTTCGTTGCGGTATTTCTGCGCCTCTTCATCAATCTGTGAAATGCGAGTCTTATAGTCCGCTTCGATCTCTTCGCTCTTCTTCTTAGCTTCCTCGGCCTTATCCATCATGTCAGATACTTCTTTTTCGCGTGCTTCCATAAGACCGAGGATCGGTTTCCACAGAAATTTGGCCAGCACAAAAAAGAGTATGATGAAACCGACCATTTGTACCACAATTTGTGTGGGTTTAACTCCTAGTGCTTGTAATACTTCCACCTAGCCACCCCCGGCGTGAAAGCCCGCATTTAATTACCTGACCGCAGGCCCGGAATGCCCCATACGGGCAAATTTTTTCTACGTTTCTTCAGATTTTGCCCATAAGCACGAAGAGTGCTACGAGTGCATAAATCGTCAGAGCTTCGATGAGAGCACAACCGATAATCATGGCTGTCTGAATCTTGTCAGCCGCTTCAGGCTGCCGACCCATTGCTTCCATCGCTTTTCCTACTGCCTGACCGAGTCCGTATCCCGATCCCACAGCCGCTATTCCAACACCAAGCGGAAGTGCCAGTCCTAACAGAGCTCCTGGTTCCATTAATCCACTTCCCCCTTTCATGGGCTAAATTCTATTTCTTAACCGACAATTTTGGTTTTTTGCCGGTCTGGTGCCTTCTCAATGTTCTTCATGCGCCGACATCAGCAGCAGATAAACCGCACTGAGCGTCGAAAAAACAATCGCCTGGATAAGCCCGAAAAGCAACGCCAGCGGGAAGAAGAATGTCTGAATAGGTACAGGCGCGTACCACGGCAGAGCAACAACCAGTCCCACGAGCGCCGCGACAACCGCATCCTCTCCGGATATATTTCCAAATAAACGAAGAGTGAGCGATGCCGGTTTGACGAGCTCGCCGAATATATGAAGAAAAATATTCAATAAAATCAAAAACTGGTCAAGTACCGGTATCCCGGCCGTTTCACCGACAAAATGCTGAGCGTACTTTTTGATGCCGTTCTGCCTGATCCCATGATACTGGACAAGGAAGAACACGCATATCGCCATCGACGCAGGAACATTGATGTTCAGCGCTATCGGCGATTTCGCGAATGGTATAAGTCCAATATAGTTCATACAGAGTATGTAAATGAAGATGGTGCCGACGAACGGCGTGAATATCTTGCCGAGCTTGTTTCCCATTATCCCGCAGAAGTAAGTCTGCATGCCGCCCACAAAAACTTCCGCAAGCGCCTGAAACCCGGTCGGTACTTTTTTAAGATTCCTGCTCAAACGCCACGCAATCACTCCGAGAGTGACCGCTATAAGCATCGCAAAGAAAATATTCGCTACATCAAAATAGGATAAACCCCAGAAGCCATGACCGATGCAGTCGTCATACATTCCTTTATCGGTAAAAGCCGCTCTGACGTAATCTAGGAGATTCTGTAATTCGGGTGCATGGATTCCGCCTGTGGCATGTCCGCCGCCGTGCCCTGCGGCTTCCGCCGCATGGTGCAGTGTCTGCGCTGCCGCCGCTCCGTGTTCTACAACCGCTTCGCCGTGTTGTACAGCCGCTTCAGTTGCGCTCATATTCCATTACCCTTCAGGCCTCAGGATCCGAATCCCCTGGTAAACCATCACAGCCAGCACTTCCGTAAACCCGGCAGTTGCGGCGATCATGTTTCCGTATCCATACTTTTGCAACAGAAACAATCCCGTGATTATCGCGCACACCGCCAGGAAAGAAAGAGCAAGTGATCTGAGTTTTCGGTCCGCCCTCCTGGTGAAAAAATTCACAAAATGAGTTATAAAATATAGGTTGACTGCCCCTAAAACCACTCCTGCGAAAAAGTTCTCCGCAAAATAACCAGGGATACGCGCTCTTAATATTACGAACACTGCTTCGAGCACTACTGTCAACCCTAAAACAGTGACCATTATATTTCTCACAAGCAATTTGTCAAGGTTATTTTTCATAAAAATCTCATCCGAATTTTTTGATATAATCGAGCACTAGTTTGAATCCAGCTACGAATCCGAATATAAGGCAACCTGCCAGTATCAGGTTATCAGATGGAAACTTCTTTTCGAGGTAAGCCCCCATCAGGTATCCCATCCCCACCCCGCTCAGCAACGTCATCGGAATCCCCGTATAGACGCCGATCCGCTGTCTCTGCTTTATCTTTTCTTCCTCTTCCTTTTCCTGCTGCTTTTTTTCTTCGTCCTGCATAAAGCCCTCCCGGGCCCGGGGTTCAGGCTTTAGAGCCCATCCAAAAACCCCATCCTGGCTTCGACCGGCTGCAAAAGATGATGCCTGCGTTGTTCTGCATCGCCGATGTCTCCGGCATCGCCTGCTTCGCCCGCCTTGCCCTCATCTTATTCGCTCGGTCTCGGGCCGAAAGGTCTCGGGCCGAAAGGTCTCGGGCCGAAAGGTCTCGGGCCGACGGAGCGGGTTTGGGGATAGACTCTAAAAGCAATGGAGAGACGGCATGAGCATCAGAGGGAAATGGATTGAACAGCTTAGAGAGAAGTTGAGCAAGGCTAACGAAGAAGCCGCAGAGAGAGCGGCGGACCTCGCGGTATCGATTTCCGAGAAAGCGAATGAGGATGATGTGCGGGAGTTCATAGGCGACTTTATGGAATTCATAGAGTTTCTGCCCAACCTCGTTCTGTTTTCGATCAACCTGACGCTGGATAAAAGAGTGCCAATCGGCGAAAAGCTAAAAACAGGTATTCTTGTCGCTTATCTGGTGATGCCGGCGGACCTGATATTGATGGAACTTGTCGGCCCGATAGCGTTTATGGACGATATGGTTGTGATCGCGTATCTCGGGTTCAGTTTGTGCTCGTTGCTCGGGAGGCTGGATCAGGATGTGATCAGGGATAACTGGGTTGGGAACCCTGAACATATCGACCAGTTTATTGAGGCAGCCCGGTCGATTGCCGGGATGGGTGGTTTTCAAAAGATATCGAATATTTAAAC
>DAOSYA010000003.1:0-128094 GCA_035380865.1 bacterium
CCGATAATTTCAGAAAGCCCGTCCGCATACGACGCCGCCTCGTCATTTCCGACTTCTCTGACATTAACTGTATTTTTAAAATCCAGCGACCTGAGCAATTCATGCTCTCCGCTTATTCCATCCGCAAGCCCGGACATATCAACCGCACCGTAAGCAGAAGAAATAATCATTGGAATTACAATCAGGAAAGCAATAAACGTTTTTTTCATCTTATATTCATCCAGTTTTTGAAATATATAAAAACCCCGCCCGGAACCGGCAACGGGGTAAAATATCCTGAAACATTCGCGCCGGACATTACCAGCCGCCCGCAATCCTTATCACGGAAGATTCAAAAAACATGAATATTTCGCCCTGACCAGATATGCCCTGAAAGGAAGCATTTCATCAGATGTAAAATATTCTCCTTCGCTGTAGCCGAGAACCTTTTCAGCAACTATCCCCTTCTCCGCCGCTTCAGGGTAGCTTAAAGTTTCTCCGCCGAGCGTAACCGTAACAAGATCAAGCGAAACAGGCTCAAATTCGCTTATGCCGACGATGTTCCAGCCCTCTTCAAGCATCACCGCCCTGTCGGTTTTTCTTGCAAGCGATCTTGTGACCTGGAACGTAACCTGTTGCGTAACCTGTTGCGGAAGCTGAACCCACAGTGCCCTGCCACCATCAGTATTCATCGCATTGAGTGGCGTCCTGAAATCATTGTCGGAAATGTCAAACACAGCCCTCGAATTATCAACCATGTCCGCCATCTGCGCCCTGACATCATCCGGAATACTGTCGGGCATATAGAAAAGAGTCCAGCCGGAACTGAAGTCTATATCTGCAATCACATCAATAATCGTATCCACGACATCGGCGACTTCCTCGATTATTTCGTCTGCAACGTCTTCAACTTCCTGAACGATATCCTCGATTATTTCCTCCGGCACTATAACGGGGACCTTTACGGCATCGCTCACATTGCCCGATGCGTCCCGGAACTTGATGTAAACATTCCTGTCGCCTTCGACATCAAGAAGCGCCCACTTTTTATTCGAGACAAACGGTTCCCACACAGCGCCTACAAAATCGCTGGAATTCCATATCATCATATCCCTTATTCCAATATCCCTTATCCCGTAAGCGCTCGTTAACTTCAGTGGGTTCAACCTTGAATAGTCATCCGAATTATCAGCCGCAGTTATGAGAAGGTCCGCAAGACACCTGTCATCTTCATCGACCTTCACAATCGCCGCCCCCGAAGGAGGAGTCCTGTCGAGAACAATATAATCAACGTATACAGGTGACTTCGTGCCAGTCTGAGAGTCCCTGTATTTAACATATACCGCTTTAAGTCCGTCGCCGTCTTCAAGCTTCCAGTCAACCTCACTCTGAATATCGCTCCAGTATGCGCCCTGGAACAGCTTGTTATTGCAGATCATTACCTGGCCTTCCGGATACATCGGGGCATTGTGATTGTAATAATTAAGCTTCAGCCTGACGTTGGGATCAGACGTCACCATAGAATCATGAATTATATGAACCGGCATCTGTGACGCATCATGAGCAATATCGAGCGCAAGCGCTGCCTTCACATAACCATAAACCTGATCATTGAACAGGATGGTTGCATGGTTCCAGAAATTCGTGTTTATATTCAGCGCCCCGTCATAAAAAGCATTTTCAACCGGGAACACCGTCGTATCGTCATTTGTAAATATAGCAGTGTAATCTACAAGCCCCGGAGTCGAATCGCCGGAATCGAGTTCCGCAAGAAAATCGCTCCCTACTTCCATCTGACGCGCCGCTTTGCCCGGCCCGATATGCGCGACCGTTGTTCCGCGATGAGGGGTGCTTATGGTAATGAGATCGTCAACATACGCCGCGCCACCGAGATTTTTCACATAATAGCGGGCAACAAGCCCACCCTCGCTGTGGCAGACTATATCTACTTTCGAAGCGCCGGTTTCGGCAAGAACCCCATTCACAAAATCCCTGACTTCCGCCGCGCTAACCGTTACATCCTGCAAGCCTCCATCGCTCAATGCAACAACGTGCGTGGAATAACCTTCGGCTTTGAGCCGCTCCACGTAGTACACCCAGTTGATGTATGAACTCACGTCACCAATGATCGAGCCCATATAGCCATGAACAAACACCACCGGCTCTTTTTCGGATTCCATAGCGGAATATCCGTTTACGCTGTCAAACATGTAGGCCGATGCCCTGAGTATCGGCGTCACGTTCCCCGACGCATCCCTGAGCCTCGCGTAAATCGTCTTTTCTCCTGTTCCCGCTTTAACCTTCCATGTCATCGACCCGGTTACCGGCTGCCACTGCGAACCCGTGAAAATTTCATCATTGCCGACAATCATCATCGCGCAGCCGAGATCAAGCAGGCCATAAGCTTCGAGCGGGCTGTTCGGATGGCTCAATGCGCCGAACTTGCTCGCATTGTCCGAGCAACTGAAACTCAGGCCGACTTCCGCATTATCGAAATCAGTATCGGACACAGAAAAACTGACTTCGGGCGGTGTCCTGTCGATAAGTATGTAATCGGCATACGACGGCGACTCCACACCATCCGCCCCCCTGAATTTCACGAACACACCGGCAAGTTCATTATCTATCCCCGACACATCAACCATTACGGAAGAAACAATCGGTCTCCAGTCAGCATTCGCAAACCCGGGATCGGTCGAAATCTTCATCTCAGTCGCGGGTGAGTTCGGAGAATAATGGTTGCACGGCCTGATCCCGACTTCGAGCTGTGATTTATAAGTGGACATCGTGTTTTCTCTAATTTCTACAGGCCGGGTTCCCTTATCGAAAAGATAATCGTTTGAAATAGCGTTCTTCATTGCGAGGTACGGATCGGGATGAAACAGGATTCCGGCATGTCCGAAACCTGTGTAATTAATATTTATCGCGCCGTCGAAAAACCCGTTTTTGCCGGGGACCACGACCTCATCCGCATGGCTGAAAAGCGCCGTGTATTCAATATCGCCCGGCAATGTCTCGCCGGAATTGAGATCCTGAAGGAATTCGCTGCCTACCTCCATCTGCCGGGCAGCAAGCCCGGGCCCGATGCTCGCAACCGTCGTGCCCCTGTGCGGAGTGCTGAACGTCACGAGATCATCGATATTCTGCGCGCCGTCCATTTTCTGGATATAATATCGAGCCACAAGCCCGCCCTCGCTGTGACAAACTATATCGACTTTCGACTCCCCGGTTCTTGACTTCACTTCAGCAACCATTTGTTCGAGTTGCCGCGCGCTTACCTTCACATCCTGAAGCGCTCCCTGGTCCAGCGTGATTCTTGTAACGTCATATCCTTCGTTCTTCAACCTCTCGTAAATATAAACCCAGTTCAAATACACGCTGACATCGCCGACCATCGATCCGGCGTACCCGTGAACCAGAATAACCGGCTCGTGTTTTGCTTCGGACACCATGCCCATGGTTTCATTCTGCTCATCGCCGATAATCTGGACCGTATCGGTCATAACCGCGCTCTCATTGCCTGCGCCGTCCCTTACTTTAGCGTAAACCGTCACCTCGCCGGACTGCCCGGTGAGATCCACGACCGATTTCTTTTTATACGGCACCCAGTCCGCGCCCGCAAAACCCGGATCGGTGCTGACTATCATTTCTTTCACGCCCAGATCTTCTATCCCATAAGCCGTAAGAGCATTCCAGCCTTTGAGTTCTTTGTAATCATCGCTGTTATCGCTCGCGTCAATTTCTATCTCGACCTGGTTTTCAACGGTTGTCTCGGGCACCACGTCGAGATCCCCTTCCGGGCCATGCGTGTCGTAAAAAATATAATCCACGTAAGTCGGCGATTCCTTCGGAGTCAGCCAGTTGCCGCTTTCCCTGAACTTCACATAAACAGCCTTCAGCCCATCCTTATCGTCATCAATCCTCCACGTTTTCTGTTCGCTGAAAGAATGCCAGTCCTCTCCGTGCAAAAACATATTGTTGGCAATCTTCATCTGCCTGATATCCGCATCGGGATGATTATGATTGAATTTTTTCAGCCTGATGTTCACGTTCGGATTATTCGTGGTCATGCCGTCTTTGACTATCTCGATAGGAATAGCGCGATGATTTCCGTCGATATCATTTGAAATCGCGCCGCGCAGCATTTTATAAACAGGCTCATTGAACAGAATGCCCGCATGACCGAGAAGCGTTACGCTGATATTAACCGCGCCTTCGAGAAAACCGTTCTTTCCGGGAACAACTATTTCATCATGATTATTAACAAAAATCGTATATTCGATATCATCAAGCAAATTGGGTTCGGCGTTGAGATCACGCACAAAATCGCTGTAAATCTCCATCTGCCGCGCCGCTTCTCCCGGTCCGATATGCGCAACCGACGTTCCGCGATGAGGCGTCGAAAGCGTAACCAGATCATCGACTTTGCCCGCTCCTCCAAGCCTCTCGATATAATACCGGGACACCAGCCCGCCCTCACTGTGAGCAACGATATCAACCTTTGATTTGCCTGTCCCGGCAAGAACATCGTCCACGAAATCCCTGAGCTTATCCGCGCTCCGTTTCACATCCGACAGCGCTCCATCCGGCAGCGTTATCTTGTGAATTTCATATCCATCCGCCTTCAGGCGTACTCCGATAAATGACCAGTACAACTCAACAGAAAGGTCGCCCAGAACCGACCCGCAGTAACCATGGACCAGAACCACAGGATCCTTGCTCCCCTCGCTGTTAAGAAAATCTTCGGCGCTGCACATCGCCGCGCCAAACATGATGAATATACAGATGACCGCCGCTGATAATTTAGGATATCGCCACATGATAGATCCCTCTTTTAAGTTATTAGTAATGATTCATATAAGGCAAAGACGGAACTATTATATCTCTAATTATGCAATCTCGTAAATAATTTATATTGTTGTGAAATTGTTGAATGGTAACCTGTCAGGAGATAATTCTGACTTCTTCCGATAGTTGAATATTGAATTTTTCGAAGATCGTTTTTTGAATATGATTCTTCAACTCGATGATGTCAGAATATGAAGCAGTCCCTTTGTTTACAATAAAATTAGCATGGGAACATGAAATTTCAGCGCCGCCGACACCGAAGCCTTTCAAACCCGCCTTTTCGATCAGCTCTCCCGCGGGGTTCCCTTCAGGGTTTTTGAAAAAGCTTCCGCACGATGCCTGCCCGACCGGCTGTTTCGCTTTTCTGCTCTCGCAAATCTTGCGCGATTCCGCTTTTAAATCCTCCGGCGAGCCTTTCCCGGGCCGGAACCTGCAGGATGTAATGACAAGGCCCGGATTCCGCATGAACATGCTTGTCCTGTAACCGAAACCTATATCGCTCTTGTCCATCTCTACCAGTTCCATCTCTTCATCAATGAAAGTCACGCTCTGTAATGTATCCGATATCCAGCCGCCGAAAGCCCCGGCGTTCATACAGATTGCACCACCCAGCGTTCCGGGAATCCCGGCAAGTTTCTGGAACCCCGAAAGACCTTTATCATTGCATTCATTAACGATACTGTTCAGAAGAACTCCCGACTGGGCGTGAAAAGCCTGCCCGTTAAAAGAAACCCGGTTAAACCTGTCAGAAGTATTCACAACACAACCGGCAAACCCTTTATCCGGGAAAAGCACGTTCGCGCCCTGGCCTATCACTACGTAATTAATCCCGCTGTCTCGAAGAAAAGCCAGTGCCGACGCAAGATCGAGCTCATCATCGGGCATATAATAAACATCCGCCGGGCCACCCACCCTGTAGGTAGTATGCCCGGACAACGGCTCGTCGAGCAGGATTCGCCCGCCAGCCAGTTTTTGAAATTGTTTAATCCAGGATTTCGACATCAGCAGAATACTTGTTTCAACCCATCATTCGTTTAGTAATTTCTCTATGATTCCACATAATGCGTGGATAATATAACCATGCGTTTCCTGTATCCGGGGAGTCTCCTTCGAGTCCACATTCAGCAGAATATCCGCCGTCCCTTTCATTTTTCCGCCGCCGCAGCCCGTGAGCGCAATGATCTTCATTTCCTTTTTCTTTGCCGCTTTCATCGCGCTGATCACGTTTCCCGAATTGCCGCTTGTGGATATGGCAAGCAAAACGTCCTTCTTTGAACCCAGCGCGAGAACCTGCCTCTCGAATATCGCATCGTATCCATAATCATTTGCCAGGCTTGTCATAACAGACGTGTCATTGGTAAGAGCAACAGCCGCGTAAGGAGCCCTTTCCATCAGGAACCTGCCGACAAGCTCGCCGGCGAGATGCTGCGCATCCGCGGCGCTGCCTCCGTTGCCGCACGCAAGCACTTTGCCGCCTCTCTTTATCGCGGACGCCATGCACTTCGCCGCTTTTTCGATATCAGGCACCATCGCACCGATGCTCTTTTCGAGCACCCGCGCCGACTCCTGCGCATCCTTCAATATCAGCTCTCTTATCTCAAAAGATTTCAATCAGCGACTCCGATCAAATCAAATCCACCAGCCTGTGATTTCCAGCCGGCCCGGGAATTCTTCCTCTTTTAGCAATAGCTTTCCCGTTCAGTTCCTTTATATCCATCGTCATTTCAACAGGCTGCGCGCATGAGATATAACTGCCCACGCCGAACACATCCGCACCTGCTTCTTTCAGCATCTTAATTCTCTCGGGATTCACACCGCCCGAAACCACAACCTTCACGTTTCCGAACCCCTCGATCTTCAATCTGCTTTTTATCTCATGGACAAGATGCGGCGTAACACCACCTCTTTCAGGCGGCGTATCCAGCCTCACAGCCGAAAGCTTTTCTTTTAAAGCATTCGCAACCCTCAGGGCTTCCTCTGCTTCATCCCTGAACGTATCGACGAGAAGAATCCTCGCAACATCAGCCTCGACAACTTCGTCGAAGGCTTCCGCAACCTTAACGGTATCGCCGGCAATCAGAATTGCGGCATGAGGAACTGTGCCGGAAGGGATTCTGCCCGCAAGCAGCGCTCCGAGAATACAGCTGCAACCATCAGCGCCGCCGATCAGCGCCGCCCTTTCCATGACCGGCGCAACCGCCGGGTGGATATGCCTCGCTCCGAAACAAACAACCGGGGCATCCCCGGCGGCATCCTTGCATTCCTTTGCCGCTGTAGCCCATCCCGTCGAAGAAGAAGCCATGCCCAGCAGAACCGTCTCGAACAACCCGAACTCGCCATACCGGCCCGATATCTGCATGACCGTCTCGCCCGGCGCAGCGAACTCGCCTTCGGGCAGAGATTTCACCTTTATGTCTTTATCTCTCAGCAGACCGTATATTTCTTTCGAGCCGCAGAACAGCCCCCCGCGACGGCTGAAAACATCGGCGGTCACAACGGAATCCAGCAGGCCCATGCTGCGGAGAATATCGCGTGTGCGAAGAAAATAAATATCGGTAGTAGCCCCCGCGATCAGTTCTTCATGTGTCGCGGAAAAAAAACGCCTGTCGTCTTGAATACGAATATTCTGAATATCCGATGTTTTGTCCAGATCCATTTTTATCCCCGGGATCGTTCACATCAGAAAACAACAATATAGCTCAGCAGTGAAGAACCAAGAAAAGCGTATGCGAGATAAACCATCCACTTCTCGACGAGAGCCTCGAATCCTTTTGCCGAACTGCCACGGAAAACGGTGTCGCTGCCACCGCCCATTCCACCCAGGCCCTCACTGCGTGATGTCTGGATGAGTATTCCGCCTATCAGAAGTACAGTTATTATAAAATGTACAATCAACAGCAGTATTTTCACTTCAGTCACCTCTTTCAAACTCTACCGGTTCCAACATTGAACCCGTTTCAGTATCTTTATCAATATAGCCTAATTCCATCGCTCTTTCCAGAACCTTTTTTGCAATTGGCAGGGCATCCGATGATCCATGCCCCCCATTCTCGACAAAAACCGCGTATGTCAGAACCGGTCTGTCCGCCGGCGCATACCCCACATACCATGCGTGCGGGTCGGGACGCGGCTTGTCTTCCGCAGTTCCGGTCTTCCCCGAACTTGATACGGGAAAATTCCTCAACCTCACCGCCGTGCCCGATAATACCGCGCGCCTCATGCCTTCCCGCACGATATCGATAGTTTTTTCCGACAGTTCCACCCTTTCAGGTTTCCGTTCTGAATCCATGTTCAGATGCGGCGTGACAAGCATTCCCCGGGTGGCAAAAACATTTGTCATTACAAGCGCCTGTATCGGTGACGCCTGCATAAACCCCTGCCCGATACTCAGATTAACCGTATCGCCTTCATACCAATCTGAGTGACGGAATGTCTTTTTCCACTCCGGATCGGGGAGCAGACCTATCGATTCACCGGGCAGATCAACCCCGGTCTTGCTTCCGAATCCCAGAATTTTAGCATACTTCTTTATCTTTGTAACCCCCAGATCCCTGCCGACCTGGTAAAAAACGACGTCGCACGACTCCGCTATCGCATCCACGAAAGATATCTTTCCGTGCCCCGCCTCTTTCCAGCACCTGAACACTCTTGTCCCGAGTTCATAACGCCCACCGCAACTGAACATTGTGTCGGGTTTAACGATACCCTCCTGTATCGCCGCCGCCGCAACCACAAGCTTGAAAACCGAACCGACCGGCACCGTCACGCTCACGGCCCGGTTCAACAGCGGATTCTCAGGGTCATCATGCAAACCCGCCCATGCTTGAGGGCTGAACCCCTCTACTGAAAGATTCCCCTCAAAAGACGGGCAGGTAGCCAGTACCAGCAACTCGCCGCTCCTGGAGTCCATGAACACCACGGCGCCTTTCCGCCCGTTCCGCCTCAACTCTTCGTAAGCAATTTTCTGCAACCGGGTGTCTATTGTACATCTCAGAGGCTTTCCGCCCATCGGACGTTCTCTATCAATGTCGCCAAGAAAATTTCCCCGGGCATCTACAAAAAACTTCCTTTTTCCCTTTGACCCATTCAAATAATTCTCATACCAGGCTTCAAGACCGCTCTTCCCGATCCTGTCACCGGGCTCGTATCCTTTGTTACGCCACCTGTGAAGTTCCTCTTTGCTGACCTCGCCGACATATCCGGTCACGTGTGCCATGCTCTCGCCACCGGGATAACTGCGTTTCGGCACCGCCTCCACGTATTCCCCCGGTGACGCCCCGTTCTCAGCTATATGCGATGCCTGAGCGAAATCAAGCAATTCCTCTTCCCAGAGCCCGTTCTTCAACACCCTGATTAACCTGTATCTCGGGATATCCAGCGCAACAATCTCCCCGGTTCGGTCAACTATCGACGACCTCACCGACGGAATCGGGATATCCCTGAAACTGTTCTTGCTCGACATCCGGGAATAATGTTTATAATTCCCGGATTGAAGGTCTATCATTTTTCCCACGATCAAAAGCATTATCAGGAACACAATAATCATAAGCACGGAAAGCCTGAAGCTCGCGATACGCCGCGCTCTGATATCGATTTGTTTTTTCGGATTTTCTTTCATTACATTTTATACATCTCTACCCTGCCGCGCGGTTTGAAAACCGTCAGCATGATCAGAAACCACAGATAATCAACCAGACTCCATAATAATAAATAAATATTTGGAAACAAGCCCTGCCCATACCCGCCACGGGTTGTCACGTAAAGAAAATAATTCACGACAATTATCACCGGCAGAAACGAAATTATATGTGCAGGAGAACCGGGCAGATAAAAAATCTTTTTGAATACCCGTGACAAATAATATAAAACCGCAAAGCCGATGGTGTGTACCGGCATTCCCGACACAGCATCAACCGCAAAACCCGCCGCAACGCAAATCGCCGCGGCCCTGATGCTGCTGTGATAGAATATCACTGCCAGCAGGTAGCAGATCGTAAAACTTATGCCGCCCAGCCACACAAGAAAACCGTTGAACGGGAATAAATCCAGCCACAAAAAAAAGACTCCCCACAAAACGGTTTTGACTAATCTTTCATCTTTCATAGCGGCTCTATCAGGTAAAGATAATACAGATTGGTTATATCGACAGTCGGCTTCGCCGTTATCGTCGGTGAAAGCATTTCGTCCGATTTCTCTATGGATTCAACCCGTGCAACCGGCAGCCCGGGGGGGAAATTACCTCCGTATCCCGAAGTCACAAGCATATCTCCCCGCTCCAGCACAGTATTCACCGGAACTGAATCCATCGACAGAACTCCGGTTCCGTTGCCTATCAGCATTCCATATATCGATTTTTCAGGCACCGCAACACTCGTCGCCGCATCATTTCCAATTATCAGAGAAACCCGTGATGTTGACGTTGTCACTTCTATAACTCTTCCGGCAAGTCCGTAACCGGTAAGCGCTACATACCCCTCACGGACTCCATCCGATTTCCCTTTGTTCACGGTAACGGTCCTGAACCATGATTCTATATCCCGCCTCACAACACGCGCGTAAATACCCCCGGAATCACCTTCAAATCCCGTCTTTCTTATATCATTTTCAAACGAGAGTTTTCTTGTCCGGTCCCTCAATACTGCAATTTCTTCCAGAAGCTTTGCCCTGTCGAGTTCAGAACCTTCCATCAGTTTCCTGTATTTCTCGGCGGAGGAAAAAACCGGAACAAACCCTTCGCCTGTTTTAATCACAAATGTGTTTATATTGCTTACAGCCAGTTCGAAAACGCTTATGCCGCCATTCCATCTGAAGAAAAGGGCTATCAACAGAACAAAAAAAACGATAATGAAATGCCTTGCCCTTTTTACTATGAACATATCTGCCCCGGCTTTCAGCCTGTGAAGTTACGACTGTGCGATGAGGTTGTAAACCGCCTGTATTCTTTTATTTCCGTAATGATTTTTTCCGTCCCCAGAACACAGGAATGCTGCCCTTTTTTCGAAGTGATGCAGTTAACCCCTGATATCTGATGGATCAGCGTCGCCATTCCCCTCATCCTCGAATTTCCTCCTGAAAGATAGAGACCCGTTTTTTTCACATCCTCTGCCAGTTCGGGCGGAATTTTTTCGAGCACTTCCTTGATGACGTTCGCTATCCTGTTGAGCGGTTCCTTCATCATCATCATGAGTTCCCAGTTAGCAACAAACACCGCTTTGGGCAAACCATCACCGACACTCTTCCCATAGATTTCCCTGGTCTCGTCCTTTTCGGTAGGAAACGCACTGCCCATCGAAACCTTCAGTTGCTCGGCGGTGTGGTTTCCTATCAGCACCTGGTGATCGCCCATCCCGGATTCCTCCCGGTTATCGACCTCGTCTTTTTTCTTCCTGAGCCCGTTGATAATCGAATCGGTAAGATCCTCGCCGCCAACCGTCTGATAATGCGTGAACAGCAGTTCTCCCCCTGTAAAAACCGCCGACTGTGTTGTTCCGCCCCCAAGGTAAAGTGATACAAGCCCACGGGCATTGTTTATCGGCAGCCCGCTTCCTATCGCCGCCGCGACAGGCGCCTCTATCAGCATGACTTCCCTGCCGCCGACCTGCATCGCTATGTCCTCGAACGCCTTTTTCTCGACATCGGTCGCGCCGGAGGGAACAACCATTACCACCCGTGCTCCCAGCAACGCCTTGCGCTTGAACAGCCTGTCCAGAAATTCCCTCAACATCGCTTCGGCAAGCTCGAAATCTTCTATCACACCTTTATGCAGCGGCCTGTGAACCTCGACGTGCGGAGGACACCTCCCGAATATCTTGTACGCTTCTTTGCCAACCGAAACCACGTTTCCTTCCCTGTAGCTGACTGCAATATATGACGGCTCATCGAGAACGATTCCGCTTCCCCTCAAATAAACCCGGGTTCTCGACGTGCCCATATCGATGCCCATATCAACCGACATCAGGTTCATTATCGAACTTAAGAATGACACTTATCCAATCTCCAGATATCTTCAATTTTATAACCGAACCTGTCTCTCAACAAAAACGCAAGCGAACTCACCGGCAATCCCACAACATTCGGGAAACAGCCGCTTATTTTTTTCACAAAAGCGCCTGCTAAACCCTGGATTCCATACGCGCCGGCCTTGTCGAACGGTTCGCCGGATTCAATATATGCATCTATCAGCCCGTCCGCAAGTTCCCTGAATTCCACTTCCGTCGTTTCAACAAAACTCTCTTTCGAATTTCCGTCCCCGACACATACGCCGGTATGGACCCGGTGTACAACCCCGCTCAGTTCCCGGAGCATACGCCTCGCGTCTTCCCGGTCGGCAGGTTTGCCGAATATTTTTCCGCCCGCCTCTACGATCGTGTCCGCACAGATGATCACATCATCACCGGCTCCCGCCGCTTCTGTCGCCTCGGCGAACTTTGCCTCAGCGAGCATAAGCGCATACCCCGCGGGATCCCGGCCCGGTTCAGGCGCACTCTCAACTTCGGAATAGTCCACCTTCATAACTTCAAAAGATAGTCCGATCCGTGACAGCAGTTCCGAACGCCTCGGAGATGCCGATGCAAGCAGCAACTTTCTCATTTCGTTATCAGCGTCGGGTTCAGCAACATCGTGCCGACGAATCTCTCCAGCGCGGTATTTCCGAATAATTCCGGTTTAATGTCGTTCATCATGTCGAACAGAAAACTGAACTTGTTTTCCCCCTGAAGATAACTTATGTTCTCCGGGTCCACTCCTGTCTTCTCCGCGGTGAAAGCAATCGCATCGTACATGCCGCCGACCTGGTCTACGAGCTTGAGTTCCAGCGCCTGCTCCCCTGTGAAGATACTCCCATCCGCTATTTTTATCACTTCTTCGATTTCGAGCCCGCGGCCCCTCGCCACGGCGCTCACGAACTGCATGTGAACATTGTCCACCGTCGATTGCAGTATCGCCCTTTCCTCCTCGGACATCTCACGGTACGGCGATCCGATATCTTTATGCTTTCCGCTTTTGATCGCGTTCGATTTCATCCCGAGTTTTTCAAACAGTTCCTCGTAGTTTATCATGTTCATAATCACGCCGATGCTTCCGGTAAGAGTCGCGGGATTAGCGAAAACAGTGTCGGCGGCAGCCGAGATATAATACCCACCCGAAGCGGCTATATCCCCCATCGAAACGATTACAGGCTTGTCTCCCTCTTCCTTGAAACGCTTCAGCGCGGAAAATATTTCCTGAGATCCCGCCGCGCTCCCGCCGGGCGAATTAACCCGCAGCAAAAGAGCCCTGCATTTATCGTTTTCCCTGGCTTTGTCGATGATCCGCACCAGAGTGTCGGAACCGCTTGACCTGTCTCCCATGAATCCCCCGGGACTCGACTTGCCGGAATGTATTATTCCGCTGATATAAATAACTCCGATAAAATCTTTTCCCGAGCTTCCCACATCCGACAGAAAAGTTGAACCGAAATCCGTTTTATTCTTGAAGCTCGACCCGGTGAACCCGATCAGCGCAACCACCATAAGAAAAAATGCGAACAAAATCCCGCATCCCAGCACTATGTTCGTCGTGCGTGCTTTTCTTTTTTCCTGATCCATTATTTATCCTCCGTTTCGCGAACGAAAGCGAGTGTCGCGCCGCAGCCGGAGCAGCAGCCGGCATCCATTCCGCATATATTTGTTCTGTATCCATTCCTGTCCACGAGCACATGCCCGCACTCGGGACATTTCGATCTTGCGTGGTCCGCATTCCCCACATTGCCGAGATAAACGTAATTCAGCTTTTCCGAGGCGATATCATAAGCCGCCTGAAGAGTCCTCAGCGGCGTGGGCGGAATTTCCATTTTATGGCTCGGGAAATATCTCGATATGTGAAACGGGATATCTTTCGATATGGAAGCAATCCATTCGACCTGCTCGCCGATCAAATCCATGCTGTCGTTGAGCGTCGGTATCAGCAGGATGGTCAACTCAACATGTATCCCCGCTTCAAACGCCGAAACGATAGTTTTCTTAACCGGCTCGATCCCGCCACCGCAATATTTCCTGTAAAACCCGTCTTCGAACGCCTTCAGGTCGATGTTCATCGCGTCGATGTGCGGCATCAATTCATTCAAAGGATCAGGGTTCACATACCCGTTGGTGACCAGCACGACCTTCTGCCCGTTCTTTCTTATCAGGGGCGCCGTGTCGCGGATGAACTCGAACCAGATGAACGGCTCGTTATATGTAAACGCAAGCCCTATGCTGTTCGCGGCGCGCGCAAGGCTCTCTTCCGCAAGCTGTTTCGGCTCGATATGCCTTGTCTGACAATCGCCCTGCGATATCGTGCTGTTCTGACAGAAAACGCACTTGAAATTGCATCCTTTGCCGCCTATGGAAAGGATATCCCAACCCGGGTAAAAATGATAAAGAGGTTTTTTTTCAATCGGGTCCATCCCGAGAGCGGTGTATTCACCGTAGTTGGTGAGATACAGCTTTTCGCCGTCTCGCACGCGGGTTCTGCAAATGCCGACCCCGCCGTCGGAGATTGCGCACTCCTGCGGACAAAGCCTGCATTTCAGGATGTTTTCGGAAACTGTATAATATGCCGCCTCCCGGCGTTCAGTAACCATGAATCCGCCTCGACTCCCTTTCACCCTCACATCAACCGGGCAACCTGTATATTCCGTGAATTCTATTTATTCGTTTTTTCTTCGCCGCCCTCTTCGCCCGCCAGCATTTCCTGAACCGAATGGCGCGACCTTCCCAGAAGGGTTGCGGAGGATATTCTCGATATATATACCGTATCACTTGTAAGGATAATCGACGACTGTTTTCCTTCCGAAATATCCTTTACTTCCTTGTCCTGCCTGATCTCGTTGTAGAATTTCCGTCCTTTTATATCCTCTTTAAGTGAATTGATGTTAAAAACGCCTATAACATCATCTGTTTTTACGAGAACGTTGCTTCCGATGTGAAGGAACAATACCCGCCTCCTGTCTATCATTCCGCCTGATGCGAAGCTTCCTGCTTCCGGAACGTATTATCAGTTTATCAATTATATTTTTGTTTAATTTAAAAGTCAAAAATCAGGACAGCCCGCCGTCTATCGTTTTTATTATATGAACCGCGAGCGATGCCGCATCCTGAAGATTGGCCTCTGCAACAGGCTCCGCGACATCCGAATGCCAGTGCCAGTTCGCAAGCGTTCCGTCTTCCTGAAACGCCATGATCGAAACAGTCCGGAACCCCCGCATCTGCGCGGCATACCCGTCCGTCAGCATCGTTTTGAAATCATGCCTCGACACCGGCTCACCCGTCGAAGGAAGCCTGAACGACTCCGCGGCGCCGAGAAGCCGCTCGTCGCATGCCTTCCTGATAAACATGCCTTCCCTGCCTGTCAACACAAGCCTTCCTATCCCTACATGGTCGATATTTATTACATAAGTGTTATTTATATCATGCCAGTTTTTCTCCACGTGGTGGATCATCCCGAACAGGCCGGTTTCCTCCGACCCCGTGGCGACAAATTCCAGTTCGAGGAACTCCGGCGGCTCCCCCGCCATCATTTCCGCCGCCCCGAGCATCGCCGCGACGCCGGAGGCGTTGTCAACCGCGCCCGGGGTGTGCTTTCCCCTGATTTCCCTGTCGATGAGCATCAGCAGCGCAACAAGTATCTGTAAATTGAGCACCCCGGAAACCGCCCACATCCATGTGCTACCGTACCCGAGCGAGTAAAGCGCCGCCACGACTATCGTCGTTATCATCGCCGTCACAGTTATCACAAAAGTCTGCCTGAAAGTCCCGACCAGTCTCGGGTGAAAAAACATCGCAGACCTCGAACTGTCCATGTGCGCGGAGATTATCACCTTCGCCCTTGCAGGCTTCGACGGCGGGAGCGAGGCTATGACATTTCTGCTTTTCGATTTCGGAAATATTCTCGATATCAGCTCTATGCCGGAAGATTCCGCCGCATAGCCCGCCAGCCCGGCAACCGCGAGAACGACCGTCACAACCGGCAACACATTCATCAGCGCCCAGCCCGCGAGTACCATTCCGAAATGCAGGACATGAAGCCACGAGAACGTTTTCAGCGCCCCGAATTCCTGTATTTCCGTAGCGTAACCGAACTCATCGAGCCTTCCCCGTATATAATCGGCGGCCTCCGCTTCCGCAGGTGACGCCGACGGCCTCGGCCCTACTTTCACGGAAAGATATTCGACATATTTTTTCAGCATTCAGTTCTCCATAGCGATTTCTATCTTTCGCGGCGTTTTATAGGATGCGATCCTTTTCCTCAGATATTTCCTGAGTTCGGCGGCGTCGATAGCCGCTCCATCTCTCAAAACCACTTCGGCTACTACCCGTTCCCCGAGCAGATCGTTTTGTTCGCCGAAAACTTTGCAGCTTTTTACCTCCGGGTGGGCTCCAAGCACCATCTCGACTTCCCCGGGATACACATTGAAGCCACCGACGAGAATCAATCTTTTCAGATGTCCCGTAATATAAATAAAGCCGTCCCCGTCTATTCTCGCCCTGTCTCCGGTGTGGAACCACCCATCGATGAGAAATTCCTGCGTTTCCTTGTCATGGCCGAGATAACCCTTCATCACGTTTCTGCCCTTCACGCATAATTCCCCCTCCTCCGACACCCTGACCTGTATCCCACTCAGCGGCGGACCGACGGAACCCAATTTGTTTTCTTTTCTGTATATCGGATTAACGGAAGTTACCGGCCCGCACTCGGTTATCCCGTACCCCTGATATACCGCTGCGTTGAACGCTTCCGCAAATCCTTCGAGCACCGGCACCGGCGTCGGCGCACCGCCCGGAATGAACGCTTTTACGAAAGAATAATTTTTCCCGGCATTGCCGTGAACATCCAGCAGCCTCTTGAAAATCGCCGGCACCGCCGGAAACATCGACACTCTTTCCTTTTCAATATCAATCGCCACCCTGTCCTCGTTGAATGTTTCGTGCAACACCATTTTTCCGCCGCCCAGCAGAGGCATGTTCATACAGACGGTTTTGGAAAAAGCATGATAAAGCGGGATCACCGACAGCAGGGTATCCATCTCGTCAACGACCGCAACCCGCCTGCAGGCGTCCGCATCGAAAAAAAGTCCGTCATGCGTAAGGCACGCCCCCATCGGGTATCCACCGCTCGCATTCGTATATACGATCAACGCCGTGTCATCCGGCCTCTTTTCAACGGGTTTCAACACCGCCGCCGATTGATTTATGAGACTTTTCAAATCCTTCTTTGCCGGGTCGCCCATAGAATCGCTGTAAAATATTTTCAACGGGTACTTTTCCGCGACTGTCCTGACCGGCATATCGAACATCGGGTGTACGACCACAAATCCGACCGAAGCGTCTTTCAGGATGAAGCCTATCTCACGGGCGGTGTACTGCGGATTGATGCTCACGACTTCTGCGCCGCAGCAGAGAGACGCAAAGAAAGCCGCCACGTACTCGGGAACGTTCGGCATCACCAGCGCGATTCTCCCGCCCGGCGCAAGCCCTTCGTCCCGCAACCCGGCGGCAAGTTTCTCGACATCCGCCCATAGCTCGCCGTATCTTATACGCCTGTCATAGAAAACGACCGCCGTTCTACCGTCATGCTTTTCTGCCGACAGGCGGATTCTCTCAGCAAGATTCATTAAAACCCATCCTGTTCACCTTTATTACAATTTCCTGTAAATATGGAAATGTTTTAACTAATGAGAAAAAGAAGGTTAATCAGCCTTCATGTCCTGAAGCAGCCATTGAACAGCGTCGAGAAGATCTTCCGCGACATATTCCGGCTCGAAATCGAAATCCTGCCTGTTGTATTCCCACTCGCCGAGCCCGTACCCGGTCTTAACAAGAATACCGCTGCATTTCATAAGATGCCCGAGTTGCACATCGCTGAACTTGTCTCCGATCATGTACGAACCCTCGGCCTGAAGGTCGAGCTCGTCGACGGCTTTTTCGATCAAACCCGGTTTGGGTTTTCTGCAATTGCAATCGCAGCGATAAGGCGGAACCCCGGCGGTCGGGTGATGGGGACAATAGTAAACGCCGTCGAGCCGCGCGCCGCCCTCCGCAAGCAGCTTTTTCATCCGCTCATGAACCTCAAGTATCCGCTCTTCCGGGAAATAGCCCCGCGCGACACCCGCCTGATTGGTCACCACGACAGCGGGCACGCCCGCCTCGTTGAGCAATCGGATCGCCTCCGCCGACCGCGGCAGCAGCCTGAACCTCGAAGCATGGTTCAGATACCCGACTTCCTCGCTGAGCGTTCCGTCACGATCTATAAAAACAGCCCTTTTCGGCATTTACTCCATCCTTTCAGCCCGCATTGTCGTTCTCTTCCATGATTTCCTTCAGCCTGAACACAAGGTCCAGCGCCTTCTTCGGGGAAAGCTCATCCGCATCGACTCCTTTAAGCAACTCCTCGATACGGCTCGGCGCGTGATCCGGGATCAGCGCGAGCTGAGCGGTCCGCGATTCGGGAACCGGGATCTCGCGCGAGCTCTCCTGCGACGACAGCACTTCCGCCGCCCGGCGTATTACCGATGAAGGTATCCCGGCGAGCCTTGCCACCTCGACGCCGAAACTCCGGTCCGTGCTCCCCGGCCTCAGCTTATGCGTGAAAACGATATCGCTGCCCTTTTCATGCGCCGAAACATGAAGGTTCTCGATGCGCTCGAACCTGTCTGCCATCTGAGTGAGTTCATTGAAATGAGTCGCGAAAAGCGTCTTCGCGCCTATGCGCTCATGTATGTATTCAGTGACGGCCCACGCGATGCTCACGCCGTCGGTCGTGCTCGTGCCGCGCCCTACCTCGTCGAGCAGGATCAGGCTTTTGCGGGTTGCGTTATTGAGAATCAACGATGTCTCGACCATCTCTACCATGAACGTGCTCAGCCCGAGCGTGATATCGTCGACCGCGCCGACCCTCGTGAATATCCTGTCCACCACACCGATCTCCGCGCTCCGGCACGGCACGAAGCTGCCCATCTGCGCCATCAGCACTATCAGCCCGACCTGCCTCATGTACGTCGATTTTCCCGACATGTTCGGGCCGGTGATGATATGGACCTGGCTCCTCGAACAGTTCAGGCCGGTATCGTTCGGGATAAACGTATGCGCGGGAAGAGTCATGCCGAGAACCGGGTGACATCCGTCTTCGATTTTTACAGCCTCGGAGTTGCTCACCTGCGGCCTGCAATACCCATTCTCATCGGCGACCCGCGCAAGCGACGCGATCACGTCTATTATCGCGATCACCCGCGAGGTTTTCAGTATTCTCCCGATCCGGTCCGAAACGCTGTCCCTCACTTCGCAGAACAACTCGTATTCGAGATCGTTCAGCTTGCTTTCCGCGCCGAGAATCGCGATCTCTTTTTCCTTGAGTTCCTCGGTGATGAACCTTTCCCCGTTGGACATCGTCTGTTTGCGGGTGTAGTGTTCCGGCACATTCTTGAGGTTCGAGTTCGTGACCTCGATGAAGTAGCCGAAGACCTTGTTGAAACCGATCTTGAGAGACTTGATCCCGGTGGCTTTACGCTCCTGCTCCTCCAGGTTCACAATCCAGTTCCTGCCGCTGCTCTTCGCATCCCTCAGCTCATCGACCCGCCCGTCGTAGCCGCTGCGGATTATCCCGCCTTCGTGCGCCGCCCTCGGCGCATCTTCGTTTATCGAATCGTCGAGAAGCTTTTTGACATCTTCGAGGACATCGAACTCGGACACGAGCCGCCGGAACATATCGCTTTTCAGCATATTTATTTCTTCGAATACTTCGGGCAGCACCGAAATGGAATCCCTGATAGCGAGCAATTCCTTCGGGGTGATGAGCATCGTCGCGACCCGGCTCGAAAGCCGTTCGAGATCGCGGATTTCGGACAGCCGCTCGACGATGATTTCAGTTTTCGCCCTGTCCGAAAGCAGTTCGTCCACACCGTCGAGCCGGAGGTTTATTTCAGCAGGATCGGTCAGCGGCTGTTCGAGCCATTTTCTTATCAGCCTCTTCCCCATCGGGGTAACCGTCCTGTCGATCACCCACAGGAGGCTTCCCTTTTTATCCTTTTCCCTTATCGTCTCGGTGAGTTCGAGGTTCCGTTTCGTGGTCGGATCGAGATACATGCCGTCGTTCTGCATATAAAGCGATACCGACTGGATATGCTTCGGATCGGTTTTCAGGTTGTCCCGGACATATTCGAGTATCTGGCCCGCCGCCATTATCGCCACGGGATGATCCTCTATCCCGAACCCCCTGAGCGAAGTCGTCCCGAAGTGAGAACAGAGTCGGTCCCTGTGAAAACCGGCATCGAACAGCGTGTCCAGTTCCGTGGTTTTGATTTTGGGGAACTTCTCCCTGAGCTTCCGGGCGAGCCCGTTTTCCGTGTCCGATGAGAACACCACGCATTCGCGGGGCGCTATTCTTTCCACCTCGCGAATCACTGCATTCGCGGCGGGATCACGCGCAATCTCACCGGCCCTGAACTCGCCGGTCGAAACATCCAGCACGCCGATTCCGAAGACATCCCTGCTATCGATTATCGAGAGGATGTAATTGTTCCGCCCCGCATCCAGCCGATCGAGATCGAGGTAGGTCCCGGGCGTCACCACGCGGACGACATCGCGGTTGACCAGTTGCTTGCCCTTCCGCGGCGGCTCCGTCTGCTCAACGATCGCCACCTTGTGGCCGTTCTGAATAAGCCGCGCGACATACCCGTCCGCCGCATGATGCGGAACCCCGCACATCGGCATTTTCACGCCCTGCCCGAAATTGCGTTGCGTCAGGACTATATCCAGCTCCACCGCCGCAACCTTCGCGTCGTCGCCGAACATCTCATAGAAATCGCCGAGCCGGAACATCAGGATCGAGTCGCTGTTCTGCTCTTTGAGCACCCTGTATTGTTGAAACATCGGTGATGCGCTCATACGGATTTTCCCTGCAAAGCATGCGGCGTGGCTCCCGTCACCAGTACTCCGGCGACATCCCCCGCGGCATGCTCCGCTTCTGCCGTGAAATCTGTTATTTTATTAGTTCTCGTTCTTCCCTTGTACCGGTTGTCTCCGCACGGATCGGTTATCATCACTTCCTGTTCCGAACCGATAAGCGCCTCGTTGATCGAGCGTGATATTTCGCCCTGCAGATCCGCAAGCCGCCGCAGCCTGTCCTTTTTCTCCTGTACTTCGACACCGTCGCCCCAATCCGCCGCCCGCGTCCCGGACCTGACGGAATACTTGAACATGTACAGCTGATCCGCCCGGATTTCACCCGCAAGCTTCATTGTATTCGAAAACTGCTCTTCCGTCTCCCCCGCGAACCCGACAATAACATCGGCTGTTATGCCCGCGCCCGGGAAATATTCCCTTATCATTTTTATCTTATCAATATATTCGCCCGAAGTGTATCCCCGGTTCATCCGCTTCAGAACCACGTCGTCGCCCGACTGGAACGGCACATGGAAATGCTCGCACACTTTCGGGAAATCGCGCAGCCCGGAAACGAATTCCTCGCTCACCCATTTAGGGTGCGACGTTACGAACCTGATCCTTTTCAATCCTTCGATATCATGGACCGCGGAAAAAACGTCCAGAAGATTCAAGCGCGGCTGAAGATCATAACCGTAAGCGAGAATATTCTGGCCCAGGAAAATAATTTCGCGTGCGCCGGCGTCCACCTTGATCCGAACCGCATCGGCAATATCCGGCGGGAGCAGGCTTTCTTCCGGCCCCCTCGCGTACGGAACGACGCAGTAGGTGCAGTAATTCGAGCAACCCCTGATCACCGTATGGAAAGAAGATATCGAACTCCCGGCATCAATACCCACTGCGGCCTCGAGTTCGGGGAACTCGGAAAGCAGGACCGCCCTGATTTTTTCCATGTATTCCGACGGGTGTTTCGAACCTGCGACGTAGTCCACCTCCGGGTGATCCGCGGCGATATCGATGAGTTCTGGCGTGCATCCGCCAACCCCGATCACCGGCCTCCCGCGCCTCGCCTTCAACTGTCGCAGCTTGCCGAGATAGCTGAAAAACTTGTCCTCGGCCTTCTCCCTGATACTGCACGTGTTGATATGAACAAAATCCGCGGCATCAAACGAGCCGGCTTCCCGCATCCCCATCCCGAGCAGAAGCCTTGCAAGCTCTGCGGAATCTTCCATATTCATCTGGCATCCGAATGTCTTTATGAAAAATTTGGGGGCTTCGGCTTCCTGCATCAGGGAATCACCCCTTCAGTTCACGGTAGAAACAAGACCAGTTACCCGTGTGGCATGCGCCGGACCCCTGCTGTTTGACGATCGCGACAAGCGTGTCGCCGTCACAGTCGTACAACAGTTTCTTGAGCATCTGCATGTTTCCGGATGTAGCTCCCTTGTTCCAGAACTCCTGCCGCGACCTGCTCCAGAACCAGGTGGTTCCGCTCTCCAGCGTCTTTTTGATCGACTCTTTATTCATCCACGCCATCATAAGAATATCTTTCGACTCTTCATCCTGCACAATGCACGGGATAAGTCCGGCCTCATTGAATTTCAATTCATCTATCGACATCCCAATCCCTCCGGGAAATGTATTTTACAGTCTTACGGTAACACCCCTGTCGCGCAGGTATTCCTTCGCTTCCCTGATCGTATATATTCCATAGTGAAAAAGAGACGCGACCAGAACGGCGTCCGCTTTCCCTTTCGCTATTCCGTCATAAAGATGCGACAACTCCCCGGCTCCGCCCGATGCAATAACCGGGATATTGGTGCTCGATGATATAGCGGCATTCAACTCATTGTCATAACCTATCTTCGTGCCGTCCCTGTTCATGCTTGTTAGAAGTATCTCTCCCGCGCCCCGCCGCTCGGCCTCTTTCGCCCATTCGACGGCATCGAGTTCGGTCGGGGTTCTTCCGCCGTGCGTATAGACGATCCAGTGATCGCCGACCCATTTCGCATCTATCGCCACAACGATGCACTGCGAGCCGAATATCTCCGATGACTCGTTGATGAGGTCCGGATTGTACACCGCCGCCGTGTTCAGGGAAACCTTGTCCGCCCCCGCCGTTAGAAGCGCGCGGATCGTCTCGACATCGTTGATGCCGCCGCCGACTGTGAACGGGATAAAAATCGTCTCCGCAGTTTTCTTAACGATGTCGATCATGATGTAACGCTTGTCGGACGACGCCGTTATATCGAGGAAAACGAGCTCGTCGGCTTCGGCCTGCTCGTATTTCAGCGCCTGCTCGACCGGGTCGCCGGCATCGACGAGATTCACGAAATTAACGCCCTTCACCACACGACCGTTATCGACATCAAGACATGGTATTATTCTCTTGGCAAGCAAAACAAGCTCCCTACCGGGGGAATTTCCCGATCGCCGCAACAAGGTCGAACGAACCTGAATACAGCGCTTTTCCGATTATTGCGCCATCGATATTTTTTTTATCAAGCGCCTTCAGTTTTTCAACATGCTCGACGGTCGAAACACCGCCCGCGCATATCAGATCGATTTCCAGCGCATCAGCCGCCTGCGCCATCATTTCGAAATTCGGCTCGCTCAGCATCCCGTCGCGCACGATATCCGTGAGCACTATCAGCCTCGCGCCGTCGTCCTGCATTCTCCTGACCGCATCCACGGTTTTCAGATCCGTGTAATCGGTCCAGCCCTTGACCGCCACCCGCCCGTCGGACGAGTCGATGGACACGACGATTTTATCGCCGAACTCCGCGAATATGTCTTTAGCGAAATCCCTCGATTCGAGTACCTTCGTGCTTACGATGACCCTCTCGACGCCGTCTTCGATGTACTGCCGGATATGGCCGGCCTCTCGGATGCCGCCGCCGATCTGAACCGGCACATCGACCGCTTCGAGAATACGCTTTATAGCTTCCCTGTTCGCGAAAACCTTCTCGTCGATCGCCGCTTCGAGATCAATCACATGCAGCCAACGCGCCCCGAGGTTCACCCATTTCATGGCCATCTGTTCGGGCCGGTCGGAATACACGGTGCAAAGTTCTCTTTTGCCCTGCTGTAGCCTCACGCATTTACCTTCGAGCAGATCAATAGCCGGATATAATCTCATTTGCCAACACTTCTCCCAAAATTCTCCAGCAGCTTCAAGCCCCACTTCTGGCTTTTCTCAGGGTGAAACTGAACAGCGGTTATGTTATCCACGGATATCGAGGACACAAAATCAATCCCGTAATCCGTAGTGGTCATCACTACATCATCGTCATCGGGCACAACATAAAAGGAATGCACGAAATAGAAAAACGAGCCTTCCGGTATCCCCTCGACAACATCGGGCCTCTTTTTGAAATTCAACTGGTTCCAGCCCATGTGCGGAACTTTGAGTTCGTCGGTGAACCGGGCCACTTTCCCTTTCAGAACACCCAGCCCGTCGACACGACCGCCCTCTTCGCTGTACTCGAACAGCATCTGAAGCCCGAGACAGATGCCGAGAAAAGGCTTGCCCGATTTAATCTGTCCGATTACGGTCTCTATAAGCCCGTGACGCTCCAGATTGTTCATGGCGGCTGACATCGCCCCGACTCCGGGCAGGACTATCCCGTCCGCATCGCTTATGTCTTTGACCGTATCCACAATGCGAACATCGCAGCCGACGCCTTCGAGCGCCTTGAAAACGCTGCCTAAATTGCCCATTCCATAATCAATTATCGCTATCATACGCAATAAGTGTAGGGAAACAGATTACAGGTGTCAAATAAATAGCCATGTATGTAAAATTTATCAATAAATTCAGGCAATCTTACTGAAATTCAAGTTTTAGCGGCTTCGATAAACCCTTGAACGACTTCCCTTCGGCAAAATCCCATCCCTCGTCGCTGCATTGCAATCTATCGTCCATTCGGGTGGTTTTCCACGATCCATCGGCAAGCCTGACCGATAACTGCACATCCTTGAACTTGAAAGATGTACCCGTCATGTCGTTCACAACAAACTTGTTTGCAACCCTTAACGACTTCAGCGCATTAACCGGCAGCTCCACAACAAACTCGTGCCAGAAGTCATACGGGTACCTGTTTTCGGGAAGCATGCCGATATTGACCCCGTTGAGCAGCATCATCTTTATGCTGCCCTGTCCTCTCGACCCGAACACCTTGAGCCTCAGTTTCGCCCCGGTCGCGGACTTGAGCTGTTCTTTTGTAACCGGCTCCGTTCCGCCGAATGAGGCATCCGTGAAATCCAGCCTGCCCTGCCGGTCCCCGGGTATCGTGTACCAGTAATCGAACCTGCCGAAATCCCGCATGGGCGGCAGCAGTATCTCTTCCTTGACCCTGTCATATCCCGACGCCTCCGGATCAAGCGTCACCTCACCGTAAACATTCAGGTAGAAAGATATCCGGTACTTCTCTGAAGCGAACGGCGCTTTCTGAACATAATCGCGGGGCACCCTGACTTTCAACTGTTGAAAATCGACGCCGGATTTTACCGGCACCTCGAACAGCCGCCATCCTATCCCCTCGTCGAATCCCGAGTATTTCTTTCCGTTCACGTCGATATCGTTCAGGAGAAACCTGTCCTCCGAAAATATCCCTACAAACATTTTGCCCTTCTCGACGCCGGAAAACCTGTACTCGGCGGTACATTCGTAAGCATCCCCGGCGATACCGCACAACCCTTCCGGGCCGGAAATTCTCAGGTACTGTTCGGAAACCGTATCCGTCGAAGCCGGATGACCATAATATTTCTGATCCGACTCTTTAATATATTTCGACCGCAGCACCCACACTGAGTGGCCCGGCACGATCACGCCGTTCCCGTGTTCGAGAATTCGGCGCGACGGGTACAACTGTTCGAGATACAACCCTTCATCGATATCCAGGTCGATCGACTGCGGATCGATTCCCGGGTTGCGCAAAACATACCAGTTCTTCCCCCAGCCGTGATGGTGATAACCATAAAGCTCGCCCCTGCGCGGATCGCCGCCGACCCAGTCGGTTCTCGAAAAAACGCGGTCCATGGACTTCGCCCACTTCGCCGCTTCCGCGAGAAACTTCCACTTCCTCTCATCCATCAGCTCCGGCGAGAGATAGAGTTCCCTCATGTACACCCCCCGGCCGAAATACAGCATCACGTTATCCGCCCACGTGAGAAACCCCTCATCCTCACCGCCAAGCCTGTTTCGAACTCCATCGATTATCCCGTGCGTCATAATAGCGTTCATCGGGAACCTCAGGCCTTCCTCGACAAGCCGCTTGTACAGCCAGCCGTCGCGGTACGTCATGGCCCAGTCGCGAGGTTCGAGCGCGGGCGCACCGTAATCATACCCATAATCGCTGCTGCCCATCCAGATCGCATCCGAACACGCCAGGAACCACGGGCTCAGCCACATGTTCGAGGTGACATTAAGAAACACTTCCGGATTCACGCTGTGGATATAATTCAGCAGCCCGATCTCCGCTTTCAGATTCGCCTCGAAGCTGTGCCTTTCCGTCTGCGGGTAATCCACACCTTCATCAAAGCAGGTGAAAAAATTAAAATCATGCTTGAAGTATCTTACGCCTTCCTCTTCGACAAGCTGCTTTATCCGTCTTCTCATCGCCTCGTTGAATTTTTTACCGGCCATGCAGTAATGATGATCGTTCTCATCCGTCTCGTAACCATTGTCACGTCCCCATGAGACATTCAACCCGTAACCCGTAAGCGGCATCCATATCCCGAGCTCGGTCCCGCCGGCTTCGAGCACGTCGCGCAGAGGCCCGAAATCGTTCGGGAACGTCCTCTCGCTCGTCTCCCATATCGAATCGCCTTTCTGCCAGCCGTCATCGACCACGAGATAATCGAGCTCGACATTGTGCCTCACCAGGTTCTTCTTGAACCCGTCGAAGACCTCGGCAAATCTCTCCACACTCATGTTGTTCGCCCGCACATCGTACCAGGAGTTGTAATGCAGGTTCGAATTCGTCGTATACCTTATCGAATCGATATATCTTCTGAAAGCTTCCTCGATCCCTTCATCGCCCGCCCATCCTGTAACCGCCTCGAAAGTCTCGAAACACTCGCCGTCCGACAACGTTTTTCCGGGATAGTGCCGGAGCTGTATTACATCGCCTTCGATCGTGTTGTACGCGCCCGGGAACTCAAGCCCGAAAAACAGGTTGCCCGTGAACACCGGCTGCCCGAGTCCCCCGTGCAACGCGCCCTGCGTCGCCCTTGCCCTGTCGACCACAACCGAATCGACAGTGACCGGTCCCCCTTCGACTCTGCATATATTTAATTTTTTCTTAGCTATTTTTCTGTCGTTGTCCCGGGTGAAAATCGCGCTGATCTTAAAACTGCCATCCGTGAACACGGCTTCCGCGCTTCCCGCTTCGGCATCGAACGATTTGAGCACTTCTTTCATATGTCCGGGGACAATCGCCGTTCCGTCCATTAAAAGAATTTCGAAATCGGGAATGTCGTACTCCACGTCGTCCGTGCCTCTGACATCATGAAGAAATGCCGCGCGGAACGCCTGCTGAACATACTCTTTTCCCGGCGTAACATTTTTTGTGGAATCCTGCGAGCAGCCGGAAAACATCAACAACATCACCGCCATCAGGCCATACGCAACCGACTTCACAATTTTATTCATGGAACAGTCCCCCCGTATTTATATATGTGAGTTTATGAAATATGAGCAGGTAAAGTCAACCGGCAAGGCCGGCATCGCGACGCAAGTTTACCGGCAAAGGTCCGTCATTCGCCGATTATCTTTATTATGAGACGTTTTCTACGGCGGCCGTCGAACTCGGCGTAATACACCTGCTGCCACGGCCCGAGATCCAGCCGGCCTTCCGTCACAGGGATAATCACCTCGTGGCCGATGAGCAGGTTCTTGAGATGCGCGTCGCCGTTGACCTCGCCGGTCCTGTGATGCCTGTAATCCGGCCCTTCCGGCGCGACCTTATCGAGCCATTCGTCGATGTCGTCTATCAGGCCATACTCGGCATCGTTGACATATACGCCCGCCGTGATGTGCATCGCCGACACCAGCGCGAAACCTTCCTGAATGCCGCTTTTGCCCAGTTCTTCCTCGACGCTGTCCGTGATCCTGATATACTCGCGTTTCTTCTGTGTGTTGAACCATAAATATGCAGTATGAGATTTCATCGTTTGCCACCCCGGATAAATATTATCATCATTCGCCGAACATTTGCTGCATTCTCGCAAGATGTTTCCGCGCGATCTCCTGCGAGGCTTCCTCACGCGCTTCCTCGATCCCATCCTCGCCGCCGTCCGTCACAAGGTGAGCGGGAATCTCTTCGAGGAACCTCGACGGCTTTCTCGGTATCGAATCACCGAACCTTCGCCTGTTGAACGAATGAGAGATGAAAAGCCTCTTCCGCGCCCGCGTCATCCCGACGTAAAACAAACGCCGTTCCTCGTCCACGCTTCCTTCCGCCTCGGACCGCTCATGCGGCAGATAGCCCTCTTCAACGCCGACAAGGAACACATGCTTGAATTCAAGCCCTTTTGCGCTGTGCAGCGTCATCAGCACCACGGAATCCTCGCGCAGTTCCTCCTCGATCTCCTGCTCATCCGACATGAGCGCGACATTTTCAAGAAACCCTTCGATCGTCGCCCCCGGCTCCGCCGTCTGAAAATCAATCACCGCGTTGAGAAGCTCCTGAACGTTGTCGAACCTTCGCTTCGCGTCATTCGCGTCGCTGCACGCCTTCTCGTAAGCTTTTCTGAAATCCACCTCTTTGAATAAAACTTTCATCACCTGTTCGGGATTCCCCGGGTTTTTCACCGCGGCCACTCTCATATCGCCGAAAATGGAAAGCAGCGATTTTATCCCCTCGCGCGTTTTCGCCGTAAACTCCTCGCAGTCCGCCGCATTTGCGAGCGCTTCAAAGAGCGGGATTTTATTCTCGATCGCGGATTGTTGAATGCGCTCTATAGTCTTTTTACCGATGCCGCGAGCCGGGAAATTGATTATCCTCAACAGCGAAAGCTCGTCCTCCGAATTCGACATCGCTCTCAGGTACGCCGTTACGTCTTTTATTTCACGGCGCTCGAAAAATCTCGTTCCGCCGACCATGATGTATGAAATCCCGAGCCTCACGAATTTCTCTTCGAACAGCCTCGACTGCGCGTTCGTCCTGTAGAGAATCGCGAAATCGCCGTAGTGCATTTTGTATTTATGTTTCAGCGCGACTATGTAATCGATTACTTTCTGCGCTTCCTCGTTCTCGTCCTGCGCCTCGATCACGACGATCAGGTCGCCCCGCGCGCCGGTCGTCCAGAGCTTCTTGTCGCGCCGCACCTGATTGTTTTTTATAACCTCGTACGCCGCTTCGAGTATCGTGCCCGTGGACCTGTAATTCTGCTCCAGCTTTATCTCGCGCGCCTTTTTGAAATCCCTCTCGAAGTTCAGAATGTTCTGAACCTGCGCGCCCCGCCAGCCGTAAATGCTCTGGTCATCGTCACCGACGACATACAGGTTCCCGTGCGCTGCCGCGAGCTTTTTTATCAAGTCATACTGGCATCCGTTTATATCCTGGTACTCGTCGACCATTATGTAACGGTAGCGGTCCTGGTATTTGCCCAGTACGCTTTTTTTTCTCAAAAGCTTTGCCGTACACAGCAAAAGATCATCGAAATCGACCGCGTTGTTCTTTTCCAGCAAACTGTTGTACGCATGATAGACGGTGCTGAAGACAGGATCCTGAAAATCCTCCGTCTCGACCGCCGGGAACAGGTTCTTCACCGTCCCGATCCGCCACAGCAGCGTCCTCGGGTCGTTCTTCTGCGGGTCGAAACCGTTGTCCACAAGCGCCTTGCGGATCAGGCCCACCTGGTCCGACGTGTCGTATATGCTGAACTCGGGATCACGCCCGAGCCTGTCGAAATCCTCTCTTAAAATCCGCACGCAAAGAGAATGTATCGTTCTCACCGTAAGTTGCGAACAGATTTCTTCGCCCACCATTTTAGAGATGCGTTCCCTCATCTCCCTCGCAGCCTTGTTTGTAAAAGTAATGGCAAGAATCTGCGACGGCTCCACGCCCTGTTCCAGCAGGTATGCGGTCCGGTAAGCGATCGTCCGTGTTTTGCCCGTACCGGCGCCCGCCACCACAACCACCGGGCCGTCTTTGTGCATCACCGCTTCGCGCTGCTCTTTGTTCAATGAATTCAGTTTGATCATCCTGTTTCCCCACCCGAAATTCGAGGCATATAATAGAGCCTGCGGGTTAACAAATCAATGCGGTCCGGAATTTGCCGTGCGATTAAACGCTTGAACTGCTATAATACCCGCTGAAACCCTTAAAAGCTGCATAGGAGGCCGGAAAATGTTCGAATTCATGATGACGGATACTGAAAAGCAACTCAGGAAAGAGGTTATCGATTTTATTAAAAACGAAGTCCCCAAAGAACTCCTGAGAGAGATGGATGAAGATAATATCGAGTATCCATACGATTATGTAAAAAAACTTGCGGAAGCCAATCTTATCGGGCTGAGGTTCCCGAAAGAATGGGGAGGCCGCGGGATGGGCTGGCGGTCCGAAGTTATCGCGCTGGAAGAGTTCGGCGTGCTGGGCACCGCTCTCGCCTGCCTGTATTCGCTCCCCTCGATAATCGGGGATGCGATCAACGGCTTCGGAACCGACGAGCAGAAAGATAAATACCTGAGAAGAATCCTTAACGGCGAGCTGATATGCGCGGAAGCGCTGACCGAGCCGCGCGGGGGGTCCGACTTTTTCGGGGCCACCACAAAAGCGGAGAAAAAAGGCGACTACTTCATACTCAACGGGCAGAAACGGTTCATCGTCGGCGCGAAAGGCGCGGATGTTTTTCTCGTCTATGTGAAAACAGCGCCCGGAGCGCATCCGCACGAATCGATAAGCGTGTTCCTTGTCGAGCGTGACATGGGTGTCGAGGTCCAGGAGGTATACGGGCTGATGGGCTCGCGCGGAAGCGGAACGGGAAGGATTGTTTTCAGAGACGTGAAAGTCCCCGAGTCAAACCTTGTGGGCCCGCTGAACGGCGGCGGCATGATTTTCAATAAAATGATGATCCCGGAACGGATGACCAGCGCGGCGGGAGCTGTCGGGTCCGGAAGAGCCGCTATCGAAGTCGCGGCGCGATACTCGACTCGCAGAAAAGCGTTCGGTAGAGAAATCAAGAAGTTCCAGGCCGTCAATTTCATGCTAGCCGATTCATTATCCGATCTCGATTCGGCGCGCGCACTCGTTTATGCCGCAGCCCGCAAAGTCGATTCCGACGAGGACGCCAGGCGGCTCGTATCGGAAGCGAAAAAGGTCGCCACCGAAAATTCATGGAAAGCTATCAACAACGCGATGCAGATCATGGGCGGTATCGGCTACACGAACGTGTACCCTGTGGAAAAACTGCTTCGCGATTCGAGACTCGCCATGATATGGACCGGTACCAACCAGATTATGAACGCGCTGATTCAGCACGAGTATTATAATGAACTCGAAAAAACCGGACCCGCCGGGCGGGACATCGAAGACGACGCGGTGAACGCTGATATGACCGACGAGAAGATCTATGAATGAACTGCCCCGCCGCAAGCGGACGGGGTATCAAAATACGTGAGAAAACTTTTGAAAAAGTTTTCTCACACTCTTTCAAAACTTCTCGACGAGAAGCGCAACAGGCGCGCTTCTCTCCACAATATTGCCATACAACACCGGCAGTCCTTATCCCGGTGCAAGCACCGGGGTATTCTTCTCAAACAAAGGTGTCAGAAAAGACATAATTTTTCGCTCGCGCAGGTTTGAACCGGCTTATTGAACTAATAATGTTTCCCCATTGACCCGGGCTGTTGATTCGCGTTAATTTTCATTAGTATGATTTGTATACGCCTGAAGAGGAGCACCTTTCAATATGAATATTTACAGGGTCAACGTATCAGACGGCTCGATCACCCAAGAGCCCGTACCGGAAAAGTACGAAAAGCTCGGCGGAAGAGCTCTCACGTCCGGAATAATTTCCGATGAGGTGCCGGCCGGTTGCCACCCTCTCGGCCCACACAATAAAATCGTGATTTCCATAGGCCTCCTTACAGGAACATCCGCGCCCTGCTCCGGCAGAATATCGATCGGAACGAAAAGTCCGTTGACAAACGGCATCAAAGAAAGCAACGTCGGCGGATCGACGGGAACGTTCATGTATCAGAACGGCATCAAGGCGATTATCATCGAAGGCATTTCGAACAACGAAAATTTAAAGATGCTGGTGATAGATAGCAGCGGGATAAGATTCGAAGATGCGGCGGAATACCGCGGGGACGGGAATTACGATCTATCGGAAAAGCTCCACGACAGGTTCGGGGAAAAGGCTGCGATATTAAGCATCGGCCCGGCGGGAGAACAGCGGCTCGCAACCGCCTGCATACAGGCGACCGATCTGGATGGGAATCCATCGCGCGCAGCGGGTCGCGGAGGCTCGGGCGCCGTGCTCGGCTCGAAAGGCATCAAGGCAATAGTGTCGATCCCCAATCCCGGCGCAAAACCGGCCTACTCCGATGAAGAAACATTCAGGTCCATAACGAAAGTCTTCTCGAAATCGCTCATCGAAGGCAAAAAAGGGCTCACCGATTACGGGACTGCCGCGATGGTGGCGGCAGCGAACAAAATGGACGGCATGCCGACCCGCAACTACAGCACCGGCACTTTCGACAGGGCCGACAAAATTTCAGGCGAGGCGCTCAGGAAAGAAATCCTCGAACGGGGCGGAAAACCTTCCCGCGCCTGCCATCCGGGCTGTGTCATACGATGTTCGAACGTATTCACGGATAAAGACGGCAACTACATAACGTCGAGCCTCGAGTACGAAACAATGGTGCTGGTAGGCCCGAACCTCGATATCGGCGATCTCGACTCAATCGCAAGAATAGACCGCGCGATAGATGATATCGGGCTCGACAGCATAGATACGGGCGTCGCGCTGGGCGTGGCTATGGAAATGGGAATGATCGAATGGGGAGACACCGAGGGCGTTCTCGCGATCCTCGAAGAAGTGAAGCAGGGAAAAATCAGGGGGAAGCTTATCGGCAGCGGCGCGGCTGTTGTCGGAAAAGTGCTCGGCGCGCACAGGGTGCCGGAAGTCAAAGGGCAATCTCTCGTTGCCTACGAGCCGAGAACTTTCAAGGGAATGGGTTGCACTTTCGCGACATCGCCGATGGGCGCCGATCATACCGCAGGGCCCGCGATTCCGGGACGAATAGGGCTCGACCCGGAAAAGTCGTTCGAACTCACCGAGGCTGAAGGACAGCCCGAGCTCTCGCGCGACCTCCAGATAATGATCACCGTCTGCGACAGCATGGGTTACTGCTTTTTCGTCGGGCCGGACATAGATAACATGAAACGCACCGCGACACTGCTGAATGCCTGCTACGGATGGAACCTTACTTATGAAGATATCATCCGGCTCGGCTCGGATACCCTGAAATCGGAGCAGGCGTTCAACGAAGCGGCCGGCATAAGCAAAGGCGAAAATCGGCTGCCGGAATTTTTCTATGATGAAAAACTGCCGGTCAGTGGACGCTCTTTCGATGTTTCCCGCGATGAACTCAGGGATATTTCCTATGATCTCGATTATTGTGTCAAATAACTCACTTTTCTGTGTAAAGTTAGACACATAAGACTCACTGATATTTATTTTCTGCCTTTATTACAACCCTTTTTATTCCCTGTTCGATCAGGCACGAATATTGCTCAATATACATACCGAGTTGTGTTCGGAATACTAATAAAAGGACTGATTGATAAAAAAACCGCAAAAATAAGGATACTTAAAATAAAGAAACTTATTTGAGCGAGACGGCTGGTAGGAATATATGGGAAAGAAACCACAACCTAAAAATACGGTAAAAAAAGCTGCAACGGCAAAAAAGCCGACGACAAAAAAGAAAACGAACAAGACGCCTCGCAGGGGCGGAACCTCCTGCTTCGTGATACTTTCCGGCATCTTCGTCGTATTGATTGTTTTCACGATAACCATCGCAGCGGTGGTGGTCAGCATGGTGTCCAGATACACACGTGAACTGCCCGACCTCCACCAGGTTGTCATCCCCACGGCAAAAGAAACCACAAAGGTCTTTTCGGTCAACGGAGAGATAATCGCCGAACTGTACGAGGAAAACCGCGAGTACGCCTCATGGTCGGAAATCCCCGACAGCATCAAGCTTTCGTTCATCGCGGTCGAGGACGAGCGGTTCTTCAAACATCGCGGCGTGGATGTAGAGGGGCTCGGAAGGATAATCTTCCTTTTTGTTAAAACAGGCGGCAAAACGAAGCACGGCGCGAGCACCATAACCCAGCAGCTCGCGAAAAACGTCTACCTAGTCAAAGAACTCAAGATGGAAAACTCGCTGAGCGACAAGCTTACAAGAAAGCTGAAAGAGTGGATTCTGGCGATAACGCTGGAGAAAAAATACTCGAAAGAAGAGATTCTCGAAAATTACCTGAACCTCATATATCTGGGCCACGGCGCGCACGGGATAAAAACAGCCGCAAGAACATATTTCGGTAAAAACATGAGCGAGTTGACGATAGCCGAGTCCGCGATGCTCGCGGCCCTGCCGAAAGGGCCGAGCATTTACACGCCCTACACTCACCCGGAAAGAGCGAAGCGCAGGCGTGACGCCATACTTCAAAAAATGGAGGAGCTTCATTTCATAACCGGGCAGGAATACGAGAAATCGATCCAGGAACCGTTCCACCTTGCGAAACTCACAGGCCCGGGCTACCAGAACTACAAGGCTCCGTATTTCGTGACATACCTGCTGGAGCTTCTTCAGGACGCCGACGGCCCGTTCAAGCTCACGGCCAACCAGATATACAGCAACGGTTACAGGATATACACCACGATAGATATGCAGCTCCAGAAGCACGCGGAAGAATCCATAGCCTACGGCATGAAATTATCAGCCGAACGCAAAGCGAATATAAAAGAAGCCGCCCTGCTTGCGCTGAGGCCCCAGACAGGAAGCATCCTCGCCATGGTCGGCGGTGTGGATTACAAAAAATCCAAATTCAACAGGACCTGGCAGGCGCTGCGCCAGCCCGGCTCCTCGTTCAAGCCGTTCGTGTACATAACCGCCATACGTCAGGGCTATTCGATGGAAAGCACCCTGCTGGACGAAGAAATCTGTTACGATCCCGATGAATACAAGATCCCTGAAGAATACTGCCCGAGCAACTATGACGGCAAATACAAAGGCGTTATGGACCTGCATACCGCGCTTAAACTGTCGAGAAACGTTCCGGCTGTGAAAGTCGGTCATCTTGTAGGAGCGAAAAATATTATTGAAACCGCGAAAAGCATGGGTATCAAAACGCCGCTTTATCCTTCACTTTCGCTCCCGCTCGGGCCGTCCGTCGTAACGATCATGGATATGGCGACAGCCTACTCGACCATGGCGAACGGCGGATACAGGGTCGATCCCGTTGCCGTAGAGAGAATAACCGATTCCACCGGAAGAGTGCTGTACCAGAAAAAATACAAAACGGGGACAAAAGTGCTCGCGGACAACGAGCTCGCGCGGATCATTCCGGTGCTCGAAGACGTGCTGAAAACAGGCACGGGAAGAAAAGCGGATATCGGAAGGCCCGCAGCCGGCAAAACAGGCACCACAAACGAGTTCAGGGACGCATGGTTCTGCGGATTCGTTCCACAGATGACGACTATCGTATGGTTCGGTAACGATGAAAACACCACCATGCGAAATCTCGTAAAAGGAAAACCGATAGGCAGCGGCGTAACGGGCGGCTCGATTCCGGCGCCGACATGGGGCCATTTCATGAAGCAGGCCATGAAAGATGTCCCGGTCAGGGAATTCAACCTGCCCAAGTCCTCTCCCATGAAAGCCATTGAGATAGAAATCCCGGAAGCGACAGGCACACAGGACATCGACCTGGGTTTCATAGATGCGGAACGCACCACGCAGCCGCTTCAGAAAAAAGGAATGAAACCGAAATTTTACGAGTTCGATGAAAATAGCAGTTCAGGCGCACAGCCCCGGAAAAACACCAATAATGTCGAACTCCTGGAACCCGAAGTTATCGAGCCGGAACCCGAAACCACAAATTACGACGATCTTTTCTGAGCGGGATTTTATTTTACCGTGCCGGTTACAAGCCAGGCCCTGCAAAGGTGTTTCAGGACCGGGATTCTCTTCATGCCCTTTTCCATCTCTATCATAAAATCCGAGGCCGGGCCCGCCCCGAAAAGCCTGTCGCTGAACCGTTTGCCTATAAAACCGTCTGCGATATAATGGCAGCCTTCAATCCGCACATCCGTAAGACCCGATTTCACGGACATTCCCCGAAGCCGGCTTACCGGAATGTAATCGACGCAAACATCCCCTTCGACCAGCATCCTGTTTTCACTTAATATCTTAGGCATATCCTTTATTTCAACATACGGGTCGGCCAGTATCGCTCCGAGTCCGTTCTCCACTGAGAACGACACCGTTCCGCCGCTCCGCACGCACCGGACAGCCTCGGAAAGCGCGACCTCAGGCTCCCTGATATAACAATAAACTTCCATGGAAAAAGCGGCATCCATGGAACCGTTTTCAATAAAACTCAAATCCGCGGCATCCGCCCACGCGATATCGAAATCCGCGCCCGCCGCGGCAAGCTCACGCCACGCGGCTTTCAGCGCTGCCGGCGATGCGTCGATCAGAGTCACATCGCAGCCTTTCTCCGCGAGCCGAAGCCCGATCCTGCCGGTTCCTCCGCCGATATCGAGAACCCGGCTCCCCGCTCCGAGAACTCCCAGTTCCTTTCCCAGCAGGCCTTCATAAACCTTCCACTGATACTGTTTCTTATTGTAGACAGGGGAACCCTTTTGCATGAAATCATTGAAATCCGCAAAATCTTTCCATTCCTTCTCGTATGCAACCACATTCCACATGTGCGGGTTGCCACGGCAAATCTCTTCCGCTTCTTCTCCCCCGCCGATAACTTTTTTCAGAACATCGGACCTCGCTTCAAACTCGACATCAAGGCATCCGCTGTCGAGGCAACCTGCGACCGCCCTTAAAACATCACCTCGATCCATTCCCTTTTTCGCAAACACTTCATACTGTTCGGCCAGCGTTCCGCCGTCGAGCACGCTTTCCGCGAAATCCGAACATGTTCCGCTCATGTTTTCAGCAGAAGGAATCTTTTTAATTATCGTGCTGTCGAGTAACATGTCTCAAAGGTACCACACCTGATTGATTGGGGCAAGAATACAACATCCAATAAAAAAGCCCGGCATTCCGCCGGGCTTTGTTTTCGTTTGATAAAATGAACTATCCCGCCGCAAGCGGACGGGGTATCAAAATACGTGAGAAAACTTTTGAAAAAGTTTTCTCACACTCTTTCAAAACTTCTCGACGAGAAGCGCTACAAGCGCGCTTCTCTCCATAATATTGCCATACAACACCGGCAATCCTTACCCCGGTGCAAGCACCGTGGTATTCTTTTCAATTAACTTTCAGCCTACTGCTATCTTCGCGACCAGGTCTCCGACCTCGGATGTGCCCATTCCCATTTTTCCGGCGGCCATCGACTTGAGATGTTTCGAAGTAACCTCGATAACCGCGCTCTCCATCCTCCTGGAAACACCTTCGATCCCGAGAACATCGGCCATCATCTGCGCGGCTGATATTGCCGCAAGAGGATTGATCACATTCATTCCCGTGTACTTCGGAGCCGAACCGCCTATAGGCTCGAACATCGACACGCCTTCCGGATTGAGATTGCCACCCGCGGCGATACCCATTCCGCCCTGGATTATCGCGCCGAGATCAGTAATGATATCGCCGAACATATTGTCGGTTACGATCACATCGAACCAGTCCGGATTCTTCACCATCCACATACATGTCGCGTCCACATGCGCGTACTCGGTTTTGATATCTTCATATTCTTTCGCCACTTCATAAAACGTGCGCTCCCAGAGATCGAACGCATAAGTCAGCACATTTGTTTTTCCGCACAGCGTCAGGGTTTTCTCCCTGTTCCTCTTCCTGCAATATTCGAAAGCGTACCGTATACATCGCTCAACGCCCATTCTTGTATTAATCGATTCCTGAACGGCAACTTCGCCGGCGGTTCCTTTCCTCAGGAACCCGCCCGAACCCGTATAAAGACCTTCCGTGTTTTCGCGAACAACAACGAAGTCCACGTCTTCCGGGCCTTTGCCTTCCAGCGGCGTTTCGACGCCTTCATAAAGCTTTACAGGTCGCAGATTAATATACTGATCCAGCTCGAACCTCAGCTGGAGAAGAATTCCTTTTTCAAGAATACCCGGCTTGACATCGGGATGTCCGATCGCGCCGAGAAATATCGCGTCGAACTTTTTCAGCTCTTCCGGAGCCGATTCCGGCAATACTTCTCCCGTTGCAAGATACCGGTCCCCGCCGAAATCAAAATACTGGAATTCAAACTTCACATCCTCGACATCGGCGACCGCTTTCAGTACCTTTATACCTTCTTCGACAACTTCCGGGCCCGTCCCGTCACCGGGTATCACTGCTATGTTGTATGTATCCGGCATTACACTTCTCCCCCTCATGCTTACTTATTTAAACACCTGTTAAACAAAATGATCTACCTGTAAAACGATAGATCATCGAAGACCAAAATATAATTACTTCGAACCATATTTTCAAGCAGGCACCATTGCGGTCCCTATTCGAGATACCCCTTGAGCTTTTTGCTTCTGCTCGGATGCCGTAATTTTCTCAGAGCTTTCGCCTCTATCTGCCGAATCCTCTCGCGTGTCACGTTGAACTGCTTTCCGACCTCTTCGAGGGTTCTCGGGTGCCCGTCATGCAAACCGAATCTCAACTCCAGGACCCTTCGCTCGCGGTCCGAAAGCGTGTGAAGCACACCGTCGAGATGTTCCTTGAGAAGCAGATTCGAAGCAGCCTCGACCGGAGGCTCGCTTCCCTGATCTTCGAGAAAATCCCTGAGATGGCTGTCCTCTTCCTCGCCGATCGGAGTTTCGAGCGATATCGGCTTCTGCGAAATCTTCATTATCTCGCGAACCTTGTCGCGCGAAATATTCATCTCCTTCGCTATCTCGCTTTCGCTTGCCTCGCGGCCCAGTTCCTGCATGAGATGCCGCGACACTTTGACCAGCTTGTTGATCGTTTCCACCATGTGGACGGGTTTGCGGATAATATCGCCCTGGTCCGCAAGCGCGCGTGTTATCGCCTGCCTGATCCACCATGTCGCGTATGTGCTGAACTTGAACCCCTTGTGGTAGTCGAATTTTTCCACGGCCCGGATAAGGCCCAGATTCCCTTCCTGAATGAGGTCCAGAAAATTCATTCCGTGGCCGACATACTTCTTGGCGATACTCACCACCAGCCTCAGGTTAGCCTCGGTCAGAAGCTGTTTCGCCTGCTCGCTGCCCGCCTCGATTCTTTTCGCGAGCACAACTTCTTCCTCTGCCGTGATAAGCGGCACCTGTCCTATTTCCTTGAGATACAGCCTCACTGAATCGTCGATCCGGATATCGCCCGGAAGCCTCAGAAGAAGCGACATATCGATATGTTCTTCCTCCTCCTCTTCTATCTCGGGCTCCGATACTTCCTTTTCGAGGAAATTCGATCCATCCGTATCCAGTATCTCGCAATCCAGATCAAGAAACTCATTGAAAACGCTTTCTAATACATCCGGATCATATTCTCCCTTGCAAAGAATGTCGTCGATCTCTTTGTACTTCACGGTCCCGGCCTTTTTGGTCCGCTCGTAAAGTTCGGACATCTCCGGAATGTTGGATACCATTAATGCAGCCAATATTCCTTCCTCCCACTCGAGCCGCTTTCCGCGGTTTATTTTCTCTCGTGCATTTCTTTTAATAATTCAGCTATACGAATTGCAAGTTTGTTTTCAAGTTTTTTGTCGCCGGCCTTCCTCGCCTGCTCCGCTTTCTTCCTTAAAACCGCTATCTGTTTCTTCCTTGATTCCTTTTTGAACTGTACAAGAACATCTTCCGCTTTCTCGTCCGTTCCTTCCTGTTCACCGCCCGCAAGAGGCACCCCGCTGATGAAAGTAATAACTTCCTGCGGATGGACCGATTCCAGGAATTCATCCGGCGAAAACCCATTATTGTTTTCCCTGTACTTGAGGCAGTATTCAAAAAACACGCGGTTCCTGTCGTCCTCGAAATCTTCAGCGGACAACTGTTCCAGAATCATTTCCGCCGACTCGACTCCCGCGAGCAGCAACTCAATTATTTTTTTCTCTATGTTCATGCTGCCCGACAGTATGTTGTCGATCGCCTCCGTGTCTACTTCCTTTCCGGAAACGCCTCTTTTCGTACTGCTTTTAACCTGTGAAAGCGCGGAATGAACATGCTGCTCGGATATCCCGAGCGATTCGGCAAGGACTTTGACCTGCTGATCACGCAGAATCTCGTTCGGCGTCTTCTCGATCAGGGTCGCCATCTGCATTATCACGTCACGCTTCTGCGCGGGAGATTCCGAACCGGATCTCTGCATGCTTTTCGCCACAAAAAAATTGAAATAATCCTGTGCTTTTTCAAGATACCCGTAAAAAGCTTCCGCGCCGCCCACTGTCACAATGCTGTCGGGATCCTCGCCCTGCGGCAGAGAAACGACCCTGATGTCTATTCCCCTGTCGACAAGCATCTCTATCCCGCGCATCGTTGCGCTGTCACCAGCGAAATCGGAGTCATACGACAGCACAACCTTTTCCGCATAGCGCTTTATCAGGTCCACCTGTTGAGGCGTAAGCGCGGTTCCCATCGACGCGACAGCGCACTTTATGCCCGCCCTGTGCAGCGCTATCACGTCCATATACCCCTCTGTGAGAATTATCCCGTGCCCGCCGACATTCTTTTTCGCTATGTCGAGCGCATATACCATCCTGCCCTTGTCAAAGAGCGGCGTTTCCGGCGTGTTCATATATTTCGGCATCGCATCGCCGTACGCCCTGCCCGCAAATCCAACCACATCGCCCACGATGTTGAAAAGAGGAAACATCAACCTGTCGCGGAACCTGTCGTAAAAACCCCTCTGCCCTTCCAGCGCAAGTCCCGCCTGCGCTATGTCCCGCGCGTTGAAATCCTTCTTCGCGAGCGCGCGAATCAGCCCGTCCCACGAATCCAGCGTCGCGCCGAGCTTGAAAGACTTGATCTGTTCTTTCGTTACACCTCTCTCATCGAGATAGGATAAAAACTTTTCCCCGGCCCTGGACTTCGTGAGAACTTTATAAAAATACACAGTCGATAATTCATTGATCTTTAATACTTTGTCCTTGATTTTTTTTCTGCCGGAATCCACCTGTGTCGCTGGAGTAATCTCGACGCCCGCCCTTTTCGCGAGAATCTCGACCGCTTCGCCGAAGGACACGTTTTCGGTCTGCATCACAAAGCTGAAAACATCGCCGCCCACGCCGCAGCCGAAACAGTGCCAGAGCTTCCTCTCTTCATCGACATAGAACGAGCCGTCTTTCTCGCTGTGGAACGGACAGAGCCCCTTGAACCGGTGCCCCACCTTCTTGAGCCGGGTATGGCTCGATACGAGATCGACAATGCTCGTCCTCTCGCGGATCAATTCCAGATCTCTTTCAGTGGCCATTGAATATTTCTATAGTCTGAAAATTTTTAATTCCCAGCTTCTCCCCTCTACCCGGGCAACCAGTTTACACCCGGGCTCCCGTGGAGAGTCATAATAAAGTTATAGTCATTTTTTTTATAATATAAACTTTTTAGATTAATTTTTTTATCAGTAATACACAGTAAAAGTTGTTCTAACCTTCCCGTTCAAACCCAAATAACTTGTTATTTACTGTTTTTTTACAATTTCCCTGAAATCTGCAATTTTCATATATACATTTTGAACAAACAGCAGAATTCCGATCCTGTTGCTCCTGATCTGCGGATTTTCAGCCATAACCATTACATTGTCGAAAAACAGATTCGCCGGCTGAGACAGCGCGTAAAGCTCGATGATTTTATCACGATATGATTTGCTCTCATCATCAACAGACTTCTCAAGCTTGGCCGCCATGCCGTAGAGGTTCTTTTCCTCTTCCGTCTCGAACAGAGACTCATCGACTTTATTGTCTGAACAATCCATGTCTTTTGCAGACTTCGAAAGGATATTCGAAATCCTCGTGTAAACTTCCCTGAGATCATCAAAATCCTTCTCGTCGCGCAGTTCACGGATAGCTTCCGCCGCGCCACGCGCCGCTGATATGGAACTCACTCTCCTGAGATCGAGCGCATTGACGACATCATAATTGAAGCCCTCGGCTTCAAGCAGGTTCCCGAACCTGCCCTTGAAGAAATCGAACAGTTCCTCTTTAAGTGATTCCCTCCCGGTCACCGGCGCGGAATCCCCGGGATACGAATCTATCGTGAGATCAAAAAGTTCGCCCGGCGAGACCTGAATATCGAACCCGTCGAGAATTCTCAGCACGCCTATCGCCTGTCTCCTGAGCTGATACGGATCCGCCGAACCGGTCGGCGACAGCCCGAGCGAGAAATAACCAGTGATCGTATCAAGCTTATCAGCCAGCGCAAGCAGCGCGCCCGCCTTTGTTTCCGGCAACTCATCATCCGCGAACCTGGGCATGTAATGCTCTTCTATCGCCTTTGCCACCTGTTCGCTCTCGCCCGATTCGAGCGCGTAAATCCTGCCGACGGTGCCCTGGATTTCCGTGTATTCGAAAACCATGTGCGTTGTCAGATCGGCTTTCATCAGAAGTGCCGCGCGTTCAGCCGCAACTACATCGTCTCCTTCAACGCCTGTCTTTGAAGCGATGGTCGCGACGAGTTTTTGAACTCTTTTTGTCTTATCGAGCAGCGAGCCCAGTTTTACATGAAACGTTATCCTGTCCAGGCTTTCCACCCTGTCCGCGAGCTTTGTCCTGAGATCCTCATCATAAAAAAACGCGGCGTCCTTCAGCCTCGAAATGAGAACCTTCTCGTACCCGCCTATAACCACTCTGTCGTTCCCGAGAGGAACGTTCATTACAACAACAAAGCGCGGAAGCATTTTTCCCGTTTCAGGATCCGCGATCGGGAAATAATATTGATTTTTCTCGATGCAGATTATCAGCACTTCCGGCGGAAGATTCGTGAACTCTTCCGGGAAGCTTCCGACCCCGATATACGGGTATTCAATGAGATAATTTACATCATTAAGCAATTTGTCGGTTATATGAGGCCTGCCTTCAGCAGCAGCCAGAACGCCTTCCCTGATCGTTTCCTGCCTCTTGTTCTGATCAACAATTACGCCTGAGTTTTCCAGCTTTTCGAAATAATCGTCGATCGACTCGTAACAAACCCTTTCGGAATTATAATATCTGTTGACAAAAGTAAACGCGCCTGAAGGCACGCCCTGATAATCGACCTCCACGGCCTCGTTGCCGAACATCATTCCTATCCATCGAATCGGCCTCGCGAACCTTATGCTCCTGACATCCCATCTCATGCTTTTCGGGAAAACAACTTTCTCGATGATAAACCCGGGCAACTCCTTCAGCGAATCCGCCGTGGCTTTCCCTTCCTCGTGAACAACAAGATAAAGGTACTCGCCCTTGTCTGTCGCCCTGATTTCCACCTGTTCGAGGCTCCCGCCTTTGCCTTCCGCGAATTTAACGGCGGCCTTTGTGAAGTTTCCGTCTTCATCCACTGAAATTCTTTTTGGAGGCCCTTTGATTTCCAGGGTCTGAGACGCCTGAACCGAATCCACATCTCTTGCCAGCAGAGTCAGTCTCCGCGGCGTGGCAAGCAGTTCCAGCCCGCCGAACCCGATGCGGTTCTGTTCAAAGAATTCTTTGAACAGCTCTTCTATTCTTTTAAGCGCTCCCTTTATAAAACCCGAAGGGATTTCCTCGCACCCGAACTCAAGCAGCAAATCTCTTTTATCACTCACGATGCAACCTCTTCTTTTTCATTTATCGTTCCGTTGTTCGACGATCCTCGCCTGCGCCGCGGCAAGCCTTGCTATTGGGACCTGATAAGGCGAACAACTCACAGTGTCTATTTTCAGGGCATGGCAGAAAAACACCGTCCTGGGATCTGTTCCATGCTCTCCGCAAAGACTGAATGCAAGACCGGGGTTGGAAGCCCTGCCTTCCTCTACAGACATCCTGACAAGCCTTCCGACTCCATCCGGATCGAGAACCTGAAAAGGATTGTCCTCGAGCACACCCTGGTCGAGATAATTAACCAGAAACTTCTGCTCGGAATCATCACGGCTGAGCCCGAACGTCGTCTGGGTAAGATCATTTGTTCCGAATGAAAAAAAGTCGGAATGCTTTGCAAGCGAACCGGCGGTAAGCGCCGCCCTTGGGATTTCTATCAACACGCCGACTTTATATTTTACTTCGATGCCCTTTTCTTCCATAACAAGCTGCGCCGTGTCGTCGATAAGCTTTCTTATCCTTATCAGCTCGTTGACATGGCCGACAAGCGGTATCAGTATTTCCGGCTGCACCTTTATCCCTTCGGAAATAATTTCACACGCAGCCTCGAAAACAGCCACAGCCTGCATCCTTGCCAGCTCGGGCGCAAGAATAGCCATTCGGCAACCTCTCAGGCCGAGCATCGGGTTGACTTCCTTATGAGAAAGAACTCGCGTAAGAAGCGCCTCTTTAAAGTCACGCGCCTCGTCTTCAATGCCCTGCGCCCTCATCTCGTAAACATCCATCATCAGCGGCTCCAGCGCAGGCATAAACTCATGAAGCGGAGGATCCAGCAGCCTGAAAGTGACAGGCTTTCCGTCGAGCAGCCTGAACATTTCCTTGAAGTCCTGCTTTTGAACCTCCTGCAGGCGTTCGAGCAGGTCATCCCTGCCCGGCTGATCTCCCGCGAGAACAAGAGTCTGCATTATCGGGAGCCTGTCCGCCGCCATGAACATCGCCTCGGTCCGGCACAATCCTATCCCTTCCGCCCCGAAATCCATGGCCCGCTTCACATCGTCCGGCGTGTCCGCGTTCGCCCGCACCCCGAGCGATCTCGCTTCGTCCGCCCACGAAAGCAACTCCATGAACTCGTCGCTCATTGTCGAATCCCACATCTTCACGGTTCCGACAAACACCCTTCCCGTGCTTCCGTCTATTGTTATTACACTTTCTTCTTTTATCGTTGTATTGCCGACTGTTATTTCCTTTTTGTTCAAATCCAGCTCGACGCCCGGGCACCCCGAAACGCAGGGCTTTCCGGCTTTGCGAACAGCGCTCAGGGCATGGCTCGAAAGGCTGCCTCGTATAACAAGCAATCCGTTTATATCGTCCACGACAAGCATATCTTCAGGAGTCGCTTCCGGCCTGACGAGAATCACTTCCTTGTTCTGCGCGACGATCTCTTTGACCTTTTCGACGCTGAACGCGACAAGCCCGTAAGCAGCGCCGGGCGAGGCCGGCTGCCCCCTCACAAGGCTCCTTGCCTGAACGGAAGGATCGATATACCTGAAAAGCATCTGCCCGAGAGATTCGGGCTTGACTCTCATCAGCGCTTCTTCTTTTGAAATGAGCCCTTCCGTAACCATATCCACGGAAGTCTTTATCGTCGCCCGCGCGGTGCATTCCGCTTTCCGGGTCTGCAGAAAAAACAGCCTGCCTTTTTCGACCGTGAACTCAATCTCCTGGACGCTCCTGTAGTATCTCTCCAGCTTTCCGGCAGCTTCGGAAAGCCGGCTGAATATCTCCGGCATTTCTTCCTTCATGCCCAGTATCGAGCGTGGCACCCGCGCACCTTCCTGTATCTCCTCGCCCTGCGCGCCCGCAAGGTATTCCCCGAAAAGCTGCTTGTTGCCGATAAGAGGGTCCCTCGTCGTCAGGTTTCCCACCGCCGACGAAAGCCCGAAATTACCGAAAACCATCGACTGTATAATCACAGCCGTTCCCGCATCGTCCCTGATCCGCCTGAGATTTCGATACACCCTCGACCTCGGGCTGTTCCACGACTTGAGAACTGCCACAATAGCATCATTAAGCTGCTCATACGGGTCTTCGGGAATCGGCTCATATATGAACTTCTTCATTATCGAAAGATAACGGTCGCCGATCCTTTTCATGCTCACGGAATCGAGATCTTCCAGCGAGTAGCCCCCGGTTCTGTCGAGATGATACTGCTGCACACGATCGAACTCGCGCCGGTCGAGCTTATGAATAATCACTCCGTACATCCTGAGAAAACGTCTCAGGCAATCATAAACAAATCTTTCATCCTTCGTCTCGGCGATCAAAGAGCGGATCGTGGCATGATTAAGCCCCAGATTCAATAATGTTTCCATCATGCCCGGCATCGATACGGCAGCGCCGGAACGGACCGACAGGAGAAGCGGCTTATCGGTTCCCCCGAAATTCCTCCCGGTTTCCTGTTCCAACTGTTTTATCCTGTCTTTTACTTCATCCATGAAGCCGTCCGGAAGCGCTTCTTCGTTATTGAAAAATTCTCTGCACACATCCGTTGAGATAACAAAACCGGGCGGGACATCGAATCCTATCTTTTTCATGTCGCCGAGGCACGCCCCTTTAAGCCCGACTTTTTCCAGAACTTCAGACGTTGCTTTTTCGATTGGAAAAATCATTTTCCGGCCTTCTCCCGTTTTTCCTGCTCCTTGATTTTCTTCCAGTTATCAATCACATCCTGCTCGTTATCGACTTCAGTGTCGCCGAAAACATGAGGATGCCTTCGAATTATCTTTTCCGAAATTGACTTCACACAATCATCGAAACTGAATCGTCCCTCTTCCCCGGCAATCTGCGCCATCATGCACACAACCAGCATCACGTCGCCCAATTCCTCGCAGACATCGCCATCCACCCCCGATTCCACCGCATCCACCGCTTCTTTCGCTTCTTCGAGAAGATACGGCGCTATCGAACGCAGTGTCTGCTTTTTATCCCACGGGCAACCGTTTTCACCCCTCAACGAACTTATCAGTTCTCTGAATTCATTAAAATCCGGCATGTTGATTTTTATCTCCGCGCTCAAGTCAGCATATTCTAATATACAGCATATTAAAACTCAATCTCGACCGATCGACGTTTCATTTCAGTGCCAATTTTATACCACTTCCATGCGGCCTATCAAATGCCGTTCTATCTTTGTACCGATCATTTTTATCCCGCCCCGTTTAAATCAACAGATGTTGTGATAGTATATTGTTCAATATTTTTTTGCTTCAGGCCTTGGATATTTTTGAACAAAGGCTATAAAAAGATATTAACAAGGCAGCCCGTTGCGGCTCGCCTAAAACGGGGGAAACTTATGGGAAAGAAATATGTTTACTTTTTCGGAGACGGAAAAGCCGACGGCAAAGCCGACATGAAAAACCTCTTGGGAGGTAAAGGCGCGAACCTGGCCGAGATGACGAGTCTCGGAATCCCGGTACCGCCCGGATTCACAATCACCACGGAAGTTTGCTCGATTTATTACGAGAACAACAAAAAATATCCTAAAGAACTGGAATCACAGGTAACAGCTTCACTTAAAAAGGTCGAAAAAATCATGGGCGCGAAATACGGCGATCCCAAAAACCCGCTGCTCTTCTCCGTTCGTTCCGGCGCAAGGCAATCCATGCCCGGAATGATGGAAACGGTCCTGAACATCGGCCTGACATCGAAAACCATCCCGGGCCTGGTTGAAAAAACTCAGAACCCGAGGTTCGTTTACGATGCATACAGAAGGCTCATCATGATGTACTCCGATGTCGTCATGGAAAAAGCCGCCGGCATCGAGCCGAAAGAGGACCGCGGAATCCGTGTTCAGCTAGACGAGGAACTCGAAGCCGTCAAAAAGAAAAACGGCTATAAAGACGACTCGGAACTCACCGTTGACGATCTTACAAAGCTCATCGCCGTTTTCAAAAAAACAATTAAAAAAGTTCTGAAGAAAGAATTTCCCGACGATCCGAAAGAACAGCTCTGGGGCGGAATCAACGCCGTGTTCCAGTCATGGAACGGAAGGCGCGCCATCGCTTACAGGCGGATCGAGGGAATTCCCGAAGAATGGGGAACCGCCGTCAATGTTCAGACGATGGTATTCGGAAACATGGGCGACAACTCAGCGACAGGTGTCGCGTTCACCAGGAACCCGGCGAACGGCGATCCTAAATTCTACGGTGAATGGCTCACGAACGCGCAGGGAGAAGATGTTGTCGCGGGAACTCGAACACCAAGCCCGCTGAACAAGGCCACCAAAACCGATTCGAACAAAAATATCCAGAGCCTCGAAGAAAAATACCCGAAGCTCTACAAGCAGCTTTTCACTATTCGAACCAACCTGGAAAAGCATTACAAAGACATGCAGGACATCGAGTTCACGATACAGGAAGGCCGGTTATGGATGCTTCAGACCCGTTCCGGCAAACGAAACGGCATCGCGGCTGTCCGCATGGCGGTTGATATGGCTAACGAAAAGCTTATCGACCTGGAAACAGCCATCATGAGGGTAAACCCCGAACAGATCACCGAACTGTTGCTCCCGATGATCGACCCGAGCGATGAGAAGAAATCGACCGTTATCGCAAAAGGGCTTCCGGCAGGTCCCGGCGGCGCATCCGGAAAGATCGTTCTCTCCGCGGACCGCGCTCAGGCGGCGAAGGAAAAAGGCGAGAAGGTAATTCTTGTCAGGAACGAAACATCGCCGGAAGACGTTCACGGAATGCACGCCGCGGAAGCGATCCTTACAGCCAAAGGCGGCATGACAAGCCACGCGGCGCTCGTCGCCCGCGGATGGGGAAAATGCTGCATAGTCGGCTGCTCCGAACTGGAAATCGACTACGCGAAAAAGACCGTCAAAACCAACGGCTATTCTTTAAAAGAAGGCGACTTCATCACTCTCAACGGAACAGCCGGAAAAGTTTACAAAGGCGAACTCAAGCTTCTGCCCGCCGATCCCGACAAAAACAAGTACTACAAACAGATCATGAAATGGGCGGATACTTTCAGGAAACTTAACATCAGAACCAACGCCGACCGCCCGGTAGACGCGGAACTGGCCGTGGCTTTCGGAGCGGAGGGAATCGGACTCTGCAGAACGGAACACATGTTCTTCGGCGAAGACCGCATCAACAACATGAGAGCCATGATTCTCGCGGAAACCGTCGAGGACAGAGAGAAAGCGCTCGAAAAACTGCTCCCGATGCAAAAAAGCGACTTCTTCGGAATCTTCAAAGCGATGAAAGGCAAACCAGTAACCATAAGGCTGCTTGATCCGCCTCTCCATGAGTTCCTTCCGTCAAGAGAAGACCTCATGGTTGATATCGCTGTTCTCGAAGCGACGAAGCCGAAATCCCCGAAACTCAAGGGTATGAGAAAACTCCTCGATCGCGTAAACGAACTCCACGAGTTCAACCCGATGCTGGGCATGCGCGGAATCAGGCTCGGGCTCACTCTTCCGGAAGTAACGAAGATGCAGGTTACCGCTATCATAAGCGCGGCCTGCGACATGGCCAAAAAGAAACTCCCGGTCAAGCCGGAAATCATGATCCCGCTGACAGGGCATATCAACGAAATGAAAGCCGCATACGATCTTGTCGACCAGACATGCAAGGAAGTCCTGAAAAAACGGGGCATCAAGGTCAACTATCTTATCGGCACAATGATAGAAATACCACGCGCCGCGGCGACAGCGGACGAAATCGCGCAGTACGCGCAGTTCTTCTCATTCGGAACAAACGACCTGACTCAGATGACGTTCGGCTACAGCCGTGACGATGCCGGAAAATTCATCCGCACATATCTCGATCAGAAAATCCTTCCGGAAGATCCGTTCCAGACACTCGACCAGGGCGGCGTTGGCAGGCTCATCAAAAACGCAGTCCAGCTCGGGCGCGGAACACGCGGCGATCTTCATATCGGTATCTGCGGAGAGCACGGCGGCGACCCGAAATCAATCGAGTTCTGCCACAGGACCGGCTTCGACTATGTAAGTTGTTCGCCCTTCCGTGTGCCGATCGCGAGGTTTGCGGCAGCTCACGCGGCGATCATCAACAAACCCGCTGCAAGCGCAAAACCCGCAAAGAAAGCAAAGAAAGTAAAGAAAGCAAAAAAGTAATTTCTTACTGATTGATTGTTAACAAAAAGCGCGTCCTGAAAAGGCGCGCTTTTTTTGTTATCGTATAATCGGGCTTTATCCCGGATTTCCCACATATATAGTGATCCTCAAAAATAAGCTTGAATACACGCACAAAGGAAATAGCTTTGTGCATGGCACACTATCTTTGTATTTGTGATTTCTGATCGAGTTGTGAATCTGTTTTTATTGTGAGAATTACTATTAAATGCGGGGTTTTTTCGAGAAGAACACTCCGGTGCCTGTACCGGGGGGGGGTAAAGACTGCCGTTGTTGAATGGCAATATTGTGGAGAGAAGCACGCCTGTCGCGCTTCTCGTCAAAAAGTTTTGAAAGCGTGTGAGAAAACTTTACTGTTTTCTCACGTATTTTGATACCCCGTCCGCTTGCGGCGGGGTAATTCACTATCGATTGATTTCCAGTGGTTCTCTTTCGAGCCTGATCGCGGTCGTGGAAGTATAATCGGCAATGATTCCCGTATTCTCGTCGAACACCACGCCTGTCGCCACAAATGTTACGAAGATCCCGCTGACCGGTTCCGGCAAGACCTTTTTGAGCACGGAAACCGTAAGAACATCACCTTCCGCATCGCAACGCACGCCGTTCGAGTCGTTCGACCATTTCTCACCGCGCTTCGCGATTATCCTGCAACCGTCATGATCGAACAGATACGGCGCAAACATCACGAAATAAGTCTTATGATACGGATCGACCCCGGGCGGTCTTCCGGGATCGTACAATCCGATCAAATAATAATTTGCATTCTGCGGAACCTTCTCTCCCGCATCCACGTTCCCACCCATTTTTACCCTGAAATAGTAACGCTTTGCGTCTCTCGCAAATTCAGAATCGAGAATATCCAGCGACGGGTTCAGATTCAAATTCTCATCTTCCGCATAACTCTCATCTCCCGACATCGGGAAAATGCATTTCTTCGACTCATTAAACGGCCCTTCAATATCACAGGGGATTTCTATATAGGTATTCCCGTCAAGATCACCCATTCTCACCGTCGAATAAACCCTTTCCGCCTCGCCGGGCAGTTCGACGGATGCTTCCCATTTTTCCTCGACCGGGTTCAACGACGCCCCGACGGGCACCCACTCTACAGGATCGTTCACCGAGTAAACAAACTTTATCGCGATGTCCGTGAGCTCGGACAGGCTGTAACTATACGGCTCCATCACGATATCCAGCGCCACCGGCTCGCCGCCCGAAACATTTATTTCAACCTTCTTCAACATCGGCGGCGCAAGGTTATCCCTCACATTCTTAATGAGAAAATCCACCCCGGCGGGCAGCCTTTTCTGGCCCGGGCGCTCGCACTCCTGATGACAGGTGAACAAACCCCCTTCCATCCTCTCGAAACACACGTTCGAACAAACTTCGTCGCTGAACATGTCCGCGATACCCTCAAAGTATTCATCCTCGTCAAACTCCGTAGAGGCAAAAACTGCAGCCACGGATATCAACAGGAAAAATATCAGACTGAACCCCGCCGTTTTTTTCATGGCTGATAGTTTAGCACACTGTCATCAAACCCGCAAAAATTGACAACTTCCTTGATGCGCTTCGCACAATCCGCAGTTATAATTACCGTATGGCTCCTTTCAAACTGGTGGAACACACAGCGGATATCGGGATCGAAGTAGAAGCGGAAAGCATCGAACAGCTTTTCTCGGATTCGGCTGCCGGTATGTTCGCTGTCATTTCCGGCTCGCCTCCGGACGGCTGGCCGGAATCTCATACGATAGAACTTTCAGCTCCCGATACTGAAACACTTCTCGTGGATTGGCTGAACGAGCTGCTGTACATGTTTGAAGTCAAAAAGTTCTTCACAACGAAAGCCGAACTCGATATTTCGGACGGAAACCGGCTCAAAGCCACTGTCTCGGGAACAAAATTCAAAGGGATTTTCCCGGGCACGGAAATAAAGGCGGTAACATATCACATGCTGAGTGTCGACAGAACGGTCGACGGCTACGAAACAAGAATCTACTTTGACTTATAGAGGATCGAATAATGACGGACTGGCAGAAATGCTTTCATAAAATATCTGATTACAAGATAAAAATACCCCGCACATGCGAACAGGGGATGAGAGTTCCGGGAATGGTCTATGCCGGGCCGCGAATTCTTGAATCGCTGCTGTCCGACGACGCGCTGCAACAGGTCGTCAACGTGGCAATGATGCCGGGAATACAGAAGTTCTCGCTCGCCATGCCCGACATCCACTTCGGCTATGGATTCCCGATCGGCGGGGTCGCCGCAATGTCAGTCGATGACGGCGTGATCTCGCCCGGAGGCGTCGGGTTCGACATTAACTGTGGGGTCAGGCTCATCTCGACAAATATCGAAATTCAGGATATCCGCAAAAAAGCGGACCGCATTTGTTCACAGCTGTTCAGAGACATACCAACCGGCCTCGGCTGCAAAGGCGAAATCAGGCTCGATAAGAAAAAGATGGACCGGTATCTGTCTCGCGGCGCGACCCAGGCGGTGAAAGACGGTTACGGCTGGGACGAAGATATCGAATTCTGCGAAGCGAACGGGGCGCTGGAGGTTGAAAATACGGAGGGAGTCAGCCCCCGGGCACGAGAACGCGGGCGGGACCAGCTCGGAACTCTCGGTTCGGGCAACCACTTCGTTGAGATACAGGAGATTCAAGAGATTTTCGATGAACGCGCAGCGCGCATAATGGGCCTCGATAAAGGGTTCGCGGCGGTGATGATACACTCCGGTTCCCGCGGGCTGGGCCATCAGGTCTGCGATGATTTCATAAGGATAATGAGGGAAGCTGGCAACAGGTACGGCATCGAACTGCCGGACAGGCAGCTCTCCTGCGCCCCTGTCAAATCTCCCGAAGGAAGGGACTACCTCGAAGCGATGAGCGCGGCGGCAAATTTCGCATGGGCGAACCGGCAGGTGTTGATGCACAGAACAAGACATGCTTTTGAGTCGGTTTTCGGCGCTTCCGCTGAAAAGCTGGGCATGCACCTTGTTTACGATGTCGCGCACAACATCGCCAAAATCGAAACTCACACGATAGACGGTTCAAAAACGAAATTGTGCGTCCACCGTAAAGGCGCAACGAGGGCTTTCCCTGCCGGGCATCCGGAAATACCCGCAAGGTACTCGGGCATCGGGCAGCCTGTTTTTGTTCCGGGAGATATGGGCCGCGCATCTTATGTGCTTCTCGGCACGGAATGCGCGATGGACGAAACATGGGGATCGATATGCCACGGTGCGGGAAGGCTTAAAAGCAGGTCCGCGGCAAAAAAACATTTTTCCGCTTCCAGAGTTATCGAAGACCTGGAATCCAGGGGCGTTACGATGCAGGCGAGATCAAAACAATCCATCCTTGAAGAAGCGCCTCAGGCATACAAAAATGTCGATCACGTCGTCGATACCTGCGTAAATGCCGGCCTCGCAACAATTGTCGCGAAATTAAGGCCTGTAGTTGTGATAAAAGGCTGACGGCATTCCGCTTGCTCCCAATATGATGTTCAAATACTCCGCCTTTGTATATAATATGTTTTTTACGATTGTGATCCGGCAGCTACCGGCGGTAGAAACTATGAGTAAATTTTTGTTGAAGATAATTACAATTGGAATATTTGTTCTCGTATCAAATTTCCTTTTTTTGTCTGATATTGCTTTGCCGGCAATGCCCGACGTGATTGATCCATGCGAACTCGAAGAAGGAATGGCCGGGTACGGCAAAACAGTATTCCACGGGCTCGAACCCATCGAGTTCCCCGTCATTGTCAGGGGAGTTCTCGAAGGAGCCGGAATGGACGGCGGGCCGCTCATCCTTATCGAACTGACCGGAGAAGAAATTGAAAAGTACGGCGGCATCTCTCTCGGAATGAGCGGATCGCCGGTATACTTCGGCGACCGGCTCGCAGGGGCGCTTTCGATCACGTTCCCGATGACGGACCACAGCCTCGGCGGAGTAACCCCGTTAGCCTCGATGCTGAAAATAAAAGATTTCGAGAAATCCGCTTCTGCCTCCGTGAAGCTTCAAAAACCGTTCGACTTCAACGGAAAAACATACAGACAGATCGAATATGTGAACGGCAGCCCGGATGAATGCCCCGTCGATTCTTTATGCGCGCGGACAGCTATGGCGCCTGTAGCGGTAACAGGCCTGAGCGAGCGGACAATGCCGTTTCTTAAAAATCTGTTCCGGGCAGGCGGACTCGACCCCGCGCAGGCGCAGACCATCGGATCGGGCATCAGGACCGCTTCCGCCGATTCCACCCCGTTAAAAGAGATTGTCCCGGGCAGTTCGGTCGCGGTTCAGCTCGTAAGGGGCGACATCGACATATCTGCCGTCGGAACAGTGACCGCTGTCGAAGGGAAAGACGTGTACATGTTCGGGCATCCCTTTTTCAGAAAGGGCAATGTCAAGTATCTGCTGGCGGACGCTTATGTTCACGCAATTGTGAGAGGCGACAACATGCCTTTCAAAGCGACCTCCACCGGCTCTCTCCGGGGACAGGTTCTGCAGGACCGGGGCAGCGCCCTTTTCGGCAAACTCGATGCGTACCCCGCCCTCGTCCCGGTCGATCTCACCATCAGGGACATGGATCTCGATCGATCATTTGACTATTCGTTCAAAATAGTTCGCGATGAAGACATTCTTATTAACCTCATCGCAACCGTTCTGCTGCAAAGCATTGATAATTCGATAGACCGGATCGGGTTCGGGTCATCGGTGGTTAAGTTCAATATCGATTTCAAAGGCGCCCGGGAGCCTCTATCGAGAATTAACATGTTTTATGACCGTTCCGATGTTACCGGGCGTTCACTTGGCGAACTCGCGTCGGCATTGCTGTTGCTCAGAGACAACAAGTTCATTAACGCGGACCTTGAAAAACTTTCTTTCGACATCGAAATCAAATCGGATCATTCCTTTGCGGAGATAGAAAAAGCTGTTATCAACAGGGCCGAGCCGGAAAAAGAAGTTGCCGAAAAAGAAACCGAAGACGGCTCTGCCGGCCATGAAGAAGCAGCCGAACCGGAAGAAATTAATGTTAAAAAAATGGCTGCCGTAAGCTTTGGCAGTCCCGGCGACAGTCCATACAAAAAAAACGGGTTCGATGTTGTTCATCCCGGGGAGAAGCTTGAACTGAGCGTACAGCTTCGCCCCTTCAGGAAAGAACCGTTGAACGAAAAGCTTTTTCTGAAAGTACCCGGCGATATCCCAACCGGGCGGGCGATCATAAACATTTTTTCCGGCGCGGAAGCAATGCAGCCCGCCCTGCCCCCGGAACTTATGATAGACATACAGGTCGAAGGGCCTCTTTCAAGGGAAGAATCCGGTGAAGAAATAATCGCTGAAGAAGACAAAGACGAAACTTTCGAGGATCTTGTCCGGGAATTTCTGGAAATAGATTTGAACAATGAGCTGGTTGCAACTATCGATTCTCTTGGATTCGAATCCGGCTCAAACGGCAACAGTTCTACGGTCGCGGACAAACCCGCATGCGAAAAAGCAAAGAAGAAAACGGACTGGGTTTTGAGGGGCTCGGCACGGATAGAAGTCGAGGTCCGGCAGAAAGCGGATTCAAATAAAACCACGATCAAAAAATCCAGGCTCGACAACCTGAGAAGCAATTTCTGAATACCGGAGGAAAATGAACATGGCGAAAATGAAAGAAGAACCGCAGGCGGACATAGCGGTAATTATGGGAAGCGACTCCGATCTCAACGAAATGAATCCGTGCTTCAGCACGCTCGATAGTTTCGGGATAAACTATACAGCAACAATAGCTTCGGCGCACAGGACCCACGATTATTTGAAAAGAACAGTCAGCACATTCGAGAGAGCGGGCGGAAAAATCCTCATTGCGGCTGCGGGCGGCGCGGCGCATCTCCCGGGAGTAATCGCGGCGCTTACCCCGCTCCCGGTCATCGGCGTCCCCATGGCCTCAAAACTGCTCGGAGTGGATTCGCTGCTTTCGATAGTGCAGATGCCCGCCGGCATGCCTGTCGCCACAGTCAGCGTCGGCGGCTCGAAAAACGCCGCGCTTCTTGCTGTTCAGATCCTGTCGCTGAACGATCCGAAACTGAGATCGCGTTACAGCAAATTCAGGGCCCAGCAGGCAGATGCCGTTATTCAGAAATCCAAGCGGCTCAAACTCAAAGGCTACAAAAATTACTTCGAAAAGGACTGAGCATAATGATCGAAAGATATACCTATGAACCAATGGGATCGATATGGTCCGAGGAAAATAAATTCCAGACATGGCTGGATGTCGAGATAGCGGTTTGCGAGGCATGGCAGAAGAAGGGAAAAATTCCGGCAAAATCGCTCGCGACAATAAAGAAAAAAGCCGCTTTTGAAGTCGATCGCATAAACGAGATCGAGAAAGTCACCGACCACGATGTAATAGCGTTTCTGACCAACGTCGCGGAACACGTCGGGAAGGATTCGAGATTCATCCACATGGGGATGACATCGTCCGATATGCTCGACACGGCCCAGGCGCTCAGGATGCGGCAGGCTGCCGACATACTTCTCGGCGAGTTGAAAGAGATTAAAAAAATCCTCAAGCGGCAGGCGCTCAAATACAAAAAAACCGTCATGGTCGGCAGAACCCACGGGATTCACGCCGAGCCGATGACGTTCGGAATGAAAATGCTCCTGTGGTATTGCGAGATGGAAAGAAACACGGAACGCATCGAAAAAGCGAAGGAAACCGTTTCCGTCGGCAAAATTTCCGGGGCGGTCGGAACATTCTCGAACCTCCCGCCGGACATAGAGATGGCGGCCTGCAGGAAACTCAAACTCAAGCCGGCCCCGATCGCAACCCAGGTGATACAGAGAGACCGTCATGCCGAATTCCTGAGCGCGATCGCGATAACGGGCGGAACGATAGAAAAAATCGCCACCGAAATCCGCGGACTCCAGAGAACGGATGTCAGAGAAGCGGAAGAATTTTTCGCAAAGGGGCAGAAAGGGTCCTCCGCAATGCCGCACAAGCGCAATCCCATCACCTGTGAGCGCATCGCCGGCCTTTCCAGGATTCTGAGAGCAAACGCGCATGCTTCGATGGAAAATATCGCGCTCTGGCACGAGCGCGACATCACGCATTCCTCCGTGGAACGTGTAATACTGCCGGACAGCTGCATCCTGCTGCACTACATGCTTATCCGGCTGAAACGCATTCTCGACAACCTTCTGGTTTACCCCGACGCTATGATCGAGAACCTGAATAAAACCAGAGGCCTTATCTTCTCGTCCAGAGTTCTGCTGGCGCTTGTGGACAAAGGAATCACCCGCGAGGAATCCTACAGCCTGGTCCAGAGAAACGCGATGAAGGTCTGGAAAGATAAAGTGAATTTTAAAGACCTTTTGCTCCGGGATCCGGAAGTGATGAGCCTGCTGTCTGAAAAAGACCTGGACGACTGCTTCGATGTTAATTACTTTTTGCGCAATGTCGATGAAGTTTATGAAAGGGTTTTCCCGCGGAAGAAACGAGCCGTAAAAAAATAATCGGGCGAGGTTTTTATGAGAAAAAGCGAACTGATATTTGAAAATCCGGGCCGAAAGATATTTCTGACCGACGAACCGGAAAAGTTCATTTATGAATTCAATGATCAGGAAACTTTTCACGACGGCGAACAGGTTGCGTCTTTCGACCGGAAAGGCGAGACCAATCTAAAAATAGCAGCCGCGATTTTTAGAGAGCTCGAACGAAAAAACGTTCAGACCCATTTCATAAGAGAAAACCTCGATACCCGTATGGAAACCGTCGCGATAAAAATGTTTCCCGTCCGGGTGATTGTAAGAAACGCGGTCGGGCCGGGGTATACCGCCAGAAGCGAGCTGAATCCGGGCGACGCCCTGCCGGTAACCCTCGTGGAATTCAAGTTGTCCGACAACGTATCATCCACGGGCGTAACACAGGAGGGTCGAAGATATCTTTTTACAGAAATCAACGAGGGACAGATCAAGCTTATCTATGTCCGCTCACTGGAAATCAACAAGAAATTGAAACCTTTTTTTGAAAAATGCGGCCTGATCGCCGCGGATTTTGCACTGGAGTTCGGACAGGGAACCAACGGGGAAATAATCCTCGCGGGAGCAATTTCACCCGATAACTGTACTTTGTGGAACAAAGATACAAGTGAGAAAATCGATAAAACAAGGTTTATGAAACCATTGAGAAATTCCATTGAAGACCTTGAATCCATAATGAAAAGATTAGGTTCCATTTAATGTGCTGAAGTATGAGAATATTATTCATTGATCATTTTCTGGATTTAATTTTCTCTTGTTAATATAATTTTATCGCCGATTATATCTTGAAAAACGAAAAAGGCGATTGAGGAAATCACCTGACAGGGAAGTGAGGGATATGGCAACAAGACCAAACCAGGCGCAACCTGACCAGCAAAAAGAAGAAATCAAGGCTCCGCTGCTTACAGAAGAACTTCCCCCGAGAGAGAGGCTGAATGCCTACCTGAGATATATGGTAGCTAACAACGGCTCGGATATTCACTTCAAGGCGAACAGCCCTGTTTTCATAAGAGTTAATGGAAGAATCACTCCTATAGGCAATGCTTCCGAGAGTAAAACACCTCCCAGATTTATCGACCTCATGATGGCTTCTATCATGAACGACCGCCAGAGAAAGGAATTCCGGGAAACCAAAGAATGCGATATGTCCTACAGCCTGCCCGGTGTTTCAAGATTCAGGGTCAATGTTTTCAGGCAGAGCGGCTTCACCGGAGCGGTATTGAGGACAATTCCACTCAAGATCAAAACCATCAAGGAATTGGGACTGCCCGGCATTCTGGAAGATCTCGCGGACATACCCAAGGGATTGATACTTGTAACAGGCCCGACGGGAAGCGGTAAATCGACAACTCTCGCGGCCATGATTGACCATGTAAATATAACGAGAAACGAACATATCCTTACTATCGAGGACCCGATAGAGTTCCTGCACAGAGACAAGAGTTGCAGCGTCTGCCAGCGCGAGGTCGGGCAGGACACCAGATCATTCGACATGGCACTGAGATCAGCGCTTCGCGAGGATCCCGATGTCATTCTTGTCGGTGAGCTCCGAACACTCGAAACCATATCAATGGCTATCACTACCGCTGAAACCGGCCACCTTGTGTTTGCCACGCTTCACACGACCGGAGCCGTGCCTACAATAAACAGAATCATCGACGTTTTTCCGCCACACCAGCAGCAACAGGTCAGAATGCAGCTTTCGGTTGTCCTGGAGAGCGTCGTGTCGCAAACACTTGTTCCCATAGCAAACGGCAGAGGCAGGGTGGTGGCTCACGAGATAATGGTTATCAACTCGGCCATATCAAGCCTTATCAGGGAAAACAAAGTTCACATGATTCACCAGGCGATACAGGCGGGAAAAGAACAGGGAATGCACACGCTCGACCAGCATCTTCTGGAACTGCTTAACAAGAGGCAGATCACGTATGAAGACGCGCTCGCGAAATGCGCGTACCCCGAAGAGTTAAAAAAACAGGCCGGCCGTTGAGGTAAAAAGATATGCATATTGACGATCTACTCGATGTAATGCTCAAAAAAGGCGCTTCAGACCTTCATATAAAAGTCGGTAATTTCCCTATGCTGAGAATCGACGGGCGCATCGTCTTTCAGACCGATATGCCACGCCTCACCCCACAGGTTGTCGATCAGATCATCGACAGCATGCTGGATGATGTTCACAAAAAAGAATACCAGGACAACTGGGAAACCGACCTTGCTTACGAATTCGGCGACAAAGCAAGGTTCCGCGTCAATCTGTTCCACCAGCGTGGAACAAAAGCCGCGGTCCTGCGAGTCATCCCTACGAAAATCCTGACGGTGGACGATCTCAACCTGCCCGAAATTATTCGAGATTTCTGCAAGAGACCCCGCGGCCTGATTCTTGTCACGGGTCCGACCGGAAGCGGTAAATCGACAACCCTTTCAGCTATGGTCAACGAGATAAACGCAAAACGCGAGGAACATATAATAACGATTGAAGACCCCATCGAGTTCGTTCATCAGAACAGGAAAAGCCTCGTCAACCAGAGAGAAGTTGGAAGAGACACCGGGTCGTTCAACATGGCGCTCAAAAGCGCTCTCAGGCAGGATCCAGACGTTGTTCTTATCGGAGAAATGAGAGACCTCGAAACGATTTCCACCGCGATCACGACCGCTGAAACGGGCCACCTTGTGCTTGCAACCCTTCATACAACCGGCGCCGCGCAGACCGTCGACAGAATTATCGACGTTTTCCCGCCGGACCAGCAGAACCAGATCCGAATGCAGGTTGCCAGCAATATCCAGGGCGTCATCTCACAAACTCTCGTTCCAAAAGCAGCAGGCAAAGGCAGGGTGGCCGCTTTCGAGATACTCGTTCCCACCGGCGCCTTGAGAAACCTGATCCGGGACGGAAAAACACACCAGATTCCCGCCACCATGCAAACAGGAGGCCGTTCCGGCATGATCACCCTGGAGCAGTCTCTTGCGATTTTAATAAAAAACAGGGTCATCACAAAAGAGATGGCAATGGCAAAATCCGCAAACCGCGAACATCTCGAAGAACTTCTCTCCGGAGTCACTCAAAAACCGAAGAGCAAGTATTGAACCGCTTTCGCGCTTCGTATAAACATTGATCCCGATATATGGTATAAATATTATCATGTGATCATTTATCTTTGAGGTTATATGCCGGCAGCAGAGCGCGTCACAACTGTCATCCCAAACTGGAACGGAATCCGGTTCCTCGGTGAATGCCTTGCAGGGCTGGCATCCCAGACATCGGGCCGGCCCCGTGTCATCGTGATCGACAACGGATCGACCGACGGATCGGCTGACTTCATAAAAGAGAATTTCTCATGGGTCAAACTCATTGAAAGTCCCGTGAACGAGGGTTTCAGCCGTGCCGTGAACCGTGGGATCGCGCTGTGCGAAACCGAATTCGTGTTTCTTCTCAACAACGACGCCGTGCCTGAACCCGGCTGCATCGAAAACCTCGTTGATGTCATGGATCGCAACAGCAATATCCACTCCTGCGCCTGCAAAGTGGTTTTCTATGACGATCCCGAAACGATAGATTCCGCGGGAGACGATTACACTCCATGGGGAATGGTATTCAACCGCGGGCACGGAAAACCGGCAGGCGATTTTATTTCCGAAACACCCGTTTTCGGCCCGTGCGCCGCCGCCGCTCTATATAGAAAATCCCTGTTCGATTCAATCGGTCTTTTCGAAGAGAACATTTTCGCGTATTACGAAGACACCGACCTCAACATGAGAGCGGCGCTTTCCGGGCTGAACTGCCTTTTTGTGCCCGGCGCAGTGGTAAAACACCATTACTCAGGGAGTTCGAGCGGAACCGTCAGCAAACTCGGCAAAGAGCAGGTTTACATCCATCTCACAGGCGTCTATTTCAAAAACATGCCTGCCGCATTCATAGCAAAACACCTCGTTTCAGTCACTGCCGTTCACTCGGCGATCCTTTTCTTTTATGCGCTCGCAAAACTCCGGCGCAGCAACCGGCTGCCCGCTGTTCCGCTGTTCAATTTCATGAAATCAATGCTGAAAAAACGGCATGATATCGTCGGGAACAAATCGATATCGAACAAAGACCTGAAGAAGAAATTCCTTTATGGTTCCTTTATGGATTACCTGTCAGATAAAAAGCGTATTTAAACTTTTGCAAATACCGATCAGTTCTGCTTCAGAACCTGCTACCTACCTGTTCTTCGCCGAGAGAAAATCGCTTACAAGCCTGTTGAATTCTTCCGGCACTTCCTCCTGCGGGCAATGGCCGCATTTCGGAATCATAACCAGTTTCGATTCAGGCATTTTCATATGAAGCGCGGTCGCTATGGCAGGGTAAATAACCCTGTCTTTCTCCCCCCATATAATGAGAGTCGGCACCTTTATATTCTCGAACTCCTCATCCGTGAAATCCGTCTTTATGCTCCTTATCACCTTTGCTGCCGCTCCCATCGCCCCGTATGTCCTGAACGGCGTCAGGTACTTGTCGGCCATCGCTTCCGTTGCCAGGGATTTGTCCTCGAATATCATCCTGCGAAGAATCAGCTTCATAAAAAATCTGTTGTTCACGCTCGACATGAAATTATTAATTCCGGGCGTCGCCATCAGCTTCAATCCGATATTCATCCCGTGATCTATACCAACGGTATCTACAAGCACCAGCCCACTTACCCGCTTCGGGTGCTCCATCGCCATCCTCAGCGACACGCCGCCCCCCATCGAGTTGCCGATCAGAACCGCCTGTTTTATCTTCATGCGATCCATCATCTCGATCACATGATCCGCGTAAAACCTGTAACTGTAATCGACATCATGGGGCTTAACAGAGTAACCGAACCCTGCGAGGTCGGGCCTCACAACACGATACCTGCCGGAAAAAGCCGGGGCGTTCCGTCCCCATGCATCAGCCGACGCCGCAAAGCCGTGGATCATCACGATCGCCCTGCCGCTGCCTTCATCGTAGTAATGAATGTCCGATCCATCCTTGAGAGTAATGAATTTCCCGCCGGGCGCGGCTTCTTTAGGGTCGAGAACCTCGCTGTTATGCAAAAGAGGGAAAATGATTATAAACAGAATAATCGCAACCAGCGCGATCAGGCACACAACAAAAAAAGCTCTGATTTTTTTCATAGGATCACCGATCCGCGGCCTAAGCGCCAATTCGCGACAGCATCAGTATGTGATACAGAAAAAGCGCTCCGAGTATGTACATAACCCAGTGAACTTTTCTGAAATTGCCTGAAACAGCCATCAATATAACATATGTGACGAACCCGAACGCCATTCCATCCGCAATGCTCATAGTGAGCGGAATGCCCATGATTATCAGGAACGAAGGCAGCGATTCCCTGTAATCGTCCCATCTGATATGCACAGCATTTGCAGACATCATGACTCCGACAACTATAAGCACCGGCGCGGTTATCGCCGTACAACCCGAAATCATGGCCATGAGCGGCGAAATGAACATCGCGAGCAGAAAGAGAACGCCGACCGTGAAGGCGGTCAGGCCGGTTCGCCCGCCGTGCTGAATGCCCGCCGCGCTTTCCACATAACTCGTAATCGTCGATGTGCCGAGAAGCGCGCCCAGAACTGTGCCGAACGCATCCGCCAGCAACGCCCTTCCGACCCTCGGCATCCGCCCTTTTTCATCCATCAGATTCGCCTGCCTGCCCACCCCCACAAGCGTACCGATAGTGTCGAACATGTCCATCAGCACAAACACGACAATTATGGTAACCAGACCTATCTTTAACGCGCCGGGGATATCCAGCTTGAAAGCCGTCATGCCGAGCGCCCCGAAATCCGGCACCGACAAAAAGCCGCTGAATCCCGTTTTGCCGAGCGCCAGCGCCACTACCGCAGACGCCGCGATCCCCGCGATCAGCCCGCCCTGTATTTTTCGGATCATAAAAACACCGATCACGAAAATACCTGCTACCGCTATCAATACATCAGGAGAAATCAGGTTGCCCATCTTCAGGAAAGCGCCGGGCGACGGATGCTTGACGATAATCCCCGCATTTGTCAGCCCGAGGAACGCTATCATCAGCCCGATCCCCATCGCTATCGCGCTTTTCATGGAATCGGGAATAATATTTACGATCGTCTCCCTGATCCTGAACAATGACAGAATGATAAATATCGTTCCTGAAATAAATATCACTCCCAGGGCCGCCTGCCAGCTCACCACCGCGCCGACCGACACATACCCGGCGACAATCATACCGTAAAAAAAGTTCTCGCCCATGCCCGGCGCGAGCGCTATCGGATAGTTGGCAAGAAACGCCATCATAAAACAGGCAAATGCCGATGCCAGACAGGTCGCCAGCATCACGGCGTTCTTGTCCATGAATTCCACGCCTTCCGGCCTGCCCGGGCCGAGGAACTCTCCGCTCAGCACCATGGGCTGAACGAATATTATGTATGCCATCGTGACGAATGTCGTAATACCAGCGATTACTTCCGTGCTTATCGTTGTTTTACCGGATTTGATTTTGAATATCCGCTCCAGCATTGCCGCCCCCCTCTGAAAGGGCTTTAAATCAGGGAATTATCAATATATGCGCTTAAAAATATTTACGATTCAACTCATTGTATCACTTTAAAAAACAGCGGGTCAACCCCGCCGCAACCTCACAGTCGCCCTTAAAAACTCAATAATAAAAACCTGAAGAGGGAACGTCCGCTTCTCTGAGCAGGAAACGATTTCTCCGGCGAGCTTTTTCAACGATCCCTGAGGCCTTGTTTCAATAACAATATATTCAGACATTCAACCTTGTGATTTCTTCAAGAGCCGCCTGTTCCGTTTCACATATCCTCATTATTTTATGCAAAGAGAACTGATTAAAAATATCCCTGACTTCCGGCGGCATCGATACAATCCACATTCTCAGGTCTTTCCTGTCGGAGATTTCGTTATCTTTGACAAGAACGCCAATCCCCATGCTGCTTATAAAATCAAGATTGGAGAAATTCAGAATAACGTCTTTGAACCGCCTGTTAAACTGGGTCTCTATCACCGCTCTGAAATCTTCGATGTTGGAAATAAAAATCCCGCCTTCGAGATCTATCGCAACAATCCTGTCGTCATGACTGACTTCGCGAACCCTGTACTTGAATTCATCAACCCTCATGATAACCCCTTAATAAAAATTACCCTCATGCCGAAATCCGCAAAGTAGCCAGAACTTCATTATATCATATTACGCTTCAAGTATCATTCACCGATAAGCAAAAACTCGAACTCCCCGCCCTCATCCGTCTCAACCACAAGATATCCGTCCTTGATCCCCAGGTTTTCAACACCGTCCGGAAGTGTTTCATCGCCATTGACTTTTAGCACGGGATTCTTCATTTCGCCCAGAGGCAGCCTTACTTCCGCCGATGAAAACTCCGGAATCGTTACTTTCAAAACAAACTGCGCAGGATCAGCTTTTTTATGCCATTCAATCGGAATATCCTCGTCGGTCGTCGGGACAACTCCGCGCGCGTATTCCAGATTTCCAGGTATGGGAGCGACAAGAACTTTTTCATACCCGTTCCCTGCCGGGGAAACACCCAGAATATTCCTGGAAAGATCATAATTCGGAGCAGAAGACCAGGCATGGCAGTGAGACGCCCGCGTGCCCCAGACTTCCCACCATGTGGTCGCTCCCCAGTCGAGCATCTGCTTCCACTTCATTATGTAATCCATCGCCTCCGCGTCCATGCCGACATGCCGCAGCGCCTTCAGTATATAAAACGAAAAATACGGAGAGCCGGCCCTTACGACAGGAGCATCGGGGTCCATAACATATTTCATTATGGACTTCTGCTTTTCCGGCGGCGCGATATCGTTGATCACGATAAGCGAATTCGCCTGCCGGCTGATTGTGCCGCAGCGCTTGCCGTCGGCATAACAATCCGCATAGGCCCCTGCTTCGGGATCCCACATAAGCCGGTTCACGGCATCTTTAACTTTCTGCGCTTTGGCGTCATAACGATCCGCGTCCGCATCCTCGCCCGCGATCCTGAACTGCCTCGCAGCATCCCTCAGCCCGCGATAGTAATATGCGTTCAAAGCGGCTATCGCGCCGCGTTTTTCTATCGGCGCCCAGTCGATAAATACCCAGTGCGGAACATCCCGCAGCAACCCGTTTTCATCTTCGAGATCCGTGAAAAATCCATCCAGCATTTTTCGGTATCTCGGCAGAAGTTCCTCCAGAAGAGACTCGTCGCCGGTGTACTCAATGTAATCCATCGCCGACATTATCCACACCAGCGCATAGTCCGGAAGCCAGCGGTTATCCCAGTCCGTGGGATAAATTCCTGCAACCAGCCCGTCTTCCCTCTGCGACTCCCCGATCTGGAGTATGCCCCTGCGCGCAAGCTCCGTGTCGCCGAACGAATAATAATTTACGAGTATCTCGATTCGCGCATCGCCCCACCACTGGCCGCGTTCCCTCCAGGGGCAATCCGTGTATGAATCATCCATGTTCAACTGCAACGTATACGCGCCCACATCCCAGATTCGGTTCAGAACTTCGTCGCTGCTTTCAAAAGAGCCGCGGTCGCCGACATCATACGTCGAAAAACGCAGCCCCACATTTTTTATCTTCAAAGGCTTTTCCGCATCCCTCACCACCAGGAGCATATATCTGAAAGCCCTCTTCTCGAAAGTCTCCCACCTCTGCGATCCCTCGCTCGCTATGTATCTATCCGCATAGTTGACTCTCCCGCGCGAACAGTTCACATGCCCGCCCTCCGGGTTCAGGGGAGACAGTTCCTTCCCTTCTTCGTCTTCGAGAACTTCCGCGTAACCCATATCTATGATTTCACCGCCGTCCGCCGATTCTATTTCGAAATTCGGATATCCTGAAACCTCCCGACCAAAATCGAACACTATGTATCCCGACTTCCCGGCGCCCGTTACGACAGTCGCCTCCCCGCCGCCGGGAACAGCTTCGGCACCTGTTATGCCAACAGCTTTCGCCGGCTGACGCTTCATGCCGGCAAGCACGGAACCGAGTCTCTTGGTGGTGTAATCCGTATTCGCGGCGTATTCCCACGCGACTTCTTTGCCGTCTATCCCTTTATACTTTTTGCCGAAGTCCGGCTTTTTCTGAGGCGGATAATCTTTCAGGTATTCAGTGTATATATCCCCGCTCCGTTGAAAAGGCCCGACAATCATCCAGCCCTTCCTTTTTTCGTCCTTGTAAGGCGAAAAAACCACCCCGCTGCAATCCGCCATATCGAACCTGATATCAAAATCCCAGTTAACGCGCTGCGCGTCAACGCTCTTCACCATCATCGGAACCCAGCCGGGCCCCATCGAAACAGTTATCTCCCTCTCGTCGAAATGCGCGTTCGGCCCGAGGTAGTTCGTAAGTATCATCTTCCTGCCAAGCCAGATTTTTTCAGCGCTTCGAGACTTCGACTTTATCGTCACATCCCTTTTTTCAGGGAGATACATATAGCTGACCGCATAAGCAACCGCGTATTTCAACCCGGGATACTTCAACTCGAAGTTCACTCCCTGATACACGACTTCACTCTCGGATTCACCCGTTTCGATAACAGTCACAGGCGATAAACGTGTTTCATACGAGTTGGGTGTCGTCCTGGGAACCAGTCTCGTCCAGGGTTCCATCGGGGGAGTACCAATCTCCACGGCATTTGCCCATCCACTGTCGTCAAACCCGGTATCGTTCCACCCCTTCGGCTCTTTTCTCGAATCAAAAATCTCCGGAAAATCCTGCTGTACCGACATCCTGTCCAGATCGCGCCGCCACGCGAGACCCGGCATGACCTTCCATGTCGAGTCCGTGCCGAACTTGACCCGCTGCCCGCCGAATGCTTCAAGCACAGCTTCAAGCAGCAGCCCTCCCCTTCCTTCGACATACGAAAAAGTCCATTCCCCGTAACTGTGTACCAGAACAGCAACAACGTTTTCGCCGGGTTTCAGGTAACTTTTCACATCCCACTCATCGTAGTACAGCCACCGCCTGTCGCTTTTCACCGGACCCTGCCCGACGAGCCTGCCGTTCACAAAAAGCCGATACCTGCTGTCCGCGGTGACCCTTATGCTGCCCATCGCGGCATCAGCCGGCATATTGAAACTTTTCCTCATGTAAACGAAAAAGTTACCCGGGCTTTCCTCGCCTTCACACCAGATCCAGCCGGCATTCCATTTGTCTCCTTCCGGATAAGCGCCGCCCGCCTGCGCGCCGCCTGCGCCTGGGATTATCACATACATCACACATATCAAAACCCCAACGATACACTTTCTGAATCCCGACATTGAATTCACCCCTCTTATATCATTAAGCCTGATTTTCCAGCCATCGCCTTATTCTGCCGTACCTGTACAACGCAGACATCGCACCGACCGCCCGCTCAGGCGACGGCAAAAACGGTATACCGTTATCCTGAAGCCTTTTCACTGATTTATCGGTATACCTGTTGTAAAAAGTCGCGCCTATTATCGGTTTGCCGAACTCGAATGGAATCTTTGAGAACTCATCCGACATAAAATCCCACGCCTGCCTGAGTGCTTCCGGATTTACGTCCATGGATAATCCCGTCTCTTCTCCATACCTGATAAATATCGACGCATCCATGACGCCATAAAGCAATATTCCATCAACATCGTCCTGCGCCAGAAGCAGCTTTGGGACAAGCTGCATAAAAAGTTCCTGCATGTTCACCGCGTAAGTTATATCTATCGGATTACGGGTTGAAGCAGTCGCGGGAACATGCTCGCGAAGCTTGTCCTGAATTTCTTTTTTCAGAAGCGGCACATTGAGCCCGCTCCTTTCCGCCGCATCCGCCATAGAAGAGCCCGGACCGCCGGCATTGGTCAGTATCACAATATTATTGCCTTCCGGAACCGGCTGTTCCGAAAGAGCCCAGCACCAGTCGAAGAGCTGTTCAACCGTACTCGCCCTCAGAATGCCCGATTGCCGGAAAACACCTTCGTAGAGTTCATCCGGGCCTGAAAGCACAGCCGTGTGCGACGCGCCGGCCCGGGCCCCCGCTTCCGTGCCGCCTATATACAACGCCACAATCGGCTTCTTCCGGGCAACTCTTCTCGCCGTTTTTATAAACTCTCTTCCACGCCTTATGCCTTCAACATAAAGCGCGATCACTTTGGTCTCCGGATCGTTCTCGAAATACTCCAGGCAATCCACGAGGTCCAGCGTCGCCTCGTTCCCCACGCTTATCGTCTTTCCAAGCCCGGCGCCGAGAGTATCGAGATACGAGAACATATGACAGGCATAAGTGCCGCTCTGTGAAGCAAGGCTTATTCCGCCTTTCCTGCCTTTGTACCTGAACCACGTGTTGTTATAGTTCTGGTGAACATTGCAGACGCCGATACAGTTCGGACCGTTGAATTTTATATCATAACGCTTCGCCGTCTCTTCCATCTTCCTCTGTAATTCAGCGCCGTCTCCGCCCCGTTCCGCAAAGCCGCCCGAGATTATCGTGCCGTGCTTTATTCCTTTTTTCCCGCACTGCTCAAGCGTTTCCGGCACAAGACGGGTCGGGAGAACCATCACCGCAACTTCAATCCCGTCCGGCAACGACTCTATCGACGGATACGCTTTCAACCCCAGCACCCTGTCAAGTTTGGGATGCACCGGGTACAGTTTTCCCTGATACCCGCTTGCCATTATGTTGTGCATCTGAACAGTGCCCATTGTCAGAAGATTGTTTGAAGCGCCCAGGAATGCCACCGATTCGGGAGCGAGAATAGTCTGCAAAGGATGCTTTGACATTATGCGCCACCCCCGTTTTCAAGAATAACGAGCGCATCCACAGCCACGGGCCGGCCATGCTCATCGATCACGAGAGGATTGGCATCTATTTCTTTTATCTCTGCATGTTCGAGGCCGAGATCGCCGAGTCCTTTCAACACGCCCAGCAACTTTTCCATGTCGATTTCCGGAAGCCCCCGATACTGTCCAAAAAAACTCTTCGAGGAAAGATCTTCAATCATCTGCTCCATATCGGACCGCTCCACCGGCGCCACCCTCACAGCGATGTCGTTCAGCGCTTCCGTAAAAATACCGCCGAGCCCGAGCGTAACACACGTCCCGAAAACAGGATCGCGCCTCATGCCCGCCAGCAACTCCCTCTCTCCGTTCATCATACGCTGCACAAGCAGCCCTTCCACGCTCAGGCCGTCCGCTTTTGCCAGCATCTCTATCGATTTTTCTCTGACAGCTTCCGGCTCGGTCAGCCCGAGTTGAACAAACCCTTTTTCCTTTTTATGCGCAACATCCGGCGAACAGAGTTTCAGAACTATCGGAAAACCTGTTTTTTTCGAAGCTTCCGCCGCGGAATCCGGATTTTCGCAAAGAACACCCTCAACCACAGGTACGCCATATTCAGAAAACACTTTTGCGGCCTCACTTTCGCTCAGTGCCGTCCTGCCTGAATCCAGCGCTTTCTTGATTATGTTTCCGACTGCGATCTCGTTACTTTTGTCTTCTACTTCCTGCATGGCTACTGAGATCCTCCTATCGGTTTCAGTTAGAGTGAATCATAACCCTCATTTTGATAGTTAGTAAAATTTTTTTGAATTTGACCTCAGAATACTTTACTAAAAGACTCCCACCTGTCAAATTCTATATTATTTTGTGTCAAAAACGCCGTATCGAGTGTCTCGACTGACACAAAAACAGACTGAAAATAAAAATAATTTTCTAATTTTGTGAAAATTATCAGCGTAAATACTGAAAATGTTCTGACGGCACATTTCTTGATACTGTTATAAAAAAAGCGATTGAAGGACACAAAAATGGAAAAACCTTTCTTTGATAAAAAAATCGGCGTACTGATGGGCGGATGGTCGGGCGAGCGTGAAGTATCGCTCCGATCGGGCGCGGGGGTCGTCGAGTCGCTCCGGAAACAGGGTTACAACGCTGTCGGAATAGACGTTGACCATCAAATCGATATCAATATCAGGAACGAGAATATCGATATCGCATTCATCGTTCTGCACGGTGAAGGCGGCGAAGACGGCGTGATTCAGGGCATGCTCGAAGCCATGAATATCCCCTACACCGGATCGGGTGTCACGGCAAGCGCGCTTTCCATGAACAAGGAGCTCACAAAGCTCGTCCTGCTCCAGCACGGACTTCCAACGCCGCCAGGCGTTTACCTCGACAGCGCAATCGGACTCGGGGACAGAATTGAAGCGGTCAAAAAACAGATCGGAATCCCCGCCGTCATAAAACCCCTCTCCGAAGGATCGAGCCTCGGGGTTTCAATCGCGCACGATGAAGCTGAACTCGAGAAAATACTTGCGGAATCAGGTGAAAAATACCCCCGGATAATGGTCGAAAAGTTCATTAAGGGCAGAGATATAACCGTCGGGATAATAGGACCGGAAAGCAACGTCCGCGCACTCCCGATTCTCGAAATGGAGCCGAAAAACGAGTTCTACGACTACGAGGCCAAATACACCGCGGGGCTCACAAACCTCATCTGTCCCGCGAGAATAAGCGATGCCGCCACCCGCGCCGCGCAGGAACTCGCCGTAAAAACACATCTCGCTCTCGGCTGCCACGGTGTGTCTCGTGTTGATTTTGTCATCTCGGACGACGAATCTCTTAATATCCTCGAGATCAACACGATCCCCGGAATGACAGTCACCAGCGACCTGCCGGAGGAGATTTCCGCCGAAGGCGGGAGCTACGATTCACTCGTGCTGGAGATTCTTTCCTCCGCTACAATTGACCGGTAGCCTGCACTTTGTGACACATATCATATAGATAGTATGTTGACTTGGTTTTTGATGATATGTATCATTGAGTTTGGGTTAATATGGCAAGATATTTTTCAATATGCAGGAAATCACGGGCAATGATTTCCCTTGCAATGATTGCTGCCGTGTTCTGTTTCATTTCGGTTGTAGCTTACTGCGGCAACGTGAAACAGGATGCCTCGGGAGACCTGAAAGTACTCGATGACTCTATCACTGCTTCCGGAAGAGCGGGTTTAACGGACGCCTTAAACGATTACTGGCTCGCTTACAGCGCGGGCGAACCGATCGGGAAAAGCGTTCTGGAAGATATAACCGGTGATTATATGCTTGAGGGCAGCTTCACCTCGGGATTCACTGCCGTTTTTCACTTGACCCAGTCCATTATCGAAACCGAAGTGCCGGCAGGCTACGCAGGCGGCTCACAGGACCCGGTTCCCGGATCGAAAATTACCTTCAAAGTCCTGTTCGAAAACACCGGCGATGCAGCTTGGACGAATTCGACTATTCTCGAAGCTCCTGTCCCTGAAAACATGTCTTATGCAACCGACACCATTGTCCTTACACTTGAAAATACCGATTATTCAAACCCGGCGGCCTGCTCCTGCGACGGGTCGAAAATATTATGCAATATCGAATCAATCAGCGCTCATGCTACCGGGTCGATTCAATTCAAAGCAATTATTCAATAAGTGCCCTCTTTTGTGACTACTATCACATTAATAACACAACAATTATGTTAACATATTCGTGAATTCTGTTATATAATCTACATGTTGTTAATATTTTACTAATGATATGACGTTGAAACTTAAGTTCTTTTATTTCACCTGTATAATTGTGGCGGTTTTGCTTTGCTGTGCGCAGCTTTCGTCGGCGGAAGGAACAATCAGCGGCACAATAATCTTCGCAACCGCTTCCATCAAATCAGACAATTCCATTGAGACAACGTCCTCGACACAGACAACCGTTCTGCCGATGTACGGAATAGAAATGAATTACGGATGGCCGGACGATAGTTCAGCATCATCCGGCGGAAACACTCTTTACAATATAAATTTTGAAAATAACGGGAATGCTACGGACGAAATCAGGATAAACGTCGGCGAGCAGACATTCGGCGCAGGTTCCGGAATCACTGCGGAATGGGCCGTTGAAGTTGACACAACCGAACCCTTCACCGGGATCACCTGGGCAAACAGCAACACACAGTTCGCGCATGCAAGCGGAGATTATGCAACAGCTTCGCTCGCTCCCGGCGAGGTGGCAACCTTCACGCTGCGGGTGACGACATCAGGAAGCGCGCTCGACAGTTCAACAATGTCGGCAATGATATCGCTCGAAACAACAAGCTCGCCCGGAGGCTCCTATGTCGGATTCAACGGGCTGTCTTACGGCGGCTCGACAATGACGACAAGGATCACCGGAGCAGGCCCGTATTTCACAACCCAGGTGCTCGGGGCAGCGGTTGCGCTGACGAAATCCTATACAGTAGCCTCCCCTTCCGAATACCAGGCGCTGGGCGGGAGCGCAACGGCAACCGTGCCGGGCGCTCAGGTTACTTATACGATCCAGTTCGAAAACAACGGTGCGCTGGATGCGGGAACGGTGACAATCGTCGATCCGCTGCCGGATTATGTCGATGCGGACACCGCTTCGCTTCAACTCGACACCGGGAGCGGCTTCGTCCAGATGGCACCCGGGACCGGCGACGGGGACCAGTGCGATTACAATGTTTCGGTATCAGGCGCAGTGACGTGTTTTGTTAATATGCCCGTCGGAACTTCCGGCAGGATAAGATATTACGCCGTCTTAAGGTGATGCAACGGCAATGAAAAGATTTAAAATACTCACCCATTTCAATAGCAGCCGTGTATCACTTTGCCTTGTTTTTTCCGTTCTGCTTATCGCGATGTCCCAAAACGTGGCGGCTATCACCGTAACACCCGCCGGAACTTTGATAACCCACATGAAAAGCTACGCCACGGGAACCGGTATTGTCGGAACTATCGAATCCAACACTGTGGATGACATAATCGTAGATCAGATTTTCGGGTTCGCGTCGGACACCTTTACCGAAACCGGCGCGATATTGCTCCAGACATCCAACAACCTGCAAACTGAATATCAGTTCCGAATGACTAACAACGGAAACACGGCGGATCGCGTGAAAGTGATTTTCACGCCCGGAGATAACGTGTCCGGGATAGAATGGAGCATATCGCTCGACGACCAGGGCGGCCCCCTCACATGGAACACCGGCGGCGCAACCGCCGATCCTTCGGGCGACTTTGCAATATCTTCAACAGACCTCGATCCCGGCGACGAGGCAAGCTTCACCATCAGGATGCTGACGGACAGCGCGAACTACGGCGCAACGATGTCGTTTTCCATAACAGCGGAAACCTTCAACAGCTCCGCCGAACACCCCGCAGGACAATACACCGGGTTCAACAACGAGGTTTACGCCGGGCCGGGAACTCTTGACAGCCGGAGCATCGTTCCGACTGTCGCACCGCTGCTCAGCAACATCGACGCTTCGGAATATGAGACGAACCAGGAAACCATAACGATAACCGGAACGACCGAGCCGGGCATCACGGGCACGATCAACGTCATCGGCCCGGAAACAATGCAGTACGATTCGAACCTGCTCGTGGTGGGCGCTTCGGGCTACTTCAGCAAGGAAATCGCGCTTTTCGAAGGGCTCAACAACATATCGATCTCTGTTTCGGACTGGGCCTCGAACACCGCAACGGCAACCATCCAGGCGACAAGGGACAGCACACCGGTTGTTACTGCTTTCAACATGCCCACAGAATTGACGGTATCTCCTGTTCAGATCATCGGTAAAGCTTACGATGAACAGAACCACATGTCAGAATATACGGTGCATTACGGGCCGGGAACCAATCCCGCCGCCTGGAAGGAAATAGGATCGGGGACAACAGGCGTCGGTTCTGAAACCGAAACCGGCACCCTCGCGATCTGGGATTCATCCGGCCTGTCGGGAACCTACACCCTCAGGCTCACGGCGAACCAGGTCGAGCCATACGGCAACCCCGCGGTTATAACGCACACCGTTATCATTTCGCAACGGATTATCGTTTCAGGAACCGTTCAGTCAAAACAATGGACAATGGTTTCTGTTCCGGGAAGGCCGACAGACGGCGACCCCGTGAATTTCTTCGATACGACCGGCCATGCCGTACAGCGCTGGAACCCGACGATGGAAGATAACGAAAAGGGTCTCAAATACGAGTTTGCGAATATAACAATCGGCGGCGCGGGAATGGGATTCTGGGTAAAACCGTTCGACGAAACCGTAACCGAAGTGAACTACGAATACGAGGTTTACGTAACAGATACAGCAGAGACCGAAACCATTCAGATTTATGAAGGCTGGAACCAGTTCGGCACCCCTTATCTCAACCGGGGCTCCTACGACGGCAGTTTCACATGGGGCAGCGTAAAAGTCGCCGTCAATTACGGGACGGCGGAAGAAGAAATCAAAACGATGACGGAAGCCCGCGACGCCGGCTGGATCGAGGGAGATTTCTACTCATACGAAGAAAGCGGCTATGTGCCATACGGACTGTCCGACAGCCTGCTTCCGAAAACAGGTTACTTTGTGAACGCGATGCGTGATTGCAGCCTCGTGTTCGAGCCCGGGACAGGGCTGCCCGGCGGACTCGCCCGCATTGTGAGGCCGAACTATGACTGGAAAATGCAGCTTTCCGCATTCACCGACGACTCGAAGGACACGGATAATTTCGCGGCGGCGTTGAGAACCGCTGCCGACGATTACGATCCCAGCGATTCGAGCGAACCCCCCACCGTCGAGCCTTATGTCTCTCTTTATTTCGAAAACGAAGAATACGGTCGGAACGCCGGGAAACTTTCAAAAGATACAAGATCGGCTCTATCGAAAAATCAGTCGAAAACATGGAACTTCGTTGTAGAAGTCAGCGATCCGGGAAAAGCCGTAACGGTTCAGATCCCGAACGCGGACACGCTGCCGGATAACTATCGTTTCAGGGTTATCGACGAAAAAACCGGAGCGGAATTCGATCCAAAGCAGCAACAGGAATATGTCTTTACAGCCGATTCGTCGGCAAGGCGATTCGCCCTGAGTTCCCAGAAAATAGGAGATGCTTCTTCAAGCAGAATTTCACATCAGTTCCCGGGCGGCTGGTCTATGATTTCCGTCCCGGTCGAGCCTGAACCTACGGATGTCAAAGAACAACTCGGTAACCAGTTGAGCAATATCCAAGTGTTTCAGTATTTCGACAGGGAGATGTACGAACCGGACAGCCCTGAAAAAGTCGATATACAGGCCGGAATCGGGTACTGGATACATCTCGACGAACCGACAACGCTGGCGTTTGAAGGGATAATCCCGGAACCCGGCACGGGAATAGAGATACCGCTTGTTCAGGGATGGAATCTCATCGGGAACCCGTTTGAAGGCGAAACAGTTGATAAGGACGATTTGTTAATAAATCTTGGCGGCGAGACGGTCGAGGCAACAGAAGCGGTCGAACGGGACTGGCTCGCTCCTTATGTTTTCAGTTACAACTCAACTTCCGGAGGTTATGAGCGGATTCCCATAGGCGATCCGTTAGTTTCATGGCAGGGGTATGCCATATACGCAAAACAAACATGCACCCTGATTATTCGAGTAAAGTAGCATTTGAAATGCGGCGAGGTTTGATTAAGTCCTTTCTTTTCCTGACCATCTTCATTTTGGCGTCGGGTTTTTTCGTTCCGGCGCTTTCGCAGAGTGAAGATGGGTTCAAGGTCGAGATAAACGGGATTGAACTGCCGACGGACGAAACGACCGTCGTGAGGGATCTTGCTCCGTTCATCCCGCTGGACGAAAGTCTGACGTCGGCTCTCGACGCGGCGGTGTGGGTAACACCATGTAACGGCAGGGAATGCCTTATGATCAATGCTCTCGAAACAGATGTCGAATTTGTAATCGGCGAAACGACGGTTACCTCGGAGGGCCGCACCTTCGACGCCGGGGTCGCGCCATTCAGGGACCGCGGTGTTATTTATATTCCTGCCGTTGCATTTTTTGACGCAATCGGGCTCGAATACTACTGGGACGAAAAAGACAATCTTCTTTCGGCTGAACGCGAGATCGAAAAAGACCAGGTTTTCGACAGGCTGTCAGGGCTTATCGAATTAACCGCTAAAGAAAAAACCGAAAAATCACGAATCGAACCCCACGCCGCCACCGATACCCAGGTGGTCGAAGATTTCCTGGAAACCCCTTTTATGGCTTACACTTACGAAAATACGATCAAAGTCAATACGGTTTCGGTTTCAGGCGACAAGTCCCAGAGCAGAACAGAGGAAAAAGGCGACTTTTACAATAACTTCAACATCAGGTACGTCGGCCTGCTCAAGAACGGATACAACTTTCAGGGGATACTGAGAACATCCGAAACAACCGACACCGAAAACAAAAAAGGCGAAGTCAAAAAGTTCCAGCTCTCGTTCGACAAAAACGAGAAGATATACCTGGATGCCTACGACATTCAACCGAATTTCAGCAGATACCTTTTCAGGAACTATTCTCTCCAGGGTATCCAGTACAAAAGGATAGGAAACCACTTCACGTTGTCGGGCGCCGCCGGAAAATCGCTGAAAAGACTCCGAACTTCGAAATATTCAAGGTATGTCGGCGGGTTCAGAATAGAAAGAGAATACGATTCACCTACCGATTACAAAGTCGGCGCGAGCGTTGTACGTGTTCGGGACACCGGAAATATCATCGACACGAAAAAACAGGAAAACATGACGTTCGCAGTTGACGGCGAAGCAAAGCTTAAAAATAACTGGTCGATGAAAACGGAGTCCGCAAACAGCTACAATAAATATTTCACACTGCAATCGACCAGGGGAACCGCCAACCGGACCGAGCTGAATTACTCGAGCAGGAAAGTAAACTGGAAAAACAGCTACGAGAGAACGAGCAGCGATTTTTATTCTGAAACCGCGTTTTTCACCCGCGGCAAAACAGAATTTTCATCGCTCTACAACAAAAAGCTCAACAGCAAGGCGCTGGGCGGCGTCGGCGTGAAAATCAAGCGGCTGGGAAACAAAAGAACTTACATATACCCCGCCAGCCTCAAGGTCAAACCCTTCGACGAGAGAGACACTTTCAACCTGACGCTAAAAAGCAATTTCGAAAAAACCATCAGGGAGGATTCGAGAATACAGAGTTCCCGTGAAATCCAGGTTTCAGACCAGATCGGGTCCAGCAGGATAGACGCAAGGTACGAAGAGCGAAAAAAGAAAACATCGACGGATCACGCATACAGGCATAAACACACGCTGATTATCAGATCGACAATATCCGAAAAAATGGGAACTGAACTGAACATGATGCGGGAGCGCTGGTACCATGACAGGCAATCCATCACACGGCAATTGAATTTCAAAGTGGATTACGAAGCCGGCCCGTGGGCGGACTTGATACTGGGTTTCGGAAGATATTACAACACTCCCAAAAGCGCCCGCACAACAGCAAAGATCGGATTCCAGAAAGTTGACATAATCAACGATTGGGAAATCAAAGCGCTTTATAATTTTCAGAACTATAGAGAATACAACGTAAGTTCGTTCGAAATGTCATACAGTTTCTATAAATAAACGAAAGGAGGGATGCTGAGTTTTTTTCAGTTGCGTTACCGGACAATGAAAGGGGAAAAAAATGAAACTTAAAACTTTTGCCGTTATAGGTCTTACATTAATTGTTACTTTCGGGTTGGTATTTATCTACTCGACAAGTTTTGCCACAAAGGAACGGGTCGCGACCCTGATTAACGTAAAGGGAAATGTTAAAGTCAGGTCGGACGACCAGCCCTCATGGACACCTGCAACCGAGAAGATGGAGCTTCGGCAGGGCGACCAGGTCCGGACCGAGGGTGGATCTTCCGCGATCATCCGAATGGACGATGGCGGAACAATGGTCAAAATCGGCCCCCTTGCAATGATGAAAGTGGATAGCCTGACCCAGAAAGGCAGGGATTCAAACACATCGCTCGACGTGTCGGTCGGCAAGGCATGGAGCCGCGTGAGAAAACTCTCGGGGGACTCAAACTTTGACATAAAGACCCCCACCGCTGTCGCGGGAGTGCGGGGAACGTTCTTCTCGTCCGAGGTTGACGAAGCGAGCACTTTCGACGTGTTCAACGGCTCTGTGGCCGTGTCCAGCGCGAGCAACCCTGAAGACCAGATTCTCGTCGGCGAGAAACAAAGAACAACTGTAGAGTCGGGTAAAAACCCGTCAGAGCCGGTTGCCATCCCGGAAGATGAATACAATTCAGGTTCCAACGGCTTTTCTGATGAAGAATTCACAACCTCGACTTTCGATTTGCAGATAAGCATATCGCCTCAGGTTGTCGAGCCCGGCCAGAACGCAACCGTGAACCTGCAGGTATTCAAGAACGGGCAGCCTTACCAGGAAGTCATCAAAATCAATCTCGCGCTCTCGGGCAACGCCATTTTCGTGGATAGCGGTTCCAGCGAGACCGAGATCGAGACCGACAGCCAGGGATCGGCTTCTCTCGAAATCACATCTCCTGAAAAGGAAACTGTTACAGTCTCCGCCCAGCTTTTGATTAAAGTCAGAAAATAGCAGATTAACGGCCCGGCATGAATATGCCGGGCCGAATTGTCCTTCTTGCAGCAACTGAAAATTTGAAATATTACAGCATCCATTAAATATTCCGGCGGATTGTTTCAGCTTTCTATCGCCGGGCTTGAGATCATGAGAAACACAGTTCTTTCTATTGTTTTGTTTGTTCTTTTCACTGTGAGCATACCGCTTACCGCATTTTGCAAAAGCAATGAAGCGGACGCGCAGGCACGCGCAACAAACATTTCCGGCGATGTGCGTATCCAGCGTGAAGGTTCATTAATCTGGGAAAAAGTCTCTTCGGATCAAATTCTGAGCCCCGGTTCAAAAATCAAAACAAAGTTCAATTCTTCCGTTGTAATCAGCTTCAGTGACGGCTCTTATCTGAAACTTCCTCCGATGAGTTCAATCAAATTCGATAACTTCGAGAATTCTTCCGGGGCGTCAAGCAACATTGTTTCAATGGACAGCGGAAAGTTCTGGTTAAGGGCGAAAGCAAATAATGTTCAGAATCCATTTTTTATAGAAGTACCGGGTGGGTTGATAGACACGGCGGACAGCACCATGTTCGTCGAATCGGACTACGTGATGGAGAGCACCTGCGTGGATGTTTTCTTCGGCTCAGCTGAATTCCGTTCTCAAAACGACCCTTCTCAAGCCGTTGCCCTGCAAAAAAACAAAAGAATTCTGATCCAGGAAGATAGTACACCGGACGAACCCTGGGGAATAGACAGTGTGTTTGACACCGAAAACAATAAATACTCATGCATGGAACAGGCGGCAGCCGAAAAGCTGGGGAGCAATCTTGTTAAAATCGTGGAAGAACAGGACGATTATATCCAACTTAGAATCGTATCGAGCGCAAACGTCAAATTCGACGAAATAGAAAAGATGGATTCTGATGTTCAGTCGATAATCGAGAGCATTGAAGAAGTCGAGCAGTATGAATATGTAACCATCACTATCAGCAAATCGGCATCCGTGACCTTCACTAAATGCAATGCCGCCGGAGAATCCTGCGCGGCGGATGAGGACTGCTGCGGATCTTCTTACTGTGAGAATAATATATGTGTTGAAGTAGAAGCCGAGCCGACTGAAACAATTGATGAATCCGGGCTTCTGGAATTCACGACGGAAACGCCCGACGACACTTCGTCGGAAGAGGTGGAATACGAAACGATAGTGGTCTCCGTGAGCAGCAGCGTGATATTCAAAGAAACAGTCTGCGAAAACGAGCCTCTTATTTCCGAAATAATAATCGACGGTCAGGCAGTATCCGACGGTTCTTCGATAAGCATCCAGGGCGAACCCTGCGCGACCTCGAAGAAAACGGAATTAAGCTGGAAAATAGCACCGAGGTGCGGCTATATTACGTCCACATCTCTTTCAGCTGCTGACGCCACAAAAGAAATGGGATCAGTAGAGGAAGGGAATATCGGAACCTTCAAAGCAAACATAACTTTCCCGGGTACCGAAAGACTCAATTTTTCAATTTCAACGCAGGACAGCTTCAACAATACAAGCAGTGTCTCCTTTTCGGCACAACTCGAACCCGGGGAAAGCCTCGCGGAAAAACCTTCCATTTCCGACGTGATCTATGGAGAAAATTCACTGTCTTCAGGAAGTGAACTCTCGATAACCATCGACAGTTGCGATGAGGCGTCATTCTCGATTTCCGGCAAAGCCGAAACCACCTGCGGCGAGATTTCACAGGTGGTTTTCACGCAGGACGGGTCGCAGCTTCAGGTTTCCGGAACCGGCGAATGGAGCGCATCCCATAAAGTGCCGTCCGCCGAAGGACAATCGTCTTTCGAAATCAAGGCCGTCAATTCTCTCGGCGTCGAGAGCGATCCTTTCACATTCTCTCTCAGCTACCAGGTAAACGAAGAACTACTCGCGCCCCCTGCCCTTTCTTCAATCACCCTGGACGGGAACCCGGTGTCTGAAGGGGAATCGATCGAGATCGTTTTCGACAGCTGCAACACGATAACAAGCACTCTTGCAGGAAAAGCGGCTTGCCCATGCGGGGAAATTTCCGAAATCCTCGTAACAAGAAACGGACAACAGGAAACAGTTGAAGGAACCGGAGACTGGTCCGCTTCTCTCAAAAAAGAACCGACCGGCAGCGATGAAACAAACCCGGTGTCAATAAAAGCAATCAACTCAGCCGGCGCGGAAAGTGAGCCCCTTGAATTCGATCTGGCATATTCCTACGAAATTGAACCTCCGCTTACCGAACTTCAGACAATCTCCGGGAAAGCGATTGAAGACCTTTACACCCCAATGGAGTTATGGCGTGACGAGATCGAGGACGGAAAGATTGTCATCCGGGGAGCCGCGATGTCCGAAGCATGCACGATCTCCAGAGTCGAAGTGTCCATCGACGACGGAAGTTCATGGGAAACCGCGGAAGGAACCAACAACTGGACTTACGACTTCGCGCCCTCCGAACAAACCTACTATATTCAGGCACGGGCATTCGATGCCGTCGGAACTGAATCCGAAGAACAGATACAGTCGCTCGAAGTCACATATAACCAGTATTCGCAGGAAGAAAATCTTCTCGAAATATTCCATCAGCTTATACAGGCATATATAGATAAAAACTCATCGGCGTTCACAGAACTTACCTCTTCGAATTTCACTTCGGACTATGAAGGAATCGAAGACCTGAATTCACTTGAGACTTCGCTGGATAACAAATTTGTATCCGTAGATGAAATTTACCTCAGATACCAGGTGGATTCCGTTACGGTTTCCGGCACAAGCGGGCAGGTGTCGTTCAGTTGGGACGCCCGGCAGAGCACTTCGGGATACTCGCAGTACGCAGTGTTCTATTTCGAGAAAGAAGAGGAAGGATGGAGGTTCTCCAATGTTCAGGACGACAATACATTCCTCCGCTATACAAGCGTCGTAGCTTCCATCATCCTCGAAGCCGACGAAACGACAATAGTCGCCGACGGCGACGCCATGGCAACAATCACAGCAGAAGTGAGGGACTCCGCTTACAACCTTATAAAGGACGGGACCGTTATTTCATTCATAACAAGCACAGGCTCGATAACGGCGGAAGCATCCACGACTAACGGTTTTGCGGAAGCATCTTTCTCTTATACAAGTAAAGACCCGGTAACAGCCGAGATAACTGCTTACAGCGGCGAAGCCACTTCATCGCCTTTATATATTGAAATCGAAAGGGAGTTCGCGCCCGGGCCGCCCGGAGAATGAGCCCTTCCATGAAAAAACACATTCCGCACCTTATCCACATCGTCCTGCTGTTCACAGCAATGGCATTATCAGGATGTGGAGGAGGAGGCGGCGGCGGTGTTACAACGGTGGCACCCGTTGAAACTGAAACACCGACAACGGGCTCAATCCCGGTGCAATCCGCATGGTCTCCCGGCTCCCCTTCAGATTCCACTCTCAGCAACCTGAGCAGTTTTCCGATATCCTTCAACACGGACATTCCGGCAAAATGCAAATGGGCAACTTCCGATCTTTCATACGTTTCAATGACAAATTATTGTTCAACATCGTTTTCGACCGGCCACTCATGCAGCGCGAGCGGCCTTTCCGAAGGAAGCGCTTCCGTTTATCTCGCGTGCGAAAACCAGTCCGGCAACAGCGACAGCGCGGCTTCAAACACAAAGCTCGATTTTGTTATCGACACCATCGCCCCGGCTATAACGATAACATCTCCATCAAACGGTTCTTCCCATTACAACTCAAGCCCTCCCTCCATTTCTGTGAACTACTCGGACTCCGGCACCGGCGTTGATCCCGCACAACTCGAAGTTTTCTTCAACATGCAGAACATCGACGTCGATCTCACCGAAAGGTTCGGGCGTGATCCCATCGCAAATTCATCAGGCTCTGAAACCGACTCTTCATTTTTCAACCCCATGTCGAGAACCGGTCTCTCGCGTTACGATTCCACAAATTTCACATCGCCCGGCACAACATGGTCTATCGACAGGCTGAGCGATAATTCTCAGAAATTCTCATTCGACGGAGAAGAAACTATTTACGCATGGGACACCGAAGGTTACAACCTTTTCGTTATCGATATCGCGTCGGGCGCGCGGAAAACCGTCGAGCTTTCGGGCAAACCCGTTTTTGTTGAAGGCGCTCCCGGCGCCGGCAGCTATTTTGTCGCGTATGAGAACTCGAAGTATCTTTATAAATACAACATGATCGACAACTCTTTCGCATCGAATATAACCCTGGGCGATTATCCGGTAATATTGTCTTACAACCCGGAAAACGGCAGGCTGTATACAGCTTACGAGAACGATCTCGAGATAGGGGTTTACAATTGCGCGTCGGGATTTCTTGAAAGCGCGATTCCAACAGTCGTGAACCCGGATTTTCTGAAAGCATGGCCTTCATCGCAGGGAGAAGTTCTGTTGATCGGATGGCAGGCACAATACAGGCTTTTTCGGCTTGCGTCCGACGGAACAGAGATAATCAAAACCGATGTCGGTCTCGGGATCCCCAAAGGCATGGCGGTAAGCCCCGAATACAACATTGCATTCGCCACAAGATACTCGGAATCAGAAGTTCGCGCGGTTAACACATCCGGCGGATCGTTTACGGATATCGCTGTCGGAAACTCGCCGAGAGGAGTTTTCACGGCAGGCTCGAAGGCGATGGTCATAAATTCAGGTGATGGCACAATTTCTGAAATCAGCGCAACTTCTCTCATAACAACCGGCACGCTGACAACGAATACCCCTACCCTCGACGGCCTTTACATCAACGGTGATTATTACCTCCTGCACGACGTATGGCAGCTTTCTTCTCAGGTAATCGTTACGATAACGGCAAGGATAAAAGACAAAGCCGGAAATACCGCCGAAAACACCATATCAATCACCATGGAACCCGAGCATCCCGGCTGAAATTGATGTGTGTTAATATTCAATAGGTTATCAATAGTCTATATTAGCAAATATTGTTTATTGACACTGTTTTGAAAACAAAATAGAATTTGATGACTATTAACATGCATTTCTCACCAGTGCAGGTTAAAAATCGTGAGAATGCCTGTAATACAAGGCGCGGCGAGTGAGTGGTGAGGAAGCATACTGTGCGGTATGTAGCCGAGCCCGAACCGATGCCGCAACGCAGCAGGACAGGTGTTATCACGATTTTCCGGGTTCCTCTGTGAGAAATCCGGGTTAAGGTGATGATGCGCAATATCACGGAAACCCTGTTAATGAAAGGCACTTCAGATTGTTTATCACCGTAGCGGAAAGAATAAATGCCACGAGAAAATCCATTCGTGAAGCAATAGAAACCAAAAACGAAGAGATTATCAGGAAAGAAGTATCAACACAGGCGGAATCCGGCGCAACCATGATAGATATAAATGGTGGCACCAGGCCTGAAGAAGAAAAGGATAATCTCGAATGGCTGCTGGGCATTGCGCTCCCGATTCTGGATAAACCCGTCTGCATCGACTCCGCAAACCCCGCGCTTCTGGACTTCGCGGCGGGAAAAGTGATTGAACTTAAAGGGATTGAAGTTCCTTCGAACCCGATTCTGGGTAACGGCGCGCCGTGGCTGATGCTGAATTCGATAACAGCGGAAAAAGAAAAGTATGAGGGCGTGCTGCCACTGATTCACAAATACAATGCTTCTGTCGTCGCACTGGCTCTTGATGACTCAGGAATGCCGGGCAATGATGATAAAAGAATTCTGGTCGGGCGGGAACTTGTTCAGCGCCTGGAGAAAGACGGTGTCCCGAACTCGAGAGTTTTCGTGGACCCGCTTGTCATGCCGGTAAGCGTAAACACTGGCGTGGGACCAAGATTGTTGCGGACTATTACACAACTTAAAGGGGAATTCCCGGAGCTTCATTTTACATGCGGGCTTACAAACGTGTCCTATGGGTTGCCCGAAAGAAAGCTTTTAAATAGAGCCTTTCTTATAATGATGATTGCAGCCGGCCTTGATTGTGCGATTCTTGATCCGACTGACATCACTCTGATGTCGTCTCTTTACGCAGCACTGGTTCTTATTGATCAAGATGAGTTTTGCGCAAATTACATATCGGCCTTTAGAAATAACAAACTGGATGTATAGAAGGGTTTCACTAACAGTATTCTGGCTTGCGCTCTATTTCATCGCTGCGCTCGCCCTTTCTTTGCTTCCATGGCTCTGCTTCTGGCAGTGTCTTATCCTGCTCCTGCCAGTGGCCGGTTCACTGGTGGGTCTTGTCTGGACAAAGCCCTTCCCTGATTTTTCAATCGTGGAGAACATAGACTTCAGCCCTATCGAGGATCTTTCTAATCCGTCGAGAGATATAATGTGGCTGAACGGAACATGGGAGTTCAGGATTTCAGGGGGGAAAAGATGGCACAGGCTGGAAGTGCCAAGGCCCTGGAACACGATTAAAGGACTGGAACGCTACGAGGGAAAAGCATATTACCGAAGACTCATAAAACTGCCTGACGATTGGGACCAGGGCAAATTATTCCTGAGATGCAGAGGCGCAAATTACAGGACGGTCGTTTCCATCGACGGCAAACAGGTGGGAACCCATGAGGGCGGATATACTCCTTTCGAGTTTGAAGTAACAGACCGGCTATCCGCCTCAAAAGAATTTGAACTCGAACTGACCCTCGACAATTCACTGACCCAATCATCCGTTCCCAATGTTGTCGGGTGGAATAACGACGGCGGAATACTGCGTGAAATATACATCGAGAACAGGCGGCAGATTCACATTCAGGATGTTTATATCCTGACTATCCCGGACATGAAAGGCCGGTCGGAAGTCGCGCTGATAACGAAAATTTACAACCCCGGTCTTGAGCCAAGAGACTATAAAATCGAAATCTTTTCACCGCAGGGTGCGATAATTCATGAGCAGGTAGTCGAAGGCTGGACAATGCAGACCCTGCAGCACAGGTTCCAGATAAATTTTGTTTCGCTGTGGAGTCCCGACAATCCCGCCCTTTACAAATGCCGGGTGTCGGTGATCGAAGAAAACGGCGATGAACTCGGTTTCAGCTTCGGCATAAGAAGCCTTGAGATAGAGCCGGACGGTGTTTTCCTCAACGGAGAAAAAATTAAAATCAGGGGCATCACACGCACGGAAGAATCACCCCTTACAGGGACAACGCAATCTCTCGCATCTATCAAATCGGACCTTGAAGAAATCAAAGCCGCCGGATTCAATACAGTTTTGTTGGGAAATTTTCCGCCCCACAGCAAAACAATCGAACTCTGTGACAAAATGGGGCTTCTTGCCATCGAGCAAATACCGGTCTGGAACTCTCTCGCAATCGACATAAGCGATCCGGCATACCAGCAGGCCGCGGAAGCCCAGCTCAGAGACATAATCCAGAGAGACCGGAACAGGCCGAGCATAATCGCATGGGGAATCGCGAACGATATTGAAAGCAATACCAACGAAGCTCGATGGTTTATAGAGCGGCTTACCGGGCTAGCGCGAGGTCTTGATGACAGACCCGTTTTCATAACAACATCGAATCCGGCGGGAGAAATGTGCGCTGACCTCGTGGACTTCGTCTCGGTCAGTTGCAACACAAGAAAAATCGACGAAATCGAAAAACAGGTCAAAGCGACAGAGAAACTGGAAACCCCGCTGATCATAATGCATCACGGAGCGCCGGCGGACAAAAAACCCGGATCGAAATATGCAGGCGTACCGGGAACCCTGGAATACCAGGCTCTCTTCATACAGGAATTTATCGACAGCTTCGACAATTACCCGTCTTCGTGCGGCTGGATAATTTCATCTTTCTCCGATTACAGGGACCCGAGCAATTTTGCGGGCGCAACCCCGTTCATCAGAAAACACGGGCTGACAACTCAGAATCGCGAGAAAAAACTCGCTTTCGAATCAACTTCGAAATGGCTGAAAACAGGGCAGCACAAAGAAATCCCGATCAAAAGAAAAAAAATGCCGGTAACGACTCTATCGAAAATATTCGCCATCGCATGGCTGGCAACAGCCGCGTTGCTGTTTGCTGTCAGGCCGGGTCTCGTTTCAAAACTTTTCTACGACCCTCCCGGATTCGTCGAGGGGTTCCACTACACATGGTCCGTTATTCTCTTTATCGCCCTGTTCTCGGGATTGAGCTGGGCCGTGCTTGTAAACAGGTTTCTTACCACAGCGCCGAGAATGCTGTTCGGCTCTATCGATACGCCGTTTCTTATAATGCTTTCGAGGGTCATTCGCGCTGAATGGTCGTTCCTTCTGACTTCATATCTCACACTTATCTGGATGTGGATTGCCAATACAACATTCCTTACATTTTTTATGCCCCAGGACTACAGTTTGGTTACGCTACTGTGCTTGACCTCCGCTATGTGCCTGCCGGACGTTCTGATGATCTTTACGGCAATGCTCAGAATCCCTCTCCTGGCTTCGTTCCTTGCATATTTGTTGTGGAAATCCTACCTCTGCTATATTTCAATAGGGCTTACTGGAACTATCGTATATGTATTCGCCGGACCCATTGCTATAATCCTCGCTTCGTTCGCATTCATCGAATACAAATTCCACATACTTAAATACATACGCAAAATGGTCTGAGCCTTTTCTGCCGGGCCCCGGGCCGGAAGGTCCCGGGCCGGAAGGCCTCCGTCGGCTAAAGGAAACCTTTTGAAAAATGTTTTCTTTAGAATCCTTCCAAAACTCCTTGACCGCTGGAATCAAACCGTGCCTTCGTCCCGTTTTGCTTTCTACTCGACTTTTCACGGGTAATCCATAAGAAACGTTGCCCGCTGAAGATAGACCTTAATGTAAAAATATTCTTTTGTGTGCCATGTACAAAGTGCTGTTCTTTGTGCATGAAAACCTTGTTGCTGTAAGTGTATTTAATTTGATAGAGTAAAGGCTTCTTTTCATACTCACTTCGTGGACGGCTCACGCTCAAAAACAACTTGGCGCATCTTTTGCCATGTTATTGCGAACAACGCGGCAATACCGACTGTGCGGACTGTCAGTCCGCATGCCTTTTTCATAACCACACACTATCGTTGTTCCAGCTAAGGAGACCATTGAAAAAAAGTATCTCAGAGAGTTTGTTATCCTGAACGCAGTGGCAGAACCGGGATTAAAAATGCGTGAACTTTCTGTCGAAATTCTCTTTTGCTTCGCACTCCTGACAGTACAGGGCGGATTCAATTGCAGCGGATGCCTGTGAAGCAACCGCATTAATGAGGTTGAGGTTAGCGTTGCTGAACGGCTTCTCCCCCGCGCTTCTCCCGAGGAAAATTGCGCCGAATGGCCTTCCCTTTCGAATCAGCGGGGCTATTAGCATTCTGTCTTTCTCGAACCCCGTTCTCTCGATTCCGGAGAACTCTTCTTTCTCATCAAAACCTTCGATCAGAAAAGTCTCGTTCAAACTGATAGCCTTGCCGACGATTCCCTGGTCCATTTTTATTTTTTTATCAAAAAGATTTATCGCGTCCTCGCCTATTGCCTGCTTTACCTCAAGTTTCATCGTAATATCATTCACGATAAACACCACGCCGATATCGCAGCTTACCGTGCTGAAAACAGTTTTAAGAATCCTTTCAAGCATCTCGTTGAGAGGCGGTGCAGTTCCAACAATCTTCCCTATCTCATAAAGAGTCACGAGCTCGTCGTTGGTGTCTCTGAGTCTGGAGGAAAGAACATTCAGAAATGAAATAAAGAGTCTTATAGCGGCGCTCGGAAACACATGAAGCTGTTTGATAAAAGCCTGTCTGGTAATCTTGAAAACAACCGTTTCCGATTCCGCGCGAGCCGAGGCTGATCTCGGTGTCCCGTCCATCAGCGTCATTTCACCGAGATAGGTTCCGGCCCCAAGCAGCGCGAGCGATTTCTCCACATTATTCTCTTTGTCGATTGCTTTAAAAACACGGATCATTCCACTGTAGATAATATATAAAGCGTCACCGGGATCACCCTCGTTGAACAAAAGGTCTCCCTTTTTCATGTCCATCCTTACGATGATCGCCCTGAATTTATCGAGTTCCTCCTCCGTAAACTGTTTGAAGAGCTCAATAGATCTTAATTCCATTGCAATCACTCCCCTATCGCGGCGCGCACGGCATCCGGGTTGGACGCCCTCGCTATCGCCTCTTCTTTCCTGATGATCCCCTTCTTGTAATAAAACAGCAGCGAATCATCCATAGTAACCATTCCCAGGTCGGTCCCCGCCTTGATAGCTTCAGGTATCCTGTGAATCTGGCCATCCCTTATAAGGTTCGAAATTGCAGGAGTTACAATCATTATCTCACGGGCCGCGATACGCGCCTGCTTGTCGGTTCTCGGGACAAGCTGTTGCGAAATAACCCCTTTTAACGTAACTGAAAGCTGATACCGAATCTGCTGCTGCTGATAAGACGGAAACACCTCGACGATCCTTCCGATACTCTGCGCGGCGTTAACCGTATGAAGAGTCGCGAGCACCAGCGGCCCGGTCTCGGCTATCGTGACGGCTGCTAGCATCGTTTCGAGATCTCTCATCTCTCCTATGAGAAGCACGTCGGGATCTTCTCGAAGAACAGCTCGAAGTGCATCGGTAAAAGAATTCGTATGCATTCCGACCGCTCTCTGATGAACCATCCCCTTTTTGTTTTCAAATATGAACTCTATCGGGTCCTCAACGGTGATTATGTGAGCCGCTCTCTCGGCGTTAATCATGTCAACCATGGCAGCCAGTGTTGTGGATTTTCCGCTCGCCGTCGGTCCGGTGACAAGCACCAGTCCGTGCAGCATCCTTGCAAGATGATAACCGGCCGGCGGCATAAGAACCTTTTTCATGTCCGGTGGCGCCGGCGGAATAACTCTCAACGTCGCCGCTACTCCATAGTTATCAAAAAAAACATTGGCCCTGAAACGCCCGCCCGTGATGCTGTATGAGAAATCAAGCTCCTTCTCTTCGGCAAGCCTGTGCTTCTGCTCGTCGGTCATTATCGAGAACAGCAGCCGCTTGGATAAATCCCATTCCATTTTATCACCATCAGGCATCGGAACAAGCGTTCCCGACACCCTGAAAATAGGCGGCTGATCATGACAGAAATGAACATCAGACGCTCCGGCTTTGATGGCGCTTGACAAGATTTGATTCATATCCATAATAAAGATGCTCCGAGAATGTCTTTGTAAAAATTTTTGAAAGTCCAGAAATGTTAAAAAACCTTGCTTTACTTCTCTGTTTTATATAAAATCTGTAAAATGTACCATTTATATTACTGTTGTAATATTATAGTATCAAGTAAATAAGGATTTTAATTCATGAAGACCCGATCGGGAGGAGCTTTAAGATGAGTGATCCCACCCTCAACCAGGATGAAATCGACGCCCTGCTGGCAGATGTTCAGGATCCGACAGAAGGACCTGTGGAATCCGGTGCCGGAGACATTGAGCCTGTTATGGAAGACGCTTCTATTGATTCAATAGATTCAGTGGATGCAGATGACCTGCTTGGAGATTTTGATTCGGCCGGTGATGTATCTGCAGAACCGGTGGAAGCAGCGGCAGACACGGATATGGATATGGATTTCGGCGGAGACGATCTTGCTTCAATGCTGGATGAAACACCTGCTGACGATGCATCTGTCGATGATATCCCTGAAGACACGGCAGAGCCTGCAAAAGCTCCTGCAGGGAGCGAGAGTTCCATCGATATGGGCGATTTTCAGTCCAAAAACATTGAGGCTCTTCTGGATGTGCCGCTCGAAGTCGTTGTCGAACTCGGCAGATCTGAAATGGCTATTCAAAAAGTGCTTGACCTGGGACCCGGTTCTGTTGTCGAACTCAACCGCCTCGCCGGCGAGCCGATAAATGTTCTTGTAAACGGCAAACTTGTTGCAAGAGGAGAAGTAGTTGTCGTCGATGAGAACTTCGGCATCAAGATCACTAATATTATCAGCCCCATGGAAAGGTTGACCCAGCTCAACTGAAAATTACTGCCAATTTTCTCGCAAAATCCAATTGGAGGACTACCCTCATGTATAAGCGTGCAATTACCATTTTTTCAACAGTAGCAATCATGGCTATGCTTGCCCTCGGTTGCTCGAACCAGGGAACCAAAACCGAAGGCGCCGGAGAAGCGCAAAAACCTGAAGGCGGAACTATAATAGCGGAATTCGACGGCGGGTTCGTAACAGCGGAAGAAATCAATGTCTTTCTCGATACATTGAGTCCCTCTCAGAAACAGAGACTGCTCAGCCCCGCGGACAAAGAGAATTTCCTGCGGCAGGTTGTAGAGTCTGCGCTTCTGGCAAAAGTTGCCCAGAACGAAGGCATGAAAGACGACCCGGCGGTTCAGTCACTCCTGAATATCAACATGAACGGAATACTTGCTTCCCACTACTACCAGAACAAGATTGTTCCAAAAGCAGACGAGGTTCAGGTTACCGATGAAGAGCTCAAACAGTATTACGACACCAACCTGTCTGAGTTCAGCGAGGGCCAGGTAAAAGCGAGCCACATCCTCGTTGACACCGAAGAAGAAGCTAACGAAATTTATGCGGCCCTTAAAGACAGCCCTGAAAAATTCGCGGATATCGCAAAAGAAAAATCCAAATGCCCGAGCGGCTCCAACGGAGGAGACCTCGGCACATTCGGGCGCGGCGAAATGGCTCCCGAATTCGAGAAGCAGGCGTTCTCCATGGAAGTCGGCAAAGTCAGCGAACCTTTCAAAACGAGATTCGGATGGCACATTCTGCTCGTGGACAAAAGGTCCGATGTCGAAACCACTCCTTTCGATGAAGTTAAAGAATCAATCAGGACAAAACTGCTCGATCAGAAACGAATGGAAGTTCTGGAAAACAGCGTTATAGGACTCAAAGAGCAATACAACCTGAAACTTTACAAAGAACTCTTTTACAAGGTCGGCGAAGAAAAAGCGCCGGAAGTCCCCGGACTTCCTCCCGCCCCGCCGGTTCCGGCTGAAGCCGAATAAAACAAAGAAAAGTTAAACAGGCCATAAAAAAAGCCCCCGCTTGAAACGGGGGCTTTTCTATTTCCATAAAAATAATTATCAGAACGGATAACCAAGAGAATATATCGACTTCCATCCCTTTGTAAGGGGCTTCTTGAGAAGCGCGTCAATCTGTTCCTTCGGCCTTTCGCTCAACTGATCAGCCGGCGGGAGCTTTCCTGCCGGGAAAACGTCCATGATATCATCAACAAGCTGAACCATATAGTCCAGAAGATCGCCTACTCCGTCTTTTGCTTTTTCAGCATCGCCGAGCGTGGACTTGCCAACGCATCCTTCGGGATATGCAGAAATTTCAACAGGGCCGCAACCTACCTGTCCATACCATGCAACCGGCCTGTGCAACAGGTTCCCGGCTTTGTCGATATGTCCGTCGGGAAGGAATCCTTTGGGGACAGTATCAACCGCCGCTTTCTGGTCTATGAATTCCGGGAAAAGCGCGAGAGACCATGAAGTCTCAACCTCGTCCGCATGGATGAAATCAGTCTCGTAATTTCCGCCGTCCACTTTTCTTTTGAAAGCCTGAGGAACAGCATGGTACCAGTTCAGGTTGATAAACACGCCCGGTATCTGGAAATGCTTTGCGAACTGATGGATCGCGGTCGGAATAACATATTCCTGTCCGTGTCCGTTAAGCAGGATCTGTTTTCTGAAACCTGCGTTCCAGAATCCCGCCATCATGGATTTGAGCATTCCAATGAAATACTCTTCCGGCACCAGAACCGTGCCGGGCATGCCCATGTGATGGTACGGATGAGAGCCATACCACAGCGGCTGCGCAACCGTGCATCCGGTCACTTTTGCAACCTGTTCGGCCATTCGTGTTACAAGGAAAGTATCCTCGCCTGGATTGGCGTTGGGACCATGCGCCTCCGTGCTTCCGATCGGAAGTATAATCAGGTCGTTCTTTTTGAGCCTCTTCTCGATCTTGTGCCATGGCATGTTCTGGAAATATACTTCCTCGTTGCTCTCCATCAATCCGCCGTCCGGCGGCAACTGCCATTTGTGTTTTTTGGGTGTTCCCTTTTCCTTCTTCATTGCCGGCGATTTCTTTGCCGTTTTTTTCTTAGCTGTTTTTGATACCGCTTTCTTTGCCATACTACCCCCCTTGTATTCAGTAATATAAATTTTGAAACATTAACTATTACGGAGTGACAATTACCTCGATGCCTTCGCCTTTCCTCATAACATCTATCGCTTCAACCACGTCTTCCAGCTTGAACTTATGCGTGACCAGTTTCTCGAGGGCAAGCTTGCCGCTTTCCATAAGCTTGATAACCGCCGGGAAAGAATGATTCGAAATAAATGTTCCTATAACGGAAATCTCGCGCCTTGTTATGTCGTACTGCGTGCAACTGCAACATGCGTTACTGTTCATTCCGAACAACAGCAGTCTTCCACCGCGCCTCAAAACTTCAATCCCGTCGTTCATCAGGCAGCCTACCGCATCGACCGCAAGATCCGCGCCTACGCCGGTGATATTTATTACCTCATCTTTAAGAATCTCTTTCTCGGGATTGATCACAAAATCCGCGCCCATCTCTTTAGCCATCGCCGCCCTTTTCGGGTTTACCTCGGAAACGATGACCTTGCCGGCGCCGTTGAGTTTAAGCAACGCGGTGTAATACAGCCCGATCGGCCCCGCGCCCAGAACCACAGCCGTCTCACCGGGCAGAAGCCGTACCTTGTTCACCCCGTTTACAACGCAGGAAAGAGGCTCGGCAAAAATCGCCAGCTCCATCGGCAGCTCTTTTGAAATCTTATGAAGCGCCTTCGCGGGCGCGACATTGTATTCCGCAAAACCGCCGTCGATAAAGATTCCGAGCGTCGTCATGTTCTCGCACATGTTGGGCATGCCGATTCTGCAATACGGACAGAGCCCGCAGGTAATATTCGGGTCAACTACTACCCTGTCGCCGGGCTTGAGATGCGATACCGCGCTCCCGACCTCCATCACTTCACCAAGATATTCATGGCCCAGTATGGCCCCCGGTGTTGCAGGATGCCCGGGAGGCACATTCAAAATCTGGCAATCAGTTCCACAGATGCTCGCAGCCTCGATCTTGAGCTTCACATCCGTATCCTTTTCGATCTGCGGAATCGGAACTTCCTTCAGCGTTATTTTGCCTTCGCCTTCAAATACTGCCGCCTTCATTGTTTCCGCCATCTTTTCACCTCACGATCCTTGTCCTTGTAATTAATTCAGGGCGGGCGATTCAACTTTCCAGAACATCGCCCTGCAGCGACTTCACAGCCGCCCCGAGCCCGGTGAGATAATCTATACCTTCCTGGACATGCTCCTCGGAGCCGCCCTGTAATTCCAGCACTATCCACGCCTCTTCGCGTGTCACATCCGCACGCCTGACACTCGGCACCAGGTCGTGTTCCTTCACAAGATTATAAAGTATCGGCTCCTTCACAAGATCCGCTTCCATCGATATGAAAAGTCTCTTTCTTACCATCTCAACCCCCGGGTCAGCCTGTCATCGAAAAGCATCATTTTAATCTCGACACCCTATTTTACATGATCCATGGCCAGAGCGAAATACCGAATCACGCAGTCGCTCATGCACGGTCATCTTATCTGATTTGTTGTTCTGAGGCTTTTTCCTTGATGAACTCAGGAATAACAATCCTTGAGCCCGCCCGATCAAGGGACTTCGTTTGAAGACCGCCTTCAAGGCTTATTTATATTTAAATGATTATTAACAATTAATCCAGTCGATTTTCAAGAATTTATTTGTAAAAATTTTATCCGTCATTCATGCGACGAAAAATCTATTTATTTTAATCGAGTAATCCGGGCGCCCCGGGCACATATTCCTCTCTTCTCAATCTAACAAAAAACGACTCCAGCTCATTGAGACGCGGCTCGATAACCCGTGGAGAACTCATCTTGTTCTGCATCACCTCGGGCGTTTTCATTCCCGACCCCGTCACCACTCCAACCACGGTGTCCGATGTTTTGAAAACCCTGTCCCGCGCCATTTTTTTAAGCGCCATAATCACCGCGCCGCCCGCCGGCTCCGCGAACACCCCTTCGGTCCGGGCGAGAATTTTCATTCCTTCCACCATCTCGTTGTCGGAAACCGCAGACGCTGTTCCACCGGACTCCCTGATCGTTCTCAGGGCATAAATCCCATCCGCAGGATTCCCTATGGAAAGAGATTTCGCAATTGTCGAGGGGCTCACCGGCTGGACGAGATCCGACCCCTTTTTGAAAGCGTTTACCACCGGTGCGCAGCCTTCCGCCTGTACGCCGTGCATTTTCACCCTGCCGGATCGCAGCAGCTTCGTCAGAACCAGTTCACCGAATCCCTTATGGGTTTTTGTGAGCATTGAACCCGAAGCGACCGGCATCACGACATGGTTCGGCGCCTGCCAGTCAAGCTGCTCCGCTATTTCGTAGGCAATTGTTTTTGCACCCTCGGTGTAAAACGCCCTTAAATTGATGTTCAAAAACGCCCATGGCTCCCTCGCGATAATCTCGTTGCAGAGAGAATTGATTTTCGCTGTAGTTCCCCTCACCGCGATCATCACCGGGGCGCATATGTTTGTGGCCGTCATCGTGATCTGCTCGGCATCGTGAGGAATTAAAATATAGCTCTTGATCCCCGCGCACGCCGCATGCGCCGCGACAGAATTCGCAAGGTTCCCCGTGGACGCGCAGGCAAACACATTGAACCCGAGCTCAAGCGCCCTGCTCGCCGCAACAGCCACCATTCTGTCCTTCACCGAAAAAGTCGGGTTGACGGCATCATTTTTTATATACAAATTCTTTATTCCGAGTTCAGCGCCAAGCCTCTCCGCCTTCAACAGCGGCGTGAATCCCGGCGACAGATCAACATACCCGTTACTGTCCAGAGGAAGAAATTCAGCATACCTCCAGATCGAAGCCGGCCCTTTTCGTATCTTCTTTTTCGTCACCAGCTTCGCGATTCGCTCGTAGTTGTAATCGACCTCCAGCGGCCCGAAACAGTACTCGCAGACGCTTACCGCCCCGGGATCGAAAGTCCTCCCGCATTCCTTGCATTTCAGATTGGTAATATTTCCCAATAGCACACCTCGCACAACACTGCGGGACAAACATTACAGAACTGCGCCCGCAGATAACCGAGTTTATGTTTATTCATATTAATTGTCAATAAAGCCAGCACCGCGCTACTGCTTGTTCTGCTCTTCACCGGAGTCCTGATCCCCGGGCGGAATTACCATATCATAAACCGAAAAATTCTCGGGCATTTCAAGAGGCGTTTTCAGTTTTTCGAGCAAATCCCTGAATTCCTTTACATCGGGGAACTTCTTTATCGCCTCCTCCACAACTTTCTGCCCCTCTTCAAACATATCGCAGTGTCCGTAGAGAATTGTTTTCGTCAGATAAAGCTGTTTCTGCTCCGGCATTCTTTTAATTGTTTCGCTGATTGCTTCGATCGCCTTCATGTCGCACGCCTGGCGCGGGGTGAATATGTTCTGGATCGGGAACTCAGGATCGAGCTTCATCAATTCCTCGACAGCTCTGGCCAGGTTGTTGAACTGCCCGACGTTCCGGAAAATAATCGCGACCGTGTAATAAAATCCCTCGTTATGAGGGAACCTCTCTACCATTTCCTGCACCACTTCCGCGTACAGGTGCTTCATGTTGCAGTCATGGTACTGCTGGGCGAGTTCCGACCACGTGCCTATATCGTCGGGGTTCCTGTCGCGCGCCAGCTCAAGCGCTTCAACCGCAAGCGAGCATATCCCCATCTGGTTGTAAACCCGCGACATATTTATATAGGATGATATGTACCCGGGATCGACTTCCGCCGCCATTCGATAATAAGCAATCGCCTCGTCTCTGGCCTGGATACCCACCAGCGCGCTTCCGATATTGTTCAGCGCGCGCGCATTGTGCGGGTCGAGCGCGTATGAAACTTTCCACAATGCTATAGCTTCCTGAACCGAAGACGGCCTCTGCTGCCTGAACTTCATAGTCGCCAGCGTCTCATATATCACGGGATTGGAAGGATCGAGCCTTATCGCGTCATTCATCATCTCAATACCTCTTTCAGGCTGCTGATAATAAATGAGGCACTGGCCCTTGTTCGACATCGCGCTCGCGAATTTGTCATCGAACTCGAGCGCCCGGTTAAACTCATCCAGCGCTTTCCGCATATATTCTTCTTTGCCCGTTTCATAACCGAACTCAAGATATATCTTTCCCCGCTCGTTATGAATCGAGGCGAGGTTTCTCCCGCTCAATTCATCCTTCGGTGATATGCCCATCCATTCAGGCTGCCTGTCCCTGCTTATAAATTCATCTATGCTCTGCTGTGGCGTTTCATAATCGAGAACCCTGTAAACAGTTCCGCTCGGAACCGTCACGTAACCGGCATCTTTGTTCAGGAACAGGAAATCCGAATAAATCGCTTTTCCGGGATTCGCCTCGATGAGCCGCACGGCGTATCTCACCCTCGCCGGGTCGTCCACCCTGAATATCGGCTTTTTACCCTTAAGCTCATCATATGAGGGAAAAACAATGCCGGGATACTGCTTTCTCAACTGGTTCAATTCCCATTCGAAAGGCAGGAAAGAAACCGGCACTATTACAATCTCTTTTCTTCTCAGTTCATCATATTCGCACGCCGTGAAATATCCCATTATGCTCGGAGACTGTGTGCCGATAAAGAGAAAGCTGTTGGAGCGCACATCATCGAGAATTCTACGGCCCATCTGGTAAGCCCCGTTGCTCCTGTTCATGAACCTCCAGTCGCTGTCCTGAAGATTCAGAAAAGTCACAACGATTATTCCGGCCACCACCACGCAGGCCGGCGCCCTGCGCCATTTCGCACCCCTGAAAAATCTCCATGACGGCAGCGCGGCGGCTCCTATGCCCGAAAACATGATTATTGAAAGATACACAGGAGTCCTGAGCGCCTCGGGCTTGCCATGCGTGACGAAAAGCGACCCGGCGAGCGTTCCCGCGCCGATCGTTAAAAGCATCAGCGCGTATCTCCAGTTCTTCCTGAACATGAAGATCATGCCGGGCACCGCAAGCCCCATCATTAAATAGGAAACCTGCCGGGGAAAACTTATCAGATCCAGCCGCTGCAATAATTCCACCCGGTTGGCCGGAACCGTTGACTCGTATCCCTGCAGCATGAGAAGCTTCAGGAAATTAACCGGATTTTCAGGACTCCACCAGTTGGCGATCGGACCCCTCGCCGATGCCGCCGGCAGATAAGCGTAAAGAAGCGTAGCAACAGCCAGCATCAGCAGCGCGAGCAGCGCCGCCGTAAGCCCGGACAGCAGCCCCTTTGTCTTTATGCCGAGAACCACAAGGTACAAAACATAAACAACGGCAATTGCCACAAGCACCCAGAATCCGGTCCGGGTCAAGAGCGGCATCGCGTTGAACGACATGAAAAGATTTATCATAGCCGCGCCGAGCAGCAACACCAGCGGCCCCGCGACCACCCTCCACCTGTGGCCTGGCAAAAGCACAAGGTATAACAAAACCGCGCCGAACACGAAAACCATCAGCAGATGGTGCGTTGTCCCGGCAAACAGCAGTAAAAGCGCAAATATTATTTCTCTGCCGCCCCCGTTGCGCGCCTGCCGCGCAAGCAGGAACATCACGGCGGAAAACAGGAACAGGTGTAACGGGTACACCTCTGCGAAAAGGCTGTGAAAAACAAAGGCCCTGCAACCCACCACCCCGAACGCGGCGACAAGCGCTGCGAACAGGGAACCGGTAAGCTCCAGAATCGTCCAGTAAATAAAAACGACCGCGAGCGATCCGAGAAATGCGCTCAACAGGTTGACACCGAAAGGCATACTGTCAAAAGGCAGCCCGGAAAACAGCCGCGTCAGTTGAGTGTAAAACGGATAACCGGGAGAATGCGCCACCCCCATATCACACGAAACGGAAGCCATCTCCGCGCTGTCGCCCCAGTACAGCGTCGGTACCGCGCAATACAGAAGATACCCGAACACAAGCATGAAAAGCGCTATCGCTATAAGATTTCTTGCTTTCAGTTGAATACCCTCCGTTTCGTAATCAGAACTGCCTTCCCCTGAACACCACCCTGAGAAACTTCCTGAAAAGATACACAAGATGCATCGGGGTGTGAATCCTTTTCAAAAGCAACGTCAGAAGAGTCGCCGGCCTGTAATAGAATTTTCTGTTAGCAAGCCTGAACATTTTTTCGAGCGTTTCCGCATCGAACTGTCCCGGCATTTCATACGCCGCCCTGCCTAGAAAAAAACCCTGCTCGTACAGGTTCTTATTGTTATGATACAGCATCCGCCCCTTTTCTCTCGCGATATCATAAAGATCAGTGCCCGGCAGGGGAATCGTTATAAAAAACATGGCCTGGTGCAGCGGGAGCGAACACGCATGTTCTATATTCCGCCTCATCGTCTCTTCCGTGTCATAAGGCAGCCCGAGCATGAAAAAACCGTTCATGAGTATACCGGCTTTTCTCGCCGCGGCTATAACGTCCCGGACACGATCGACTTTCACCTTTTTGCCGAGCTTGTTCATGATATCCTGGTTATACGACTCAACGGCTATGCAGATGGAATAGAAACCGGCTTTCTTCATTGTGCTGAAAAGCTCGTAATCGCCGACATCCGGCTTGATTCCCGAAGGGATCATTATGCTGATGTTTTTATAGCCCCTCTTTATAATCCCCTCGCAAATCTGCATCGTGCGCTTGCGCCTGAGCGTGAAGTTGTCATCCCAGAAATGGATTTCCCGCGCGCCGTGCCTGTATATCAATTCGTCCATTTCTTCCAGCACGCTGTCCGCGCTGCGATAGCGAATCCGGTTGCGAAAAATCACATCCGATGCGCAGAAAATGCAATTGTACGGGCATCCCCTGCTGGAAATTATCGGAAGAACCGGATTGTACTTGGTATGTTCGAGCCTGTATTTGCTAACATCTCCCATTTCCCATGCGGGGAACGGCAAAGCATCTATATCTTCTATCAGGGGCCGCCTGCCATTGAACCGCAACTCGCCGCCGTCCATGAACGCGAGCCCTTCGATTTTATCCAGAGGAATCCCTTCGGCCATCTCCAGCACCGTGTATTCCGACTCCCCCACCGCGCAGGCGTCGGCATACTCCGGCATCAGCTCGTCATACATTATTGAAGGGTACGGCCCGCCCATGATAATTTTTTTATCGGGATATTTTTCGCGAATAAGCTCACTGACCGTCATCGAAGGCCCTATGGATAGCGCATTGGCCGTCAGGCCGATCCAGTCGTGATCGCGCTGCGCACGGTCGAGTCGCTCGCGCCAGTCCGGGTGATAATTCGCGTCGATGTATTCCACGCTGTGACCTTTGCGCTTCAGCAAAGCCGCTATATACAGCATTCCAATCGATGGAAACCGGTAACCCTCGTAACAATCAGGATTAAAAAAGATCATATTTTTGCAGCCTCGACTCGTTGCAGCGCTCCCTGTAAAACCTGCTGCGTTCGAGATCGTCGTTCGCGGCACAGGCCTCCGCCAGCGCGCAGTAAACGGGTCCCTTCTCATGATATTCTAAAGCACTTTCGAAAGATGAAACAACCCGGTCATATCTCCCAAGGGCATCATACCAGAACCCCATCTGTATATAATGGTCTGCTACCAGCGCGTTGAAAATCCCCGGCGCCGGCGCCGGCGGCGAAACCTCTTTCTCCTTATGCTTCCCGTTCAACGCAAACATGAATCCCGAAGGCTCAAACGGCACATCCTCGCTCAGCACGGAATGCCTGAACCTCGACGTTGTGTTTATATACATCGGAAAACGCGACATGTTGGCTTCCCATATCTTTTTTGTCTGGATATCTATCGCAACCGTGTTCATTGTTTTACCCGACTTCAGCCGGGCGTATTCTTCAGCGGTAATCCTGTAATTTTTGTTTTTCTCCGCTTCCATGTCCACGTCGGGAATCACTATTCCGTGGCCCTGCTCCGCCGCGCGGTCCCTCATGTAATCCCTGTACCACGGGAAAGCGAGGTAAAGCCTGTGAAACAGGAACACATCCTGCCGCCGACCCAGCCCCATCTGGTAATAGAGAGGCGGCGCTATGGTATCGTCGGCCACATGGTCGAGAAATATCACGGCATCGCGACGCGCGGTCTTCAAAAGCATTTCCGTGTAAACCCTCGCCGTATCATCCCCTGCGGCGGCGATATTGCTGTTTCTATTAAGCAACCAGCCCGAATGAATGATAATCAGCGCCACAACTGCTATATGCACCCATTTTTTCCCCGCCACACCGGGAAACTTCCGCACCAGCGCGGACAGCCCCAGAACACCGATCAGAAGAAACACCGAAAATGCTATAAGGAAAAACGCCTCTTTTTCATGAGTCGGATACATGATCGGGAAAAACGCCGTAAGCACCAGCACGCCAAACAGCATCCACTTCTGAAGCCGGTCGACACCGCGCACAAAAAACGCCGCAAAGAAACCCAACAACCACGGCAGAGACGTCTGCGCCGCCACGGAATACGCGAGTTGCTTTGTAGTTTCCCACATGACCGGGATTTTGTACTCGCCGATCACCCAGAAGTCCAGCCCGCTCAACAGCATCGGAAAATTAGCCGCGAGTTCCGTCCTGTTCCAGTCCAGAAGATCGGTCCGCGCCGAAAACAACGGCAACGACAGGTACGCCGCCAGCCCGATCATTATCATGAAACCGCCCGTGACAAACGCCTGCCCGAAACGCCTGCGCTCGATCACGAGCCCGATCACACCGATCATCAGCGCGGGGAAAACAAGCGTGCCATGATTGCCGAGCCCGAGCGCTCCGACAAGAAAAAATGCTATCAGCGACGCGAACCTGCGGGACCCCGGAAGCATAAGCAGCAGTAGCAACGTGCAAAAGAAAAGGTTCAGCGTGTAAACCTCAAGCGTGACGGCTTGTTTCCATAAAAAAGTAGAAGAGGCGAGCACAAATGTCGCATATAAACCGAGCAGAACGCTCCTGCCCGATTCGCACGCGAGCCGGAAAAAAACGCCGAGCAGCAGCGCGCACACAAACGCGCTTATCAGCCCTACCCTGAACGCGAGAGTGCCGACGGGGATCAGCGTCAGCAGCTTGCCGAGAAGCGTCACCACCGGATAACCGGTCGGATGGGCGACCCCGAGAAAATGGGCGCACAGCACAAAATCCGCGCTGTCCCCCCAGCCCACATCCGGCAGCGTGGTGCCGATGTAAAGCACGAGGCCGAAGAAAAAGACAGCCGCCGAAATTATGTTTTTTTGTCTGTCATCACGATATGACATAATCCGTAACCACGGTTCTCGCCTGCCTCGCGAGCACCAGAACCTCGCGCGCGGACCTGATCGAGATAAGCTTTTTCCAGATGTAACGCGGCCTCATATAAAACTTCGAGTAGCCCTTCCTGAGATATTCCGAAAGCTCCGATATATCCAGCGTTTTCGACAGCACCGGCAGGTCCGCTTCGCCTTTCATATAGCTGTTCCATATCTCACGCTGAATCGAGCCGTCCGCCAGCCTGTTGTGATACTCTCTCGAGCCGGGGAAAAGCGTGCCGACGTTGAACACCGCGTAATCCGGCTCGAGTTGAAGCGGCAACTCGATTGTTTTGATAATATTCTCCGGAGTCTCTTCCGGCGCGCCGATCATCATGAACGCATTTATTGTTATGCCCGTTCTCCTGCAGGCATCGAAAGCCCGCTCATAATCGCTGTTTTTTATCTTCTTATCCAGCCTGTTTCTCTCGGAATCATCCCCGGCCTCGACACCGAATGAAACATTGATGCACCCCGCCGCCCTGAACTCCCTCAAAGCCTCCTCGTCCGCCAGCTCTGCCCGCGTCTGGCACGACCACCTGAACCTGAACCCCCGCCCGCGCATCCCCCTCGCGAGCGCTATGGCCCGCTCCCTGTCATAAGTAAATGTTTCATCGATCAGCGACACAAACCCGATGCCCTCGGACTCCACCTGCGCCATCTCGTCAAGCACGACCTCCAGATCGAGCGGTCTGTAATCCCCCATCGACACGGTGCGGCAGCAAAACGTACACATGAACGGGCAGCCCCGCGCCGACAGCAGCGTGGTAGTTGGTTTATTGACAAAGGGATTGAAATAAGCGCGCGGGTTGCGAAGCTTGTTCCGCGCAGGAACCGGCAGAGAGCTCAGATCGGCAAACGCCGGAGAAACCGGAACCGGCGCATCGGGAGTGATTATACCCGGCTCCTGCGGGTCCAGCGGAACGCCTTTCAGCAGGTGATCCGCGATTCTGACCATCGGCGTCTCTCCATCACCGACAACACCGAAGTCGGCGCCTATCTCCCTGATAATCTCAGGGTCGCATGATATATGCGCGCCGCCAACTATCACAGGCACGCCGAGGCGCTCCTTCACCGCTTTTATCATTCTCCATATAACGGGCAGCGCGGGCGTGGTCACGTTGAAACCCACGATTTTCGGTTTCATGGGGAGAACCATATCGAGCATCTGCCGTTCGGAAGCCGCATCGACCATCCCGTCGAGAATCGCCGCACTGTAGCCTGCTTTTTCCAGCACTGCGGCGATCGAGCACAACCCGAGCGGCGGGTAGTACAGGTAATACCCGGCCTGCTTCGTGCCACGACTTTTATCGCTGTTTATTATCGTGAAATCGAACGGCGGGACAATGAGCAATACATCAGGATACTCCATAGAATCATTATAGCAATAAGAATAATGAATGTATAATCTGTTAATGTATAAGAATGTTGATAAGATACTATTCTAACTAAGTAGTACGCGGTCAATGCGCTCGCCCGGAACCGGCGGCGATGCGCTGTAAACCTCATCCACGATCAGACGGGCGAATTTCGCCGCACCCTTTCTTTCATAACCTTTGAGCGTGCCCTTGATCTGGTAAGCAACCGGGTCATCCGTGATCACAGACGCCGCAACACGCATGGGGAGCTCCGGCAGCCTGCCCTCCAGATCCTTCAGAGCGCCCCTGCCCACAAGCAGTTCGCCATGGCTCACCGGGAAAAGCGAAACCGCCGGAACCGCCACCGGGTGCCCGTCGGAATCGACATAGGAAATCACCTTAGCTGCGTTCAGTCTTGAAAATTTTTCGGTCACCTGCGGCGGCATCGGGCCGGTATGCCCGAATTTCACCCTGTTCGATGAAATCGCGCCCGTGCCGGTCTCGACAACCCTCGCGGGCGACAGCATGCCCTTCACTCTTTTCGACTGCGTAACCCTGATCGTTCCAACATTCCGCAGCCCCGTGTAAGCGTTATATCTGTACATGTCGCGCATGCCGATGCGGTCATACTTTTCGCCGGTCCGCTCGAACCCTTCGAACTCGCCCTTCAAAACCCAGCTATTGAGTTCTTTCGTGATCACCGCGATACCCACGCGCGGGTTCTCTTCGAGGTTCTTTTTTGTTTTCAGGATCATCAACTCACCGAAAATCAGGGTCCCGGCATCCCATGCCTCGATGGAAATAACCGGCACCACATTCGGCACACCATCGCGGTCCGCGGTCGCAAGAAATTTCGGCGTGTATATATCCAGACTCGAACTGATCAGCTTTTCGTCCATCATCGAACAATCCATTTGAACCCCTCTAATCTTTAATGAACTGGCCCCGCCGCAAGCGGACGGGATATCTAAATGCGTGAGAGACCTTTTGAAAAAGTTCTCTCACACTCTTTCAAAACTTCTCGACAAGAAGCGCGACAAGCGCGCTTCTCTTCATAATATCGCCATACAACACAGGCAGTCCTTACCCCGGTGCAAGCACCGGGGGATACTTCCAATTAAACGCCCCTGACCGTCAGGCCCTGAATCACTACGTTTACCACGCCCTCGGATTCCGCAACGGCTTTGAGCTCTTCCATTCTCTGCTGCGTCACAAGCGGCGTGTCAGCGTGAATAAACTCCATGCCGAGCCGCTCGTATTTCGATATGCACAGATTGCTGTACGGCAATATATCATACCGCTCGCAGTTGGGCAGCTCGCCGGCGATGAATCTCGATATCGCCCTGATATTGTCGTCCGAATCTGTCGCGCCCGGAATCACCGGGGTTCGCACCCAGACCGGCCTGCCGGCGTCAGCCGTCATTTTAGCGCTCTTGAGGATCGGCTCCAGAGGAACGCCCGTGTATTCGAGATGCTTTTCCGCATCGAAGTGCTTCAAATCAACGAGAATAATATCGGCCAGACCGATAGCTTCCTCGAAAATGCCGCCCGACACATAGCCGGACGTATCGAGCGCAATATGCAGACCGGCCTTTCTGCACTCTTTCATGAAGTTCATCGCAAATTCATGCTGCAACAGCACCTCGCCGCCGGAAAGCGTTACCCCGCCGCCGGACGTTTTATAAAAGGAAGCGTCCCTCGAAACTTCATCCATCAACTCTTCGAGCGACCAGGTTCTGCCGATGAGATCGAGCGCGCCCGCCGGGCAGACATCCGCGCAGGCCCCGCATGCCTCGCATTTTTCCCTGTCGATGCTTATGCCGCTTTCACCGGCGCTCAACGCGCCATGCCTGCATGTCACGACGCAATCGCCGCACCCTATGCACCGAACGTCGTACCACATCAACTGCGGCTTCCGCGCTATCCCCTCCGGGTTATGGCACCAAGTGCATTTCAGCGGGCAGCCCTTGAAAAACACGGTGGTCCTTATCCCCGGCCCGTCTTCAGTGCTGAACCTCTGAACGTTGAATATTACTGCTTTATCTATCATTCATGCCCCGGGCGCATCAAATCGTGCCCGCCTCGCGCGCGATAATTTCATCCTGTATCTCTCTGCCGAGATTAACAAAATATGCGTTGTATCCCGTCACCCTGACCAGCAGGTTCCTGTATTCTTCAGGGTTCTTCTGGGCCTGCCTGAGAGTTTCCGGGTCGAGAATATTTATCTGAAGCGCTGTTCCGCCCTGCTCACAGTACCCGCGCAGCATCGCCGCTAGTTTATCGATATGCTCGGGATCACGCAGCAGGGACGGGCTCAGACTAACCGTGTGCGACGCGCCGTTCGGTGCCGTCTCCAGCCCGGCCTTTCCGACTGACCGTATGTTCGCAGTCGGCCCCTTGATATCCATGCCGTTGACCGGCCCTATCCCGTTCGAGAGAAAAGTGCCGCGCGTCCGTCCGTCGGGCGTCGCTGCCGTGCTCGGCGCGTACGATATCCAGTAATTCCACGAGAGATACCCGCCCCTGAAACGGCGACCCGTAACGCCGGTCTTCCGCCTGAACGCGCGGCCCGTCCATCTCGTGTTGATTTCCTTCGCCAGCCCGTCCGCCACATCGTTGTCGGTGCCGTATTTCGGGGCCCTGTGCAGCAGCATCTGCCTCGTCTTTTCATGACCCTCGAAATTCGATTTCAGCGCTTCCACCAGCTCCGCCATCGATATTCTTTTATCTTCATACACCAGCTTCTTAACAGCCGCGACCGAATCGACCGCCGTGGCGAACGCGATCCCCTCGACCGTTATGTAACTGTTGACCGGCCCGCCCGCCGTCACATCGCGCCCGCTCTCCATGCAGCCGTCTACAAGCACGGAAAGATAAGGCACGGGCTCATACTTCGCCCGCGCGGTGTCTGCTATCTCGACTGTTCCCACGATATCATCCAGAAGCGCGTCGAGCTGCCTGTTGAACGCCGTGTAGAATTTCTCGAAAGTGTCGAAACCACCCGGCTTCCCGGTCCTTGGCCCGAGCTGCCTGCCGGTCGCGACGTCCCTGCCCTCGTTAAGCGCAAGTTCGACAGCCTTCGCCAGGTTCAGGTTGACGTCAACCGTGCCCGAACGGTCGTTGCCCTGCATTGTGTTTTCAAGGCAACCCACCGGCGCGTAATCCCACACGTCTTTTTCATCGACGCCCTGCCAGACAAGCCCGCGCATCGACGCCTCGTCGAAATTCAGCAGGAACGGCGCACCCTGCGCCTTTGCGAGCATATCGCAGACCCGCTTCATCAGTTCGGGCGGCGTGTTCCTGTGTATCCTCACGTTCGGCTTCGGCTCGAGCATGTTCATGCTTTCGATAACATCGAGCATCAGGTACGTGAGATCGTTGGTCATGTCACGGCCTTCAGGCCCGCAGCCGCCGAGCGTGACAAGCTGCCCGAACCCGGAATTGATCCCCTGGTTATTGCCGATCCTGCCAATGTAATCGTAGGCGTAATTGCCCTTGATCCAGTAGCACATCAGCAACTCTTCGGCCTGCCCGCGCGTCATGCCCTGCGAGAGGCTTTTCTCATAATATTTATAAAGATACTGATCTATCCTGCCATAAGATACGCCCGGGCCGGGATATGACTCGGCGGCCATGACCAGCATGTGCGTAAACCACAGCGCCTGCAACGCCTCGTGAAACGTGTCCGGCGGGTTCCACGGCACCTTCCGGCATATCCTCGCTATTTCGAGAAGCTCGATCCGCCTCGACGGGTCCTTTTCGCCGCCCGCAAGCTTCTCCGCCTCAACTGCATACCGCTCGGCGAAACCCTGCACAGCCTCGCAGCACTCCAGCATCGCGCGAAGCTGATCCCTCTTCCGCGCGGAGTTGCGCCCCTTCATCTCCTCGCGTATCAACCCGCTCAGGCCCTTGAATCCCAGTTCCAGCGCCTTTTTGTAATTCGGGATCAGGTGACCGGGAACCGCCCCGCTGTTGCCCACCCCGAGCTCATTGTGAACTTTCGCTTTCTCGAACCATTCGTCCTGAAGCTTTTTGAACCTTCGCTCCTCTTTTTGTGTCCGGGTTTTCGACAGCGCGGTATTGAACTGGGCGCCCACTATCATCTCGCCGTCGAGTATCTGCACCGGCAGATGCTTCTGAATCACCTGTGAAAAAAACCTCGCACGTCTCACGGGCAACGGTTCATTCCAGAACTCGCCCGGCATCTTCACAATCTTCGCGCCGGCAAGCAGAGAGTCTTCTATGGCAGTGAAGAACGTATAAATCTCGGGGTTTATGCCCCAGTTGCTCGAACTCCACACGCTGTCCCATGGCTCGCCGGTCGAGAACGCCGTCGCTTCATTTCTGAAATGTTCACGGGTATTAAAAGAAAAATACTCCTCTCGGAGCTTTTTCACGCGGTCCGGCAGGTTGTCCGCCGCACCCCAGATTGTTGATACTGAATCACAGCCGCAGTTATTGTTTTTCGGTTCCATGTATCAATTATATATACATGAAAATCTTTCGGCAATCAGAAGATTTCCGGACATCAACCCTGATGATACGCTGTCGCGACCGCCGAGGCTATCAGCTTCCCGTCTTCCCTGGTCCGCGCCTCGACTTCCCACACGCTGATCTTCCGTTTCAAATCCACCGGCTTCGCCTCCGCCACAACCGTGGTTCCGCCCGGCGCGCCTGAATGATAATTCACAGTTATACTCATCGTGAAAGCCGGGATGCCCCGCGAATTCGCCGCAACGGCAAGCGCCTGATCCAGCAGCATATAAACCGCCCCGCCATGCGCCCTGTCCACGGCATTCATATACTCGGGCTTAACTTTCAGCGACACCCTCGCATAAGCTTCCCGCACTTCTTCGATCTCTATCCCAAGATAACTCGCATAAGGATCACCGCCTACAACCACCCTGGCATACTCAATCGGATCCGTGATCTCAGGTTTCATTCAGCAACCACCTTTTCACCATAATTTGATAATACATCATCAAGGTTCAGCTTTAAATATCATCTTATCGAGACGGATTACTAAATCCTTGTATTCAAACGGACTGATAATATAGTCCGATGCTCCCGCCTCTCTTGCTGATTTTATGCCGGTCTCCTGATCAATTATCATCAGAATCGGAATATCTTTTGTCTCTGCATCCATTTTGAAGGTTCTGCAAAGCCGGGCCTTTTCATCCTTTTTTGTTGAACCATCAATAATTATTATATCCGGTGTTCCATTTTCTCCATCGTCGGACCTTATGAAAAAATCCGATATGTTTCCTACGCTGAAATTATTTCGGCTTAACACATCTGATAACTTTTTCCAGCGTTCCCGGTCATCATCCACAAGAAGAACATTCTTGCAGTCCGACCCGTGCTGAACCTTTTCTGACAAGCTTTCACTGAATCCCACATTTTTCTTTATCGAAAATACAACTTTCAGCCCGCAGGGATCAATATTCTCAACTTTTATCCAGCCACCATGAAGCTCGACTATATCTTTTGCTATCGACAATCCTATCCCAGATCCGCCTTTCAGCCTTGTCATGGAATTATCCACCTGGAAAAACCTGTCGAAAACATTTCCGATTGCTTCTCTAGGAATCCCGGGTCCGTTGTCTGTAATCGTGAACATAATCTCTTCGCCGGTATCCCTCGCAAAAATCGATATCTTGCCTTTTTCCGGAGTAAACTTGATGGAGTTCGAAACCAGGTTATTGATAACCTGCTGAAGCTTGTTTTTATCCGCGACAACAACCATCGTTGCCGTACTGCATTTAGAATCAAACGAGATGCTTTTTTCTGTCAACGTATCCTCATTGATCGATTCAATATCATTCAGCAGTTCTATTATTTCGAACTGCACAGGATGTAGTTCAAGCCTGCCGGCTTCAATCGAAGCCATCGAAAGCAGGTCGTCAATCAACTTTTTCAGTTCGTAGCCACGCCTCAATACAGTAGTTATTCTTTTCGCCTGTTTGCTATCTTCCGGGTATTCCTTCCTTATGGACATCAGTTCCACGTTACCAATGATAACAGCAAGCGGCGTTCTCAATTCATGGGAAACCATCGAGAGAAAATTCGTCTTCAAACTGTTCAGTTTTCTCAGGTGTTCAATTTCAGTATTCAGCTTTATGGTACTTATTCTCTGATCTTCTCTTACACGGTTCTCCGTGATATCCCTTAAAATCGCCTGCACAAGCTTTTCGCCTCCATGCTCAAACACAATCGCATGTATGCTTACAGGAACCTTCCTGCCACCCGAGCATTTAAGAGAAGTCTCACAAAAAGCATTTTCGTTTTTTTCCACCATCCCCGTGAATGCTTCTATATCAGCCTGCAGATTATCTTCCACCAGAAATTCGCTGTAATGTCTTCCGGTGACCTCATCTTTTTCCATGCCCAGTATGTCAAGCCCGCTCCTGTTGACATCCAGCACATTCCCTTCAATATCGAACACTGCTATCGAATCGCAGGCAGTGTCATATATCAGTTTAAACCTTTCTTCCAGCCGGCCTACTATTACCCTGTGTTTCACCCTTTCTTCTTCAATTGCAATTTTCACCATTTTTGTTACATAGAGAATCCCTACTATTCCGATAATAACATTGAACAAAAATGTCCCGATTATCGTGAGCCAGGTCCTGTAATAAAATCTCAACTCACCGAAAACATCGCCCCGGTCAGCATACAACAACATTATATAAGTGATGTTTTTATCTATAACTATCGGCTGCCATGCCACGATCTTTACGTCTTTGCCGTCGGACCATCTGAATTCGGCTTCGCCTGCTTTTTTGTTTTCTATCCTTTCGACAACTTTTTCAAAACCACCCCGTCCATTCGGATCCCTTTTATCAAATATCTCTCTGGCTGTTATTCCAAGATACTCATCAGGCAACCTGCCGTTATGAAAAACCAGCCTGTTATCCTCATCGAACAACAGCACGTTTCCATAACTTAAAATATTTGCATCCTTTGCCCTCTCGATTTCTTCAGCGACAAGCTTTCGAAAATTCTCGGTTCCCGCCATGTTGACTGCGTATTTGAAGGTGCCTCCCGGGGCTATTCTTTTCCCAATGTTTGTCAGACCCTCAGCAAATTTCAGAACCCCTCTCTGCATATCATGATAACCGTCTACAGTTTCTCTCATATCCTTATTGATGAGCAAAATCGCTATAGACCAGCAGAAAATCGAAAAAAGGATAAAAAAAACGCAATACATCTTTTTCATAGATGCCCTGTTCCAAAAAACGTACACTTGTGGACACTTCAGGAGGGAATGTGCTCAGCGCCGGGAGCCTGCTTCTAAAACACAAGGTACTGATATTCACTTATTCATTCAATGTAAATTTTATTAATTTAAGAATTTAAAATCAATCAGGAAAGCAAAGCCATGAGGGGACCGGTTATAAGCAGCCCGAAAAATATTCCTATTGCCGATCCGGCGAGAACATCGGACAAAAAATGAACTCCGTTATAAATCCGTGAAAAGGCTCCAAGCACACCCGCCGTCATGAAAACTCCGGCCCAGGAAGGGAAACAAATAGACAGCGAGACCGCGCTAGCGAGATACGCCGCGGAATGGCCCGACGGAAAAGACGGTTTTCTCATAAGCCGTCTGAAAGGCACCTTGGGCTTGATTTTTTCCACAACCATGAAAGGCCTTTTTCTCTTCCAGAACCTTTTTATCGCTATTTCGGCAAGAGTCCCCGCCGCGCCTGATGCCGCCAGCATTGTTATCCCGGCATTCCTTATTTGAGGCCCGCCAAGAATAAGCATCAATGTTCCACCCGCGATATGTATAAATCCGCGATTCATCGCAAGCGAAAAAACAGGCATGACGTATTCAAATACCGGGTTCGCCGTTTTTTCGTAAAGAAAAAGCGTAGCGGCACGGTCAATGCGCTCAAGCTTTCCCAACTCCGCGCTATCGACTTCCGAACCGGCTTGCAGATCAGGTGTCCCGTTTTGAATGTAAATCATCCCGCTCCCGGCAACGCTGCTTTTCAGCCGCTTTTCAAAAATAAACTACCCCGCCGCAAGAGGACGGGGTATCAAAATATGTGAGAAACCTTTTGAAAAAGTTCTCTCACACTCTTTCAAAACTTTTTGACGAGAAGCGCGACAAGCGCGCTTCTCTCCACAATATTGTCATACAACACCAACAGTCCTTATCCCGGTGCAAGCACCGGGGCATTCTTCTCAAATAATGTGAAAGCTTAACATATAAGAATCCAACCGTCAAAAACACCCGATTTGACTTAGCTTCATACATTGCTAAAATTTATGACGATTAATAAACGGCGGTAAATCTATGGTTCTGAACGAATCAACAATTCATTTTTATCTTTACGGATCAATGCTTTTCTGCGGAATTGCCGTCTGGATGGCGCGTCAGAATTTCAAATCCGAACCACAACGATTCAACAACCCGGGCGCTCAGAAAAAAATTATTCCGGCTGTCTTCTTTGCGATAATGGCTATTTCGATCGCAGCGCGATTCGCCGGACGGTCGCTCGAATCACCGTGGCTGGAACGGCTGGATACAATCTTCGCCGGCATCATTATGCTGAATGTTGTTATCGCCGCCGCCGCCGTCCGGGACGAACCCTCCTCAGTCGGAATCTCTCTGCGCGGAATTGAAACCGTAATAATCTTCCTTGTCCCACCGCTATCGACAATATTCTTCGCCGGACACATGGTGAATCTCAAACTGCTTCTCGGCGGCATCATCCCATCCATCGCGATCACCGGCTTCGCTATCGAACTTTTCTTCAGGGGCTATATGCAAACCCGTCTTGAATCCTTTTTCGGCCCGGCAAAAGGACTTCTTCTAACCGCCGCGGCTTACTCCGTCTTCAATGTTCCCGTTATGTGGGGAGTACTGGATGCCCCGGCCATGATTTTCTACATGATTCTCACCTTCATTGTCTGGGGTTGCGGCGCGGGCCTGATTTACAGGTTTGCAGGCAATATTTTCGGGCTTGCCGTGTTCCACATCTTCTGGGACACCGCGGTTTATGTTTTCGCGGGCCTGACAATCGATTAAATTTTTTTGGGGAACAACTCTTAATCCATTCTTGTTAATAGTAAATAATAGTTTGCTTTGTGAGTTTGATTATATTAGATGAAGCTATTTTGAGGAGGTGAATAACCATGAAGAAATGGATGCTCAGAGCGGTGGCACACTGCTCGGAAGGTTGTTCTATGTTGTCCCGGGCAGGACGTTAAAAGGCCTGAACAAAACAATCTTTGAAATAACGGCCCGGAGTCTTTCCGGGCTTTTGTTTTTTCATAACCCCCGGTACTACCCCGGACCCTTTCCGCCTCACTTATGATCCGGAAGATAAGCGCCGGTTTCCATATCCAGCGCCCTTTTCAGTTCTGCCGGGAAATTCACCTCTATCACCACAGCTTCGATCACGATATGAACCCTGCCGCCCGCCCGTATGCAGCCCATCAACTGATCATTCCGTCTACCCGCTATCGCATGAATATGTATCCCCGGGTCATCTTCCTTCCACATGATCGATCCCATGCCCAGGACCTCCCGCCCGTCCGAAAACGAGCCCCACTCCGGCGATGTCGGGAGCGTGAGATCCTTTGGATTCGTCACCATTCTGCCCTCTTCGAGCGCGCCAAGAAAAAACACATATCCGTTCCGCACATTCTCAGTTTTCACAAACATCTCAAGGCTTTCATAAAAGTTGTCGCCATGCTCCAGCTTCACGGCAAAAACTCTTCCCGCCGATCCTGTTGAATATCTCATAGCCGCCCCCCCGACAAGCATGTCTTTCTTTATCCGGCATGTTATAATATGATTATATTTAAGACAAGCAATGGAGCATCAACATGCAGCAGTTCGAAAATTTCAACGCGACCCAACTGTATTGCCCGAAATGCCGAACGGCAACCCGTGTCAAAGAACGGCTCCTGCTCGTGCTGCCCGAAGGCGAGATTCACGAATACGTTTGCAGTATCTGCGGCACGCAACTGGGAAAAAGGAAATCCACCGAAGGAAAAAAGGAACTGCCCCGGATGCCACAGAGCGGCATTCCCCGGTATATATAAAAAGCCGGCGCAGGCAACCCGGCGCCGGCCTCGATAATCCTGTCTCTATTTGGATTCTGCAACCATTTCTTTGCCTGACACTCTTTCAAGATTAACTTTCATCTTCTCATATTCGGGATCGAGCTCAAGGCCCTTTTCGTATGCCGCCACCGCCTCGGCATTCATCCCCAGCCGCTCGTAAACTATTCCCAGATTATTGAATGCGCACGGCGTGGCACTGCTGTGTTGCGTTGCAGATTCAAGCACCTTTTTTGCGCTTTCCAGATTCCCGGACCTTATATACAGAAGCCCCAGATTGTTGAGAGCCCAGAAATTGCTTTTGTTTATTTCGAGACTCTTCTCGTATGCCGCTATCGCCTCTTCCGACTTGCCGTTCTCGCTCATAGCCCTGCCAATAATGTAATAAGCTCTCCAGTTCTCAGGATTGTTCTCAACCTCTTTCGAGGCAAGTTCCGCCGCGGTTTCGTAACTGCCCTCTTTCATCGCCTGCCGCGCCGACGCTGTCAGATCCTCTCCTTCCGCCATTACAACCGTTCCCACCATCATGACTCCAAGTAACAGTGTCGCAATTCTCCTCGCAAAGTTTTTCATAATTTCCCCCTTGATCCTTTCTATAATTTTTTTTGCACGACGCCTATAAAAAGACAATTCGCGTGCCATAAAAACCAGCCACCCCCCGGAACACGGAAAAAATGCGTATGTTAAACGCAATATTATTTTTTTCCCGGATGATTCGTTTTTGTTTTTTTCACAGGTAGCAAAAGATGTGTTTATCTTTTGACACGAAAAAGTGGAATCGATGACACCATGCAAACATTCAACTGAAGAAGTTCGCTATTTTGCCTTTAAGCTCAGTGAGGTCGGATGACTTAACAACATAATCCTCGGCGGCCCATGACGAAAAATCCTGCTTGAACGTATGGTATGCAGATAAGAGAATTACGGGCAGGTCTCTTTTCTTTTGCTTGATGTGGTTCAAGACATCCAGCCCGTTCATATCCGGCATCTTTATATCCAGAAGAACCAACCCGACTTCGTAATCGAGTTCATTGAGTTTATCAAGAGCCTGCCGTCCACCGTCCGCCACAACCACATCGTAACCCTCATCCTCAAGCTCCGCCTGAAGCAGTATTCTGATCTGTGACTTGTCATCAACAATCAGTATTCTTTTCATTCCGATAATCTTCTTTCCATTAAGGGTTAACGTTATTATAACACCACGTTCACTAAATTTCGTAGTGCCGCGTTAAAAAATGATCCCTGATTACCTCTCTCAACACATATTCGCCCTTTATGGAAATAGACGGTTAATTGTAGTAGAATTAAACCCGCAAAAAAATGAATGGAGATGATCATTTTGTCAGATACAATCGCGCCACACGGTGGAGAACTCATAAACAGGATTCCCGGGGAAGAGCAAAGGAAAGAACTCCTGGAAAAAGCGGCCTCGCTGAATTCAATCGTGCTTAACAACAAGGAGATTTCCGACCTTCTGCTTATCGCGATCGGAGGATTCAGTCCGCTGAAGGGATTTATGAAAAAAGCCGATTACGACAGTGTCGTGGACAGGATGCACCTCGCTGACGGCCTTCCATGGACCATCCCCATAACGCTTTCTGCAGACGACGATAAAGCGGCATCGATAAAAGAAGGTGATGAAATCGCCCTGCTCGATCCCGACGGCACTGTTCGCGGAATCATGACCGTTGACGAAAAATATAAATACGATAAGAAAAAAGAAGCGGTGAACGTTTATAGAACCGATGATGAAGCCCATCCCGGCGTTTCGATGCTTTACTCGCAGGGCGAAACGCTGCTCGGCGGCGACATCGTCATGCTGAACCGCCCCGAGCCGCCAGAGTTCCCGCAATACTGGCGCGATCCCGCCGAAACCAGGAAGATATTCGCAGATCGGGGATGGAAGCGCATTGTTGCTTTTCAGACCCGGAACCCCGTCCACAGGGCCCACGAATATCTCCAGAAAGCGGCTATGGAAATTTGCGACGGCCTGCTGCTCCACCCACTCGTGGGCGAAACAAAAAAAGGCGATATCCCCGCTGATGTCAGGATGAAATGCTACGAGGTGCTTCTGGAAAACTATTACCCGGAAGACAGGGTTCTGCTCAGCGTTCTTCCCGCAGCCATGAGATACGCCGGCCCGGCGGAAGCGATTTTCCATTCTATCATGCGCAAGAATTACGGCTGCACTCATTTTATTGTCGGCAGAGATCACGCGGGCGTTGGAAATTATTATGGAACCTATGACGCCCATCTCATTTTCGAACAGTTCGATCCTCAGGCTATCGGCATCACTCCCCTGTTCTTCGACCACGCTTTCTTCTGCAAAAAATGCGGGGGCATGGCTTCGACAAAGACCTGCCCGCATGGGAAAGAAGATCATGTTTTTCTCTCGGGCACGAAAGTCAGGGAAATGCTGTCAGCCGGGGAAGTTCCGCCACCCGAATTCACGAGACCGGAAGTGGCCGAAGTGCTTATCGACTCTATGAAACACGCTTGAGCCCGGCTGAATAACCTCTCTGAACTGAAATGTTAACAGAGCGGCTTTTGTGTCGAACCATGTTTCGATGTAGATTTTCGCAGAAGCGTGTTTTTCGCTGAAAATCAATAATCCATTTTTCTCATTTACTCAAAAATGTATATTTTTATATTGAAGAATTCTTCGATTATGTTTATGTTTACTAATATCAGGTGTCAATACGAGGTTCGCAGTTTTGGATCGAAAGGTCTTTATCAACAGGGTAATCGCCCTGCTTTTTTGTTTTCTTGCAGTGATGTTCACTGTCAACTCTACTTCATGCCGCACAAAAACAGAACAAACTTCCAACCTCATTATAAAAAACGGTAACGGACAGTTCGCGATAGTCGGGCTGAAAGCGAGCATTCCCCTTTCGGTTCTGGCAACAACTGAAAACGGAGAACCCGCTCCGGGAATACCTGTCAGATTCAGACTTATCGTTGATCCTTCAAACGGGAAAGGCAGCAATCTTTCCATTCAGGAAACTTTTTCAGATAGTAACGCGCTGGCATCTACAGAACTCACACTCGGCGGCAAATCCGGAGAATATATTGTCGAGGCAATAATTCCGGGCAAAGACAATACACCCGTCCTGTTCACCGTTAAAGGAAAAGAAAAAAACTGGATTTTCATTCTGATTACCGGACTGCTGGGGGGGCTCGGGATATTCCTTTACGGGATGAACAAAATGAGCAGCGGGCTTCAGGAATGGGCCGGCAACAGCATGAAAGCAATCCTCGCCGCGCTTACAAAACACAGGGTTTACGGCCTCGGAGTCGGAATCGTGGTTACCGCAATACTCAACAGCTCAAGCGCAACGACCGTCATGCTGGTCGGCTTCACGAACGCAGGCCTGATGAGTCTCAGACAGGCAATAGGCGTAATTCTCGGCGCCGATATCGGTAGCACGGTAACCGCCCAGATAGTCGCTTTCAAGTTTACCGACTACGCCCTCATGTTTATCGGCGTGGGCTTCATTATGATGCTTGCAGGCGGCAAGCGCAGCTCCCTGCGATACATGGGAGAAGTAACGCTCGGATTCGGACTCATGTTCTACGGGCTGAAAGTCATGAGCGATGTTGTTTATCCTCTTCGTTCACACCCGACTTTTATCAATATGATGGCACAGGCAGAAAACCCGATGCTTGCGCTTCTCGCTTCCGCCGCTTTCACTTCTATAATCCAGAGCAGCGGCGCAACAACCGGCTTGATAGTCGCTCTTTCAGCACAGGGACTCATAACACTTCCCTCGGCGATACCTCTCCTGTTCGGCGCTAACATCGGAACATGCATAACAGCCGCGCTTGCCACCATCGGAACGACAAACCGAGACGCGATAAGAGTCGCAATCATTCACTACTCATTTAAAATCATCGGCGTTTTGATCTTTTTCTTCCTGATCCCACAGCTCGCATGGGCTGTTGAACAATTCTCCATTATGACCACATCGGCAACACCGGAAACTGTTAATTCCATCCAGTTTGTCCCTAGGCAGATAGCAAACGCTCACACTCTTTTTAACCTGATAATGGGATTGGGATTCCTTCCTTTCGTTAAACAAATTGAAGCCTTCGCATATAAAATAGTTCCGAAAAAGATCGAACCCGAAGAAAAGAAAAAATTCGGACAGAAATACCTCGATCCCTTCCTTCTCGATATACCCGAGCTCGCTGTCAGGCAGGCTAAACGTGAAGTGCTCAGAATGGGCAAATACACTCAGCGAATGATCGACAGCATCATAATCGCCTTCAAGGAAAGAAATCACAAATACGTCGATAACGCGATAGACGCGGACCAGAAAGTAGATCTGCTGGAGTCTGAAATCAAGAGCTACCTTACCCGGCTTTCACAGAGAAAATCCTCTGGGATCCAGTCCAGAAGAAGAATTGAAATGTTTTTCGTCGTGGATGAACTCGAAAAAATCGGCGACATTATTTCAAAAAATATTATGCCCCACATTGGACAGATGATAGATCAGAACCTGTATTTCAGTGAAGCCGGCTGGAAAGAGCTCAACAGTTACCAGGCTCTCGTAAGCGAAAACTTCGGACGGGCCATGGAAGCCTTCAGAACAAATGATCTCAAAACCGCAGAAGAAATCATCCGGGACAAACAGAGAATGCTCCGCTATTATAAACAGCTTCAGATGGGACACCTTCAAAGACTCGGCAAAAACGAAGATACGGCACGCACCAGCCAGATCCACCTCGACGTGCTCGGAAACCTTCGAGGCATCAATAGCTGCATCACCGAAATCGCCATCAACATGACTGAACTCACCCGCGACAAAGATAACGGCTCGTACACCACCGAAGACGAAGACGATATCGACTATTAATCCACAATACCATTCATTTGAATTCCGCATGTCATTCCGCGCCGAGGCACATAATCCAGGAGACAGGATGTTGTCAAAGTGAGCTTTATATGCGGGAAAGGCTTTAACCTGCATTTCTCACCAGCGCAGGTTAAAAATCGTGATAAGGCTGATAATACAAGGAACAGCAAGTGAGTGGTGAGGGAGCATACTGTTGAGTATGTGACCGATCCCGAATCGCCGCTGTGACGCAGTAGGATTGGCCTTATCGCGGTTTTCCGGATTTCTCTGTGAGAATCCGGGTTAACTTAAATGAACAATACTGGGGCTGATCTTCGATTGATTCGCGGCTGCCGGGATTTTTTAATCAACAGCCGTAAAATTATTAATTATATCTCTTGCAGCTTCGCCGAATGAATCAGCTAACTGACTCTTGAAATTTTCCAGGCTGGAAATCTCGAAAAACTCAACCGGCGAAATTGAATTTATTGCATCTGCAAAATCGACCATCTCTTTTAATCTCTCCGCCACCCCCGATCCGCTCAACCCGAGTTCAATCCTCCACATCTCATCAAGTACCGCATCCAGAACCTTTCTCCTGAATTCCCATATTCTTTTGTTTTCTCCTTCGAGTTTCGAAGCAAGAACCCGCAGAACCTTTCTCACACCATTCTTAAACATCAACGATCTTTCATCAACATTGTCACCCATGTCCGCTTCAGGCCTGTACTTCTCATATAAATACGCTTCCACCCGAAACATGCATGTTATCAGAAACATCTCAGGATCGGGATATGCTTCAGGAGACACAAGCACAACCACGCTCCTGGCACGGTCCAATCCTTTCTTCTCTATATATGGAGCTCTTTCGAAATCGAAAAAATATTTTTTGAACAACTCTTCGCTTATCCCGGGATTTCGCTCGCCGACCGCTTTCTGAAAGTCCTTTCTTGCGCTCGGCCTCAATGCCCCAAGTTCTTTTTCGAGTTCCTCGATGAGTCTTTCCTTGTTCACTTTATCATTCCACCAGCATCCTCAAAAAAACAATTTACCAGCATTACAGAAAATTCATTACACTCAGCTGCTTCTTTCAAGTGTGATGTTCACGTCATGTACAGGCGTTTCGGGATCAAACCATGGCCATTACCGGAACACCATCAACCGGGAACCTATTCTATTGCCGTGAACAATTCCTTCAACGGTCTGTAAAGAAAATGCGCCGGGTTAAGTTTATACATCTTAAGCCTGCCCTCTTTGTAAAAATGAACCAGCCCGAATTCTACAAGCGAATTCACCTGCCTGTTAACTTCCGAAACCGATGATCCACAGGCGATTGCAAGCTCCTTTTCAAAATATGCATCCTTGTCCTTTTTAAATAATGTGTGCAGAATCCTCAATTTAGTCCTGCTTCCAAGTACCTCTTCTAAAAACAACTCCTTCACCTCCCCTTAAAAGCTTTTCGGCTTTCCACAATTGTAACATCTTCCAACAATTATTTTTATACCTGCCCGAACACAAGTCAAGCGATATTCTTAACCCTCCTATTTAATGTTTTTCTTTAACTTTCACCTTTCGGCCCACCAAAACACGATAAATCAAGGCACCTGCGCGTGCCTTGCTAATCTACAACTCTTAATCACTTCGTGTTTTCCGAATTAAACTTTATCGTCGGCAAAGATATAGAATAATTCAATTTTCAAAATATTCTTCCTGCCGTACATTTTCCCTCTACTTGATAACTTTATAGAAACATAACAAATATTCTATTTGTTTTCAAGCAATGCCTATGCTTAACAATAGTCGCCTTCCGACTGCTTTAAATATTCCTTTTCTGCTCTCTTTGCTTTATTTCTGTTCAACCAACAGCGAATTTCGCTCGTCGGTTTTATTCTGCAGAACAAATGACCAACACATCACAGCCACATTTATAAAAAATCATTTCCTCCGTTGATCGGACTTCTCATTATTTGAAAAAACTGAATGTTGTCCGTAATCATTACTCCAACTTAATTTTCTACGCATTCAAACAACGGGTTTTTCAACATTTACTTCCCGAATAATTCTCTCTCAAATTATTTTCACACAGTATTGACAAAACACACGAATCATCATAATATCAAATTAACTATAGGCAATCGTGGGTACACTCATGCAGGAAAAGTATACTACTAAACAAGTTGCCGACATGCTCAACATCGACAAATCCACGCTTCTCAGGTGGATTCGTCAGAGTAAGATCAGTGACGTTTCGCACAGAGATGGCAGGAACTGGAGAGTGTGGCTTCCGGAAGATATCGAACGTGTTAAATCTTATCATGATAAGATTCACCAGCTCACACTCAACCTTGATGATATCTCAGATAAAGAGGCTCTTCCGCTTGATTAGGGCTTCTCTTCCTGTCTCGACCGGTTAAATACCCGTCGATTCTCGGGATGAACCTTGAAAACTTAATATTAAAGATGCCTGGCATGTTTATTATTAACACTCGGTCTTTCGGCACCTTATACCAGAAAGCAAGAAGCGGTTCACTGAGGTTCATTTCGTGTCAAAAAAGATCATTTTCCCTTGCTTCTATTTTTTGTCTTCTCTATCATGATTCATTTTGCCGTAATTATTTCCTTTTCATAGTCATTTTCTTTCTTTAAACAACACAACATTCCTGAAGTTTTCTCTTAGAAGCTTTAACTGAAAATAGTTAATTCCCTTTTCTTTTCCTTTCAAATCAACTTTGGTATCATTAAATTTTGAAAACAGAGGCCCAATCCCTGTATTATTAAATTAACAAGTAATATAAGTCTTTTTTCTACTTCATCTGTTATTTGATTAATCAGCATTTTTTTAACAATTATTATTGAATATCACATCTCGACAAGAACAAATCTCAAGACTATATGGTCATTTTGGACAATTTTTTGTCCAGTCGGAACAAAATAATAATGATTAGTAAAAAAAAGGACGTTTTGTCCTCTTCCACAGATGAAAATGACATGAGTTTTATGACGTCAAATATGGAATCTGAAAATGTAAAATTTTTCAAAAAACGGATTTTTGTTAAAGTTTATGCAACTTGAATGTAGCAATACTTACACCGATTTTTCAGACATGATGAGATGTCGGTTTTTGTTATTAATGAATAAGAGTCTCAAGGAGGGCTATTATGACAGAGACTTTCAATCCGGAAATTGATCGCTTCGCCAGAATCAGAGTAATAGGAGTAGGCGGCGGCGGCAGCAATGCAGTGTCCAGAATGATTGATTTTGGTCTCAGGGGCGTTGATTTTATCATCGTCAACACTGATGCGCAATCACTTGTAACATCAAAAGTGAGGCATAAAATTCAGGTCGGGCCAAAAACCACCAACGGTCTGGGCGCTGGAGCCGATCCAGGAATCGGCCTTCTTGCGGCAAAAGAGAGTCGTCATGAGATCGAACAGGCTCTCGAAGGGTCAGATATGGTCTTCATCACTGCCGGCATGGGCGGTGGAACAGGAACCGGCGCAGCTCCTATCGTTGCAGAGGTTGCAAAAGAACTCGGGGCTCTTACGGTAGCTGTTATCACGAAACCATTCACTTTCGAAGGCCGCCAGAGACGGCTTGTGGCCGAAGAAGGCGCTTCGGTCCTGAAGAGCAAGGTGGATTCACTTATTACAATACCAAATGACAGGATCCTCCATGTTATTGATCCGGACACACCTGTTCAGGATGCCTTTAAAAAGGCTGATGACGTACTCAGACAGGGCGTACAGGGCATTTCAGACCTCATTACCATTACAGGTATGATAAACGTCGATTTTGCGGACGTAAGGACTATTATGTCTGAAACAGGCTCCGCCCTCATTGGTATCGGCGAAAGCACCGGTGAGCACAGAGCCGTAGAAGCCGCTGAAATCGCAATGAACAGCCCGTTGCTTGAATCATCCATCGACGGCGCCCAGGGATTGCTTATAAACATCACCGGCGGCCGCGATATGAGTCTTCATGAAGCTAATGCCGCTTCTGAGATTATCAGCAATGCCGCGGACGAAAATGCAAATATCATTTTCGGTGCAGTTATCGACGAATCTCTTGAAGGACTAATTCGGGTTACCGTAATTGCCACGGGATTTGGCGAAGCTGCAACTTCAGCACTGCCTATCGAGGACGAAAGCAAGGAAAAACGAGCTTCAATTACGCGAGAAACAAGGACTCAGAGTATCGCTTCGGAAGACGGAGTGGATATTCCCTCGTTCCTCAGAACATCAAGCCAAGGATAAGTTGACGCGTTTTCAACTTTTTCTCCTTCTCCCTTTAGCCGCCGTTTATTCTAACGGCGGCCTTTATTGTTTATAAACGCTCATTATTACTGGCTTATTTATATATTTCAGCATTGTATTTATACATGTTTTTGTATCGTTCAAATGTATAAGGATTTGATTTCTCCGTTTCTTTCGATAAATTTGTTTCTCTTCTTTTCTGAAAAACTGATTCATTTCCCGGGGATAGATTTTGTCTGTACATTTCGAAAAACATATGATATTTCAACCGGCAGGCACAATTTAAATAAAAACACATAAAAACATTAAAACATGTACAGCCCAATCACACAAAAACATGAACTCGACCTCAAGCATTCTCGGCTCTATGCAAATCGCGAACATTCACGAGTATTCCGATTCGCCATTCAGATCAAAGGATTCATAATTCAGACTTTAACTAATAGCTTTATTCATGATTATGAATAATTTTCGAATATTTCATTCTTATTTAAACACATTAAAGCACGCTTAATGTACACGCAACACCCTTTTATCTTGATGCTGTAATACATCTTTTCCGTTCGAATCAACATTGATGAATCGATTTCAAAAAGACCTGTAACCAAATGTTGAATCTATTAAAAAAAATCTTGACCCGGCAAATGCGTTATGTTAGATTAAACATATCGTTTTTAGATGAATTTATATTTAACATGAAGATTAGAATAAAGATATGGCTTGAAGATAAAGGCAGACCGGTGCTTGGCGACGGAAGACTGTTGCTTCTGAAAGCGATAGATGAAACAGGTTCAATCCAATCTGCGGCAAAGAAAAGCGGAGTATCATACCGGCATGCATGGGGCCAGGTTAAAAAGCTCGAAAAAAGATTGGGTGTGAAATTGCTGGATCACACAATCGGCGGAAAAGGCGGCGGCGGCTCGAAGCTAACCACCGAAGCTAAAGCTTTTATTGAAAAGTATGAAGCGATAGGAAAAAAGATCCATAGCTGGGTTGAAGAAAATTTCGAGGATCTGGATATCTAATTTTTTTGATTCGCGTTATGCAACAACAAACATAACGCTTGCGATAAATCAAAATAAAATTAAAAGATTGGCATCAAGGAGGCTACAAAATGTTACACAGAAGGTTCACAACATTTGCATTTGTGATGATTTTTTCATTATGCATCTGTGGGATGAGCTTTGCCCAGGATGTTCAACTCGCATCCGCGGGCACGCAATCCTACGATCTCGGTGAAATTGTTATTTCAACAGATAAGGATTCTGTGCAGGACGTTACTTCTGTTGTCGAGATCAGCGCGGAAGACATCGAAAGCACCGGCGCAACGAATGCCGCTGAAGCCCTTGACTACTCACCCGGCGTAAGATTTTCCATTGGCGGAAGAAAATACGAAGGCAGTGTTTTTATAAGAGGCTTCCAGCAGGACCGCATTCTGATCATGCTCAACGGAATTCCGATCGGAGCGCCTTATTACAGGGAGATGGACCTGTCGCTCATTCCGGCTGACAATATTTCAAAAATCGTTGTCACCAAGGGCGCTTCTTCCACAATGTATGGAACCAACGCTCTTGGCGGAGTCATAAATATAGTTACAAAGAAACCTGAAAAAGGGACTTCGGGCAGCCTGACACTCGCCGGCGGTGAGAACAGTGAACTCGCCCCCTCTTTCAGATATGGAGCAAACAACGGAAATTACTACTACAGCATTTCCGGAAAACACCATGAATCAGACGGTTTCGAAGTTCCCGGTGGATTCATCCCGGTCGCAGCATCGGAAGACGGCGGGCTGAGAAACCAGAGCGATTTCGAAAAAGACGACATTGCTCTCATGATCGGCAAAGAAACCGAGAACAGCGAATACGCCTTCAGCATTAATTATGTTGATGCGGAACGTGGAACCCCGTTCGACGTAACAACAACCAAAGGCTGGAAAAACCGATTCACCGAATGGAAAAAATGGACGCTCGACCTCAGCGGACAGCAGACAATTTCAGAGAATACTCAGTTGCGAGAAAAGCTTTATTTCCACAAATTCGACAATGAACTTACCGGTTACACTAGCTTCGATTATGATACTATCGCGACCAACGATTACGGCGATCCCGACATCAGCTTATTCGATGACTACACGGTCGGAGCAAGAATTCTTGCCGATATGTATCTTAAGGATGAAACCCTGATGAAAATCGGCTTGAATGTCAACAGAGAGAACCACAAGAAAGAAGCATCTCCCGGTTATCAAACCGACAAATATGTAACCGATAACTATTCTCTCGGCGTTGAATTCGAAAAAAGCATTAACCAGCGGCTCACCCTCACAGCCGGCCTGAGCTATGACATGCTCAGCCAGGAAGAAGCAAACGAAGCTAACGATGCCGGAACAGGAACAACCGAGATTCAGACAGGCGGAACGATGGAAGCCGTGAATCCTGTGGTCGGACTCGTATATGACGTGAACGATTACACAACACTTCATTTTTCGGCAGCGAGAAAAACACGTTTCCCGACCCAGCATGAACTCTACACGGACGCCGCAGACGCCGGAACGGGAACAACGCTCGGAAACAAGGATCTCGACCCGGAAAAGAACTCCATGTTCGAGACGGGATACGACATCAGGTTCGAAAGCGGCCTTAATTTCAGCGCGGCGTACTTCTACAACAAGTCGAAAGACTACATCGACTGCGCGGGAACCGGTACATACATCGGATCGAAAGAAGTCTGCATCTATGAGAATGCTTTGAGTTTCACCTCGAAGGGCGCGGAATTCGGCCTCAGCTCGAAATTCAAAGACAGCTTCTTCTGGTCGATAATGCACACACACACCGTTGCAAGCGTAAGCAGTTCCTCGGAAACCCAGGCGGATTACATCCCCAAAGGCAAAACCGATATCACGCTCGAACGCAGCTTCGACAGTTTTGCAGTGCTCAACCTGAACGGATCATATCTCACTTCCACCCAGGACAGCGGCTCACGATATACCAATTACATCAAACCTTACTTCATCATGAACGCAAACGTGAGCGGAGATATTCCTTCGGCAAACATGAAGTGGAAACTTCTTGTTGAAAACGTGTTCGACAAACTCTACTGGGAAGAAGTCGGATACCCGCAGGCAGGCCGCACGTTCAAAGCTGAACTACAGTACAACTTCTAAGGGAGTATCATTATGAATTATCTGAAGCACCTGACACTTGCATTAGTAATAATATTCGGTTTTTCCGCAATGGCTTTCTGCGAAGAAAAGCCCCCGGAAAGCAAACCCCGGATAGAGATCGTCGGCAGAGTCAACAAACCGGTCACGTTAACACTGGAACAGCTTCAAAAGATGGATCAGGTGGCCGAAAAAGAATTTGTTGAATTCGGCTCACACCACGGTTATATAGGCGCCTATTCAATAAAGGGTGTAAGTTTCAGAAAGATAATCGATGAAGTCTGCGAAGGTTTATCAACCGGCAAAACCGACTCGATTGTCTTTGTTTTCGTTTCCGCGGACGGGTATAACGCAGTATTCTCCTATGGCGAGATTTATGACAATTATTCCCAGGGATCCGGCATCCTTATCGGAACTGAAATGAATGGCGAACCGCTGGATGTTGCCAGGTACGGACATTTTAGATCTTTCGTAACCACGGACAAGTATGCCGGCCGCGCTGTTAAATGGCTTCAAAAAATCGTTGTTAAATTCGCTCTTGATGATCCGGACTACGAATCTCAGGGCGCAGACTGAAAAGAAAGAAGAATCAGAACGTGATAGACAACCGAGGCTTTATTACACCTCTGATCATCCATAACAAGCGCCGCTTCATGCGAAGCGGCGCATTTTTGTCTTTTGTTCGGTTCTCGCAATGAAACATAAATGGTAACCTTTATTGTGATTGTTGTGTGGGCGCGGCTCATTCTCATAGCAGCCGCGCTCTCAACAACATTTCTCTCGAACAACAAATCGAGAAACACACTTATAATCCTGCTCATTGCCGCCCTGTCGGCGGCGAACATTGCCCTGCTCGCGGCAATGTCGTTGCTCGGCACCGATTTTCCACTGAAACATAACTATGACAGCTTCTGCTCTTACATTCTCACGATAGGGTTGATACTTATCTTCAGCCTGCGGTCGTTCAAAACCCGCCTGCCCGTTATTCTGATCCTAACGCTGATGCTGATATACTCAGCATCCGGCATACACGGCCTCGCGCTCGAACCGAGTTTCTCGATCCACAAAAGGCTCGCCTGGGCATGCCTGTTTGTTATGTTTCGAGATTTTGCGGTTGCATGCTTTGCCGTCAGCGCATGCCTCTCGTTATGTGAACTGGTATCACCGGGCAAACATTTAGATACCGGCGGCACTTCTTCCGGCCCCGTATACATGCCCGTTCTGTGGGGATTTTTTCTATTTTCCCTCGCGCAGGTTGTCGGCTCGATATGGACCGTTTCCGGTGGCTGGGGCGATGTCTGGCTCTGGAAAAGATCTTTTTTGTTCTCAGCAGTCGTGTGGATATATTACGCGGGCATGATGCACGTCAAACACGTGCCGGGCTGGACACGCAAGCTTTTCCCGGCGCTGGCAATAACCGGTTATGTCATTCAGCTTTTCTATCTTCACATTTATTATTATTTGACCAGCACGCACTGACTGGAGAATTACTTGAACAACAACACCTCCAACAATTCATCACTCTTCAGCCTTGTGTGGAAAACGCTCGGCTCCATGAAGCTGTTCTGCGTGCTCGCTTTTGCGATAGCTTTCTGGTTTGTTGTTTCAATGGCCATCTATCCGTTTTTCTATGACACTTTCGACCTGATGGATAAGAATGTTCTTCTCGACTGGTTCCTGCACGGCGAATGCTCGATCGTGAAAGCATGGTTTTCCGTTCTGTTGCTTTTAATGTTCATCCTCGCGCTCAACCTTTCCGTCTGCGTCATAGAAGACATCCTGATTTTCAACCGGCTGCTGAAATCCGGCGCGGCATTAAAACCCGTTCTCGGCAGATTGAGTATTTTCATCGTTCATCTTTCATACATAGTTATTATCTCAGGCCATTTCATAACAGCCGTCAGCGGATTCAGGACAACAGCACCGCTGGTGGAGGGAGAAGTTTATGAAATCCCGACAGCAGGATACAGCATAAGATGCGAACAGGTCAGCCTTGACAAAGGCGGCGGCGGCAGGCTTTTCGCGAGTTCGGTATTTACCGTCGAAAGTGGCGGTAACACAAAAAGCATCGCCGTCAAACAGGGAAAAACCCTCTGGCTGAGAGGCGTAATGATAGACGTGGAACTGCCCGTACAGAACAAAAAAGCCCTGAATGCCGGCAAAAAAAATTCCACCCCCGCCCTGCCGGTAATCAGGCTGACAAGAAACTACGGCCTGATATTCGATGTGATCGGCTTCCCGCTGTTTTTCATCGGCATGATTATGCGGATCATATTCCGTCCTCAAAGCAAAATCGGGGCAGCCTGATTGTCTTCACCATTTTCCACCGGCTCTTATAGTGATTCTCAAAAATAAACTTGAATACATGCACAAAGGAAATAGCTTTG
>DAOSYA010000004.1:0-108271 GCA_035380865.1 bacterium
CATCCCGGAACTCGGCAACTACTCGGCGCTCTGCATGTATTGCGGCGCGCTTCCGCTGCTTCTCGCATTCTATGGCGCGGTGTTCGGACGCATGCGGGCCAGGCTGTTCTTCGCCGCCGCAGGGATTCTCGCACTGCTGCTCGCGCTCGGCACCCCGCTGACCGCACTGTTCTCCGTCATACCCGGACTTAACATGATAGATTCCCACAGGATACTTTTCCTTTATACGTTTGCCGTGCCGGTGCTCGCGGGGATCGGCTGGGAAGCGATAGAAAAAAAGAGCGGCGCCCGCGCTCCGGGCGTGTGGGCATTATTCGGAGTGTTCGCGGCATCGGCCATCCTGTTCGCGTTGTGGGCGGCAAAGGCAGGCGTCGGCTCGTCCGGCCCCGGCGCGGGCGTGATCATGAAACTCGCCCTGCCCGCTTTCGCCGGGCTTGCCCTGATGCTGCTGAAAAAACCGGCCTTGCGGATTCGCTGGGCCGCCGCAGTGGTTATTATTTTCCTGGACCTCGTGCTGTGGGCCGGCTGGTACGCGCCGACCACCCCGAAAAAATACCTTTTCCCTGAAACACCGTCTACCCTGCTGTTGGAGCAGGACCGCGGGCTGTTCCGCATCCACGGCGTCGGCGATGACTGGCTGCTGTTGCCCAACACTGCTATGCAATACGGCCTGAACGATATCCGGGGCATCGAGTCGCTGTACCCGGAACGATATTTCCACCTGATCAATGCGGTGTCAGGCCGGAAGTTCGGTATCATCAACGACCGCCGCAACGTGCTGGAAATCTTCGGCCATGATTCTCCTTTTGTCGATATGATCAACGTGAAATATATCTTTTCCACCGACCCGATAACGGAGCCGGGTAACGAGCAGTATGCCGAACTGATGAAAGAAGACATGAGGGTTACGCTCAACCGCGGAGCGTTCCCGCGTTTCTACGGGGTTCGCGCGGCATACGTGATGGACTCGCCCCTTTCGGTGCTCAAGGCAGTGTCGGCGCCGGACTTCAATCCCGCCGCGGGCATACTGCTCGACAGGGAAAACTCGGGGCTCGAACCCGGGTTCTACCCGCAGGACGCGAGCGCTGGCATGATCGCGCTGGACATCGCAGGGCTGGATTACCGCCCCGGCGACATCGGCTTCAGCGTCACCGCGCCTGAAGCCTGCTGGCTGGCAAGCTCCGAACCGCAGGACCCCGGCTGGCTGGCATATATCGACGGCGAACCCGCTCAGGTTTTCACCGCGAACTACCACTTCAGAGCCGTCCGGCTGCCCGGCGGCAAACACAGTGTCGAGTTCCGGTACAGGCCGCGCACGGTTCACGCGGGAGCCGTATCAGCTCTTGCGGCATGTCTGCTCCTGTTGTTGTGGATATTCGCGGGCAAGAGGCTGCCGGCCTCGCGGCACAAAGGGCGCTTTTGAAAAAGCCGCCCCTTGAGAATCCCCGCAAAACTTCTATAACGGCAGGCCAGCCTGCTTTTTGTCCTTTTATGTATTCGCTTCGTGCTTATGTAGCTGTTTGTAAATACACCTTAATGTTTCTTGTTCAGTTATTATTGCCGCTGTCGTCCCATTTCACTCTCATTTCGACTTTTCACCGGGTAAACCATGTGATACATTTCACACCGAAGCGAGACCTTCCCTGTTGTCATTCCTGCGAAGGAGGCTGTTGAAAAATGTTAACATAGATCGTTTGTCATCCTGAGCGCAGCGAAGGATCTCGCTTTTGGAGCTTATAATTGAGATTCTTCGGTCGCTACGCTTCCTCAGAATGACAGATCGGGGATTTTTCAACAGCCTCGAAGGCAGGAATCCACTCCTTAATACAAAAATATTCTCCGGTGTGCCATGTACAAAGCGCCGTTCTTTGTGCATGCAAACTATGTAGAAAAGAAAAACTGGATCCCTGACAACGACATTCAGGGATGACAACATTTCCCCTCGTTACGATGCTCCGCGTAGTAACGCGATAGCCGGGCGCTCTGCGCCTATAAGTTGAAGTGAGATATGGAACCGACAGGTGGAATTCATGAACGCGGAGCATGGGAATGAGAAAACTTGTACTAAACCCGGGGTGGGACGGGCACACACACAATTTTTATTGAAGATAAATTCTGCAGGTTAAAATCAGGGGCACTTAACTTCAAAATTTCTTGTTGTACAGATCGGGGAACTTCGTCAGTTCCTCGCTTATCTTTCTCGCGAGCTGTTCCTCGTCTCCGGACATCGACAGATTCCCCGAATGGTCTCCGCAATGCGCGATCATCCAGTGCATCATTATCTCAAGGTTTCTGACGGTGAACGTGACGTGTTCGCCGGCATCGAGGTCGTCGAGCTTATCAAGCAACATCGCCTCATCCGTAAAAACGGCATCGCCGTCGCCCCAGTGCCCCCCGCTGATAGTCTCCTGTGACCACATGCGAATAATCGCAGCCTCGTGCCGCGTGATCTGAAGCTCGGTCTGCATTCGTTACCCTCCATCGAACAACCACATTAATTATATCCGCCCGCCGGAAATTTAAACCTGAATGTGATTTAAATCATCGACTGCAAAGATGCGCGGCACCGCCCTGATGAGTAATAATTCAGTAAATCTGTTGAGAAGATAATAGGACAGATAACAGAAGATATTGCATATAATACCGAATATATGAATAATAGATTCTTAATAATATAAAGCGTCATCCATGACCAACCACCGGCGCCGCGCGGAGCGGCCAGGCCGCCGGAAGAAGTTTGAGAATGGATTGTGACAACAACAAGAACGCACAAACCGGCTCACAAAGAAAAGAGAGCGTCGCCGGGGAAGGATTTGAAATATGAAATTCAAATTATTGCCTAAAAACGTGGAAGGAAGAAACCGCTTGATGGGCATCGTGCTCGGCCTTGTCGCAGCGCTCACGATAAGTTTCCTGTACAACGAAAAAAGCAAGGACATCCCGGTGCTGTCGTTCTTCAACAAGCAGATGACAACGCAGGAATACAAGGTTTATGACATGCGGTTCAAGATCCGCGGCAGGCTGGCGGAAGAAAAAATTCTCAAGGACATCGTTCTGCTGGACATCGACGACGAGAGTTACGAATGGGCGACCTGGCCGTTCGACAGAACATACTACGCAGAGATAGTCCGCGCGCTGGGCACGGAAGGCTCGAAGACGGCCTGCACCTTTTTCGACGTTTTCTTTTTCGATCCCTCAGGACCGGTGCTGAACCAGTCAATGACCGAGACGTTCGGGAGCTACCTCGCCGACCTTCCCGAATCGATAGAAGCCGACACGGAAATGACAGGCGGTATCAAGGAAGAATTATACGAAATCTCCGAAGAACTGAAAAAGCCGCTCAGCGACGAGCGGATCAATGAACTGAGACAGCGGATAGACGAGCTCACAAAGAATAAAGTATTTACGGCATACCGGGAAAAATTTCAGGACACCGGCCTGTTCTTCGAGCAGCAGAGTTCGCTCGCGGAGCTTGCGCCGGACCGGGACCATGTTTTCCACTCGGCAATCGAGTATGCCGGCAACGTTCTGCTCGCGCAGGTGGTCAGCAAAACGGAAAAAACACCTTACGGCGAAGAAGACATACTGTTCAACCCGGAAATCCACGACATATTCGCGCGGCTGATTCAACTCAGCGACCGAACACAGACACGCAACAATACAGAGGTCGAAGTCAATTATCTGCTGAGGAACATGAGACCCCGCGATCTTAAACAGGTTCTCGAAGACAGCGAAAAAGAAACGGTCTTCGGAAAAACGCCGTTGCCTTTCAGCGAAGATGTCAAAAAAGCGATACAGAGCGAAATCGACGAGCTCCAGGCGGCTATAGCATACGCGCTTGAGACAAACTATAAATTCGGCGCGGATATAAGGGACGACAACCCTGTTCCGAAAGAAGAGATCCTCGACAAATATATAAAAATCGTGAGGATGACAAGTGTCAACCCGATAGTCGGCGAGTTCGCCGCAGGCGCCGGATACGTTATGCCCGAACTCCAGGAGGACGGGATAATCCGCGCTATCGCGCCCGCAGTAGTTTTTGAAGACAGGGCTTACTTCCACGTCGATCTGCTGATGGCGATGATGTATCTCGGCATAGGGGCTGACGACATCGATTTCTACCTGGACAAAATCGTGCTCAACAATTGTAATATTCCCGGGTCGGAAAACACCTTCAGCATCGAGATTCCAACCTACGACAACGGAAAGGCTCTCGTAAACTGGGCAGGCACGTTCCTCGAACCCAACCAGTTCGAACACAGAAGCTTCAAAAAAACATACGAAGATTCTCTCAAGTATAACGCCCTGACGAAATTCGACAGGGGCGAGCAACTGACGATCATCGAGCAGGAAACACTCGCCGAACTGACCGCCGAGGATGTCGAGCAGGTTAAGAAAAACATGCAGTTTTTCGACGGCAAGATCGCAATGATCGGGCTGACCGCGGAAGGCACGCATGACCTCAACCCCATCCCGCTCCATCCAAGATATCCTCTTGTCGGTATGCACGCCAACATGGTCAACACGATTATCAACCGGCTTTTCATAAGCACAACGCCGTTCGGCATCTTCTTCGCCGTGATCCTGCTGCTGACAGTGCTGGTGGGGTTCGTGGGAGGCACGACAAAACAGTCCATAAGTTCGAGCGTCGTCGTGCTCATCATAGCGGGATACCTGGCAACCGCAATCCTGCTTTTTTCCTACGCCGACATCTGGATACCCGTGATTCCGATGCTCGTTTCCATAGTGGTATCGTACCTCGCGGTAATCATCTACCGGTTCATGACAGAAGGAAAAGAAGCAAAAAAAATGAAATCCATGTTTTCGACATACGTCAACCCCGAGGTTGTCGAGACTCTCATCCACGAGCCCGACAAGCTGAGGCTCGGCGGCGAGAAAATGGACCTGACGGCGATGTTCGCGCTGGCGAAAGGTCCCGGACTGTCCGAGGCGAAAACGCCCGAGGAGCTTGTCGACAGGCTCAACGAGTATTTTACTGCGATGACAGACCCGATCTTCGACAACCAGGGTATGCTTGACAAATACGAAAGCGCGATCATTATGGCCGTGTTCGGCGCGCCGATCCATTACGAGGACAACGCGGTAAAAGCGTGCCACGCGGCAGTGGATATGCTGCGGATCACACAGGCGCTGCGTGAAAAATGGAAAGAAGAAGGCAAGAAACTGATCGACCTGAGCGTGGGGCTGAACTCGGGCCTGATGATCGCTGGAAACATGGGCTCGGAGTCCCGGTTCAACTATACGATAATGGGCGACGCGGTCAACCTTTCCGCGCGTCTGCTCGGCGCCGGCAACCAGTACGGCACCAACATCATGATAAGCGAGTTCACATACGACAAAGCCCGCGAGGAAATCATCACCCGGCAGATCGACAAGATCATGGTTGTCGGAAAGAACGAACCGATCAGGGTTTACGAGCTGATCGGAAAGAAAGGCGAAGAACTGTCCGAAAGCATCCTCAAGTGCAAAGAGCATTATGAAAAAGGATACGCTTTATATCTCGATATGAAATGGGACGAAGCCCGCGAGGAGTTCAAGCTCGCGCTCGAAGCAAAGCCGGACGACAAGCCGAGCAGTATATATATCGACCGTTGCGCGGACTTCAAGGAAACACCGCCCACGGTCGGCGAAGACGGCAAGTGGGACGGCGTGTTCGTTATGAAAGCCAAAGGTGTCTGATAAGGAGCGATATAAAATGAAACTACCATTCAAGCTGCCGAACAAAGCGGAAGACCGGAATAAAATTCTGGCCCCGGCGATAGGTTTCGTGCTCGCCGCGATATTTTCGCTGCTTTTCGTCACAGGCATTTTCGGCACAATACAGAACATCGACCTGGACCTGAAATTCAAGTCGCGCCAGCAGATAAAAAAACCGCAGACCAACAAGGACATACTCAACGTCCTGATCGATGACTCAACGCTCGAGTTCGAAAACGCTTATCCCGATGACCCGCTCTTCTATATCAACGTAATAGACGCGCTCGGGCAGGGCCGGTACGATGCGCTCGCAACGGTTTTCAGCATCGACTACTCACGTCCTTTCGGTCGAAAAGTCGAACTTGAATCCAAGCCCATAATTTCAGAATACATCGGCCAGTCAGGAAATATCCTCCTCTACGATTCCCAGATAAAAGGTCAGATGCTGGAAAATATTAAATTCTACCATGAGATACTCGGCGAACCCGACGCGGCGTCTTATGCCGGTGACCTCGCAGTTAAATTTGAAGAAATGGTTTACAACGAAGAAATGAACGCATCCATGCAGAGCATGAGCATGGTGGCGGATTTCACGGGGCAGATACGCGGTCTCGGGCCGCTCGCGCCGGACAGGGAGCAGGCCGTCGGAATGTCCGCGGAAACGGCGGGAAACGTATATCTCACCTACGACGCTAAATCCTATGTGGAAACGCCTTACGGCCCCGAAGATTTAAAGAACAACGCGACGGTCAGGCAGATGTTCGAGCGCATCATCACCTACCCCACCCGCAACAGGCCGGAAGACCCGCGCGAATCGGTGGTTTTCGACGCTTACGGAAATTTCCTCATCGAAGATTTTGATTACCTGTTAGGCGAAGAAGGCCAACCGTTCGAGGAGCCGTACCTCGGGATAATAAAAAAGGACCGGGAACTGAAAGTCGCCGAACTCGATCAGTTTCACGCGCAGAACGACAAGCTTGCATTCGACATCCCGGACGGGGTCGAGGAAAACTATGTGCATCTCAAACGCGTGATGCCCGTGGTCCCTCAAATCGGAATGTATACAGCCGGACAGGGACCACGCAAAGCCGAGTTCAGCCCGAAGGACGGAACGCTGAGGATGATCGCCCCTGTCTTCATATATGACGGAAAGATGTATCCACATATTGATTTTCTTCTGGCAATGAAATATCTCGGCGTCGATAAAGAAAACGTCGTTTTTGAAAAGCGCAGGATTATTCTGAAAAACGCAACCCACCCGCGCACCGGCTCGAAAAAAGACATCGTGATACCGCTGCGAAAAAACGGCACGATGCTGGTCAACTGGGCCGGCGTCTGGGCGGACACGACAACATTCGACAGAAACAATCTGAAAAATATCTACACAAGTATCAACAGGCACCAGATTCTTCTCCAGGGGCGCGAGGATTACGATTCGCTCGAAGAAGCATACCAGGGGCTTTACGACGGCATAAGCGAGGCCGAAGCGGAATACCTCGTTGAATTCATGGACTCGATGAAAGGCCGCATTGTAATTGTCGGCCTCACCGCGGAAGGCACGGCGGACATGAATCCCACTCCGCTCGAAGCGCGTTATAAAATTCTCGGCCTGCACTCGAACGTTATCAATACAATCATCGAAGACCTGTTCATCAGTGAGCTGAACCCCGGCATTGTGGTCATTATTTTCTTCGCGCTGGCGATCGGGCTCGGTTTCATGGGCGGCGCGGTGCGGCATAAATCCGCCGCTGTCGTGGCCCTGATCCAGTCAACCATTCTGATCGCGACAGCCGCTGTCTACTCCGCAGTCTGCATCTATGCTTTCGCTTACTACAGGATAGACATCCCCGTGCTCGTTCCGCTCGGCCTGGTTGTCCTGACCTTCCTCGTCGTCTTCCTTTACAGGTTCCTCACCGAGGAGCAGGAAAAGAAAAAGATGAAGGGAATGTTCTCCACATACGTCAACCCGCAGGTTGTAGACACGATGCTCCAGGAACCTGACAAGCTGAAGCTCGGCGGCGAAAGGACGATCGCAACGGTATACTTCTCCGACGTCGCGGGTTTCACCAGTATTTCGGAATCGCTCACGCCGGAGGAACTCGTGGACCTGCTCAATGAATATCTCACCGCGATGACGAATATACTTCTGAGTTACGGCGGCACGCTCGACAAGTACATCGGTGACGCCATAGTCGGGATTTACGGCGCGCCGATCCACTTCCCGGACCATGCAAAGAATGCCTGTTTCGCCGCGCTGGACATGCAGGCAAAGATTGCGGAAATGCGGATAATGTGGAAAGAACAGGGCAAACATGAGCTTCAGGTAAGATCCGGCCTCAACACCGGAAGCATGATAGCGGGCAACATGGGTTCGACGAGACGATTCAACTACACGGTCATGGGACCGGAAGTGGAATTCGGCGAACACCTTGAAAGCTCGGGTAAAAAATATCTGACGCAGACGACAATCAGCGAATTCACACGCGCCGAATGCGACGATCACATAATCACCCGGCTGCTGGACATCTCCTGGACCGACGCTTACGACAAACCGGTTAAAATCTACGAACTGATGGCGAAAAAAGAAGACGGCCTGCCCGATATCAAACTCGAATGCTGCAACCTGCACGAACAGGGCGTGATCCATTATTTCAAACGGGAATTCCAGCCCGCGCTGGACAAGTTCAACAAAATATTCGAGTTATTCCCGGCCAATCCCGATGATGAGTACATAACGAAGTTCCTGAACCCGACGAAAAAAATGATCCAGAACACGGAAGAGGCGCTGAAGAATCCGCCGGACGAGAAATTCGACCAGTTGATCGAACTCGCAACACACAGGAAAGATTTGATATTCTGATATATTGGTTGTCATAAATATACTGTTTATCATAGATGATATGGAATACGGCACGTGCGGCCACAGGTCGCTCTTCGCCCTTTTACCGATCCGGCGCAAGATATGGATTTGCCAAACTGCACATTAAGGAATGGATTCCTGCCTTCGCAGGAATGACAACGGGGAAGGTCTCACTTCAGCGGGTGCCGTTCCATAAAGGATATTACCTTAAAACGATCTTATACTGATTATCAGAATAAAAATAGAATAACTAAGCGTCGTTCGCATACAACAAGAGACACACTAAGGTATTTTCGAGCTTGAGCCATCCACGAAGTGAGAGCGTAAAAGAACAAAAAGCGGCCTGGGCCGCCGAGCAATGACAACCCAAATAACACTGAGGTATATTCCTGAAAACAAACTGTTCACGAAGAAAGTATGTAAAAGGACAAAGAGCGGCCCGGGCCGCTTTCAAAAGTTTCCCTTAAGCAAGCGGATTACAGCGGCGCGTTTCGGCTCACTGCTTTTTTGTGTAGTAGCGCTCGTACCTTCCGGTCGTGTCGGCCACGGCAAGCAGGTTCCAGAAACCCGAAGCCTCATCCGCGCCGATTTCCCTCTCGATTATCCGGGCGGTCCAGAACAGCAGCTCTGCATTTCCGGGCGCGGCATCCGCTCCGTTTTTCAGCAGTTCCACAGCCTGCGCCTTATCGCCTGATTTATATTTTGCCAGCGCGTGATCGAGATATCCTTTGACAAAAGACTCGCAACCCGGCAGAAGCCTTATCGCTTCGAGCATCTGCTCGACCGCCCGCGCTTCATCGCCCTGGCTGCGAAGCGTTATTCCCAGCCCGTACCTCGCCTGCGCGTTCCGCAGATGCAGCCCGATGACCTTCCTGAACATCCGCTCCGCCCTGCCCAGCTTCCCCCCGTCGAGCGCGATAACCCCCATCTTCAGCATCGACGGTATGTAATACGGGTTCACCTCGACCGCCCTTTCCATCAGCTGTGCCGCCTCCTCCAGCGCACCGTTGATGAGCGACAACTCACCGGTCACATGATATGCCTGTGCATATTCCGGGTATTGCTCGATCGTCTCCATGAGCAGCTTAACAGCCTCGTCCATATCGTTTTTAGACCCGAGCAGCCTGCCGAGCCTCACCCTTGCATCGCACGAACCCGGCCATATCTCCAGCGCGCGCCGGAAATTCCGCTCCGCCGCCTCAACGTCGTGCGACTCCAGCATCCGCGCGAAGTAATTATGCGCGAGAAAATACCCGGATTCAGTCGCGATCGCCGCCGCGTAACTCCTGATCGCGTTCTCTCGATCACCATGCCCGAACTGATAGATCATCGCGTTGTACATCATCGTTTCCGATTCCGTCGGAACATGGAGAAAATGACGGCTGCCGGGAGTTTTCCGAAGCGACCTGTTTTTTTCAAGCCCCACCACGGTAAGACCGCCGGGCTGCGAATCGTCCCTGAAAAGCGAACGATAGAATTCGAGCCTCTTCACCGCCGCCGCATCCTCGCCGCGCTCCGTCCTGATGTACTCAAGCGCCTGCCGACCCACCCTGCCCCTCAGCGCGGGATCGTCCGCCAGCTTATCGAGCACCGCTATCATTTCCTCTAAGTTGCCAAACAGAAAACCCGTCTCCCCGTCCCGCAGCGTCCTGCTGTACGTCGGTATGTCGGAACACACCGGAACTGTCCCGCGCGATGCGTATTCCATGAACTTGACATCCGACCTGCAAAGGTTGAACGCATCGTCGCGCGCCGGCGCAATCCCTATGTGAAGCGTCTGCACAAATTCATAGTAATCCGCAAGAGAGCCGGTCGGGATGAACATGAAACTGCCGTCGGGCGCGCCGCTGAAAAGTTCGCTGAAGGCCCTGTCGCCCATCAGTGAAAACCGGGCTTCAGGCCTCCGCTTCAGCCACTCGATGATATACGGTGCCGCTTCCTTCATATCCTCATAATGCCCGACGCTTCCGCCCCACCCGGCCACAAGCGGCCCTTCCGGCCTGCCGGGATCGCCGGTGGATTCCATCCGGTTCTCGAAAACAACGATCCGCTCGTTATACTTCGAGAACATTTCCGCAAGCGGGGGAACAGTTGTCTGAACCGCGTCGCATAATGAAATCAACTGAAGGATGCAGGCCCTGTTTTCGGGGTCTTCATAAAAAGCGGCGGCCGGGTTCGACGGCTGAAAGTCCAGGAAATTATCCGACACCTCGAAAACCGTCGGCCTGCCGGCTTTTTTCCTGTCGGCTATAACCGGAACGAGATCGGGTTCGCCGAGCAGTTGAACGACAAGAACGTCGGCGCGCATCAGCAATTCGTGCCTTCCGGATATCAAGTTAGTAACGCTTGCCGTGACAACGCCCGGCATCCGGCCCAGCGCGGCATCCGGCTGCGAGAGCCTGTATACGAAATCCCCGCCGTCCGTAATCTGCGGCGGCGCTATATGCACAATGCTGATATCTCTTTCCATAACGCGGAAAAGTATAACACAGTACAGGGGAGTTTATAAACCCGGTCCGGGCGCCGGTTCAGAACTTCTCTTTATGAAGAATATTATCGAGCAGCCTTTTGGGAACATGCATCAAGCCTCTTTCATCCCGCCAGTATTTTCCGCTCTCTCTCATGATTTCGGTGATGGGAGATTCCGCCGGCTTGCCGAGCGCGATAACGCTGTCCAGCTCCATGCTCTCGGGCACATTTAACAGCTCAGCTATCTTTTCCCTGTCAAACGACCTGATCCAGCAACTGCCAAGCCCTTCTTCAAGCGCCGCGAGAAGCATGTTCTGCACGGCGGCCCCGACATCATGCGCTCCACCCTCCGGCAGCACTTCCCTGTCGATCAAAACCACAATATACGCGGCGGGCCGTTTCCCCTCGGGCGGCTCATCGTTCTCGATATACCTCGCCCACTCGAGATGCGGAAATATCTTCTCACAGCCCTCGCCCGTCGAAATCGTGATGAACGCGAGCGGCTGGTTATTCCCCGCCGACGGCGCAAGACGCGACGTGTCCACGAGTTTGAACAACAGGTTTTCCTGTATATGCTGCTGCTTGAATCTTCTTATGCTTCGTCTTCTCAGAATTGCGGAATATACGTTCAATTAACAACACCTCATAATATTAACCCGGCTTCGGAACCCTTCAATTATAAGCCCGGAATCAGACATTTCAATATTGCTTTTTTTTCTCGTTTGAAACCGGATCTGTGGAATCAGGCAATTCCCCCCTGCTGCTCAATTCCGGTCGGCCGGTTTATTCACAAAGATTACAAATCAATTACATTAGCACCACCTGATTCCGGATATAACCCCGCCAATGAAAAAAGCCCCCGCTTTCGCGAGGGCCTTAGTCTATTATGATATTCCCCACTTACTTTCTATTTCGCTTCTTCTTTCATTATCTTCAACATCCTGGACATGGTTTTGTTGTCTTTCTCCAGGTTCTTCTTGTATGCGTCGAGAATAACCTGCTCGGCCATCTTTCCGACAATCGGGATGTCCACTTTCACTTCGAGAACAACTTCCCGCTTTGTTTTTGTTTCGCCGTCTTTTTCGATCTCGTTATATTTTGAATATCCCGTGCAGGTGAACACTTTCGTCTTGAAGTTCGGCGTTATCGTCCATTCATGCACGTTGGTGTCCATATCGTAAATCGATTCATCCGTGCAGTTGAGCATTTCCGGAGAAAGCACCTTTTGCAGGGCCTTGGGAATACTGGCCGACAGCTCTACAATTCTTTTCGAATGTATCCTGTTTCCTTCTTCCTTTCTCTCTATCTCCTCATGTTTCTGCAGTTCCGGGAACTGTTCAGGGTTTTCAAACCTCTTTTCCCTTGCTTCCCACACCTGGCTGATCGTGCCGTCGAGAACATAATTGGCTTTGAATTTCATTTTTCCCGGCGCCTCCCGTCATTTCCTATTATATAGTTTCCGTTAAAAATCGCTTTTTTTTCGTTTAAAATTCCAGTCGTCGGAATCGTACCTGAAAACCAGTTTATCGGCAACCTTTTTTGCATTTTCAGGCACTCCGCGCTCCGTGCCGGAAATGCCGAAATCTTCATCGAAACCGTCGCAAAGCGCCCTGCGCGCCTCCTCGAAGCCCAATTCCCTGCCGAGCACCCGCTTCATGCAGGTGACCCTGCTGCGAGCCGATTCCAGGCCATGCTTCCGGAACTTTCCCTCCGGCACCCTGAGGATCCCGAACATCCTGTCAAAATCCGTATCCAGCAGCACCGTTCCGTGCTGCAGAAGCCAGCCGCCGCGCCGCGCCTGGGCGCTCCCGCTGACCTTTTTCCCATCAAAGATAATATCATTAACCGGCGAGAACACGAAACCCCGCCTGAAAAAATTCAGCCCGCGCACCATCGCGCCGCAGATTCTCCTGTAAGAATCCTCTATCGTGCCGGGAACCGCGGTCACCGGCAGAATTATGCTGTACGTGATTTCGTTTTCATGGAACACCGCCCCGCCGCCCGTGATCCTCCGCACCACGCCAACGCCCGCCGCGGCAGCAGCCGCAACATCAACCTCGCGCTCCGCGTCCTGCGAATAACCCAGCGTAACCGCGGACGGCTCCCACCGGTAAAACCTCAGCACCGGACCCTGCCGCCCCGCCACAGCTTCTTCAAGCAACGCCTCGTCCAGCGCCATGTTCCACGACGGAGCGCCCGTCTGCGTCTCTATCAGTTCAAGCTCCGCTTCTGCCATCATTTCATCGGCGGGCTGTCGAAGAGCCGGATGATTTCCGTGTCGATCTTCCTGTTCACATTAACATGCGCCATCCTGACTCCCCATAGCTGTTCCTTGTCGCAATTGCTCCCTACCGATGTCGTCGAAATGTATTTCGTTCCGTTTTCCTCGTACTCTGTGTTCTCGTGTATGTGTCCGTAAAAATAATACGCCACACCCGCTTTGTTTATCAGGCGCAGAAACTTGCTCATCCCGACACAATCCTTGCACCACTGCTGCGGAATCGGCTCGAACTGCCTCGGCCCGTGATGCGAAACCAGCACCAGCACCCTGTCACCGGCCGTCTTCATCGCCCCGACTACCCATTTGTACTCGTCACGGCTGAGCGTCCCGTTATGACTCTTGGCAGTATTATTAGCAAGGTGATACTCGTTTGTGTATATCCTCGGCACCTCGTTCCAGTTATATGAATCAAAGCAGATGAACCTGAACGGACCGTAATCCAGCACCCTGTGGCGCGGCCCGAAAAAGTCCGGCCAGTACATTGTCCCGTCTCTCTTTATCTCGCCCTCCGGCACGGCCGATGCGTAAAAATCATGGTTGCCCGGCACCACAATAAACGGCACACGCGGCAGCGACATCAGTTTATCGGCGGAAGCGGGATAGTCCTCGTCATAACTCACCGGATACGCATTGATATCGCCCGTAACCAGAACAAACGCGGGCTTCCTTTCGTTCATAACCGTGATCGACTTCGTGCGAACCCGGTCGATGTCCACGCCCGGGAACTGCCTCATCGCCCGCGGATCGCCGATATGAAAATCCGAAATGTGGCCGAACGTGAACGGCGGATCAAAGGACTTCACAACCGAAACCGCGTGCGGCTGGCAATCCTGATCCGTGAAATCCCCATACTTGAAATCGATGCACAAATCATACAGCCCCGGCGCTATGCTCAACGGGGTCTTCACGACGAACGAATTGCTGCCCTGCGCGAGTTTGACGCCAAGCCCGACACGCGCGACATTACTGCCGTCGTCAATCGAATTGATCAACGCCCGCTCCGCAACACCGGCCTGCGGAACCGTAGTTATCACCTTTATTTCATCGCCCGGCTTAACAAACGCCGGCTGCCCGAACGTCGGAAATTTGATCTCGCGAACATTGATATTGAACGCATAAGCATCCGCGCAGAACACCGCGCAGACAATCGCTAAAACCAATAGAACTTTTAATCTTCTCATATCAGCCCCATCCTCTCGATCCGCCCGGTGCAGCACGGGCCGTTACTCAAACACTAAGCAAAACCCGCGCGCCAGTCAAGTAAAATCCCCGCCGGCGCAGCACGGTTTTCAATTCTCCGTTTATGCGTTAATATCATATCCGATGATTCTGAAATCATTATTATAACGGGAGGTGCCGGGAATGCCGTTGACGAAATTACACACCATGGTCGGCGCTGTTACAGGCGCGGCTTACTACACGATCGACAGGAAAATATCGGATTCGGAGTTCGACCCGGAGAAAGCCGCCGCCTGCTTCATGCTCGGCGGGCTCGCCGGCTCGCTGCCCGACATTCTCGAACCCCCGCTGCACAGGAAACACCGCAGCTTCTTCCACAGCTTCACCACGCTCGGCGCGGCGGTCTACGCTTTCAACCGGATCGATTCGATCGACGACATCGGCGACGAGGATAAAACCATCCTGAAATCCATGCTGTCGGCGTATCTCACGCACCTGTTGCTGGATTCGAGGACCCCTGCCGGGCTGCCGCTGCTGATCTGACACCGCCCGCCGGGCGCGGGGGTTTTTCTATTATCCGCGAAAAATCTCAGTTGTCCCGCGCCGGCTCTACTATTACCTTTATCCATTCCTCGCGGTTGTAATGCTCGAAATCGTAAGCCGCCTGTTCGAGCGATATCCGCTTTGTGACAAGCGATTCGAGATCCAGCTTTTTTCCGTCCACGCCCGCGATGAGGTCCAGCGCGGCGTCCCAGTACTCGACGCCCGCCTTGGAGTTGACCATCGCCTCGGGATACACGATCTCGATGCCCTTGCGGCGGCAATCCTCGTAGGGGATGTGCTGCTCTTTCTGCGCCCCGAACACGAGCACCCGCAGCCCGGGCCGCACGAGGTGGATCGCGTCGAGCAACGTGTCATTGTGGCCGACCATCTCGAACACGGCGTCCGCCTCGCCGAATTCTTCTTTTATGAATTCCGTATATTTCTTCCTTCCGTATTCCGACCTCTTATACCTGCCCGGATCGAAAACTGTCGCGCCCCATTTTTCCGCCAGCATTCGCTTGTGCCCGAACGGTTCGGACGCCGCCACCCGCACGCCCCGATTGATCAGTATCTGCGCGAGCAGCAACCCGATCGGCCCCAGCCCGAGTATAACCGCACTCGGCTGGCGGCCCTCGATGCGTTCGAGCTCGGCTCTCTCCGCGCAGTTGAGCGCACACCCCACCGCGTCCGCGAACGATATTTCCTCGCACGTAAGGTCGTTCCTGACGATCGGCAACGCCCCGGTATCCTCGGCCTTGCCGTGGCCGACCACGTTCACTTCCTTCGTGTACTGCGCGTAGCATGCGCCCATCCGCGCAAGGTGGTCACCCGGTTTTATCCCCTCTACCCCGCTGCCGACTTCCACGGCGACGCAACCCGATTCGTGCCCGTGACCGCCCGGACCGTGCGCGATTATCCAGTGATCGCCCTCGTATATCCCGACGTCCGACCCGCAGATGCCGCACGATACAACTTCGGCCAGAACCTCCCCCGGGCCGGGTTTCGGTATGTCAACTTCTATATAATCTACTTTCCAGTTCTCCGGAAATATCAGCGCTTTCATTTTCCCCTGCATGTGTCCCCTCCCGTTTGCAGCCGTCGATTTCATTTTACCTGTCACTTTATCTTTGCGAAAGTATATTTTCAGCCCATATATGGAAAGCCCCGGGCCGGCCTCCGACCGAATAGGCCTCCGGTCGAATAGGCCTCCGGCGGCTTAAGGGGAACTTTTGAAAAAGTTCCCCTTAAGGATCCCTTCAAAACTTTTCGGACGCTGAAAGCAAAACGTGCCTTCGTCCCGTTTTGCTTTCAGCTCGACTTTTACGAGTATGAAGATGAGAAAGATGGGTTGCCCGCTGAAGTGAAACCTTCCTCGTTGTCATACCTGCGAAGGAGGCTGTTGAAAAATGTAAACAACGAGAGTTTGTCATCCTGAGCGTAGCGAAGGATCTCGCTTTAGGGACTTATTATTGAGATTCTTCGGTCGCTGCACTTCCTCAGAATGACAAAGCGGGGATTTTTCAACAGCCTCGAAGGCGGGAACCCAATCCATAGTGTAAAAATATATTTGTGCCATGTACAAAGCGCCGTTCTTTGTGCATGAATTCTTTGCTGATAAGAGTCTATCCTGCATTTCTCACCAGTGCAGGATAAAAATCGTTAAGCCGGATTCTCCTGAGGAGAATGTCTTCCGGCGGGGCGAGGTCTCCCGAGACCCCAATCCTTCGTTTTCAACGGCACGGCAAGTGAGTGGTGAGGGAGCATACCGTGCGGTATGTAACCGAACCCGAACCGACGCCGCAACGCAGCAGGACAGGCGTTATCGCGATATTCCGGATTTCTCTGTGAGAAATCCGGGCTATCTCACAACCCGGCCAGGTCCGCGAGAACCTGCTCGACATGACCTTTCACTTTAACCTTCGGATAAACCCTGATGACTTTCCCCCTGCCGTCGGCGATGACCGTGGTTCGGATTACTCCCATCGACTTCTTGCCGTACATGTTTTTCTCGCCCCACGCGCCGAGCGCCTGTATGTAATCCGTCGATGTGTCGGACAGCAGAGGAAAGTTGAGATCGTACTTGCCGGCAAAATTGCAGTGTGACTTCACCGAGTCCTTTGAAAGCCCCGCAACGCCGTATCCCAGCCTGTGGAACGCATCCATCCTGTCCCTGAAATCAAGCGCTTCGAGCGTGCATCCCGATGTGTTATCCTTCGGATAAACATAAATCACCAGCCCGTTTTCCCCGGCTATATCTTTGAAGGACTTCTCTTTTTCGGTCTGATCCGTCAGGCTGAATTCCGGCAGTTTTTTACCGATTTCGAACATGGCTGACCCCCGCGTATATATTTTCCCGGTACACGATGATTAACACATTCCAGAAAAGAATGTTCCCGGCAGGGCAGTTTATTGATCAGCCCCGAAATTGTAATTTTTCATCATCGCTTCAGGCACCACCGCGGCGATGGTATAGTGCAGAACCCTGTCGACGCCGAACGAAACCCTCGCGCCGCTTTTCTCCAGCGCGACCGGCTCGCCCGCCGCGCCGTCCGGCGAGTACAGCCTGACCGCATAGCCTGAAATATCTTTAATGTAATCCGAAAGATCGAGCGTCACCCTGATGTCCTGCTCGGGTGTGCTGTGTTCGTAATTGATGAGATGCACGAAGAAAACCGGCGCGGCCCGCTTTTTCATAACATTCGCGACGATGTAGTCCTCGTTGTCAACTTTCAGCACCGCTCCGCCCGCCGCAGTCTGTATCCCGTCGATAAATTCAGCTGATACGGTGTTTTCCGTTATGCCTTCCAGGACATCTTCCGGAAGCGGCGTGTATTCCAACGAACCGTAAAGCGACGTATCGCCGTATTTTTCATCCGTTTCATCGGGGTGCTTCGCGAACACCTTTCCGCCGGATGAAGCGAATTGCTGTATCATCGCTTTTTCGCCGTCGTCGAGCTTCTTCAACACATCGGGTATTATCAGCACTTTGTACGATGAGAACGGCGCGCCGCGATCGAACCGCGTCATCACCTTGTTGCCGAACATCACATTTTCCTTGATCAGCGTTTCCGACATCGCGTGGTCGGGCATCCCTTTATAGCCGCGCCCGTCGTGCGTGGACAGCACCGCGATTTTCGCGACCGGCTCGACTTCCGTGTAAAAATCGTTGTTCGCGTTTATCCAGTTGTTGTATTGCGCGATGGCCTGCCATGCGGCGGTTCCCTCGGGCTCGCCGAGAATGACGGATTTCAAAAACTTTCCCTCGATATTTCTCGAAAAGCTGGAGCCGAATGCCCACGCCTCGGCTATGCTGAGCTTCTGACCCACGGGGTCAGGGAAACATTTCTCGCGCGGCCCGCAGTAATACTTGTCGTCCTCGAACTTGTGCGGCTGCCAGTCGTGCTTCGCGCCCATGATGAAACGCGTCTTTCTCACGTTGCTCACGTCCCAGCCGACCGGCCACACTCCCGGCGTCGTGGTTCCGAACTCGTTCCAGATGATCTCGCTGCTGTCGTGGATATCGAGCTTCTCGATATCGAGATGCGCGTTGACATAAAGCGGAACCTTGGGCTTGTTTTTCTTTTTGGCGATTCTCGACGCCATCGCCTGGTACTGGCTGAACATATATCTCAATGCGTCGTGATCGCCGATGATATTGTCGAAAAACACTGCATCGGCCCCAGCGTTTATCGCCAGCTTCGCCTTGTTGAGCATGTACTCCCGCCAGTCCTCGTTACGCGCGTCGGCTATGAACCTCATCGGGTTCATCGGGCCGCCGTAGTTCTGTGGCTTGCCGTTTTTGATCAGCAGCCATGTCACGGATTCCGACTCGTCGCGAAAAGTGCTTTCCCAGAACATGTTGGACGCGGAGAGATAGGTCGTTACTTTTATCCCTTCCTCGTGCGCCCTCTTTATCAAAGCCCTGAGCTGCTTCCTGTTCTCGTTCTCTTCCTTGAACGACCACCCGCAGCTCCACGTTACCCATATCCAGTTGAAACCCGCCTCTTTCAGCTTCTCGAAAAGCGTGTCCTGGTACTTCGTGTATATATTCGTCAGAACGTCTTTCTCTTCCTCGGAGAACTCCCGGCCCCAGTGCGTGCGTTCCGCTTTCATCGCCTCGATCAATCCGCCGTCGATCCTGATGAACTGGAACGTGCCGGGCTTCGCCCAGTCCGGAACATTCTCCGGCTTTGCCTCATAGAACTTCGAGGCCTCCGCCGCCGGGCTGAAGATAAAAATGAACATGGCCAGCACTACAGGTACCAGTGTTGAGAACTTCACTTTTGCGGCTTGTTTCATCTTTTTTCCTCCGTTTGTGTGTTGCCGAATATTTTATTTTTTACTGTATGGCAAATTTCTTTCAATTTCCCAGTGTAGCCTTTTATTCCGCTTCGTTCAACCACAGTTTCCTGAATATTTTCCATTCATCTTCGTCGGTTGTCCATTCCGCGTAAACCGCCACGCCAAGGTTTGACGTGAGAACATTCTCGGTGCGGCCCGTCGCCATGAGAATCCCGCGCAGCGCCGAATTTATGTTCTCGATCCTGTAGTGGCGCGTCGGCCTCCTGTGCTCGTAGGTCGGGACACCGATGAAAACGGTCGTGCCGCTGCCGAGAAGCCCAAGCAGCGCCGAGGTTTCCCACTCGACGTATTTCGCGTACAGCCAGTCCGCGGGAAGAATCGTGTCGTACATCATCACGGCCACCTGGTCCACCCTCGCCGCAACCTGCCTGTAATAATCCTCGTCCCATAGCGCCGCGCGCTTCGCGATTATTCTCACCGCACGCTCCGACCCGGACAGAAGTTCGAGCTGAAAACCGGAGACCGAAAGCGTCTTCCGCCTCTCGGTTACAACCTCCTTTGCCATATCCAGCAGCGCCAGAAAATTCCCGTCGCCGTTGTAGACCGGCTCGATATTGTAGTGGATCCCGTCGAACCCCATATCGAGGAATTCCTTCGATGCGGCAATAATGTTCTCGCGGACGCCCGCGTTGCTCAGGTCGAGCGGCCCGCCTCCGCGCTTCTCGACCTGCCCTATCCACGCCTGGAACCGCACGCCCGGAACCCGCCGCCGCATGTTGCGCACCATGCTTCGCGCGTGGGCATACTTCCCGTCCTCTATGCTCCCGAACCCGTTCAGCGGGCCCACATGCACGAACACGTCCGTTATACTGTTTCGCTTCAGCATCGCGGCGAACTCGTCGAATTCCCCGGCGGTCCGCTGCTCGCCGACCCAGCTATGCCTCGCCCACACCGCGTTGCTGCCCTCTGGATTGCTCCGCCCGGGTTTCACCCCGTGATACGACATGTAGTAGATGCCGCAGAGAACCGCGCAGAATATGAAAACCGCAACACCCGCGCCAAGCAGGAACCCGACAAGTTTTGAAATCTTCTTAATAGCCATTCAGAAATAACCTATCATGAACGGGGCGCGTTTCTCAACGGTGCGCGGCAGGCCTGCTTCAAACCACGACCGCGCCGCCCGGCATGTTGCGCACCTCTTTGATAATTTTCAGCGCCGATTCCGCGCCGATCCCGAAACGTGTGGCGCCCGCACGGTACAGCTTAACAAGAGTCTCCGCCGTCCTGATCCCTCCCGCAGCCTTCACCTCCAGCGCGTCGCCAACCACCGTCTTCATAAGCCGCACACGCTCTTCCGTCGCCCCGGTGTCCGCCCAGCCGGTCGAGGTCTTCACAAAACCCGCTCCCGCCTCCGCGCAGATTTCACAGCCTCTCTTCACTTCGTCGTCGGCGAGATAATGCGTCTCCAGTATCACCTTCACCGTTTTCCCGCCTGCCGAATCCACAACGGCGGCGACTTCATCGCGGCAATACCCGTAAGCGCCGGACCTCAGCGCACCGACGTTTATCACCATGTCGAGTTCCTCCGCGCCGTCGCTCACGCACTGCTTCGCCTCGAATACTTTCGTCCCGGTCGTGCCCGCGCCCGAAGGAAACCCTACGACCGTGCCCGGCAGAATATCGTCCTGCCCGGCCAGCAGCCCGCCCAGTTTTTTCATATAACACGGCATCACGATGACGCCCTTGAACCGGTGCGCCACCGCCTCGCGCGCCAGCATTTCGACATAATCCTCGCCCAGCCCGCCGGCAACGCCGCTGAAATCTATCATCCCCGCTATATCTTTTTCAGTAAGATTCATCTTCACCCGCCCCGTCTCAAAGTCTCGCGCCAAGCAGTTCTCTCATCTCCTGTTCATCGAGCGCCGCCGGGTTGTTCTTGTTATCCGACGCCGCGACAATCTTATCCAGGTCAGTTTCCTTTATTCCATACCGCCCGAGCCGCGGAATCTTCAGCGATTCCGTCAGCTCTTCGAGTTTCGCCGTCAGCAGGTCGCAGCCCTCCTCCAGCCCGGCGTCCGGCCTGCCGGAGATGGCGGCACCGGCCTTCGAGAACTTCGCGAGCGCGCCTTCGCCGCCTTCCATGCTCTTCAATTTTCCTATCGTCATCTTATTAGCTTTCGCCATGAGCGTTCCGCAGGCCACTCCATGGGGTATTCTGAAAAAGCCGCCGATCGGACCTGCTATCCCGTGGACCAGGCCGAGCCCCGCGTTCGCGAGCGCGACGCCCGACATCAGAGATGCGTAAGCCATGTCCGCCCTCGCGTCTATATCATCGCAACCGGCGCCGCAGACCCATTCGAGCCGGGCAGCGATTTTTTCGATTCCGCTCAGCGCGAGCGCGTCGGTCAACGGGTTCGACTTCGTCGAAACATAAGCCTCCAGCAACTGCGTAAACGCATCCATCCCGCATGCCGCGCTGATATCGCCCGGGCATGTCGCCGCCAGCTCGGGATCAACGATCACGACGTCCGGCACGAGGTTGTCATGCCGCAGCGACTTTTTGAAACCGTCCGCGCCGACCCTGCTCAGAACCGCGTTTTTCGTAGCCTCGCTCCCGGTTCCCGAGGTAGTGGGCACCGCGATATACGGAACCTTGATGCCGTTGTGCCGCTTTGTTCCGACGCCCTCCAGGAAATCGATAACGGGGTTCTTCTGCGGCAGCATCGCGCTGATCGCCTTGCCCGCGTCGAGTGCGCTGCCGCCGCCTATGCCCGCCACTACATTTATCATCGTGCCGCGAAACTTCTCCACCGCGCCGTCCACAAACTCCGGCGACGGCTCGCCCGCGACCTCGATGTGAAACACGTTCATCTTTTCTTTTTCGAGCGCGTCCAGGAGATCGTCCCACTGCCGCATCCTGTCCGGGAAACCCGCGCCCGTCACCAGCAGCGCGTTCCTGCCGAGCCTTCGCATAACTTTGTCCAGCAGAGAAAACCTGCCCGCCCCGAAAATTATCTTCTGCGGAATCGACGTTTCAAAATCCAGTCCCATCTCCGAAATTCCTCTCAATTATTGCAGAACACCTCGATTGAAGCCGCCTCGAAAGACGATATAACCCGCGCGAGCGCCTCGTCCGCGTCGCCGGAGAACCGCGCGTATGGCGACGGCCTTCCGGTTTTTTCCCATTTGGTGGCGGCGAGCGAATTGAACGGCATCACATGCACCGGGCCTGTATAACCGCAATTCTTCAAGAACCCCGCGATCCCGGCCACAGACTCGCCGTCGTCGTTGAATCCCGGTATCACCGGCACCCTCGGCAATATGCGGTCCTGCCCCGCCAGCCCGAGCAGCAGCCTGAAGTTCTCTTTGATTTTCCCGCATGGCACGCCTGTGAATTCCCTGTGCCTTTCGTCATCAGTATGTTTTATGTCGAAAAGAAACAGGTCCGTAACCTCGACAAGCCGCTCCGCAAGCTTCGGGTCGAACTGCCCGCAGGTTTCCACCGCCGTGCGGATGCCGTTGTCTTTAATAAGCCGGAGCGTGGCGAGCAGGAACTCCGGCTGCATCGTCGCCTCGCCGCCGCTCATCGTGACCCCGCCGTCGGAGTTATCGTAAAACGGCCTGTCGCGCTCGACCTTTTCCAGCACCTGCTCCGGCGTCATGCCGTAGCCGATCAGCTCCAGCGCGCCGGCCCTGCAAACCTTCACGCATGCGCCGCAGTGGACGCACTTCGAAAAATCGTGAAGCACCTGTTTCTTCTTCACCAGTTTCGACGCGCCCGTTTCGCAGACTTGTGCGCACTCGCCGCAGCCCACGCATTTTTCCGCGAGGTATCCGACCTCCGGCGCGATCCTGTGCGACTCCGGGTTGTGGCACCACGCGCAGCGCAGCGGGCAACCCTTCAAAAAAACATTCGTCCGGATGCCCGGTCCGTCGTAAATGCAGTTGTACTGTATGTCGAAGATTGTTCCTTCCATAGCAGACCTCTTCATGCCGTGTGTTCCGTGCGCGAGATTATCTCGTCCTGGATCTCCCTGCCCAGCTCTGTGAAGTAAACGCTGTAGCCACCGACCTTGACAATGAGATCGCCGTACTCGCCGGGGCTGTTCTGAGCATCACGCAGCATTTCCGCCGAGGCGACAGTGGGTTGTATCTGCTCGCCGCCCAGCAGGAAATAAGTGCGTATCAGCGACGCCCATTTTCTGCGCGACTCATCGGTTTCGCCTATCGCCGAAGGGTGCATCCTCACGTTCACCGCGCAGCCCATGACGCTCCTGAAATCAATCGATGAAACGGAACGCAGCACGTCCGTAAGACCCGCGCCATCCGCCCTGTAAGGATTGCAGCTCGAAGCAAACGGAGTCGCCGCCGGCCGGCCGTCCGGCGTAGCCATCGACATCCTCCCGTCGATCGTGTGCAGCGTCATGCTGTTCATGACCGCCACCCATGACCCGCCCCTGAAACTCGACCGGTCTTCGAGCAGGCGGAAAAGCCTGCCGGTGACGTCCCGCGCGATCTCATCGCTCCCGGGGTCGGCGCTTCCCCACCTGCCACGGACCTTCCGCACCAGCCGGTACACGCCTTTGTGTCCCTTGAAATTGTCATCCATGGCGTTCAGCAGCCGTCTTACAGTCAGCCGTTTTTCATCGAACACCAGCTTCTTTATTACATATAGCGAATCGACGACATTCGCAAGGCTGTTTATCATGTTCACAAGCGAGAAATCGTAATCCGCTCCGCCCGCTGTCACATCCAGCGCGTTTTCCGTACAGCCCGAGATGAACGCCGAAATGAAAGGTGCCGGCATGTGGCGGGCATACACGGCGTCGCGTATATCCGAAGCCTTCACAATCGCACGCACCGCCCGCGCCGCCTGACTCTCGAACGCATCCAGGAGATGGCTGAACGAATCGAACCCGTCCGGGTTCCCCGTCCGACCGCCCGCGCGTTTCACCCGGCCTGCCATCGTCTGCAAGTCCCCGTTCCGCAGGGTGACATCGAGCACCTTGCTCAGAAAAAGATTGTTCGCGCTCAGCCCGCCGGTCCTGCCCGGGATCAGGACATCCGTGCAGCCCGCTATCGCGTAATCGCGGGCATCCGGCTCTGCGACGCCGATCCTGCGGAGCGCCTCGATGTTGGTCGAATCGCTCATAAGAGAAATATTCGACGCGCCCGACTTCAATACGTCCGCCACCGCGAGATACAGTTCCACCGGCGATTTCTTGTGGCAGCGCACCACCACGTTCGTGATAGCCCTCGACACCCCCGCGGCCTCTATGAAAAGATAGGTAAGATCGTTTGTCGCGTCGCCGCCATCGCGCGTCACGCCGCCGAGGGTCACAGGCTCCGTGCCCTTGAACCGCAGCGAAAAATCGCTCAGCGCGCCGCCGTCGGTCCGCAGATTCTGCGACATGGTCTTAAGCAGCAGTTCGCTTATCAGCTCCAGAGCCTCGTCCCTGCCGATCGCGCCGCTTTCGATATCCTTCCGGTAATACGGGAACAGCAGCTGGTCGAGCCTTCCCAGCGCAAGCTCGTTCACCGGGTCCGCAATCTGCATCGCAACCCTTAGCGTCCATATCGCCTGAACCGCCTGCCTGAAGCTGCCCGCCGGGCCGACGGGCGCCCGCCGACAGTTTTCAATCATTAGCTCCAACTCGGCCCGCCTGCCGGGATCATCCTCGGACCCGAGCATACTTTCGAGCTCTTCGACAAGCCTGCCGGAAAAAAGGATCACGCTGTCCAGCGCTATGAGGATCGAGCGCAGAAAATCCCGGTCGTCCTCCGGCATTTCATCCCCGCGTTCCAGACGCGATTCCACATCCTCTTTCATTGCCTCAAGTCCGACATCCAGCACCCTTCCGTAATCCGGAACGACATGCCCCTGAAAACCGGACACCGACCAGAGCGGCGACACGGAAATTTCCTGTCTCGAGCCGGAAACGCCGGCAGCGTCCATGAAACCGCTCACTTCCCGGGGAGCAAGTCCCGCTGCGGCCACGGCTTTCCGCACCCGCTCGGTCACCGTCCCGCCCCGCCAGAACGGCAGAATCTCTCGGAGCAGCTCGCGCCGGTCGCCGGGCGAAATTTCATACGGGTTCACCCCGCGCTCGTCCATCGTCCTGAACTCGAAATCCACCGGAAGCGCGATGTCGTCAATGTTAACGGCATTCCGTGCGATATCGAATATGCGGTTCGTGCCGATCGAATACCCGATGAACTTCGCGGATGAACCGAGCGTTCTGTGAACAAGCTTCGCTTTATCCAGCTCGGCAGCGAGCACATCGTTGAACACGCCGCGCTCGACATCTATGGGTACGCCGAGGAAAAATTCCGTCCACGATCCGGGAATCCGCTCCTCGCGGTCTATGTAAATGGTCATGTTCTCGAAAACATTGCGGATCGCCTTCGCCCGCCTGACGGACACCGGGTCGCCGGACCCTTCTGTGCTTTTCCAGGATTCGGTGTAGAACCTCGCCCGCTGAACCGAAATCCGGGGAACCTCCCGCCGGTACCGCGTTCTCAATTTCTGAATTCTTTCATTCGATATATTTTTATCGCCCATAGCATCCACCCGCTCTTGTGGCCGTTAATTTCCGAGCCTCAAAGGATTATACATCCTGACCGCTGTTTTTCAGAAGATATATCTGTGAGCGATGCTTCGCAGCCTGCGCGACCCCAGCACATGGAAACGCTGTAGCTTTTCCACGCTGTCCGGGCTGAGTGAATTTATCGGGATATAAACCACATGCCGCCCGTAACTTTCCGCAAGCCCGCGCAGCCTGCGCGAAGGCTCGCGTGCCGCAACATAGGCGACATATTTTTCATCGGAATAATAGATCGCGGCATAAAGAAGCAGGTCCGCCTCGTTGCGGACGATCCCCGCATTCCTCAAATCATCGTAAGCATCCCAGAAATTCGCTATCCGCCGCGCCGGAAAAATGCTCGTGTACCCGCCGAAGCGGCACCGGCTTATCCCCGGCCCGATAATCGAGCCGCCCGGAATATCCGTATACATCAGCAGGTCGGACTCCTGATCGTGCTCGGCGTACCACACAGTCCGCCAGAGGTAGCGGTCAGGGTGATCCTCATCGAAGATAATCGTAACCGGCCCCACCCCGCCGCGGATGAACGGCACATCGCGGACGTATATTTTCCCGGTATGCGAATTGCGGATCGTCTCTCTCATATCTATACCGTCGAGGAAACTCGTCGTGAACTCGACCGTTCTCGCCTTCTCCTCCGACAGCACCCGCAGCACCTTGCCGCGCAAGAAATTGTTGTAATCTTCGAGCAGAATATCTTCCGGCGGATAAGAAACCTGCTCCTGTGAAAGGTTCCACTTCAAGCGCCATTCGTTCGGGAACTTTTCGGGCGGCCTGCGCCTGACCGCCACCTTTTTCATGTTCCGTTTCCAGGCCATGTTCTGCCGCCTGCGTATCTTGATGCTTTTCACGCCGATGCTCGCTTCATCGAGCTCTTCCAGCGTGCGCCTTATCGCAATCGTCGGCAAATTCTCGTCTTCTTTGAAATAAGGATATTTCTTCGCGACCTGCCACACCTCGTAAGCGAACTCATCGCCCGCGATATTTTTTACAGCCGTTATCAGGTCCACCATGTCGGGCGTGAACTGCATAGAGGCATAAGCGAGATTCCGGAGATACTTTGAAATGGATTTTTTCTGTGACAGTGTGAGTTTCTGATCGGATTTCTTTTCCGCAACCGTGATAAGGTCGCCGACAGCCTCGTTGCGGTCCGGGCCGTCGTTGTGGCGCGCGATCTCGAACCTGCCGGCCACCGCGGGAATCTCTTCCAGCACATCGGCGGCGGAAGAAGGATGCAGGTTCGCCAGCCACGCCTCCGCGTCCGGCTCTTCGAGATCGAAATACTCGAACCCGCCCCCGTTTTCAAGGAAGCCCTTCACGCGCGGCCAGTGAAGCATCCCGCACACATAAAGCACCCTGCGCTCCAGGCACTTGATGCCGCGGAGCCGCGCGGCCATGTGCTGCTCGCGCATATAGTCGACCGAGCCCGGCTCGCTGAGCGGTATCTTTTCCATTGTCCGCGTGAAATATTCCGCCGGTCCGATCCGGGGCAGAACATAATCATCCGGCGTGTAATGCTCTATCCTCCCGGACAGGTCGGTCCTGTTCAGATCGATGAAGTGGACCGGCAGCCCCGCCTGAAGCCCGATCCTGACCGCGTGTATCAGCGCATCGCAGGGATCGATCGGGATATAAGAATATTCATCTCCGTCCGGAGACGAGCACACGACGCTCAGGTTCGGCAGCCGGGCTATCCCCTGCCTGATAAGGCCCTTCAGCACTTCCGGGAACTCCACGGCGATAATCTCCGGGCTGAAATCCCGGATAACCTGCTGAACCCACAACGCGAAATAATACCGCGAATGCACGACCGGCGCGCATATCACGTTCTCGAATCCGAAGATTTCCATACCGTCCTTAGAAGTCATCTTCGTCGTCCGGCTCAAGACCCTCCTGTGTCAGGTCATCGAGAAACGAAAGCGGATCGTCACCCATCTGAGGTTCATAATCGGGGTCGAGGTATCTCAGCGCATCGCTGCCGAGAACGCTGTCGACGGCGAACCCTGCATTGTCCGAAGACCGCTTTCCTTCGCCCTTATCCAGGAGCTTGACCGCGAACCGCAGGATATTTATGCCGTCCCGAACAGTGTAAGCCTCATCGTACTCATGCGCTCTCTGGAGAAACCCGGTTACGATATCGAGAATCTCATCGTCGGCGAACGGGAAATTATTTTTAAGAATCCGCCGCTCCTCGTCGTAATCCGGGAACCCCACGTAGATGGAAGGCTGGATCCGCGAGTGGATATACTCGGGCACCTCGTAAGTGCTGGCGTCGTCGTTCATCGTAACGCAGATAAGGAAATCGGGATGCGCGGGAATCTTGATCCCGGCGACAATGCTCTCGACATAACGCCTGTCGTCGAGCAGCGGCGCGAGCGAGGCCCAGCTTTTCTCGCTCATCCGGTTTCCCTCGTCCATGATGCAGACCTGCCCGGTCAGCATCGCGGTAACAAGGCTCGAAGCATGGTACTGAATTTTTCCGTCGGCGGATATCACCGGGGTGACGATGAGGTCTTCCGGGCGCGTGTCCATCGTGGACTGAAAAATATAAACTTCCCTGCCCATCCTTCTCGCCGTCACGTAAGCCAGTGTCGTTTTCCCGACGCCGGGTTTCCCCAGCAGTCGCGGGTTCATCGGCAGGTCGCGCTCGCCGAGCCGCAGCCAGGCCGCCCCGAGCTGGCGTATCAGATCCTCGCCGCCAACCCAGTCAACATCTATTCTGTCGGGGTGAGACAGTGTAAGCTCCACCCCCTCGATAGTTACCTTATTCATAGTCCCCTCCCGTTTCCTATCCAGCGCTGAACACGGGTATTTCCTTAATTATAATCTTATTCCCGTCCGGATCATACCTGCTTCAGAGGAAGCGTGAAAGTGAACGTGCTTCCCTCGCCGAGACTGCTTTCGACCCATATCTTCCCTTCGTGCAGTTCCACGAGATCCTTCGCTATCGAAAGCCCGAGCCCGGTTCCGCCGTACTCCCGCCCCTCGTGCTTATCCACCTGGTAGAAACGCTCGAACACATGGCCTAGCTCCTGCTCCGATATGCCTATCCCGGAGTCCGTCACCGAAACCATGATGTCGTTCTCGGGCTGCCGGTGTACAGCCGAAACCTTAATCACGCCGCCCTCGCGGGTGAACTTTATCGCGTTGCCGACAAGGTTGAATATCACCTGGTTTATCCTGTCCCGGTCCGCGTACACTCTCGGGACGCTTTCCGTTGTTTCGATTTCGAGGCGCAGGCCGAGTTCCTTGAGCCGCTCGGAGAAAACCTCCTCCAGCCCCCGTATCTCCTGAAGCAGGTCGATATAGCTTTTCCTCAGCTCGATCTTTCCTGCATCGATCCTCGACAGGCTCAAAAGATCGCTTATCAGCGATTGCAGGTCTTTCCCCCTACGGAGCACGACTTCGAGGCTTTCCTTCTGTTCCCGCGGAACCCCGCCCAGCGCCCCTTCGAGTATCATCGAAACGTAACCGATAATGGATGTGAGCGGCGTTTTCAGCTCGTGCGAGACCGTGGACAGGAAAGTGTCCTTGACCTCGTTCGCCTTCTGAAGGTTTATATTGCTTGTAAGCAACTCCTGGTTCACCTTTTCGAGTTCCTTGGAGTACATTTCGAGGCTTGTGTGCGCCGATCTCAGCCGCTGCGAATACTCCTCGATCTGCTGCTTTCCTATCCTCATTTCCTCCATCGACCTGTTGAGCTGGATGCTCATGTTGTTGAACGCGCGCGACAACTGGGAAACCTCGTCCGTCCCCTGTATCTCTATCCTGTACAGCAGGTTCCCGCGCCCGATCTCCTCCGCTCCCCTGCGCAACCGCATAATCGGGTCCGTCATCTTCCTTGTAAGGATCAGACCCAGAACAGACGCGAACACAACCCCGATAAGGATGAAAAAGAAATTGTCCCGCAGAGACCTTCTCTTCGCGTTCTCGATATCCGAAGTCGAATTCCGCAACTCGAACAGGGCCATCTGCCTGCCGTTTATATCTTTGAGCGGAAAATAACCCGCGATCTCTCCCCTGTCCCTGTAATCATGGACATACTGGTCGCCGCCGTTCGCATCCACAACATCGAAAAAACTGTCGGCGATAACGCCCGACCATTCGGGGTCCGACGTGTTGACGAGCCCGCCGGGGATATAAATACTCGCGACGCCCCGGGTCCGCTCCTGGATCATCGACAGCAGGGTTTTGTCCCTGTTGAGCAAATACCCGACGCTTATGACGCCGACGACCTCGCTGCCCCAGTCTGGCGGCCTGTACGCGCCCACCTCGTTCAGCTCCGACAGCGCGAACACCGGCACGACCGCTTCCACGACAAGCCCCTCCTCCGAGCTTGACCCCAGCGGCGGCTCGGCGAGCAACCCGTTGCGCCACATCTCATCTGCATCCACGCACCTGTACGTCGTTACCTCCTCGCCCTTGAGCGCCATCGCTATCGCCGTCTCGTCCGAAATATTGTCACCTGTCGAATACGCCGCCTGCGATCGGAACAACACGTTCCCCTGCCTGTCCGTGACCGTCATATACGTCAGGTCGTCCTCCGACAGCCCGCGCACAAAATACTTCACGCGGACTTTTATCATGTCGCCCATCCTGCCCGCCAGTATCCTGTTGAACGATATATCTTTCGAAAGCACGCGCGCCGGCAGAAGCATCTTCTGCTTCTTCTGGTTGAACAGGAGAGTCGCGACTTCGAGATCCGACTCCGTTTTAAGCTGCGCCTCGCGGTAAATATGAGAAAAAAGGTAACTGATCGAATAATACGAAGGGATCGTCACGGACACCGCAACAACTATGAGAAAAGCGATTACCAGCCGGACTCCTATGCTCCGCATCCAAATCCCTTCCGTGGTTCCCACATGAACTTGCTACATTATAAATCAATGTAGCTGCTTCGGCAAAATTGTGCATCAACAATTAATTGAAAGAATACCCCGATGCTTTCGCCGGGGCGAGGACTGCCGGTGTTGTATATCAATAATTATGGAGAGAAGCGTGCTTGTCGCGCTTCTCGTCGAGAAGTTTTGAAAGAGTGTGAGAGAACTTTTTCAAAAGTTCTCTCACGTATTTTGATACCCCGGTGCAAGCGGACAGGGATTTCCTCTGATTAACAAATCCGGCTCCGGACTGTATACTCTGTCTACCGGAGGGGAAACCATAATGGCGGGAAACCACGGGATTAAAAGAGCGGTCGTTCTCACAGGCTCGGGGATAATCGTTCCGCTCATAGCCGAGGAATGCTGCATCGGCATGAGGCAGAACGATGTGCTTCCCATCAAACTCGAACCGCGCATCACGCCCGAAGGCGGGTTCGATGAGATAAAAGACGACCTCTACAGTGCAATCCGGGAGATGAATCCCGATTTCGTTTTCTCGATGGACGCCGGCATCGTACGCGAAATTCCCGACCTGTTCGCGTCCCTGGACATCCCGATCGTAAGCTGGTTTGTAGACGATCCGACGTATCACATAACACCCGATGTCATGTTCGAGAAGTTCGTCGCTTTTACATGGGACCGCGCTTTCATAGACCACCTCTCGAACACCGGCTGCAAAATCGTAGAGTATCTGCCGCTCGCCACGAATCCCGCCCGTTTCAGGCGGGTTCCGGCGGACCGGCCCGAATGCGAACCGTTCCGATGCGATATCAGCTTTGTGGGCAGCTCATTGAAAACCGGCTCGATCCTCGAAAAAATCAAAACCGGCCTCCAGAAAGAACTGCGCGACATCTACGTCGAATGTATCGAGAAACACGCGGTCCCGCCGCACACGCCTGTGCCGGAGCTGCTTGAACAGGCGGAAAAAAACAAAGGTGTCACAATCCAGTCGAACGACAGGCTGAAGCTTGCAAAAACGCTCGCCGTCGAATCGATGATGCTCTACCGTGCTCGCGCGATCAACAGCATCTCGGAATTCTCGCCGCATGTCTACGGGGACGAGGGCTGGGGATCGCTGCTCGATCCCGGCGCCGAATACCGCGGCCCCATCGACTACATGGAAAACCTCAACCTGCTTTACAGCGCATCGGAAATCAACCTCAATCTCTCCAAATCGCAACTCGTAACATCCGTGAACCAGCGTGTATTCGACGCGCCGGCGTGCGGCGGGTTCGTGCTCACCGACTACCGCGAAGACGCGGAACTGCTGTTCGACCCCGGCACCGAGCTCGCCGTTTTCAGAACCGGCGGCGAGCTGCGCGAAATGGCCGGCAGGTTTCTCAGGGACGAAAAACAGCGCAAAGAGCGCGCACGCAACACACGGCGCAGGGTGCTGTCCGAACACACCTACAAACACCGCATGAAAACACTGATCGAAACCATATCCGAAAAAGCGAGGTGAGGCTCATGGATGAAAGGCGAATAAAAATCACTGCCGGAAGCGTGTCGGCTGAAGCCGTGCTGAACGATTCCGAAACATCAAACCTGATCTGGGGAAAACTTCCCATCGAATCTTCGGCAAGCACATGGGGAGATGAAATATATTTTTCCATACCGGTAAAAGTATCCGTGGGTCCGGACGCAAAAGAAGTGGTGGAAGAAGGAGAGCTCGGCTACTGGGCGCCCGGAACCGCATTCTGCATATTTTTCGGCGCGACACCGGTCAGCCGGCCCGGCGAGATCAGGCCCGCCGGCGCAGTCAATCCACTGGGGTTCATCGACGGAGATCCCCGCGTTTTCAAATCCGTCTCCGGCGGCGACAGAGTGGTGATCGAAAAAGCCTGACCCGGTTCACTCTTTCTCGAATATCTTTTTTATCGCCTGTGTCTGCGTAAGCGAGGTCGCGAGGTCGAACCCGATCTGGATCGTCGGCTGAACATCCACCATGTACTTCCCGGCTGCCCCCGCTTCTCGCAGGTCACTGATCGTCGAATGGATCAGAATCGTCCTTTTCCCTTCTTCAACCGGCACGATGTCCCACAGGATAGGAGTGACATCGCCGGTGACCTCTTTAAACTTCGAGCCTTTTTTCTCGATAGGCGTTATCACAATCCGGCCCGGCTTCTCGTATTTCCACTTCTGAATATAATTCGACTTGATGCCGACCGGCCCGAGCTTTATCACAAACATGTAAAAATGAACAATCGCGTAATCCTCGCCCGATTCATAAACCCTGACCCTCGTTATCTGGTCTATCAGATCGGGATACTTTTCGAAATCGACAAGCGCGTTCCAGACTTTTTCAGCCGGTTCGTCGATTATCACGCCGCCGACCGCCATCTCCTTGCCCGGAAAAAGTCTCCTGTCCACAAAAGCCACCCTGCCACCCTCGAAAAGCTTTACAAGCTGCTCTTCGCTGATATCCTTCCAGATCGGCTCGCCCGCATCCGCTGCTCCGCCGGCACAGATAATAAAAATTACCGCCAGCGCGCCCGCCGTCAAAATCCGTCTCATTATTTTTTCAGCCATTGTTTTCCGCCTCCTCCCCCGCAAGCCGCTCGGCCTTCTGCTTTACAACCCTCGTCAACACTATCGCGCTCGAAAGATTTATCGCCATCACCATCGAAGGCTGCTTCTTCAGCGCCGCGCCGGCCAGCGCGTTCGCCGATTCGAGATCCGACGTTATCGCGTAAATGACCACCGTTCTCTTCCCGCCGTCTATCGGGAACAGCTCCCAGTAGCCGTTCACGTTTTTCACCTTCCCGGATTCCCAGGAAACATCTGCGCGCCTCGGCGGATCAAAATCATATCTCAGGACATAATCCGTCGTGATGCTTATCAGGCTCAGCTTAAGAACCGTGATATCGAACCGGACCCTCGCCCAGTTGTCACCGCTTTCGAGAACCGTTCCCTTGCTCATGTCGGGCATCATCTCCTCGTAGCCCGCAAAATCGGTTATCGCCTCCCACACCTTTTCCGGCGGCGCGTCGGCAAGTATCCCGATCGAGCACATCTCCAGTTTCTCCGGGCCGACATAATCCACGCTCGTCAGCTCCCCGTCTTCCAGAAGCTTCGCGAGCACTTCAATGTCCAGATCCTTCCACGACGGCGGTTCCTCCGCCGCAAAGATATCGGCACCGGCGAACGCCATGAACAGAATTACGAATAAAGGTAAAACACAAATCCTCGAAGCAATTTTCATATAAAGCCTCCCCCGCAGGCATTTGACCCGGATTCCTCAAAAAGAAATCCGGAAAGTCGCGATAAGGCCGATCCTGTTGCGTCACAGCGGCGGTTCAGGCTCAGTCACATACGCTGTAGTATGCTCCTTCGCCACTCACTTGCTGTTCCTTGCATTATCAGCCTTCTCACGATTTTAACCTGCACCGGTGAGACATGCAGGTTAACGGAATAATACTCCTGATCAAAATATCAGAAATCTTCGCTCCGCGTCAACGGCCCCGCGCCGGATTACGGCTTCCGCCCTGTCATGCGGGGACAATCGCGCCCAAAAGATTGTTAATTTCCGGCGCGGTGTTAAAATGCTGTAAGCGCTGATGGTTTGACAATGGACATTAAGATAATCTAATATCAGGAAGAGACGAATTGGATACTTACTTATTACTGGCATTCATCGCACTTTTAGCTCTGTTTGTACTGAGCGCTTTTTTCTCGGGTTCCGAGACCGCTCTTGTAGCCATGAGCAGGCACAGGTTCAGGGCTTTGCGTGAAGAAAAACCGGGCATAGCGCCGGCAATCGATAAATGGCTCGATGACCCCAACAGCATTCTCACAACGATCCTGATAGGGCTGAACGCGGTAAACATCCTCGCGGCGATCATTGCCGAAAATATCGCGGACTACATTATCGAAAAAAACAACTGGCCGGGCTGGCTCGGGCCGGTTTTCAGCTTCGGTATCGTGTCGCTCGTTATCATCGAGTTCTGCGAAATGATGCCCAAGTTCATGGGATACCATAACTCCGAGGGCATATCGGTAAAAATGATCAGGCCGATGGTTATGCTTAAAAGGCTGATGTCGCCGATGGTTCGGGGCATGGTCAAGATAGCAAATTTCACCATCAGGCTCATAACAGGAAAATCCGGCCCCAATGAAGGCCCCTTCATAACACAATCCGAGATACTCGGCGTAGTCGACACAGGCGAGGAAGACGGCGTGATCGACAAAGACGAGCGCGAAATGATTTACAGCATAATCGAGTTCGGCGACACCCAGGTTCGGGAAGTCATGACCCCGAGGCCGGACATGGTCTGCGCGCCCGCATCCACCACCATCGAGGAAATGGCCCACGTCATCGAAGCGTCAAGCCACTCCCGCATCCCGGTTTTCGAGGACAATGAAGACAATATCATCGGGATAATAAACTCGCGCGCCGTCCTGAAAGCGCTCAAGGAAGAGAAAGACAAAGAGCCGGCAAGGAACTTCATTCACGAGGCATACTTCGTGCCCGAATCGAAAATGATAGACGACCTTCTTCACAACTTCCAGATAAAGCGGACCCAGCTTGCGCTCGTTGTCGATGAGTACGGCTCAACCGTCGGACTGGTATCACTGGAAGACCTGCTGGAAGAAATAGTCGGCGAGATATGGGACGAATACGACACCGAAGAACGGCTTTACAGGTGGATCGCTGAAGATACCCTGCGGGTGGACGCGCGCATAGACATAAAGGAACTCAACGAGCTTCTGGACGCGGGTTTCTCGGACGACCAGGATTACGAAACGCTCGCCGGGCTGATACTTCACCAGATCGGAAGGCTGCCGCGCACCGGCGAAAACTTCATGATAGACCGCCACGAGCTGAAAATCGAGAAAATGGTCGGACGCCGCATCGCAACGGTAATCATCAAAAAACCCGTCCTGAAAGAACACGGGGAGGACACCGGTTCAAAATGAGCCCCACCGCTGTCGGCCTGATTCTTTTCAGCATATTCTTTATCTTCGCCGCGCTCATGTACACAGGCAAACTCCCGGCACTGCTCGCGCTCCCGCTCATGGCGGCAGCGCTGTATCTCGTCGGAGGCGCTTTCTACCACGGCGTGTCGCCGCATGCGCCCGGCTGGAACATCGGCATCCTGCTCGCGGAATTCGTCCGCGTCGTCATCGAGGAAGGCATGCCGAGAATGTGGCACTACGTGATAACCGTGCTGCTCGGCGCGATCCTTGCCGAACTGCTCAAAGAAAGCGGCGTTTCCAGGACAATAATCCGCTGGGCATCCGAGCTTGGCGGCGACCACAAAATTGTAATGTGCATCCTGCTCACCGCCGCAACAGCCGTGCTTTTCGTGTCGCTCACCGGCCTCGGATCAGTGATCATGGTCGCGTCGATCGTGATCCCGATCCTGCTCGGCATCGGCGTACCGCCTCCCGTTGCGGGCAGCCTTTTCCTGTTCGGCATGAGCCTGGGCGGCGCCTTCAACCCGGTCAACTGGGGATTCTTTGTCGAGTTCATGACAAAAAGCGGCGGCATGGAACGAGCTGCCGCACAACAGCAGCTTCTCGGCTTCGTGGTGCCGTTCGCCGGGATCTTCATACTGGTTACGGTTGTCTTCGTACTGCTCAATGCGCGGCGCGGTTTCTCATCGTTCTGGGCAATCCCGCAATCCGGCTCAACGCCTGAAAAACAGCAGGACGCCGGCCCGCTCGCACTCCTTTCGCCGATAATTCCCATACTCCTCGTCATCGGGTTCAACCTCATCAGCCGGATAAAAGGCGGACAGGGCTACATATTCCCGATCAACACCGCGCTGCTCATCGGCGTGCTCTACTGCCTCGCCGTCTCGGGCAGAGGCGCGAACGGAAGAATTCAGAGGTTGACAAAAGCGATCTTTGAAGGAATATCCGGCACGGCGCCGGTCGCCGCTCTCATCATCGGCATCGGAATGATAATCCGCGTTGTCTGGGACCCGGCGGTCGGAACCTATATGGAACCGGTACTCAAGCAAATTATCCCCTCGGGACCGATCCTTTACGTAATAGTTTTCACCCTGCTTGCACCACTCGCCCTGTACCGCGGCCCCCTGAACGTATGGGGTATGGGAAGCGCGCTCGCGGCGGTCATGATCGGAACAGGCGTGCTGCCCCCGGTAGCGATCATGGGCGCGCTTTACTCGGTAGGGATGATTCAGGGCGTAAGTGACCCGACAAACACCCACAACGCATGGATCGCGGGCTTCCTCGGCGAAGATGTACAGGTATTCACAAGAAAAACCCTCCCTTACACATGGATACTCGCCGCCATCGGGCTTGCTCTCTCGGCATTCATGTTCCTTCGATAACTCGCAACCACTATCATAATTACCGCAATTGGGTTTATAATCTTTAAACACTTCTCGCTTATTCGGAACTTACAAGATTTTTCAGGGTACAGCGACAGTGGCTATCAGGTTTCAATTTCTCGCAGTTCGGGCAATAAATTTCGGAGATTTCAATGAACGACCGAAAACCCACATATGAAGAGCTTGAAAAAGAAGTAATCGAGCTGCGGCGCCGGCTGAACGAAAAAGAACCGGCCCCGGTTCCGCCCGACGTAAGGCAACTCTACAGAGAACTGTCCATGAGAATGCCCGGCCTCATGATCGAAGTAGACCCGGAAGGAAAAATCGTTTTCGCCAACAAAGCGGCCATGGACATGTTCGGATACGACGTAAGTTCACTCAACCGGCATATTACGGAATTCGTACCGTCAGAAGAAGTGGAGTCAGAAAAAGAAATTCTCGCGAGAGGGTTCGCCGACGGCAGCAACAACGTCGTATCCAGGGTGGTAGCGAGCGACGGCGGCATACGGTATGTGATCAATAACTCGATGCCAATCTATGATGACGGCATGCTCACGGGACTTGCAATTTTCGGAGAAGATATAACAGAGCACATCCGCGCCGAAGAAGCCCTGCTCAAAAGCGAAAAAATACACCGGCTGATTGTCGAAACGATGAACGAAGGGCTCGGAATAATCGATGCCGGAGGCCTGATTACATACGTCAATAAAAAAGCCTGTGACCTTGTGGGTCTGGGCCTGCGCGAAATAATCAGCAAACCGTTCTTCGATTTCCTTTATGACGATGAAAACAAAAATATTTTCAAAAAGCAGTTCGAAACAAGAAAAACCGGAGAAGCCGGCGCCTACGAACTTCACCTTAAAAGGAAAGACGGATCGAAGGCTCCCGTATATGTGAGCGCAAAACCCATATACGACGATAATGGAGAATACGCGGGCAGCTTTTCCGTCCTGACTGATATATCAAAAATCAGGGAAGCGGAAAAAACGATAAAAGAAAGCGAGCTGAAATACAGAAACCTGTTCACCCAGTCCATTGATCCGATTTTCATTTCTACAATCGACGGAGAACTTATCGAGGCGAACCAGGCTTTTATGGACCTGTTTCAGATAACGCCGGAAAAAGCGGAAACAATTAACGCACTTGACACCTATCCCGACCCTGAAACACGGAACCGGTTTTTAAACCAGCTTAAAACCGAGGGCTCGGTGGCGAATTTCGACGCAAAGCTCAACAAGCTCGACGGAACCATAATGGATTGCCTTATAACGGCAAAAACCGTTCTGTCGGACGAGGGCGAAATCACGGGGCAGCATGGAATCATCAGGGACATCACCAGCCGGCGCAAAGCCCGGGAAGAATTGAAAAAATTCAAAGCGCTCGTGGACAGGTCAAATACAGGCTCCGCTATCACCAACCTGGACGGAAATATTATCTATGTAAATAAAACAATGGCCGCAATGCACGGATATGAGCCTGAAGAACTCATGGGAAAACCCCATCAAATCTTTTACCCCGATCAGCAATTGCCGGAAATTTCGGAACTGGTGGAAATTCTTAAAAAAGAAGGCTCCCTTCAAGCTGTCGAGATACTCCATCGAAAAAAAGACGGCTCGGTGTTCCCGACAATAATGACGGCCTCCGTGATTCTCGACGAATTCGGGCTGCCTAGGTACCTGGCCGGCAACACCCTGGACATCACCAGAAGAAAACAGATCGAAGAAGACCTGGTAAAACACCGCGATCAACTCGAAGAAATGGTCAACGAAAGAACTTTTGAACTGACCTCCATAATAGATGAACTTCAGAAGGAAATCGAGGAAAGAAAAAGAATAGGAATTGCGCTTCTGGACGCTAACGAGAGGCTCGAAGCGACTCTTACGGCTATTCCCGACACAATTTTCGATATCGACAATAATTATGTATTTCTGGATTACCATTGCCAGGATCCATCCATGCTCTTCGACTCTCCCGAAAATTTCCTTGGCAAAAAAATCAGCGAGATTCTGCCCGAAAATGTTTCGGCCCTGCTTTGCTCGACGGTTGACCGGGTAATAGAAACAAAACAGCCTCAAAGAGCTTTATATTCTATCGACATGAAAGATGGAACGCGCCATTTCGAGGCGGTCCTTGTGCCGAAAGGCGACATATCAACCGATGTCAAACATGTTCTCTCAATAGTGAGAGACATCACCGAAAGAAAAAGAGCGGAAGACGCTGTAAGAGAATCCGAAATCCGCTACAGGCTCACTATCGATTCCATGGCCGACATGATTCATGTGGTTGACCGGAACCTGAAAATGCTGCTCGTAAACAAAACTATCGAAAGCTACAAATCCTCATTCAACCTGCCCGACGTTATCGTTGGAAAAAGTGTTTTTGACGTTTTCCCGTTCCTGCAACAGAAAGTCAGAGACGAATACGACCGGGTTTTCAGAGAAGGCAAAATTCTGATTACCGAAGAATCAAACATAATCGACGGAAAAAACATCGACACGGAAACAAGAAAAATTCCAATTTTCGAAGGGGACGAAGTTACAAGGGTTGTAACGATAATCAGAGACATAAGAGAGAGAAAACAATCCGAAAAAGCTTTGAGCGAAAGCGAGGAGCGATACAGAACGCTCGCTGAAGCCGCGCAGGATTTTATTTTCATAGTGGATCCCGAAGATACCGTGCTTTACGTGAACAGCTATGCCGCCTCCAGGATCGGAAAACTAACGGAAGAAGTGATGGGCGGGAAACGATCAAGCTTCTTCTCGGAACCCGACAACGACAGGCAGAAGATGAATATTAAAAAAATATTCGAGGCGGGCAGGCCTGTTTACATAGAAGACAAAACACGAATCGCCGGTGCCGATCTATGGCTCGGAACCAGGCTGGTGCCGATCAGAAACCGGGACGGCGATGTTACTTCCGTGCTCGGCATTTCCCGCGACATAACCGAGCGAAAGCTTTCAGAGGAGGAGCTGCGAAAAGAAAGAGATTTTACATCAACTCTCATTCAGGCTTCCCCTTTCTATTTCGTCGCAATCGACCCCCAGGGGAAAATCATAATGATGAATCAGTCGCTTCTCCGGGAAACGGAATACTCGGAAGAAGAGGTGTTCGGAAAAGATTACCTGAAAACCTTCGCGGCTGAAGAACAACACAGTGAAATCGAACAGGTTTTCGATACTATCATAAACGAAAACAAGCCCACCCTGAACGAAAGCTGGCTGCTGAAAAAGAACGGCGGCCGGCTTCTTGTCGAATGGCACGGCAGGCCTATCGTCAACGCCGGGGGGAATCTCGAATACTTTTTCGGGGTGGGGATGGATATAACAGAGCGCAAACGGCTTGAACAGGCAAAAACGAATTTCCTGGGCTCGATATCTCACGAACTCAGAACACCGCTGTCCCTGATCCTGGGATACTCTGAAATGCTCCTGAAAGAAAAACTGCCCCACCAGGTGAAACGCAGGCTCAAGATCATCCACGAGCGCGGTAAACAGCAGCTCAGGCTGGTCGAAGAGCTCATTACCCTTGCAACTTTTGAAACCGGCGAGACCATCCACAACAAGAAGGATGTCATGTTCTGGGATTTCATCCGCAAATATTCAAACGAAGCCCGCTTTATGATCTCAAGCCTCGTGAATAAAAGATATCAAACGGATAACTTCGTTTTTGAAAAAGAAATAGACGATGCGCTCAAGGGCGCTGTCGTTTCCTGCGACGAAGAGAGAATCCGGCAGGTCATCGACAACCTGATAGAAAATTCAATCAAATACTCTCCAAAAGACAATATCTTTGTCCGCATGGAAGTAAAAGTTCAGGACGGAAACGTGCTGGTCCGCATAGAGGACAGGGGCATCGGAATCCCGGACTCGGAAAAGGAAATGATTTTTAAACCGTTCTACCAGGTTAGAAAAGGGCTTCATCCCGTATCCGACGGAATGGGAAAAGGCCTGAGCATCGTAAAAGAACATGTGGAATCACACGGCGGCAGAATCTCTTTCGAGTCAAGCACAGGCCGGGGAACAACCTTCGAGTTCACGCTGCCGATCAAAGACATTGTATCGTATCAGACAAAAAGAAACATAATGAAGATCCTTGTCGTGGATGACGACAGAGATATGGTTGAGCTTATCGAAAGCCTGCTTATTTCGGAAGGGTTCGAGGTGCATACCGCTTACAGCGAGAAAGAAGCGCGCGACGAGCTGGAAAAAAGCATGCCGCAGCTGGTTCTGCTGGACATCCAGCTCCCGGACGGAAACGGGCTGGACCTCTGCTCGGACATAAAATCGGATGCGAAATACGCGGATACAATCGTATACCTTTTCAGCGCGAAATCGATCGCGGAACTTCAGGAAATGTCCGTCTGGTCAGGCGCGGACGGTTTTATCCCGAAACCATTCGAGATAGACAGCTTTGTAGAAATGATCGACAGTTTACAGATTTTGAAATAGTTGTGAACGGTCTCTTTTGTTTTCGAATTAATGTAAATTTCTTAATATAGTATTAACATTTATCCTGTATGATTCTAAAATTGTGGCAAGGTATCATCAATAAATGCCCGAAGGGGTGAAAAGAATGGCAAAAAAAACAGCAAAAAAAACAGTTGCAAAAAAATCGACCGCCGCAAAAACCACGGCGAAGACTGCAACAAAAACCACGGCGAAGAAATCCGCCGCATGTGGAAGCAAAGCTAAAAAGGCAGCAACAAAAAAGAGGATAACATTCGCGTTGGTCGCACCCAATGCTTCATCGGTAGCAGTTGTCGGCAGCTTTAATAACTGGGATACGGAAAAACATCCGCTCAAAAAGGACGCAAAGGGAGTCTGGAAGAAAGCGGTTATGCTCGAGCCGGGTGCTTACGAATACAAGTTCCTGGTTGACGGCGACTGGCGGCTGGATCCAAACTGCGAAACGGTTGTGCCTAATCCTCACGGAACAGGAAACAATATCGTTAAGGTCTGATTCGAAGTTTAACAGATTAATCAGTAAAAAATGACCGGGCCGACAGCCCGGCTTTTTGTTCTATGGCAAAAATTAAGAACCGCCTGATTGTGAAGGGTGATTTTTTTTGCCGCTATTCAATTATGCAATCCTGTTTTCCGCGCGAGCCCGGCATGTATTTGCGCCGTGCATTTGAGAAATGTTCAGTTTTGTTTGACATTCGGACCTGCTGTTTTTACAATTTGCACAGTGAAAGAACAAAGCGAAAAAATCATAAAAATCATTGGTAACATTGAAGCCGTTTTCGCGGGTAAGCGAGATGTGGTGGAACTTGCGCTGAACACTATGATAAGCGGCGGCCATCTTTTGATAGTCGATCTCCCGGGAGTCGGCAAAACCACGCTGGCAAGAGCGCTCAGCAAATCGATAGAAGGCAAAACAAAAAGGATCCAGTTCACGCCGGACCTGCTCCCGACGGATGTCACCGGAGTCAACATTTACATACAGGCAAAAAACAGCTTCGAGTTTCATCCCGGCCCGGTTTTCACAAATATTCTGCTCGCCGACGAGATCAACCGCGCGACTCCACGCGCACAGTCATCCCTGCTCGAAGCGATGGAAGAGGCCCAGGTTTCCATCGACGGCTCGACCTACCCTGTTAAACAGCCGTTCATGGTGATTGCAACCCAGAACCCGATCGAGATTCAGGGCACGTTTCCGCTTCCTGAGGCACAACTCGACAGGTTTCTGATATCCGCGGCGATCGGATACCCCTCAAGAGCGGACGAGTCGAGGATACTTGACGACCGCACAGGCGCCGACCCGATGGATTCCGTAAAGCCCGTAATGAGCCTGGACGAAGTGGAATCATTAAAAGAATCCGCACGCGGTATCAGGATCGACGACAGCATCAAGAAGTATATTCTCGATATCACCGAGACGAGCCGCAGGCGGGACGATGTTATGATCGGCGCGAGCCCGCGCGCTTCGCTCGCTCTCATGTTCACTTCGCGCACCAGCGCGCTCATGGAGGGGCGGGAATACGTCATTCCGGAAGATGTAAAAAAACTCGCCGCCCCGACGCTCGCGCACAGGCTGGTGCTCAGGAACTCCACAAGGCTGAACCTCGAGCCGAACCGCGCCGTCATTAATTCAATATTAGAAGAACTGCCCGTGCCTCGACCGGGGTGATGCTTTTGAGGCGAATACTACAGCCCTACAACAGACTCTTGCTGCTCGGCGCATGGATCATCCTGCTTTTCCTCATCGCGACCAACATCCAGGCCGGCTGGCTCTACGTCATCATCTCGTTCATGATAATGCTCGGCTTATGCTCGGTGGTGATGCCTCGCCTCGCGCTGAAAAATATCTCCGCACGGATTATGCTGCCGGAACTCTGCGAGATGGACACGCCCCAAACCGCCGCCATCGTTATCGAAAACAACTCCGGGCTCACTAAATTCATGATCCGCGCCGAATTGCCCGGCGATTCAGGAATCGAGTTCGACATGCCGTTCCTGCTGGCGGCAAGAATCCGTAAGCGCGGCAGCGTTCATTTCAGCGCCGGGTTCACGCCCCGCAAGAGAGGCGATTTGAAAATAAAACACATTTTCCTCACATGCGGGAACCCGATCGGACTTTTCACATCACGCATAAAAATCGACACGGCGGCGGCAACCCTGGTCTACCCTCGCGCGTCGTTCAGAAAAGGCGAAAAGCTGGCAGGCGCAACCGCTGTCAGCGACACTTCGGACACCGAAAAAAAATACGCCGTGGAAGATCCTTATTTCTACAAATTAAGAGAATACACGCCCGGCGACAGCCTCAGGACAATGCACTGGAAGCTCAGCGCAAAGCTCAACGAACTGATTGTAAGGATAAATGAGCGCCGGATATACAGCCACTCGGGAATACTCGTGGACAACTTGAGATCAAGCTACGCGGAAGGCGATGAGACAATATTTGAATCGCAGATTGAAAACGCTTTCTCGCTGGCGGCGCACATTCTGTTCGAGCGCGGCGCGAGCGTGACGGTATCAGGCACGGCCGCGCCTTCACTGCTTATCGAGACAGTCGATTCATGGGAGCATGCGCAGAGATGGTTCGCGCTGATAAAACTGGAAGACTTTCCCCGCGAATCTGCCTCGCGCCCGGATATGGGAGAATCAGGGTTTGTTTTCGGACCTGACGGGGTGCATGATGAATAGGATAGCCAGGCTTATCAACAGCCCATACAGGCACCTCGACGAGGTCGAGCACAGCATCGTTCTGCGAACAATGACCTATATCGCCGTATTGCTCGGCGTGATCATGAGCGCGGCAGGCACTCAGCTATCCGCGCCGATGATAATCGGGCCGCTCGGTATCACGGCGGGATACCTTTTCAGCTATCTGCGCCGAAATTATTCCAACTGGTGGCTGAAAATCCTGCTTTCGATCGGGATCCTGGCCGCCGGTTATATCTATGTCCACCAGATGGTACTGACCACACGGCTTCACGTAGTTATCCTGACAGAAATGATGATCTACCTTCAGGTGATGCACAGTTTCGACCTGCCGCGCCGGAAAGACCTTATCTATTCAATCCTGTCCGCTTTCATGCTCGTCTGCGTCGGTGGCGTGCTCAGCCGCACCATCGGGTTCGGACTGTTTCTCATACTGTTCATCACGATAACTCTCCTCATGCTCGGACTCTATTATTTCCAGGAAGTTTCCGACCGCAGTATCGTCAGGGGCTCGACCCGATCCCTCTACACCGTCATAGCGCGGCTGCTGCTGATACTTTCGCTCGGGTTCCCGGTTTTCTTCCTTCTGATCCCGCGATACCGCACATACGCCCTGACCAACATGCCGATTTCCGGACACCTGCCGCAGCAGCTTCAGGAATTCAGCGGACAGCTCATCTACCCGCAGGCAAATTTCGTCGGCGCGGACGGTATGGACGGCGGCGAATTCACTACCTCGGCGTTATCCTACCTCGACAGCGAGGATTCATACTTCGGGTTTGTTCCGAACTTCGACCTTAACAATCGCGGAAGGCTGCCGGACCACGTGGTTATGCGGGTAAAATCCCCTCGCCCGGTGTACCACCGCGGGCTGGTGTTCGACGAATTCACAGGCCATGGATGGAAAATCTCAGACATCAAAGGCGAAACCATTTCCCGCCCTTCGAGCAAACCGGCCTTCAAACTTTCTTCAAGCGGACATTTAGAGTTCAGCCGCAGCCACCTCGACTTCGATACCATTTATCAGTCGTATTACCTTGAAAAAGACATGCCTAACATCATATACGCGCCTTACCTGCCGGATATGCTCTACTTTCCGGTCCAGAACATTACCATCGACAATATGCTTTCAATCCGCGTCCCGACTGTTCTCAGGCAGGGCACAATCTACACGGTTCTGTCGGGTATCCCCACCCCGACACTGAAAACGCTGCGGAAAATCCCAATGAATTACTGCGGTTCAACACATGCTCGATATTGTGAATCCAAAAATGTCACCCCAAGAATCAAAAAGCTTGCAGATTTGCTGACAGGAGACAAGCCTTATATTGTCGACAAGGTTATGAGCATCGAGAAATACCTGACCGACAACTATACGTACGACATCAACGCGCCTGTCGCCCCCGAGGGAGAAAACTCGATCGACTTTTTTCTGTTTGAGTCTCGAAGCGGGTTCTGCGAGCATTTTTCCTCTGCAATGGCCGTGCTGGCCCGCGAATCGGGAATACCGGCCCGCCTCGTCACGGGTTTTGCGCCGGGTGAATACAATCCTTTCACCGGGTTCTTCGAGGTGCGTGGCACCGATGCGCACGCATGGGTGGAAATATTTTTTCCCATCATAGGCTGGGTCACTTTCGACCCGACGCCTTCGGGAACCGCAGGTCCGGTTGTGTTCGATGAAACCACCCCGCTGTCGTTCATACTCGATGCATTCTCAAAAAAATACGGACCCCCTCTGAAACACTGGTTCATGGGCGTTTTTAAGAAGCTGTCGGTGGACAGTACGACACTTGAACTTCTTGCTTCTCTCATCGCGGCGATTATCGTTCTCATGTTTATCAAGGAAATATTCATGAAAAAACGAAAGCCGGACAAAAACATACCGCCTGAAAACCGTGCCGTGATAAGGCTTTATGAAGATATTCTCCGAAGAAGAAAAAAACTCGGCCACACGGTGCCGGATTCGGCATCCGCAACAGAGCTCGAACGGATCTTCACCGGCGAAGAACTACCGGCTTACAGAAAACTGGCCGGGATTTACAATCGTGCCGCGTTCGGCTGCGAACCCATCACGACGGAGCTCGCGAAGGAAGCCGCCTCTCTTCATGAGTTGCTTAAAAGAAAATGAACTATCCCGCAGCAAGCGGACGGAGTATCAAAATACGTGAGAAAACTTTTGAAAAAGTTTTCTCACGCTCTTTCAAAACTTCTCGACGAGAAGCGCGACAAGCGCGCTTCTCTCCACAATATTGCCGTTCAACACCGGCAATCCTATCCCGCATTTCTCACCAGCGCAGGTTAAAAATCGTGATAAGGCTGATAATACAAGGAACAGCAAGTGAGTGGTGAGGGAGCATACTGTGCCGTATGAGGCTGTTGAAAAATGTTAACGTATAGAGTTGTCATCCTGAGTGCAGCGAAGGATCTCGCTTTTGGAGCTTATTATTGAGATTCTTCGGTCGCTACGCTTCCTCAGAATGACAGATCGGGGGTTTTTCAACAGCGCCTCGTATGTGACCGGGCCTGACCGATTTTTGCTGATTCATGCACAAAGCAAAGCTTGTGCATGCCACCCGGCGCAGTAGATTGGCCTTATCGCGGTTTTCCGGATTTCTCTGTGAGAAATCCGGGTTAACCTCGGTGCAAGCACCGAGTTATTCTTCTCGTATAATAGCGGGTAAGCCTATCTGCTATTCCTGTTCAGGTAAGCGAGCGCTTTTTTCGCGCTCTTCTCTTTGTCCTTGATCTCAAGCATGACATCGAAATCAATCCCTTCAAGCCCGGCGATATAGCGTTTGAATTCTTTCATATTAATGCTTTCAGCGTGTTTTCCGGGCTTCATGCCCGGCGCCTGATCCGAATAATCGAACATGGGGATTCCGTGCCCGCCGCCCCATGTTGAAGCAGCGGCGCGCGCCGCTTCCAATAACGACTCCCCTTTGTTGTTACAGGCATGATGCAGGTTATCGAATATTACCGGCACACCCGTTTTTTCACTTATACCGACGCAGTCCGAGACGGTGAACATCCGGTCGTCGTTCTCCACGGCAAGTCTCTTTTTAACAGGCTCCGAAAGTCGATTATAGCGTTGCGCAAACCTGTCAATCGCCGCTTTCTTATCACCGTAAACACCGCCGACGTGGATCTGGATTTTACATGCCGTGTCCAGCCCCATCGTGTCCAGCAGCAGGCATTGATACTCCAGTTCCGCGATGCTCCGTGCAAGCACATCCTCGCGCGGGGTGTTGATAAGTATGAACTGGTCGGGATGCATGGAAATCCTCATGCCGGCGTCATTGATGAATCTGCCGATCCGCACGAGTTGCTCTGAAAAACGGTCGGCCCAGTCGAATCCGCAAACGGGGTGCGACGCGAACGGAACTATATCAGAGCCGATTCTAAAAAACAGGAAACCGTTTTCTGCGTTGTAGCCGAGTATGCGCTCCAGGCAGTCCAGGTTCCCGCTCACGGTGCCGATGAGCCGCTCTTCGGAATATGACGCGAGCCGGAATGTTTTTCCCGCGCTGCATCCGATGCCACTGTTGATACACGGATACCCGATCCTCATTTTTCACCCCGGTTATTCGATTCCGCTCAACACATAGAACATAACCCCGGGGGACGCTGGAAAGTTTCTGAGCACAAATGTGATGCTGGAGAATAAGAAAAGGGGAGGACATACCATGCCCTCCCCGCGTTGAATTATTTGCCTTTAAAATCCGCTTTCCGTTTTTCGAGGAATGCGGAAATTCCTTCTTTGGCATCCTCGGAAGCAAGCGCTTTGAGGAAATTGGCTCGCTCGATGTCGAGTCCCGACTGGAGATCGGTTTCGAGCCCGCGGTTCGCCGCATCAATTATCGCAGCCGTCGCGATCGGCGCTCTTGCCGCCACCTGGTCCGCGAACGCCTCCGCTTCCGCGAGCGCCGTGCCTGCCGCGCAAAGCCTGTCGGCGAGTCCGATACCGACCGCCTCTTCCGCCTTGATGTGTTTCCCGAACATCATCATTTCGATGGCTTTCGATTTACCGATAACCCGCGCGAGCCGCTGGGTCCCGCCGTAACCGGGGATTATACCCAGGCTCGACTCGGGCAGTCCGATGATCGCGTTCTCGGCGATGAAACGGAACGTGCATGAGAGCGCAAGCTCGCAGCCGCCGCCGAGCGTTATCCCGTTGATCGCCGCTATGACTGGCTTGCCGCAGTTCTCAAGCCTCGAAAACGTGTCCTGCCCGCGCTTTACGAACGCATCCGGGTCATCGCCGAACCCCGCCTTCAGGTCCGCGCCCGCGCAGAATGCTTTCTCGCCCGCGCCGGTTATGATTATCGACCTCACATCCACATCATCGCCGTATTCATCGAGGATCTGTCCGAGTTCGATTATAACCTGCGCGTTGAGCGCATTCACCGGCGGCCTGTTGAGCGTTATCTGCAACCGGTTTTCTTTTTTCTCGACTATCATTGTCTCGTATGCCATGTTGTTGATCTTCCTTTCGATTCGCTTATGTTCAGCGCGCTCGGGCATATACAGGCGCCGCCCGGGAACCGCCGCGCTATATTAATTTTTATGAGGCACCGAATTTTAACATTACCCCGGCCCGCAAGTCAAAAATACATCCATAAATATCCTTTCGACCACCTCTCAGGTTCCGGGCGAAACCGGGGCGTCATGTGTTATAATGCAATCTGCAACGGGGTGTAATGCTATGAATAAATTTCTCGTTTTGACTGTTTGCATCTTTTTGTTTTCATTCGTCTCGGCATCGGCTTCGCCTGCCGGTGCGCAGGTCGGCTCCGAGCCGGACGCAAAAAAAGAAAGGCTGTGCGCGGAGGCTGCCGCGCCCGACGACGCGCCGGACAAGATGTTTATCAACTGTGAGATAGAGCGCGCGGATTTCGCGCCGGAATACCCGCCCATGATTCCGGGCATGGAGATGGAATTCCGCGTGGTGGCGTTCAACATCGAGCGAGGATACAATATCGACCGGCAGATAGAGACCCTTAAAAACAACCCGGACATGAGAAACGCGGATCTGTTGCTGATCAGCGAGGCGGACCGCGGCTGCAGGCGGACGGGTTACCGTAATACAGCGCGTGAGCTGGCGCGAGAACTGAGAATGAACTACGCATACGGCGTGGAATTCATGGAACTTGAGAGATACGACGAACACGGAGAAATCTGCGAACACGGCAACGCGATAATGAGCAGGCATCCGCTTATCAGGGTGGAGCAGATACGGCATGAAAAGGCGGCCGGCTGGTACGAGCCTCCGGGTGAAAAACCGCGCACCGGCCAGCCACGGCTGGGAGGCCGGATGGCGATGATGGCGGAGGTGGATTTCGGCGGCACTGTAATTCGGGCATACTCGGTCCATTTTGAAAGTTCGCTTCTCGGCGACAAAATTCGAAAGGCGGAAGCAAGCCGGCTGATGTATCATGCGCGTAGCTTCGAAGGCCCCGTGATCATCGGCGGCGACATGAACACCGGCCTGTATCTCGGAGACCTCGTATCAGGCGGAAGACGGGACCCGACGACGCAGTTTTTCTTCAAAAAGGGATACGCGGACGCGCATGCGGGAGTCGATCCGGCGTTGCGCGGAAGCTGCGAGGAAAGCGGGATGTGGCCGGTGCTGGACCTGATCATGAGCAGGGGGGCGAAAGCTACCTCCGCGGGCGTGTGCGCGACCCCTGATTGCCGGGGCCTGAGCGATCATCTCCCCGTGTGGGCCACCTTTTCGTTCTGAGCAATCACCGTGGCCCGATCGATAACCTGCATTTCTCACCAGTGCAGGTTAAAAATCGTGATAATGCCTGTAATACAAGGCGCGGCGAGGGAGTGGTGAGGGAGCATACTGTTGCATATGTGACCGATCCCGAACCGACGCCGCAACGCAGTAGGATAGGTGCTATCACGATTTTCCGGATTTCTCTGTGAGAAATCCGGGATAAGCCCGGCGCGGTGCCGTAACCAATCACAGACATTTTATTTTTTTATTAACTGCGATATGATATATTGCTTAATGGATATTCATAATTTTTATCTGTTTGTGAAAAAACACATACAAAAGCGGGTTGGTTAATATGTTCGCAAAAGCGTATTCAGCGGCAACGGCGGGGATCGACGCCTACATCGTCGAGGTGGAGGTCGATATAACAGACAAGGGACTGCCGCGATTCGACATGGTGGGGCTGCCGGATGCCGCTGTAAAGGAAAGCAAGGAGCGGGTCCGCACTTCTATCGAGAACACGGATTTCAATTTCCCGGAAGCCAGGATAACCATCAACCTCGCGCCTGCGGACACACGCAAGGAAGGCCCGTCTTTCGACCTGCCCATGGCGCTCGGGATGCTCGCGGCAATGAACGAGATCGACCTCCGCGCATGGGAAGATATAGTCTTCATCGGCGAGCTGTCTCTCGATGGAAGGCTGAGGCCGGTGAGCGGCGTGCTGCCTGTCACGCTGGCGGTGCGGGACAACCCCGCGCTGAAGGGGATAGTGCTACCCGAAGCAAACGCACGCGAGGCGTCGCTTGTGGACAACGTGGAGATATACCCCGCCTCGACACTCGAAGACGTGGTGCTTTTCATAGAAGACAAAAAGCCGATCGCGCCTCACCCGAACGACGGATTCGAACAGCTCGGCACCGCGCCGGCGATCGACGCGGATTTCAGCGAGGTCAAGGGACAGGAGCACGCGAAACGCGCGCTTGAGATAGCGGCGGCGGGCAACCACAACGTCATAATGATCGGCCCTCCGGGCGGCGGCAAAACAATGCTGGCAAAACGGCTGCCCGGCATCCTGCCCGGCCTTTCACGCGAGGAGGCACTCGAAGTTACCAAGCTTTACAGCATCGCCGGTCACCTGCGCGCCGGACAGCAGCTACTGAGAACTCGCCCGTTCCGCGCGCCGCATCACACAATCAGCAACGTCGCCCTGATCGGCGGCGGCCCGGTCCCAAAACCCGGCGAGGTCAGCCTGTCGCACCACGGGGTTCTGTTCCTGGACGAGCTGACTGAATTCAAACGCGACGTGCTCGAAGTGCTGCGCCAGCCACTCGAAGACAGAACGGTTACGATAGCGCGCGCGCAGTCAACGATCACGTTCCCGGCGTCGTTCGTGCTTATCGCCGCGATGAACCCCTGCCCGTGCGGATGGTACGGGGATTACGTGCATCCCTGCACATGCAACCCGACCCAGATTCAGCGATACATGAAAAAGATTTCCGGCCCGCTGATGGACCGGATCGACATACATATCGAGGTTCCCCGGCTGGAAACCGATAAGCTGATGTCTCAGCCGTCGGGCGAATCGAGCGATGTTATCCGGGCACGCGCGGACGAGGCGCGTGATCGCCAGTTGCGACGCTATGCCGAAGAACCGATCTTTTCGAACTCGGAGCTGAATGCCCGCATGATGCGCGAATACTGCGTGCTGCCGACCGAAGCCGAAGACCTCCTGAAATCCGCGATAAAAAAGCTCGGCTACACCGCGCGCGCATACGACAGGATCAGGAAACTCTCGCGCACGATCGCCGACCTCGCGGGACGCGACAGCATAGGCGTCGAAGACGTGGCGGAAGCCATAACCCTGCGAAGCCTCGACCGCAAATATATGTCATGATTGATCAACCTGCATTTCTCGCCAGTGCAGGTTGAAAATCGTGAAGCCGGATTCTCCTGAGGAGACTGACTCATGCACAGAGCAAAGCTTGTGCATGCCACCCGGCGCAGTAGGATTGGCCTTATCGCGGTTTTCCGGATTTCTCTGTGAGAAATCCGGGTTAACAGTTAATATTTTTTGTGGTAAGCGGGAAAGCGGGCAGATCAGTCCGAGAAAAGCTCTTCCGCGTCTACATCGTCCGGCAGAACGGTTCCGTTCTCAGAAGCGGATTCCCCGGTCAGCACCCCGGGCGGGAACCATATCAGCACGCTCGTGCCGCGCCCGACCTTGCTGTCCACGAATATGCGGCCGCCGTGATTGTTTTCGACGATCCTCGAACACATCGGCAGCCCGAGCCCCGTGCCGGTGGCTTTCCGTGTGAAAAACGGATCGAAAACATGTTCGAGATCCTCCGGCGAAATTCCGACCCCGCCGTCTTCTACCTCGAAGCCGACCCCACCCTCAGCCGCTCTCATCACCGCTGACTTCACCCGGATCGTTCCGCCCTCTTCCTTCATGGCTTCGATCGCATTCTTGATGAGGTTTATGAAAAGCTGTCTCATCTGCACTTCGTCGACATACAGGTACCGCGCTTCCTCATCATATTCCGTCTCGATTTTTATCTTGCTCGATTTCAGCGAATCGGTAAACAGCACGAACACCTGTTCGAGCAGGTGAAAAACATCGATTCTCCTGGGCACCGGCTTTGCACCGCCGACAAACTCGAGGATCTGGCTGAGGATGCTTTCCATTCCCTCGACCTCGTTGGAAATAACACGCGCGTAACGCGCTTCCTTGGAGTTGCCCTCGAGCTTCCTCGCCAGCCTCCTGGCAAACCCGCCGATCGCAACCAGCGGATTGCGCAGCTCGTGCGCGATGCCCGCGGAGAACTCGCCGAGCGTGGCGAGCGTTTTCGTTCTCACAAGCATGTCCCGCGCATCGACCAGCCGCTTGTTGGTTTTTTCAAGATTCTTGTATATCCTGTTCATTTCCAGCGCGGTCGCCGCATGGTCCGCAAATAGCTGTAGCAGCTCCACGTCGTTGCTGGTAATGGGATTCCGGTTCACCATGTTGTCGACCGCCATAACCCCTACCACCCTGCCCTTCGCCGTCAGCGGAACCGTCGCGAACGCCCTGAACCCGAGATCCGACAGTATTTTCTCCTCGCTGCCCTCCGGCGGAACATAATCCTTCACATTAAAACTTCTCCGCTCGATAACCGTCTGTGACAGCACTCCCTTTTCGGTTTTGCACGGGATATACACTCCCTCGACCATCCTGTCCATATCGAACCCGGCGTTCCTGTTGAGCTGTCCGTATTCCACGATCAGCGCCTGGAGTGATTTGCCCTCGGGATTGATTGCCGTCCAGTGCCGGGACGCCTCCTCCGGCCTCATCGGGCCGACCGCCATTTTGCCGATCAGCGCCGACTCGTCTTTCTCCGCGAGAAACAAAAGCGCACGGTTGAATCCCAGCCCCTTCTCCATCGTCACGCCCGTCAGGATTATGTATAGAAGATCCTCAAGATCCATCGTTCCGCGCATTATGTTGGAAATCTCGAGCAGCAGCGACAGCTCCCGTATCGCCTCGTCTTTGTCCGCGTAGAGTCTCGCGTTGTCTATCGCCATCGCAACCTGGTTGCCTATGACCGACGCAAGCCCCACATCCTCGTCATCGAAGGGTATGAGTTCGTCGCTCATCATGGACATCTTATCGAAAATCGCAAGCGTGCCGATCACATCACCCTTGACCACCAGCGGCACACATATAACAGATGTCATATTCAATCCGAGCGAATCCACAAAACCTTCAGGGTTGTCATGGATGTTCCCGCACACAACAGGCGCTTCACGCGCAACGCAGCATCCCGCGATACCCTCTCCCACTCCAACCGTTCCATTCTCCCTGGAAATGTTCGGTATCCCGTAATACCCTTTCACCTCGAGCATGTGCGTGTCTCTGTTAAGCAGTCTCAGAACGCACCCGCGGGTTGATAGATGCTCAGCGCAGGTCCTTGCGATTATCGATAACAGTTCATCGATGTCCCGGACTCTGCTCACGATCTGTCCTACCTGGTGGATGATCGCTATTTTCCGGAATCCCTTGATGACCTCTTCGTAAAGCTGAGTGTTGCGGATCGCGCCCACGAGCTGCGACGCTATGAATAAAAGGAATTTCTGTTCCGCATCGGTGAAATCGTGTTCCCCGAGCGTCTGGACATTCAGAACGCCTACAAGCTTCTCGCCGTCGAGGATCGGGACGCTCAGAATCGATTTGAAACCCTGGTCCATCATTGCCGGTATCGGTTTGTATCTTTCATCCCGGCCCACATCGCGCACGAACATCGGCTCGCGGGACTCGGCTACCATGCCGGTTATCCCCTCACCGAGCATCAGCGTGATTTCCTCCGCGCTCTCCACGTTCTGCCTGTGCCGGGCCTTCAGCCTCAGAAACTCGTCTTCATACAGCCAGATAGCGCAATCGTCCGACCCGACTATCTCGATGACGAGATCCACCATGTCGTACAGGATCGAGCTCAGGCCCCGGCTCGTCTGGATTATGTTGCTTACCGCTGTGATTATATCAAGGCCGGAAGGGATCCGGTCGGCTTTGCCTGATGAGGACATTTCAAAACCCCCGTTTGGGGTAGTATATTACTTTTGTGCCCGGCGTGTAAACCCGGCTTCGCCGGTATTGAACCCGCGCCGAAAGAACTGTAAACTTGTATTCATGCACATCAATGCTTCGTCAACTGGAGGCCCTCCGACATGAGAAAGCTCTCAGATACGCCGGAAAGAATTGTAGAAAACGGGAAATTCAATTACGGGGTTTTCAAAACGCCTTTCAAAAACCTGAACATGCAGGACGCGGAATTGGCGGGGGCGCTCCGCCTGCTTCCGCGACCACTGCGAAAGCTGAGACTCAAGGACTGGCAGCACTACGCGATCATACACCCCGATTTCTACTTCGGAACGGTGATATTCAATGCGCATTTCACCGCCAAGGCGTTTTTTTACGCCTATGACAGGCGCAACGGCAGACTCATCGAATATCTTAAAATGCCGCTATCCCACAGGGTTCACGTTGCCGAAAATCTATTCAACGGCACCAGCAGCGTCAACGAAAAAGGCTTTAGTATCGAATACACGAACAGGATCGGCGAAGGACATCACGATATAAAGATCGACATCGGGGAGTGCGGTGATAAGCCGGCGGTCAAATGCGATATACAGGTTCTCGAAGACACGACCGCTACACAGCCGCTGATCGTTTCGCTGCCGCTCGGCGGCAACCGCTCGATGTATTCTCACAAAGTGGTCTGCCCGGCAGCCGGAACCATCGCTACGGGCGGGGAAACAGTTACCCTGGAACCCGGTCGCGACATCGCGCTCGTTGATGTTCACAAAGCCTACTATCCGCACCATTTCTGGTGGAAATGGGCAAACTTCGCCGGCTTCGATTCCAGCGGAAAGATCATCGGGGCAAACCTCACCGACAATCTCATAAAAGACCAGGCCGCCTGGAACGAGTGCGCTGTCTGGTACGACGGAAAACTTTCACTTCTCGGCCCCATAACGTTCGATTTCGATCCCGCCGAAACAACCCGGCCCTGGCACATCAGGGACAGCGAAGGCAGGGTGGAACTCGATTTCGTTCCTGAAAAAGAAAAAATCGAAGAGTTGAACCTCGGCTTGTTCAGAACTCATTACAGGCAACCGCTGGGTTGTTTCAACGGCTACCTTGTCGACGACAGCGGGATGCACCATGAAGTGAGGGAAATCTTCGGGGTCGCCGAACACATGGATTCACATCTTTGAGACACAAAAAAAGCGGCGCTGCAACAACGCCGCTTTTTTAATATCGTTATTAACTCGCTTACTCTTCAGGTAGATCACAGTTTCCGCTCATGTCGTACTCTTCTTCGATGAAGACCTCGAACGCGACGATGCGGTCCCCGGTTTCGAGCTTCATGAGCCTTACGCCCTGGGTGCTCCGGCCTATTGTCGCCGAAACGCTCTTGACCGCCTGTCGGATGATTATGCCTTTCTCGGAGATTATCAGAAGCTCGTCTTCAAGCCCGGCAACGGCTATGCCCACAACGTCGCCGTTACGCTCCGACGCTTTTATCGTGAGAATGCCTTTGCCGCCCCTGTTCTGGGTCTTGTAATACTTAAGCAGCGTTCTCTTTCCGAAACCGTTTTCGCACACAACAAGCAGCGCTTTCTCATCGTCAACCTTGTCGGCCCCGACCACTTCGTCATCCCGATTCAGCCTTATGCCTCTCACGCCTGCGGCGCCGCGGCCCATCGGCCTGACGTCCTCTTCCCTGAACCTTATGCTCAGGCCCTTCTTCGTGGCGATTATCATTTCCTGCTCGCCGGTTGTTAGCACGACATATCTCAGTTCATCGCCCTGGTTGAGATTCAGAGCCCTTATGCCGCCCTTGCGCGGCGAATCATAAAGATTGAGATTGGTCTTCTTGACCACGCCCTGCTTTGTGAACATCATCAGGTAGTGCTTCTCATCGTACTCCTTGATCGGGATGATAGCCGTCACGCGTTCTGCCGGGTTGAGCTGAAGCAGGTTGACGACCGGCATGCCCTTCGCCGTCCGCCCCGCCTGGGGAACCTGGTACGCTTTCAGCCTGTACACCTGGCCTCTCGTGCTGAAAAACAGCAGATAGTCATGACTGCACGTAACGAACATATGCTTGACGATGTCCTCCGCTTTTCTCGTCAGGCCCTTCTTGCCACGACCGCCCCGGTGCTGGCTCCTGTAGGTATCGACCGGCAGCCTCTTTATCCAGCCGTCGCGCGTAACCGTTATCACTACATCTTCCTTCACTATCAGGTCTTCGATGTCGATATCGGATTCTCCCGCGCTGACTTTCGTTTTGCGCACGTTTTTGTATTTTGTCTTTATCTCCGTAAGCTCGGCGATAATTATCTCGTCTATCTTTCTCTGGTTCGCCAGTATATCTTCGAGCTCGGCGATCTTCTTCAGCAGCTCCGCCAGCTCATCCAGGATCGCCTGTTGTTCGAGCCCGGTAAGTTTCTGGAGCCTCATATCAAGAATCGCCTGTGACTGTATTTCGGTAAGATCGAATGTGTCCATCAGGGCCTGTTTCGCGGTCGGCCCGTCCTTGCTCTTTTTGATGATCGCAATCACCGCATCAATATTGTCGAGCGCGATTTTTAGGCCTTCCAGTATATGGGCCCTTGCCTTTGCCTTATCCAGCTCGAACTGGGTCCTTCGCCGCACCACTTCCTGTCTGTGCTTGACGAAATAACCGAGCATTTCCTTCAAAGTGAGCGTTCTGGGCCTGTTGTCGACCAGCGAGAGCATAATGATGCCGAACGTAGTCTGCAACTGCGTATGTTTCAGCAACTGATTATGTATGACATACGGATTCACATCGCGCCTCAGCTCGATAACCACTCGCATCCCCTCGCGGTTGGACTCGTCCCGGATATCCGTTATGCCGTCAATCTTCTTCGACCTGACGAGATTCGCAATGCTTTCAATCAGCGAAATTTTGTTCACCTGGTACGGGATCTCGGTTATAACTATCCTGAACTTGTTGCCCTTGACCTCCTCGACCTCCATCTTGCCGCGGACTATTACCTTGCCCCTGCCCGTTTCATACGCTTCCTTTATGCCCTGCTTGCCGATGATCTCGGCCCCCGTCGGGAAATCCGGCCCCTTGACATATTTCATCAAGCCGGAAACTTCTATCTCCGGATCCTCTATCAGCGCTATTGTGGCATTGCAGATCTCGGAAAGATTGTGAGGCGGTATGCTCGTCGCCATTCCCACCGCGATACCGTTCGATCCGTTCACAAGCAGGTTGGGATATTTCGCGGGCAGAACCACCGGCTCTTTTTCCGTTGATTCATAGTTGTCCACGAAATCGACGGTATTCATTTTTATGTCGGCGAGCAGTTCCATCGACATCTTCGCCATGCGCGCTTCGGTATACCTGTATGCCGCGGCTTTATCCCCGTCAACCGAACCGAAGTTCCCGTGCCCGTCAACGAGAAGATGCCGCATGTTGAAATCCTGCGCCATCCTCACGAGCGTATCGTAAATCGCCGTATCGCCGTGAGGATGAAATCTACCCATGACATCACCGACGATCTTGGCGGATTTTCTGTATTTTGCGCCCGGGGTCAGCCCGAGATCGTTCATGGTGTACAGTATCCGGCGGTGAACGGGCTTCAGCCCGTCCCTGACATCCGGAAGCGCACGGCCCACGATAACACTCATCGCGTAGTCGATATACGCGGTCTTCATCTCTTCTTCGATGGGCGTCTGCTTTACAGTGCTGTTGTCCCTGTATTCATCGTTATTGATTTTCGACATCGCTTTTTTTCCTTTCGTTCACAACCTTCTTTATCAGATATCCAGGTTCTTCACCATCGCGGCGTTCGATTCTATGAACTCGCGCCTCGGCTCGACCAGCGATCCCATCAGCATGTTGAATATCTGGTCCGCCTCCGCCGCGTCCTCGACCGAAACCTGCCGCAGAATCCTGTCATTAAGGTTCATTGTCGTTTCCCACAACTGCTCGGGATCCATTTCGCCGAGACCTTTGTATCTCTGGATTGAAACCTTATCGCCCATCTCGGTAAGAAACCTGTCCCGCTCCTCGTCACTGTAGGCATACTTCTCGGTTTTGCCTTTTTTAAGCTGAAACAGCGGCGGGCACGCTATATAGACATGTCCTTTCTCGATCAGCTTTCTCATATACCTGAAGAAAAACGTCATGAGCAGCGTCATGATGTGCGCGCCGTCCACGTCGGCATCCGTCATCACTATTATCTTGTGATACCTCAGCTTTTCCACATCGAACTCGTCGCCGATCCCCGTCCCTATCGCCGTGATAAGCGTTCTGATTTCCTCGTTGCTAAGGCTCTTGTCCAGCCGCGCCTTCTCCACGTTGATAATCTTTCCGCGTAACGGAAGAATCGCCTGATACCTGCGGTCCCGTCCCTGCTTGGCGCTGCCGCCGGCACTGTCTCCCTCAACAATAAAGAGTTCTGAAATAGTCGGGTCTTTTGATGAGCAATCGGCAAGTTTGCCCGGAAGCGAACCGCCCTCGAGCGCATTCTTTCTCCGCGTGAGATCTCTTGCCTTCCTCGCCGCCTCGCGCGCCCTCGACGCCCTCAGTCCCATGGATATCAACTGCTTGGCTATCGCCGGGTTCTCTTCAAGGAATATCCCGAATCCCTCCGAAAAAAGAGAATCCACCACCCCTTTGACTTCGCTGTTGCCGAGCTGTGTTTTCGTCTGCCCCTCGAACTGCGGGTCCTCGATCTTTATGCTGATTACCGCCGCGCAGCCTTCCCTGACGTCCTCGCCGCTCAGCTTCTCGTTGCCCTTGAACAGCTTGTAGCGCTTCGCGTAGTCGTTCAGCGTCCTTGTCAGCCCCATCTTGAAACCCACCAGATGCGTCCCGCCCTCGATCGTGTTGATGTTATTGCAGAATGTCAGTATGTTCTCGCTGTAGCCGTCGAAATACTGCAATGCTATCTCGACGATGGAGTTGTTCTTTTCGCTTATCATATAAAACGGCTGCTTGCCCACCGTTTCCTTGTTCTTATTGAGCATCGTCACGAATTCCTCGATGCCGCCGTCATATTTATACTCAAGCTTTTTCTTTTTATCTTCTCTGAGATCCTCGAACGTTATCTTCAGACCCCGGTTCAGATACGCAAGCTCGCGCAGCCTCTTGCTGAGGACATCGAATGAAAATTCGAGCGTCGTGAATATCTTGTCGTCCGGCATGAACGTTATAGTCGTTCCGGTTTTCTCCGCCTGCCCCAGTACCTTCAAATCATGCATATAGGCCCCGCGCTCGTACCTCTGCATGTAGCGCTTGCCGTCACGGCAAACCTCGACCTCGCACCACTCGCTCAACGCGTTAACCACGGATATGCCGACCCCGTGAAGCCCGCCGGACACCTTGTATCCGCCGCCCCCGAACTTTCCGCCCGCGTGCAGCTTCGTCATAACCACTTCGACAGCGGGCCTTTTTACCTGCGGATGAAGATCGACCGGGATTCCCCTGCCGTCATCAACAACCTTTACGCTGCCGTCGCCCTGTATCGTTACTTCTATATGCGTGCAGTAACCGCCCATCGCTTCGTCTATGCTGTTGTCGACCGCCTCATATACAAGGTGGTGCAATCCGCGCGAACTCGTGCTGCCGATGTACATAGAAGGTCTTTTGCGTACAGCATCAAGTCCCTCGAGAACCTGAATCTGATTCGCTGTATACTTGCTTTCTCCGCCACTCTCTTTGCTTTTAGGCATCAGCCTTCCTCCATATCTCTATCACTGCTGCTTTGTTTTTATATTTCAAATTTCAACTGCATGTAGCCCAGTTTGTGTTCAATCAGTTTTTCAATATCCTGTTCCGTCCATATCCTGTGGTTCTTCCAGTCCCGCTCCACTTCCGGAACCTTTCCCGCCCTTATCCAGTTCAATAAAGTGTTCTTATGCACACCAACCCTGTCGGCTGCCTGCCGGGTTGTATATGTTTTATGATTAACTTCTCCGGATTTGCCTATACCAACCATACCAGATTTTTCCTCAATATCCCGGCTCTGTATGGGCGGCAGTCGTTTTTTAAAGTATTTTTCAGACCAATTTCGAGACACACTCTACCAGAGCATATTTTTGTTACTTTATTATAACATAACATATAATTAAGTCAATTATATTATTAGTATATATAATTAGTATTAATATAAGTGAGCAATATAGAGAGCAAGCTTAGTTTTCAACAGAGTTTATCAACATATCCACAGTTAAAAAGCAGGAATTGTGGAAAGAACTACGCTTAACTATAGGCATCGGCGCGGCCCCCTGTTGTGGTTATCAAGATCGACTCGTTGTTCCCTCCAGTCTTTCATGTTGCCCCCGTCCTCTTGTGTTTGCCTTACAAATTGCCTGGTTTGGCTTCTACCGCCTTCAATATCTTACTCCGCAGCACTATTCCATTTTTTTCATCAACGTCTGTTCTGCGCCTTCTGACGGCTCCGGCATCTTCGTTCTGTCGTTTCTTTATCGATATAAGGAAATTTTGTTTTGATAATTTGTTATATGGTCAGGTTGCCGACCCGGGGAATTTTTAACCTGCTTAAAAATTTGCTGCAAGAAAAGAAAAGTCCCGGGCTTTCTGCCGAGCTGTCTTCTACGGCGTTATCCCTTTTTTTCATCAAGGATACGGGTCTTCACCGACTTTAGAAATCTCCGCCCCAGCCGCGTGTTGATCTTCTGTAAAATAGCGTTTTTCATAAAAGAGATTTCCTGCGACCAGGCGGAACCCTCTACGCCTATCACAAGCGAGCCGTTTTCTATTTTTATGGGTTTCGTATGCTTCGCCAGATCCGGGCCGACTATATTCTCCCAGTCCTTCACCGCTTCGCTGTACTCCCTTTTCTCATCGAAGCGATACTGCTCGCGAATCTGCTCGATAACCCGAGATATGCCCTTCAACTGCCCCTTGCGGGCGTATATTGCCATTCTACACCTTTATCGGCATAAGCACGTATGTGTAATCCGGCATGTCCGTGTGGAATAATCCAGGGTCGAGTTCTTCAGTGAACTCGAATATAACCTCTTCGTCATCAACGGCAGTGAGGAAATCTATTATGTATTTCGAATTGAAGGCAACCCTGACATCCTTGCCTTTTTTCGTTACTTCAACCTCTTCATTCGCGCTTCCAACATCCTGCGTGCTCGACGAAAACCTTATGCTCTCGTCCGTGACATTTATTTCGACAAGGTCCCTGTTTTCCTTTGATCTCGCCATGATGGACGCGCCCCGCACGGCTCCCAGCATTCTGACGCGATTCACCCTGCACGACCCCTCGCACCTGGTCGGAACAACTCTTTCGAACTTCGGGTAATCCGCTTCAACAAGTCTGGATATGATGAAGACATCCTTTACTGTAAAAGAAATCGACTTTTCATCTATCGATACATTTATTTTCCCCTCGTCCGCTTCAGGAAGAACCCTCAGAAGCTCGGCCATCGTCCTGCTCGGCACTATCGCCTGCGAGTTCGGGATGCTCTGACCATCGAGCTGGAACTTCCTCATGGCAAGCCTGTGACCGTCCGTTGCCACGAATTTTACTTCGCTTTTCTCTTTTTCAAGGTTGAAAAGCATTCCTCCCATGAACGCACGCGGATCATCCGGGTTGGTTGCAAACAGCGTCTGTTTGATACCTGTCCCAAGCAGTGATATGTCAAGCTCGAAATTATCCTTGCCCTCAATCTTCGGGAACGGCGGAAAATCATCTGCCGGTATACAGTTGAAATTGTACGTCGATCTCCCGCATTCCATGTTCATTACCGTCCCGTCGAGCGAGAAGTAAACGGTGTCTTCCAGCATTATCCCGAGGACCTCGATAAGAAGCGCGCACGGAACCGTTATCCTGCCTTCTTCCTCAACCGAACATTCCATGCTGGTCCTGATCCCGATCCTGTGATCATACCCAACCATACTCAATTTATTGTCGGAAAGGTTAAGCAATACATTGCGCAAAACAGCTATATTGCTTTTGGCATCTGTTGCTCTCTGTGATATGTGAAGATTCTTAAGAAGTGTTTCCCTGCTGCAGGAAAATTTCATTTTTTTCACCTCTACATCATTTTTATCTTTTTAAATTACTTTTTAAATATTTTAAAATATGCCCCGTTAATTTGTGGAAAGAACAAAAAACACTTTAAACAAAAGGCTCTTTTTTCAAACATCATCGGTTGATGTTTTTCTTAAATGTTAGCAAATGTTGTGTATTTCCCCGTACAGTTTGCCATCGTCCGTAAAAGTATACAAGATTCTAACATATATTAAGATATTTTGAACAACTTGTTAACCTTTTATTTTTTCTTCCAGGTTCTTTATCAGCTTTTTGAAGGAAGCATCCCTTTTTATCTCTTTCTCGATTTTTTCGCAGGAGTATATGACGGTTGTATGGTCGCGGTTTCCGAACTCCTTGCCGATTGCGCTGAGAGATGGTTGTGGCTGGGTTATGTATCTTGAGAAGTACATTGCCACAGATCTGGGAAGCGTAACTTCCTTCTTCCTGCTTTTGCCCCTGATGTCGCCGGGATCCACGCTGTAGTGCTTCGCAACCGTGTCGATTATGTCTTTGACAGTTATGCTGTCGCGCGGCGGATTAGCAATGTCGTTGATGATTTTTTCAGCCAGCTCCATTGTCACATCCACGTTCATCAGCTTGGAGTAAGCTATGATTTTGTTCAAGGCACCCTCCAGGCTTCTTATATCTTCTTTTATCGTCTCGGCTATGTATTGCAGGACTTCTTCGTTGACGAACGAATTGTTATTCTCAAGCCTTTTATTGAGGATTGACAGCCTCGTTTCGAAATCAGGCGACTGTATGTCACAGACGAGGCCCCAGTTGAGACGACTGATCAGTCGGTCCTCGATTGTCGGGATATCCTTGGGCAACCGGTCACACGTTATCACCATCTGCCGCTTCTTCTCGTAAAAATCGTTAAATATCTGGAAAAACTCGTACTGGGTACGGTCTTTCCCCTCAAGGAATTGCACATCGTCTATGAACAGGACGTCCAACCTGGAATAGTGAGTCCTGAAATCGTGCAACCTGTTCTCCCTGATGCATCTCATGAATTCATGCAGGAACATATCTGATGTTATGTACTCGATAACAAGGTTCGGCTTTGTCGCAGCGAGATAATGGCCGATCGCCTGCATGAGGTGCGTTTTTCCAAGCCCTACCCCTCCGTATATGAACAGCGGGTTGTATGCCTTGCCCGGCGCTTCCGCAACTGTTCTCGAAGCATTGTAAGCGAGAAGGTTGTTGCTGCCGACCACAAAGTTCTCGAATGTATATTTCGGGTTTAGAAAAGGAGCTCCCCTTTTCAGGGTGTTGACCACCGGCGCTTCCTGTGCCGCCGGCTCGGGCCGGCTCGGGAGCGGCTCGGGAATGGTCGGCTCATGCGCCTCGTCGTCCTGCATTGCGCTTAATTCAACTTTCATTCCGGTGATCGACTGGACAACTTCCTGGATCGTTTCTTTGTAATCCTTGAGGTATTCCATCGAAAGCGTGCCCGGTATTTTGATTATAAAGCTTTCCTCGTCAAGGGATACCGGCACTATTCTTTTTATGAGCAGCTCGTAAGCAGGCAATGTTACCATTTCCTTGAGCTGCTCCATGGCGCTTTTCCAAATTTCATCAACAGACATTCGCGTTTTCCTTCTCCCGTTGCGGGTTTACCGGTCATCTTCCGTCCCGGTGATTCTCCGCTGATACTTCAGCCACTGCGTGGCCCTGTTATTTTTATTTTGTGTATATTATCAGGTTAACTCTCAACGATCAATGCCAATCTACATAGAATATATACAACAGGAACTTTAAAACAAGCTAAACCTACTTTTATTCTCCTGTTGATCGATGACCCCGTTTCGTTTATTATCGTATCTTGATAATTACAATTTATATCGGGGGATCCATGAAAAAGAATATTCTTTCGATATCTTTAATTTCCGCTTTTCTTGTTTTTCTGTCGGTTCAGGTGTCGGCAGGCCCATGGGTGCAGGAAAAACACCAGGTGCAGGTTGCCTTCACCGGCGGCTATACCTACTTCGATACATACCTCGACTCCGACGGCGATTCGATGGATATGAATGACGAGGTTGTTCAGTTCGAGGCGTATTACCTGTATAACGCGGGCATAGGAAAGAAACGCGACTACAGCATCATTATAGGAGTGGTCAGCAGCGATGCGAGATCCCCGGTTGCAGATATTACGGATAACAGAAACAGGGGCCTTACCGACACTTCTATCAGGTACAGGCAGCAGATTTATTCGAAAAATACCACGATTGCCCTCATAGGCGGCCTCAAGATCCCCGGCACCTACGATGAAAATGTTCTCAATGCTCCGGGCGACCACTCTCTCGATGTGGAGGCCGGGATGTCGATCGGCGAGTATTACGACGAGCGCGATATGTACTGGAGCGCAGATGTGCTTTACCGTATCAGGTTCGGCGATACCGACGACGAAGCAGAGTTTGATTTCGAGATCGGCAGGGTGTTCGACAGGAAATGGCTTCTCAGGGGACTTCTTACCATCGTCGAGCAGACCGGCGGGCATCCCATCGAGCAAACTCCGCTGGGCGGGGGCTCTTCCAATTTCAAACAGTTGAACGAGGACAGGTTCAGGTTCGGTGGCGGCGTTTCCTATCAGCTCGGCGTGGACACATCTCTGGGCATTACTTATATGGAAACCACGAAAGGTTCCAATACTCGTAACGACAGGACATATTATCTGACCTACAGCATCCAGAACCATTGATTTCTAAATTCTGATTTTCGAGCGCTTATCACACATTTGGTCTTTTTGTTTCATGTTTCCTTGCATGCAAAAACACGCGACGTATTTTTTCATAAATGTAAAACGCAACCGCTTCAAGGCGGTGGCAGATAGCACATCCTGATTTGAACCATATGGGTTATATAGGCATCAAAAGATGTCTTATTTATATCATAAAGTATTAATAAGTATCTCCAAGAAATGGTGTTGATAAAGATTGTTTTTGATCCGGGTCTGCTTTGATGTTTCAGAGAGAACGTTCTTGCGGGAAGGCGTAGAGCATGGTTTTGATAAATTATGCCAAACCTTCTTGGTTTGTTTTAGAAAATCAGGCGGCCCGGCATCTTTCAAAAATCGCGTGTAATGAGCCGGTTTGTTGCCGGGCAGGCCGGGAAGCCTCTGATATCGATCCAGGGGCATTCTGACGGAAATTAGATTTGTGACCATTAAGAATATTGCATTAATACATGTGGATGCGTTGTGTGACTCTATCGCTACATGAAAATCAGGCAAATAGGGGCTTTTTTATCTTTGAAATTATTGGAATAATCGTTCCGGCTTCTCTCTATTGAACTGTACTGTAAAATCAAGCATATCGATACAATAATTATCTATATATAAATTGTATCGATGTCGACAAGCGCAGGATCAAATCACTGATTATTTAATGTGTATGTTCGTCAGAATGAGCGTATTTTAAAACACACAAAGATTCAAATACCGCTGATTTTAAAAAGCGGCAGTATGTACATTTGAAGTGTTGGAGCGCCGGGTACAAGATGTTTTTAGGTTTTGGATAAAAGAAATAAATCTCCGTGACAACGTTCTTTTTCACGCATGCGGTTAAAATTACACAAATGATTAATTTCACATACATTTCCTGTGGAAAGATTTCTTTCCGTTTTCAGGCTTAAGAAAAAGCGGTTTTGCAAAAAAGCTTAATATAAAAGGAAAAAAATGTGGAAAAAAGCCGACTCAGAGGCCATTATATTCACATTTTATTAACATATTCACAAAATAACCTGTGGAAAACCCGGTAACTACCCGACAATTGATTGTTGTTCAACTTGTCTTCGCCAAACTTGCACACATTCGATCAGAAAGCATGAATTGTTATCCTGATAACGCAATACTTTGTCCGCTCTGTTACGGGATATGGCAGGTAAAAATGAAAAGACGCCTTTAATAAAATCACGTTCAAATTTGAGAAGCGCAGGACCGCGCATCTTTTGTCACCGCAAACAGCAGGGTGTCCGCGGCATGTGCTGAAGCGTCTTTTTTAAAAAGTTTTGTACCGGAATGAATGTATCATTTATCATATACAGGGATCAAAGGCATCGGGAGAAAACTATGAACATTCAAAAAGACAGGTACAGTCTCAGGATAGACGGAAAGAGAATTTTTGTCTGGGGCGCTGCTATTCATTACTACAGGCATCCTCATGTTGATGAATGGCCGAAAAGATTAAAGCTGATAAAGGAATGCGGAATCAATGCGGTAGATGTTTATTTCCCATGGAATTACCACAGTGAGATTGAAGGTGAATACAACTTCGCGGGGAACAGGGACGTTGACCGATTCCTCGACGATGTTGAAAAAGCCGGGTTGTATCTCATAGCGAGGCCGGGGCCTTATGTATGCGCTGAAATGGACGCCGGCGGGCTGCCTGCATGGCTTCTTGCGAAAAAGGGCTTGAATTTAAGGTGCCGCAGGGACGGCAGGGTTGTTTACGATGATGAATATATGAAGTACGTGAGGCAATGGTGGGAGCAGATCGTTCCGAAAATCGCCGGCAGAAAAAATCTCGTTTTGTTTCAGATCGAAAACGAGTTTAACCTGCTGCCGCATCTCCAGGGACCGCTGAAGTTCATTGTCAGAGAAATCAGGAGACACGATGCTAACCTGTTGTTTGAATTTTCGAATACCGAAACATTTAATCTCCTCAATTACAGATGGCTGCCGAAGCTTTCTTCTCAGGATTCTCGGAAAACTGAACCCAATCCATACATGCAGCGGCTTTATGAGTGGACGCGCGAGCTCGGAGTCGAGGTTCCGATTTTTCATAACGATATTCTCAGCACTTCGGAGCGTCAGACGGATGTCGATATCATGGCGATAGACGATTACCCGGTAACGGATTTTTTCTCGGAGTGGCGCAACAAGAAACACTTGTTCGAACAGACCGATATCATAGAGGCGGGGCATGAGAATTTCGGGCGCGAGGAACCGATTTTCGCTGCCGAGTTCCAGTCGAGCTGGTTCGATTCCTGGGGCGGCCCCGGCTATGATTATATTCGCGATCTGCTCGGCACCGACCAGCTTGATATCGCGACGAAGAGCGTGCTCGCCCAGCGCGCGACTCTCATCAGCTACTTCATGTTCACCGGTGGCACCACCTGGGGATATCTGCCGAGCCCGGATGTTTACACTTCTTATGATATGGGCGCGCCGATTACTGAATCCGGGGAAACCTCGGATCGTTACTTCACCGTAAAGTGGCTCATCGAGCAGGTGGATTCTCTCGGAGAGGATTTTCTCGCAACCGATCCCGATCCCTCTGTGACATGTAATCCGCCGTGGGTTTTCTGCAGGGCCCGCCGGTCTGCTGATCGCAGGTATGTATTTATAAGGAATATGGGCGGCCCGGCGGCAAAAGTGAAGCTGAGCTGTTGCCACACACGATTCGACATAGGGAAAGCCGAAATGAAGCTTGTTGTTCTTGATAAGGACAGCAGGGTTTTACACGAAATCGGCGCATTCGACAGCAAGTCGGTGCCACGGACTCGGAAGAAGCAGATTGATCTGCCTGTGCTTGATAACTGGACGCTCTGCTGGGGCAGTCCACAGATTGCGGCGGGGTTCGACGACAGTGGCTGGGAGGCTGTTTCCGGCAGGCCGAAGTGGGATTTCGACAGCATTGGTAATTATTATGGATACGGCTGGTATCGTGGCACATACAGCGGGATTATGAAAAAAATAAGACTCGATGCGAGGCACTGTTTTTCTGTTTTTGTCAATGGGGAGCTTGTGGCGTCGCATGACAATTTTCGAAATTTCTCGGGAGTCGGAGACGATGTGCCGGAGGTATTCAGCATAGATATTCCAGCCGCGCTGCAGACCACGGGCGGGAACGTTATTACGATTCTCGTCGAAAGTCTCGGCCACAACAAGGATTTTGAAAACGATGCGCGGAATCCGCGAGGGATAGTAAGGATTCGAACCTTCGGCGCGAATGTTCTCTGGCGGTTCAGGGGCGGTCTGCTGGAGGGCGAAAAAGGGCTGACCCCCGTTCTGACTCCGGACCGGTTCGAGGCTTACGGGCCGAAAGAGACGGTGGCGCTCCCTCACTACTGGGGATCGCGAGAGGAAGGAATCGGGCTTTACGAGACGCGGTTCAGGCTTGATGCCGGTGACGATCCGCAACCGGTGGGAATCGTTGTTCCCGAGGCGTTCAGCAAGGCCAATATCTATGTTAATGGTTATCTGATGGGCCGCTACTGGCAGGAGAAAGGGCCGCAGCACAAATTTTTCGCGCCGTGGGGTGTGCTGAATCCGTGCGGCGAGAACCATCTTGCAATAGCTGTGTGGAAAAGGCTCAAAAGCGGCGGGCTCGGTACGGTTCGGCTGGAGGCGTATTGAGGCCGCATCGCCCTGCCCTGCTGACCGGTCGCTTTTTTTCGGTTACAATATAGTCCACGTTTAATTCAGCGGATATAAAAGTCCCGTTTTTCGAGACGGAGGAAATATTGTGGAACTGGAGCATCTGATAGTAAGGCGTGAAGATAATATTGCTGTCGTGGTTATTAACAGGCATGAGAGGCGCAACACGCTTGCCGCGCGGACCATCGAGGAGCTCGACCGGGTGTTCGACGAGCTTGCCGCCGATGATCAGGTGAGCGCGGTTGTGATCACGGGCGCGGGCGGACGGGCGTTTTGCGCGGGCGCGGACCTTGAGGGCGGATTCGACCTTGAAGGCGATGTGATCGGGTTCGTTCGCGCGGGCCAGGCTGTTTTTCAGAAAATTGAGCGGTTCCCGAAGCCGGTGGTGGCGGCGGTCGAGGGCTATGCTTTCGGCGGCGGGTTCGAGCTGATGTTGAGCTGCGACGTTTCGGTTGTTGCGGATTCGGCGCCGCTGGGCCAGCCGGAGGTTGGACGGGGTGTTATCCCCGGGTGGGGCGGCACCCAGAAGATAGCGAGAATCGCGGGCAAAAACCGCGCGATGGAGCTGTTGCTGCTCGGCAATAGAATCCGGGGGGCGCAGGCGTATGAAATGGGGCTTGCAAATCGGGTGGTAGAGCGGGAAAAAGTTCTGCCCGAGGCGATAGAGCTGGCAAAAAGGCTCGGCAGGCAGCCTGCTCATGCCGTCCGGCTGATCAAGGATGCGGTTGCGCGGGGGCTGGATCTTCCGCTCGATGCGGGTCTTGAGATTGAAGCGGCTAATTTCGAAGAAGCCTTCAGACTTTCCGGAATAGCGAAACAGACAGAAAATGAAAGTAAATAGGTTCATTTTTCGTAATAATTGTATACATCTGGGACGGTACTCTATGAAAAGATTTCTGTTTATTCTTACCTCAGTAATCATCTGCATTGGAGTTTATGGCGGGTCGGCGCTTGCCGCCGATCTGGTAATTGCGGATGGCGGAAGTTCTTCATACAGCATAGTGTTGCCTGAAGGGGCGACAGATGTTCAGAACTATGCGGCAAAGGAGCTTCGGGATTATATCGCAAAGATTTCCGGCGCAACGCTGCCTGTGGTTTCCGAGCAGGAATTGACGGGGCCGGGAATATTCATCGGGGGCACGGCAAGGGGCCGGGAGATTGTCGGTGCGCCGGAGCTTGAACAGGCGGGCCGGGAAGGATTCGTGATCAGGTCGAACGGTGCCGATATTGCTGTTGTCGGCGGAGGGCCGCGCGGAACGCTGTACGGCGTGTATTCGCTGCTCGAAGACACGCTGGGCTGCAAATGGTATGCGCCCGATTACGAGTATGTGCCGTCGATGAAAAAAATTTCCGTTCCGCAGCTCGACTACACTCAGAAACCGGCATTCGAGTATCGTGAACCGTTTTTCCATCATGCGTTCGACGGCACCTGGGCTGCCAGGAACCGCGTCAACGGCTCGCGACCCACAATTTCTAAAGAAATGGGCGGCAAGATCACATATTCGCATTTCGTGCATACGTTCTACAGCCTTGTGCCGCCGGAAAAGTATTTCAAGGAGCATCCCGAATATTTCTCGGAGATCGGCGGGGAGCGTGTCGGCAGCCATGCGCAACTCTGTCTCACCAATCCCGATGTTATCAAAATCGCTACTCAGCAGGTACTGAAATGGATCGAGGAGAATCCGGATGCCACGATATTTTCGGTTTCCCAAAACGACTGGATCGGTAACTGCCAGTGCGAGAAATGCAGGCGTGTGGATGAGGCGGAAGGCACCCCGATGGGCACCCTTCTTAATTTCGTCAACGCCATCGCCGACGAGGTTGCAAAAAAGTATCCGGATAAGCTGATCGATACTCTTGCTTATATCTATACTGAGGTTCCGCCGAAGACGATCAGGCCGCGCCGGAACGTCTGCATCAGGCTCTGCCACATGCAGCCGTCGTGCGATCTGCATCCGCTGGATGATTCAATATATAACATGAGGTATGTCGATAATCTGAAAAAATGGTCGAAGCTGACCGACAGGATCTATGTGTGGCATTACGTCACGAATTTTTCTCATTATCTCGCGCCGTTCCCGGATCTGAACGCGATTATAAAGGATATTCCTTACTACAGAAAGCATGGGGTGGTGGGCTATTTCGGGCAGGGCAGCTACCAGAGCGACGGCGGCAATCTCGCGGAGCTGAAAGCCTGGCTGATCGCGAAAATGCTGTGGAACCCGGAGCTTGACGGGCGAAAGCTCATATCGGAATTTGTTAATGCCTACTATGGCAAGGCGGCGGTCCCGATTATGAAGTATTATGTCGCTCTCCATAAACACGCGCGGAGAAAGTCTGTTACCGCGAGCCTGTATTCCGATCCATCGGGATACCTGACCGCCGACCTTGTGAAGCTTGGCGCAGAGGCGTTCGCGGAGGCGGAGAAGCTGGCCGCGGATGATCCGGCGCTTTTGAAAAGAGTTAAGCGTGCCGGGCTCGGCATAACTTATGTTCAGCTCAGAAAACCGCATCTCCTGGGCTGGAGCCGGGAACAACTCGCCGCGGGCGGGGAACACGACCAGTGGGCACGGTTTGAGCAGTTTCAAAAAAATCTTGCGGAGTTGAATGTTAACAGAATTGCGGAGTTTAAGCCGCTGGATCAGTCGATAAGCTTGATCAGGGAAGAAATTGAAAAACAGGTTGCTGAATAAAGACGGAGGAACTTATGAAACAATCGAGGATAATAGTATTTGCACTGATCGCGGGGTTGCTGGGCGGTGTGATTTCCTCGCATCTTTTGTCGCCGCAGCAGGTGCGAGCGAACACCGAGCCTTATGTGCATGCCGAGAATTTCCAGCTTGTAGACAAAGAGGGACGGCTGTATGTGGAGATCGGCGTGGTGGAAGGCGAGGCGTTCCTGCGATTCTTCGACGCCGATGGAAAGGTTCGCGCCGTGTACGGGTTGCCCGGAATCGCTATATATGACGCCGATGAAAAGATACGTATTTCGGTGAAGCACAACGATGTTAATTCAGGCATTGCCGTGTTCGATTCTTCTGAAAATGTCAGGTCCATTCTGGGCATAAATCAACAGGTTCCTTTTGTCAGGCTTCTCGATGAAAAGGGAGCGGTGAGATCCAATATGTCCGCTTCATCTGATGTTTCGCTGTTTTCCATGTATGCTCCCGATGGAACTCTGCGTATGTTGATGGGCGCCGGTCAGGATAAGCCCGCGCTCGAATTCTATGATGGCGCTCAGAAGAAATTACTGGCTATACCGAAATAATCAACCGGTTCTTGTAATGTTTTCAGAATGTATCTTTTTCTGATGTTTATATCTTTAAGCTCAAGTACATCCTTCTTCTGAGTTGCAGGTGGCCTCAAAATTATTATTGTTTTGTAGGCCGGTGTCTATTAGTAATGGTTTTACCTATCATTGCCGCCCTGCCCTTCATTCTTTTTACTTATTATTTTGTATTTCCATAACTGTTATGGTTATAGTAATTCTCATAATAAAAACAGATTCACAACTCGATCAGAAATCACAAATACAAAGATAGTGTGCCATGCACAAAGCTATTTCCTTTGTGCATGTATTCAAGTTTATTTTTGAGAATCACTATAATACTATCAATTCCTTAATTCCGGAAGACAAGCTGTTATTCGTATATACAGGAGATCAAATGTTAAGAATTATGGGCGTTGAAGGGAACAGAATCGGCAGGTTTTGGAATTAATCACAATCGCTTATGATAAACAGAAGCTTTCGGTCTTTCAGATGGTAAAACTCAACCGTTAGAGTATTTGTAAATACGACAATATCGACATCCTGGTATTTTTTGCCTTCTATTAAAAATTTTTACCTGCTGGTCTATCTTATGTCGAGACAAGAATCTTTTTTGTTTTAAAAACACGAAAAAAGCTGTTGCCTGTGATGGCGTGTATTTGATTTTCAGAAGCGTATTAAGGGTAAATGTCAATGCAGGTAAAAAATGCGCCCTGCCCCGCCTGTGTTTTTCGAAATTATGGATTCTATCATAAAAAAGCGTTAACTAAAGCTCTTTTTTGATAACAATAGAATTAATGGATATAAAATCAAATAGAGAAAAAGCATTATTTTTACGTGGTGAATCAATGGTAACACACGCATTTATAATGTATCGCGCGTTATAATATATTTGCATATAATTGCTGAATGCATAATAATATTCACTGATGGTGATTGTGCGCTGCGTGTTTAATATATAATAAATATATAATAAGCGAAATCAAAACATGCTATGAAATAAGATATGATTTATGTGTTTTAATAATATATTGTAAAAAAAGCAGATATAAAGGACTTTTTGTTAACCATTTTAATGATAATACAAAAGAGAAAAATCGAATAACATATATAAACGCGGCAATATTTAATGTGTGCGAAACATGCCCGGCAGAAGATGCTAAATTATGCTTTTGGCTCGATTTTTTCCTGGCCGCCCATGTAATCTCGTAACACTTCAGGGATCACGATGCTGCCGTCGGCCTGCTGATATGTCTCTATAAGAGATACCATGAGACGGGATGTTGCAAGCCCGGAACCGTTGAGAGTATGCACATAATTAGTTTTTTTGCTGTCTGCGTCTCTGTATCGAATGCCGCCGCGGCGAGCCTGGAAATCTTCGCAGTTACTGCAAGAGGAGACCTCGTAGTATTGTCCCTGCCCCGGTAGCCAGCACTCAATATCATATGTTTTAGCGGATTGTTGAGCGATATCTGTTGTCACAAGCAATGCAGTGCGAAAATGGAGTCCCAGACCCTTGATAAGATCTTCTGCGGTCGATACAAGGTGTTCGAGCTCATCGTATGACGTTTCAGGTTTCACGTATTTAAACATTTCAACCTTATTGAACTGGTGTACCCTGATAAGGCCCCTTTCCTCTTTGCCGTGAGCGCCGGCTTCACGTCTGAAGCAAGGCGTATACGCACAATAATATATCGGAAGCTCTTCTTCCTTTAGAATTTCGCCCCTGTGCATGCTTGCAAGCGGAACTTCAGAGGTTGGGATCAAATAAAGATCATCATCCGCGCATTTATAAAGCTGTTCGCCGAATTTCGGCAGATTTCCCGACATATACATCGTTTCCGTGCTGACAAGCAGCGGCGGTATTATCAGTTCAAAACCCTTCTCTCGGGTCAGAAAATTCATTAAATAGTTAATAAGCGCCCATTCCAGCCTTGAGCCGACTCCTCTGTACATTGAAAACATGGACTGGCTTGTCTTCGCCCCTCTTTCAAAATCGAACATTCCCGCATTATTGCCAAGCTCAAGATGGTTTTTTATCTCAAAATCAAATTCCGGCTTATCAAGGTGACTTCTTACTATGATTTTATCCTCTTCATCATCACTTACGGGCACGCTGTCATGCGGCGCATTTGGGAGATACAATAATTTGTTACGCAGCTCCTCTTCAAGAATTCGCAATTCTTCGTCATACTTCTTGATGCTTTCTGAGACTTCTTTCATCTCCTTGATCTTTTCATCCCGAACATCTTTTTCCTTCAGTGTGCTTATTTCTTTTGATACCACATTGCGTTTATTCTTAAGTTCGTCCGCTTCTATCGCCATGACACGCACTTTCTCGTCCAGTGCGACTATCTCGTCGAGTGATATCGAAGGATCCTTTTTTCTAAGTCTTTCCTGCATTTCCTGGGGATTTTCTCTTATCTTCCTGAGGTCCAACATCTCTGCTTTCCTCTCTTCCTTGTTATATGTTACAGATCCTGTAAGTCATATATAATACTCATTATATTGTTTACAAATTTCCTGTTAAGTCAATCAGATATCAGATTTATATGTTCGTGCGTTATAAAAGCACGTTATTTATATAGAATCACGGGCCAACCAGCAAATTTAGAATATATGTAAATCTATTGTCATGTGTACCTCCTCTTTGTATCAAACATTCAAACCGGCTGTGTTTTATAATAATTTAAGTAAGTACGATTCAGGCTGTTGTATTATTATAAATTTGTATTTATCCCGATAAAGCTCATATAATTACTGTTATTTCGAAATATTATGAAATAAAATGTGTTTTATGAGAATATTGACTGTGGATGTCAGTAAAAAATACTTTATTTAATATAATTTTTATAAATATAAAGATAATTGAGAAAAACATGATCTGTTGATGAATATGTCGTCAGATCATCTCTGCTATTCTTTCGAGATCCTCTCTTGTGTAGAAATCTATCTCGATTTTTCCGCCATTTCCGTTCCTTGTTATGTGTATATTAGTTCCCAACCGTTCTCTGAGATGCTCGATGAATCGTCTGTCTTCAGGAGAAGCTTCTGAAAAACTATTACCATTTGAGTTTTTACACTGCTTTGAAATCTGCTTAGAAAGTTCCTCTGTCTCCCTCACATTCAACTGTCTAGCAATGATCCTTCTGAGCAGTATCTCTCTCTTGTCGGGATCTTTGATCTGGAGAATAGCTCTCGCGTGCCCTTCTGTTATTTGCTTCATGTGAAGAGCATTCATTATAGACTCAGGTAAATCCAAAAGTCTGATGGTGTTGCATATAGCAGATCGTGAAATGCCGAATATTTCTGAAATCTGCCTTTGCGTCATATGGAATTCATCCATAAGTTTTTTAAAGCCGTTAGCTTTATCTATGGGAGACATGTCTTCGCGGTGAAGATTCTCAATTAATGCAATTTCAAGCATTTCTGAATCGGATGTATTCCTGATTATTGCCGGAACGTGAGTGAGACCAATGCTGCACGCAGCACGAAATCTTCTCTCGCCTGCTATGATCTGATAGCCGTCATCGGACTCTCTTAAAATCAATGGCTCAAGTATACCGTGCTGCCTGATTGAGGCGGCGAGACAATTAATAGCTTCAGAATCAAAATTTGTTCTCGGCTGATAGGGATTTGGTGTGATTGAGGTTATATTTATCAATTCCATATATTTAAATTAAAATTATTTTGATATGTCCAATGCGCTGGACACCACCGTTGTTACTTATATGATAGCATTCTCCTTGGGGATTCGCACTAGTATCTCAAAATAATCTTCACTTTCTCTTTCAATGATATCTGCCTTGGCTCCGGATTTTCTTAAATCCTTGATAACCTTCTTTACTTCTTCAAAATAAACGGACGCATCCGCTGTTAAATCGGTCAGTTTCTGTTTCTTATATTTTTTGGGCCTGTTCGTCGGCGAGGTTATCTGCTTTACAAGTTTCTCAGTCTGACGTACAGAGAGAGAATCCCTGACTATCTGGAGAGTAATTTCTGCAATGGTATCAGGCTTCAGACCGAGCAGTGCTCTGCCATGTCCCGCAGATAGTGTTCCGTCTATAAGGAGACGTTTAACTTCATCCGGCAATTCAAGCAAGCGGAGGCAGTTTGCAACGTATGGGCGACTCTTCCCTATCTTGTCTGCAATCTCTTCCTGGGAAAGACCGAACTGCTTCTTGAGGATGTTGAAAGCAAGGGCTTCCTCGATACTGTTGAGATTCTTGCGCTGGATATTTTCGATCAGACTGACCTCTGCGACATCGAGACCATCAATGTCGATAACGATTGCAGGAATTTCGTTTTTGCCGGCAAGCCTGGCAGCTCTTAATCTGCGCTCACCCGAAATGAGCTGGTATTGATCATTGACGAACCTAACGATAATCGGCTGAATGATGCCGTGGTTCTTAATAGATTCACTGAGTTCATTGATGCTTGACTCATCGAAATCGCTTCTGGGTTGAAAAGGATTCATTTTAATAGAATCAAGATCAAGTAGTTTTATTTCCTTATCCATTTAAATTCTCCTTATAGTAAATTAGCACGATAGTAGACTGCTGACTGTAACAAAGATATGATAACATTACATGAAAATAAGGTAAAGAAAATTAATAAACAAGTAAAAACATGATAATCAGTGCAACAGAGGCAGTAACACACGGTGAAATAGCAGGACTGAGATAAGAGACTGAAAATTAAGTATTTGCGGAAGCAGGGCAGGGGGGGGGGAGGATAAGAAGTATTAATATTTATTTAAAAAAATGATAAAAGTAGATGAAAAGTTGAAATTAGAGTTTAGATAAAAGGCTGTTACAGATAAGGAAATATAAATGTTTCACGTGAAACAATGATATAAATGCTATTAGTAATGGGAATAAATTGCAATTTCAGATATTTCGATAGATGTAGATGAAAGATTCAAAGGGGCCTCTTTGCGGGAATGCCAGGGCGGCGGGGATATTTTTCAGGAGAAGGCGACAGCTTATCAATAATAATATGTGTTCTCAGCGGATCAGAGCCGGTAACGCGGTAAAATGAAGCAGAAGTATTACCGCCACCGCAAGTATTAATTGCATTTTCTGCATCGTGAAGTTCGTTTTCATAGTTATCAGATTTAAATAGTATTGTTTTTCCTCCGACTTTTGTTAAAGGAAGGCACAGCTCTGCAAGTGTGGATACAGAGGATACAGCGCGGGCGGTTACTATATCGAATGATTCCCGGTAATCTGTTCGAGCAACGTTTTCAGCACGATCGTTTATAACAACTATTGATTTGAGGCCGAGCTTCTTGATAACATCTTCAAGGAAACTGCATTTCTTGGTGATTGATTCTACTAAAACGAGGTTAAGATCAGGTCTTGCTATATATAAAGGTAGGCCGGGAAAGCCTGCGCCGCTACCAATATCGGCAATACAGGCCCCAGTTTCAATATTCTGAGTCCTGAACAAGGAAAGCGAGTCAATTATATGTCGGCGTATTACGGTATGAATGTCCGGGTCAGCGATGAGATTTGTATGTTTATTAAACGTGCTTATCATACGATAATAATCATATAGCGCATGCCCTGAATCACGCTTAAAACACAGTTCCGGTATAAAATTACTTAACAGGGATTCAATTTCGTCGATAAAAAGGTTCTTTTCTTCACCGATATTCGTCATTTTATAAATATTTCAACTCCATGAATGTGCATCTGCAGCAGTACGAATCAAAAATTACTGTTTTTTCAATAATTGTATTATACAATGAAATAGCGTTAATAAATAATAAAGGATAAATAATTAAATCATTTCTATTATCTGGAAGATGCTTTTCTGAGGAAATAAATAAGCACTGTGATGTCGGCAGGCGATACACCGGAAATGCGTGAAGCCTGGCCGACAGAAGCGGGCCTTATATTTTTGAGTTTTGATCTTGCTTCTACCGTTATGCCTTCGACCTTATCGTAATCAAAATCTTCTGGAAGGGAAATAGACTCATACTTCTTGAATTCGTCGATCTGTTTCTTCTGTCTTTTTAGATAGCCTTCGTATTTGACTTCTATCTGAATCCTGCTTGTAAGGTCATCATCATCGACAGGCGGATAACTGGAATTAAGATCCTTGAGATCGCCGTAGGTTGTCTCGGGAGCCTTGAGTGCATGGCGGAGGGACTTGCTGACAAATGCAGAGAATTTTGAAGGTGCGTCGTTCAGAACATGATATTTTTCCAGGTTATCGATTTCTGAGTTGATAATATTGATGCGCTTATTGAGGAAATCGAACTTCTCATCGCTGATCAGGCCGTATTCATGGCCGTACATGGCGAGCCTCGTGTCCGCATTATCGAACCTCATGGACAAACGATATTCGGCCCTGGCGGTGAATATCCTGTATGGCTCCTCTGTACCTTTAGTAATGAGGTCATCGATGAGAACGCCGATGTAACCCTCATGTCTTTTGATCACGAGCGGCCTTAAACCCAGAATGGACGCAGCGGCGTTCACGCCGGACACGATACCCTGTCCGGCGGCTTCTTCATACCCTGATGTGCCGTTTATCTGGCCTGCAAGGTATAAATTTCGTATTTTTTTAGTTTCGAGAGTCGGTCTCAATTGCGTGGGGAAAACAAAATCGTATTCGATTGCATAGCCGGGTCTCATGATATCAACATTCTCAAGACCGGGAATCGAATTTATGAAAGCTTTCTGAACATCAATCGGAAGGCTTGATGAAAGGCCCATCATATATATTTCATTTGTGCCAAGCCCTTCGGGTTCGAGGAAGATCTGGTGAGAATCACGGTCCGGAAATTTATTGACCTTATCCTCGATCGATGGGCAATATCTCGGGCCGATGCCTTTTATCTGTCCGGAGAAAAGGGGAGCCCGGTCAAAGTTGGAACGTATGATATCATGAGTTTCGGAAGTGGTGTGAGTTATCCAGCAGGAAAGTTGTTTTCTTGGAGCAGGTGTGGTGAAATAAGAAAATGCAAGCGGTATGGAACTCGGTTTTTGTTCTATGCATCTGGAAAAGTCAATTTGTTTTGAGTTCACACGAGCGACGGTACCGGTCTTAAGCCGACCGGTCTCAATACCCAATTCCTGTAGACTCTCTGTCATGCCGACAGCGGGAAACTCTCCGAGTCGACCGGCAGGGAACTTCTTTTCACCGATATGAATGATTCCATTGAGAAAAGTACCTGTGGTAGCAATAATTGCACCTGTGTAAAAGCGTTCCCCTGTGTCAATTACTATGCCTTTGACGTAATTTTCCTGCGTTATCAGTTTTGTGACCATGCCCTGACGCAGGTAAATTTTATTATTAGATTCCAAAATGTGTTTTAAGCGTGACTGATAACGTAATTTGTCTGCCTGTGCGCGTAGAGCCTGAACAGCGGGGCCTTTGCTGGTGTTCAGCCAGCGGATATGAATGTGCGTTTCATCAATGTTTCTGGCCATTTCGCCGCCGAGAGCATCGATTTCCCTTGCTATGTGGCCCTTGCCCGGGCCACCGATACTGGGATTGCAGGGCATGAGACCTATGGTATCCAGATTAATGGTAACAAGAAGAACATCAAGGTTCATACGCGCTACGGCAAGTGCGGCCTCTACGCCGGCATGACCCGCGCCGACAACAATAACATCGTAATAATCTGTTTTTTTCATTTTCCTACGCAGAAATTAGAGAATATAGTATTTAACAGGTCGGAGGATGTATCCTCGCCTGTGATCCTGCCGAGAGCATCAACAGCATCCCTGATATCGATTGATAGAATATCGTCCGGCACAGAGCCGAGATTTTCCATGCATTTGCATAGAGAGTCCATGGCCATGGTGATGAGATCCCTGTGCCGAAGGTTGAGAATCAAAGAATCAGAAGAGCAGGGCGCGCTGGATTCAGCAAGGCATGCAATTCTGCCCAGAAGTTCATCTAAACCTTCACCGGACTTTGTAGAAGAGCAGATTATGTCCGTATCACTAAATTGATCAGAGATTCTATAAGTATCAATAAGCTTATCAAGGTCTTTCTTGGTAATGACCGGAATAACGTTTTTATATTCTGATACAGCATCGATGACAGTGTCATCATCACTGTTCCATTCAGCTGACCCATCGAAAAGAGCGAGAATGATATCTGAATTTTTGACTGAAGAAAAGGATTTTTTAATTCCTTCCGATTCAACAATATTTTCTGTGTTTGTTATACCCGCAGTATCCATGATTTCGAAATCGAAGCCACCGGAGGAAAACCAGTCGGTGACGAAATCCCTTGTAGTGCCGGGTGTATCGCTGACGATGACGCGATCGTAGCCGAGAATGCGGTTCATTAGGCTGGATTTGCCTGCATTGGGTTTGCCTATGAGAACGATACCGACGGCATTATTAGAAATGTTGGAAGAGTTTGCGCGGTCGAGCAGATTACTTAAATCCGAAACAGCGCGGTCGATGACAGGCTTGATATCGGAAGCTGGAACCTGATCTGAAGACTCCTCGGGGTATTCGATGACAACCTCTATGATAGAAAGCAGAGAAAGAAGATTATTTCTGACATTTTTGATACGTGAACTGAGGCTGCCGGACAATTGTTTCAGGGCGGCATCAAGGAAAGCACGGTTACGTGCGTTGATGACATCGAGAACGGATTCCGCCTGTACGAGATCCATCTTGCCGTTGAGGAAAGCGCGACAGGTAAACTCGCCCGGCTGGGCGGCGCGTGCGCCGGCGGAAATAAGAAGAGAAAGGATTTCGCGAGTAATGAGAATCCCGCCGTGGCAGAAGATTTCGATGACATCTTCGCCGGTATACGAATCGGGCGCTTTGAAGAAAGCGATCATGGCCCTGTCGATTGAAGCACCGTTAGAGGGATCGATAATCTTAGCAAGAGTCATTTTGCGGGGCGCAGGCGGGAAGGGCGAAGACGAATCGCGAACGAGCAGATTTTCTACAATAGAAGTAGAATCCGGCCCTGAAACGCGGATAATGCCGATAGCGCCCGATCCGCGCGGAGTGGCGATAGCTGCAATAGTATCGTCCGGCGTACCGAAATCCATGAAATTGGAATAATTGTTATCCATCATATATACAAGAATCAAAAAATCCGTATCGACCGTATTCCAGAAGCGAAACCGGCTACAGAAGGATTATATCGGCGAGGAAGGATATTTACAATAAACAGATATCAAAGGATGATACGCACGTTACGCACGCAACAATCAAAAAAATATGAAATCGAGGAAAAGAAGCGTAATTTGGATATAATTAAAAAAAATTTGCGTGCGATGGTTGTTATTTCGCTTAACTACTTAAAAAGGATGTGTTATAATAGGTCTTCAAATTATTAACGAAGACTCAACAGAACGGATTTCCCGGAGGAGAAATGGAACAGGAACTATATACGCTTAAAGAAATAGCCCAGCAGCTTGAGCTGCCTGAGAGCACGCTGAGGAAATATCGTGACACGTACCCGCAGTTCATACCGTACGTTGGGTCGGGACGAGAGAGAAAATACAGGATAGAAGCGATAGATGTGTTCAAGGCCATAAGGGATTGCAGGGTGGAGCGGCATCTTTCGTGGGACGACACGGAAAAGAAGCTGATGGACAGGTTTCCGATGAACCCGGATGAGATGGCGAAGAAGGCGGTTGTGACCGAGCAGGAAGCGAATGTTTTTCTCGAGAGGGTGGAAGAGGCGGTAAACAGGCTCAGGAAGCAGGCGGACAGGCAGGAGTTTGTGACGTCGGCGCTGGCGGGCGAGATCGGGGAGATGAAAAAACTTGTCGGCAACCTCGGGCCGATGAACGAGGATGTGAAAGTGATCAGGCGTGCGTCGTACAGTTACAACGAAGTTGTCCAGAGGCAGCACAAGGAAACGGAAAAGCTGTTGATGGGGATGCTGGACGCGCTGGCGACGATCCAGGGCGCGATAGGGTACATACCGAGGGATCTCGAAAAGATGATCGGGAGAGCGGTCCCGGCGGCTGCTCCCGCAGAGCCGATTCGTGTGAAATCGCCTTTGAGCATCGAGCCGGATGGTGATCCCGAGCTTGTCAGGAGCCTGCGCGAGGAGCTTGTGCGCAAGACAGCCGAGGCGGACAAGTTCCGCGAGTTGTATGTGAGGGCCAAGCGGGAGGTGGACAGGCTGCGGGCCGAGGCGAAGAAGAGTGCTCTTGAAGGAATCTACAGCCAGAACGCCCCGGACGGCGGTCCCGCGGGAGACAGCGAATCGGATGCCGCCAGGGGCGGCAAGTTTTTCTTCAGGAGCAAAAAGAAAAAGTAAGGCGGGAACATCCTGATTGACAATCGGGCTGAAATTCTTTTATCATGCCATAGCATTAAAATCCTTACTGAAAATTTGAAAAAGAGAATTCCGGGCGAGAAAAACGGAGGGGCCGATGAGAATCTTTTCATTGAGTTTTGAGCAGAGGCCGGTGATCAGGTTTTGTCTAGCAGCAGTCTCTGTCGTTGTTTTCTGTGCCGCGGTTTGTGCGGCTGCTTACTGTATAGCGGAAGATGGGCGGGGCGAACGGAGCATCGAACTTTTTGTAAAAAAATGCTCGGCGTGCCACACGTGGAAAAGGGCCGTCATGAGATTCCCCGGCACGGATGCGGAGAGCAGGGCGGCGACGATAGACCGGATGTGGCAGAAGAAACCTGAGCTGATGACGGCAGAAGAGGCGGACGCGATCAAGCTGCTTCTTGCCGAAGGCGATCTTGAGGATGTTTCCGCCGCCGCCGCCGTGATCGGCAAAACGGAAACCGGCGGGCAGCCCGAAGAGGAAGCCGCGGAAGTCGGCGCGACCGACAGCGGTGAAGCGGGCGAGGCAAGGGAAGCGATAGAAGAGCTGATGAAGATGGGGCATGGGATTTACATGTCCTTGATTTTCTTATGGCTCGGAGTTTATATGCTCATGACGGGGCTGAAGCGATATTTCATGGGCAAAAAGAAATATAAAAATTTCCCTGTTAAGTTCAAATGGAAAGACCATGTGAAGTGGGGCAAGGTGTACGTGGCGATGCTGCTGCTGGGATACCTGGGCGGACTGGGGATCTGGGCGTTCGACGGGTTTGATTTCGGGAGCGCACTGCCGCATTTCGCCGTCGGCAGCGCGTGCGCGGCGCTGTTGCTGGCCGGCGGCCTGCTGATCGGGCTGAAACTGAACAGGGGCAAAGCGCCGGAGGGCCTGAAAAAGCTCCACATGGTACTTGTTATTCTTGGCACGCTCGCGTTTGTGTTCAACATCGTGTCGGGCATCATGTTTATTGCGGGATAGCAGCAGAACGGCAGGTTCTGAAAAAGTTGATAAAAAGAGAAACCGCCCCCCTGAAAAGAGGGCGGTTTTTTTGTCCGGTTTATTCGAGAAGAATACCCCGGTGCTTGCACCGGGGTAAGGATTGCCTGTGTTGTATGGCAATATTATAGAGAGAAGCGCGCTTGTCGCGCTTCTCGTCGAGAAGTTTTGAAAGAGTGTGAGAGAACTTTTTCAAAAGTTCTCTCACGTATTTTGATACCCCGACCGCTTGCGGCGGGGTAGTTCACTAATCGACGGCACGGGAAGCCCGGTCAGGCGAGTGCTTCTTTGAGATCATCCTCGACAGTGCCCGTGGGCGCGATGTTGAATTTTTCGACGAGCACGTCCAGCGCGGCGGGTGAGATGAAAGCGGGCAGGCTCGGACCGAGCTTGATGTTTTTAATGCCGAGGTGGAGCAGCGTCAGCAGGATCGAGACCGCCTTCTGTTCATACCATGAAAGGATGAACGAGAGCGGGAGCTCGTTCACGCCGCACTCGAAAGCGTCGGACAGCGCGAGTGCGATTTTGATGGCCGAGTAAGCATCGTTGCATTGCCCGATATCGAGCAGGCGGGGTATTCCCCCGATGTCGCCGAAGTCGAGTTTGTTGAACCTGTATTTACCGCAGGCGAGCGTAAGGATCACGCAGTCATCCGGAACGGCCTTTGCAAAATCGGTGTAATAGTTGCGGCCGGATTTCGCGCCGTCGCAGCCGCCGATCAGGAAGAAGTGCCGGATGTCGCCGGCCTTCACTGCGTTGATCACCGCGTCGGCGACGCCCATGACCGCGTTGCGACCGAACCCCACGGTTATGAACTGCTCCGGACCGTCTTCGGCGAATCCATCGGCGTCGAGCGCCGCATCGATCACCTCTGAAAAATCGGGGCCGGGGACGTGCTTCACGCCGGGCCACGCGACCGGGCCGGTTGTGAAAATCCGCGCCTTGTAAGAGTCGCGCGGCTTCTGGATGCAGTTGGTGGTCATGAGAATCGGGCCGGGGAACTCGTCGAACTCGTCGCGCTGGTTCTGCCACGCGCCGCCGTAGTTGCCCGCGAGGTGCTGGTATTTCTTGAGCCCGGGATACCCGTGGCAGGGCAGCATTTCACCGTGAGTATAAACGTTTATGCCTTTGCCTTCCGATTGCTTGAGAATTTCTTCGAGATCCTTCAGGTCGTGGCCCGACACCAGGATCGCCTTTCCTTTCAGCGGGGTGACGCGGACCCCGGTCGGCTCGGGATGACCGTAGGCCCCGGTGTTCGCGGCGTCGAGCAGTTCCATTACTCGCAGGTTTGCTTCGCCGCATCGTAGCGCCAGACCCAGCAGCTCATCGACGGATGGATTCTCGCGGGTGAGGAAGTCGAGCGCTTCGTGGAAGAACCCGTAGAGCTCGCTGTCCTCCTGTCCGAGCAGCGCCGCGTGGTAGGCGTATGAGCCTATGCCTTTCAGCCCGTAAGTAATGAGTTCCTGGAGCCCGGAGATATCCGGCCCCAGCAGGCTGATCCTCTTTTCGATGGTGATTTCCTCGCCCTGGCGGATCAGTCCGTCGAGCGTTTCCGCCGGAACCCATGCCGAGGGTCCGCCGGGTGTTTCCGTCGCGCCGCCCGCAGCCTTTTCGTACATGGCCTTCGCGGAATCGAGGTATGCCGCGGCTTTTTCGAGGTAGCCGCGGAGCCCTTCAGGGTCGAAGTTGACATTTGTCAAAGTGGTGAAAATCGCTTCGGTCGCGAACCGGTCGAGCTCGACATCGGCGGTGCCGAACGCGCGTGCCCTGTGCGCATACATCGAGATTCCTTTCAGGGCATACACGAGCAGGTCCTGCAGGGCGGCGGTCTCGGGGTCCTTGCCGCAAACGCCGAAAGTTGTGCAGCCCGTTCCTTTCGCAGTCTGTTCACACTGGTAACACAGCATGATGTTTCCTCCTTTTATATTGTCAATTTGTTAAAGAGCACACTTGAGCAGGGCACGCTGCCGCAACGCGCTGCGGGGCACGCTCCCCCACAACAGGCGCGGCCATCCGGTATGCCGTGCCGGTCAATTCACCATGAGATGCACATTATTCAAGAATATATTTTATAATCGCTCCCGCCGTCCCCGACCGGAGCGCAAAGATACATTATTTCAACCGGTTTTCAACCTGCGCCGCTGAAAAATGCAGGTTAATCCCGGGGCCGTCAGTATCCGGGCTAACCGCCGTCGTAAACGTCCGACAGGTCGGAAAGCATGGTGCCTGAAAGATAGTCCCTCACTCTTTTATTCGTATCGGAAACCAGGCTGCCCATAATGCACCTGCCGCTTTTGCAGACAGGTTTTTCGAACAGGCATTCGCTGAGGGAAACCGGTCCGTCGACAGCCTCGTAAACTTCGAGAAGCGAAATGGAGCCGCCGTCGCGGGCGAGAACGAATCCGCCGTAAGCGCCGCGTGTGGATTTCAAAAGCCCGCCGCGGACCAGCCGCTGCATGACTTTGCTGAGATGCGCTTCCGAAACATCGAACAGCGATGCGAGCTCGCGGGAAGATGCCGGGCCGCCGGAGTCACGGGCCGCGAGAAAAGTCATGACGTGGAGCGCGATCGCGGACGCTTCGGAAAATTTCAGAGGATTCGACATAGCACCACCGGCCATAAAGTTATTCTGGTACTATAATACCGAATTAAAACAGATTCGTCAAGAACGCGACAAAAAATATTTCATTCTCGGCCTGTTGTCAGTCGGCGGCTTCGATGATTTTTATCTTCAATTGATTCCGTCATTCCCGACGGAGATCGGGAATCCAGTGGGGGCAGGGATGGCCAGGGGGTGTTTTCAGGGGCAGGCACCGACTTCGTTTTGTCCTTTTTATTGAGTATTGTGTACCCATAATTCTTTGAATTCTATATGTATAAAAACGACGTGTTTTTATTGCCATGTGTCTCACCCCGCAGATATAATTGACTGACGGGTGAGGGAGGAAACCCTGTCCATTATATATCCTCAATTGTAATATGGGGATAAAAGACGGCCTGAACACACGGAGGTATGCATTGGCGAAACGGAAAAATAAGAGTAGTGTAACAGTTCCCACGTCGAGCACGGGTAGTAAACAATCACAGATTATCGTCATTCCCGAAGGCAAGATATGCGACTACATTGACGGTAAGTTTCGAAACGATACACCGGAGGAATATGTTCGCCAGAACATTGAAAAGCGTCTCGTAAACGAACACAAGTATTTGAAGGAGAGAATTGCGGTAGAGTTTACTCTGCACGTCGGTTCCCGGAAACCTCGGGCCGACATTGTAATTTTCTCCGAGGGTGCGATTTCGCTCACTCAGGAACAAATCCACATCATTATCGAATGTAAAAAGGAAGCCATTGAACCCACCTCACGGAAAGATGGAGTTGGCCAGTTGCAATCGTACATGTCGGCATGTGCAAATTGCGAGTGGGGAATGTGGACGAATGGGAAGCACAAAGAGGTCTTCCGAAAGGTAATCTCCGACGATGGTACGATAGAGTTCGTCGATTTCAATGACATACCGTCCGCAGACGGTAATGTCGAGGACATCGACCGCCCCAAGAGGCATACGCTAAAGAGCGCTGTCGAGGACAATCTGCTGTTTGTGTTCAAGACATGTCACAATCATATATATGTCACAGACGGAATGCAGAAGCAACCTGCGTTCTTTGAGTTGCTGAAGGTCATATTCTGTAAGATCGAAGACGAACGCAATCTCGGGAAACCACTGGAATTCTATGCTTCCTCTGGCGAGCGAAAACATCCCGACGGGCAGCTGACAGTTCAGAAACGAATTGCCTCCATCTTCAATAAGGTAAAAAAGAAGCACTCGAAGATATTCGAGAGCAACGATGAGATTAAACTGAAGCCCAGGAGCCTTGCGTATGTTGTCAGTGAACTCCAAAAGTATTCCCTGCTGAACACGCATATCGATATCAAGGGCAAAGCATACGAGGAGCTTGTTGGCGCAAATCTCCGGGGCGACCGAGGGGAGTTTTTTACTCCACGTAATGTGATGCACATGACCGTGCAGATGCTGGACCCGCAGGTTGACGAGCGTATTCTCGATCCGTCGTGTGGAACCGGAGGCTTTCTGGTCATTGCCATGAATCAGATTATTGCAGGGCTGGAGCGGCAACTATCTTATGATGTAGGAAAGCACAAAGATGAATGGGACGACAGCGAGAAACTGTTGTTCCAGGAGCGTATACGGGAGATTGCTTCCAGCAACTTTTATGGCTTCGACCTGAACCCTGACTTGGCGAAGGCCACGAAAATGAACATGGTCATGAACAACGACGGAAGTGGCAATATATTCCAGACGGACTCTCTGTTGCCACCACACTCGTGGGAGGCTCCATTCCGACGTGACCTGGCAAACTCGCTTGGAATAAGTCCGACAACACTTCGCAACGGTGAGTCTGTCGGCCACTTTGACGTGATCGTTACGAACCCGCCGTTCGGTAGCAAGATTCCCATAAAGGACCCGCACATCCTTGAGCAGTTTGACCTTGGCCATATCTGGGCAAGGAACGCTTCTGATAGGGACCGATGGGAGAAGACAGATCGCCTACAGAGTTCTGTACCTCCCGAGCAATTATTCATTGAGCGCTGTTTGCAATTACTCAAACCGGGTGGTCGCATGGGAATTGTTCTACCGGACTCTATCCTCGGTGCTCCCGGACTTGGCTACATCCGTGAATGGCTGATAATGAAGACTCGGATTCTCGCAAGCATTGACCTGCATGTGGATACGTTCCAGCCGCGCAACGGGACCCAGACATCGGTTCTGTTCCTCCAGAAGAAAACCCCCAAGGAGATACAGAAGGAGGAGCGTACCGGGCGTATGGCGGACTATCCCATATTCATGGCCATGGTTGACAGAGTGGGTCATGATAAGCGTGGCAACCCGCTGTTCAAACGTGACAAGCACGGCAACGAGATACTTGTCCCCGACGCAGATATTATTACATTGGACCAGACGGCTGACGGAGAGCGCACAGTTAAAACCGAATCCAAGAAGAAGGTCATCGACGATCAGACTGTCCTTGTGGTAGACACCTTCCAGAAGTGGCGCGAACAGGAGGGTATGTTATGGTGACCGGAAATGCACGGAAGCTGAAGGAAGACGTTCCACAAATAGTCGCGCCCGCCGATTTGCCAGAGGAGGAACTACGCTGGTGCCCGGTGTCGCTGAATGAAGTGTTCGAGCGAGGAATGAGGCTGGAGGCCAGTGTATTCGACGTCGAGGGTAAGCATGCCCGTGAGGTGTTGAATAAATGTAGGTGGCCTGTTGCATCGTTGTGTGGTGATACTGGACTCGCGACGGCATATCATCGTCCGAGATTCCGCCGGATATGGGTAGACGAGACGGGAATACCTATATATCAGCCATCACAGATTCTGGACCTGAATCCAAAACCATCAGGATATCTGTCAGACATTACGGACACGGATATCGATGCGCTGATAGTAAAGAAAGGACAGGTGCTACTAACATGCTCCGGGACCATCGGATTGTGTACCGTGGTGGCTGACACTTTCGACAATCGAGTTTTTAGCCATGACCTCATACGCATCACGGCCAATGACGATGCTGACACTGGATACATCTACGCCTTCATGAAAACAAAAGTGGGTGGGGCGCTGATACGCACCAACGAATACGGCGCGGTAATATCTCATATCGAGCCGGAGCATCTGGCATCAGTACCAATTCCCAGCCCCCCAAAGGTAATTCGGAAAAGAGTAAACGAACTGGTGGCACGCTCTTTCGCGTTGCGGGACGAGTCGAATGAACTTCTTGCCCAGGCGGAAAAACTTCTGTACGATGAGTTGCAGTTACTCCCATTAAATAAACTTAGGCCGTCATACTTCGACAAGTCGGCAGACCTACGGAACTTCACTGTAAAACTGTCCAACCTCAGTGGCAGGGTCGATGGCTCCTATCATGTGCCGATTGTCGATTCAATAATGAAGTGCCTCAGAAAGAATGCGGCGGAGCTAACAGATATCGGTGACGCAAGGATAAGCAAGGAGATACGCTTGCCTGGGCGCTTCACGCGAATCTATGTCCAGGAAGGTCAAGGCGCTGTCTACTTCACAGGAAAGCGAATCCTTGAGCTGGATCCTGCGGACAAGAAGTATCTGGCCTTTGCTCGACATGAAAAGCGGATAAAAGAACAGCTTGAGATAAAGCAGAACATGTTGCTTGTAACATCCAGCGGGACACTCGGAAAAGTAGTCCTTGTCCCTAAACATTGGGAAGGCTGGACGATGACACATGACATTATTCGCATTATTCCAGTGTCGGAAAAGATTGCCGGTTTCGTATCGGTGTTCCTGATTTCCGAATACGGCGAAGAATTAATGAAGAGATTCACCTACGGTTCAGTAGTAGACCACATCGAGGCGGAACACATAATAGATGTTCCCGTTCCACTACTCAAGAGTTCATCGACACAGGCCGCAATTAATGATTATGCCTTAGAGGCTAACGAGAAGCGGACCGAAGCCTACAACTTGGAACAGGAAGCAATCCGGATCGTGGATGACGATGTAATACACGCGGTCCGATGAGAAGGGATGCTGGAATTAATGGGACACAATATTTAATTCACTTTTTTGATTAGTTTTTCACTGATTCCGGTGTTTGTTCCCTTTAGTTCCGGGTACACGATCCGGGCTTGAAAGGCGAATCCCAGCCATGTTACCGTCTGCTCGGAACCTTCTATTAGAAATGTTTGATAACCACGGGCCGGCTCCGAGGCAGTTCATTGGTCAGTCGGCGTCTTCGATGATTTTTTTTACGCGGGCGTCGGGTGTTCGGCCCGCGAACTCGACGTGGCAGGTCTTTTCCGCGCCGAGCCTGTTGCACTCCGTCCATGCCGAGAACATGTTTTTCCGTTTGTACACGCTGATGTTGCAGGACGCGACTTCGGTGTTGTGACAGAACGCTTCTTCGCCGTCGGGGTCGAGGTAGTCGGCGCGCACGAGGTCATCGGCGCGGCATGAGATTTCGCCTTTGATCATCGAATTGCCGGACGAAGACGTGAAATTCCAGTTGCCGAGATCGAAGCTGCCGGAGCTGCGGAGTATGCCGGGGATCTCGGTGAAGCTGTAATCCTCGCCGCCGTGTTTGAGCCGGAACAGGTTGATCGGCGGAGTTGTGAACCCGCCGCGCACCACCTGGACCGAGAGCCCTTCGAGCAGGCTGCCGGGCGAGCCGTCGAAGGCGTTGCAATGAACCCATGCCCAGCGCTGCGCGTGCTTTTCGCCCCAGAGGTGGGTCTGGTCGCCGGGGTCGCCGTTGAAGTCGAGCTTCTCGCCGTCGATTGTTATGCTGCCGTGGAACCTCGAATCGGGATAAACGCAAACGGCGGTCGTGTCGGCGAGTTCCTTTAAATAAAGGAATTTAGGCATCATGAGGTGAACCGGCTCGTCGCCGGAGTGGGAGAGGTCCCAGCCCGCGCGGTGGCCGTTTCCCTCGATGACGCCGCGGAGGTGGCTGCCGCTCAGCTCGTTGTCGCCGATCCGCAAAGAGAAATTCGTGCCGTCGTCTTTCAGCGCTTCGATCGGGAACTTCTTTTTCAGCGCGAAGTTGCGAGACGGGTCGCCGTGGTTGAAGTACGAGAACCACAACTGCGAATAGGCCTCGCCGACGCTGTGTTCCGGCGCGGTCATCGTGTATCTTATCCAGAAACCGGAACCTGATTCCAGGTGGTTGAGCGTTATGTAGTAGACCTCGTAGTGGCCGGGTCTGCCGTTCCATCGCAACCGGTTCATGCTGTCGGCGTTTTTGAGTTTATCCATGTGTTGTGATCCTCCAATTCCTGATAAGACCGATCCTGCCGCGACTGAAAAAAGCAGGTCTAGACCATATTATTACAAACCGGCGCGGCGGGCAAGTTGTCGAATGGAAATGGAGATCAGAACGAGCGGCCTATGCGGATGCCGACCAGCAGCAGCAGGATACCGGCAGCGTTATGCGTGAGGATATTCATTATGGCGGGTGTCCAGCTTGCTTCCCGCATCAGGGAGCCCGTTTCGAATATGAATGTGGAGAAGGTCGTGAACGCGCCGAGGAACCCGACGAGTATGATCACCCTGAGTTCGGGCGAGATCGTTATCTTTTCCTCCGCGAGCGACCAGAACAGGCCGACGATGAAGCAGCCCATCATGTTCACGATCATGGTTCCCCACGGGAAATCCGGGCTGAACGCGCGCTGGGCAATTGTTGTGCAACCGTAGCGGGCGACCGCGCCGAGTGCGCCGGCAAGCGCAAGAAGAAGAATTTTCACCGCCATGTTATCGATATCTCCCGGCAGTTCGCTTCGTCCGGGACAGCGAACTCATCGAAAAAAAATAGCAGACGTGCCGGGAATTTACAATCTCCCGCACGGTTTCGATTATAAGAACGGGTGGCGCGCGGCACAAACGGGTGGAGCTTTCATACTGTTCAAAAATGTGATAAATTAATTCAACTTTGTTCGTATTTCAACGCGGACACCATAAAATAGTTAGTAGAACCAGAAGGGGGAGAAATTAATATGCCGATTGATGTTGAAAAAGCGATGGCGGCTCCGATTGCGCCGCTCGACTATGAGTACGACCAGGACAAAGCGATTCTGTACGCGCTCGGGGTGGGCGCCGGCGACCCGCCGACCGATCCGAACGAGTTGAAATTCGCATTCGAGAACGGGCTGAAGCTGCTGCCGACGTTCGGCGTGATACCGCCGTTCCCGGCGCTGATGAAGATAATCGGGCACCCGGGCCTGAAGTTCAACCCGATGATGCTCCTGCACGGCGAGCAGTATCTCGAAGTGCGCAAGACGCCGCTTCCGACCAGGGCGAAAACCGTCAACAGGCCCGGCATCAAGGCGATATACGACAAAGGCAAGGGCGCGACGATCCTGCTCGAATGCACAACGGAGAACGACAAGGGCGAGGAACTGTTCTACAACGTGTTCACAGTCTTTCTTCGCGGAGAGGGCGGATTCGGCGGCGATCCCGGGCCGAAGGTCGAGATACCCCAGGGCGAGGGCGACCCGGATGCGGTAGTCGAGTACAAAACACTGCCACAGCAGGCGCTGCTGTACAGGCTTTCCGGAGACAAGAACCCGCTGCACGCGGACCCGAATTTCGCGAAGATGGCGCAGTTCGAGAAACCCATCCTGCACGGGCTTGCAAGCTTCGGATTCGCGGGCCGCGCGGCGCTCAAGGCGTTCTGCGGAAACGATCCCGCGAAGTTCAAGAGCATCAGCGTAAGGTTCGCAAGCCACGTGTTCCCCGGCGAGACCATCGTTGTCGAAATGTGGAAACAGGACGAGGAGACGGTTCTCCTGAAGGCGAAGACCGCGGAGCGCGGACTCGATGTAATCACCAACGGAGTGGTGAAACTCAACGTCTGAGACACCGGATAACGGCTCCGGTGGCATCGGGAGCCGAAAAGAGAAATAATACAGGCAGAGCATACCGCAGAAGAGAAACAGGCCCCGCACCGGCGGGGCTTTTTTTTGTTGATTGTGACCCCGGAAGAATTTGGTTTGATGGACAACATCCTTTAAATTCCCGGGCGGTTCTTATAGTATATGTGTGGCGCGCTGGTGGCCGGGCGCGCGGGTATTACCGGGAAAAGATATGACTGACACCGAAAACAGAAAAGTTTTCATATTCGGGCTCGATTGCGCGACGCCGCAGCTTGTGTTCGACGCATACCTGCCGGAGCTGCCGAATTTCAGGCGGCTGATGGAGCAGGGGATGTACGGCGAGATGAAGAGCACGATCCCGCCGATCACCACGCCGGCGTGGATGTGCATGATGTCGGGCAAGAGCCCGGGCACGCTGGGCATCTACGGGTTCCGCAACCGGAAGGACCACATGAGCGACAAGCTGTTTTTCGCGAGCTCGAAGTCTGTGAAGGAGCCGCTGGTGTGGGACATTCTGGGCGGCGCGGGCCGCAGAACGGTGATGGTCGGCGTGCCGCAGACCTATCCGCCGAAGCCGGTTAACGGGCTGCTGGTGTCGTCGTTTCTCGCGCCGGGCAAGGACAGCAATTACACGTACCCGGCTGATTTGAAGCGGGAGATCGACGAGGTTGCGCCGGGCTACATGCTGGACGTGGAAGGTTTCAGGACGGACGACAAGGCGCGGCTGCTGCGCCAGATCCACGAGATGACGGACGAGCGGCACCGGCTGGTCAGGCATTTCCTGAAAAACAAGCCGTGGGATTTTTTCATGATGGTCGAGATGGGGGTGGACCGTATCCATCACGGGTTCTGGCGGTTCTGCATTCCCGACCACCCGGAATATGTTCCGGGCAACGAGTTCGATAACGCGATGCTGGATTATTATAAAAAGCTGGACGCGAACCTCGGCGAGTATCTTGATATCGTGGGTGATGACACGACTGTGATGGTGGTGTCGGACCACGGGGCGAAGACGATGTTCGGCGGGGTGTGCATCAACGAGTGGCTGATACGGGAGGGCTACCTGAAGGTGGCCGGCAAGCCCGACGGGGTCGTGCGGCCCGACAGGTGCGAGTTCGACTGGAGCGGGACGCGGGCGTGGGGTGAGGGCGGATACTACGGCAGGCTTTTCATCAATGTCGAGGGCCGCGAGCCGAACGGGATCGTGCCGCAGCCGGAGTACGATGGTTTAAGAAACGAGCTTATTGAAAAGCTGACGGCGATCACGGACGAGAAGGGCCGGAATATCGGCACGCGCGTGTTCAGGCCGGAGGATGTATATCCAGAAGTGCGGAACGTGGCGCCGGACCTGATTGTGTACTTCGGCGACCTGGCGTGGAGGTCGGTCGGCAGCATAGGGCTCGACCGGGTGATCACGTACGAAAACGACACCGGACCCGATGACGCGAACCATGCGCAGCACGGGATTTTCATAATGCGGGATGCGCGGGCGGGAGCGCGGGGCCGGGTGGAAGGCACCGACATTCTCGATGTCGCGCCGACTATATTAAAAGTAATGGGACTGGATGTTCCGGGCGATATGCAGGGCGGCCCGGTTTTCTGATTCCTATCAACTCTGGGAGATACAAGGTTATGTCACAAAAAGGATTCACGATATGGTTCACGGGTCTTTCCGGTTCGGGGAAGACAACGGTGTCGGAGGTTGTTGAGAAAAGGCTCAGGGACCGCAGTCTGAAGGTGGAAGTTCTGGATGGGGACGTGGTTCGGACAAACCTCAGCAAGGGGCTGGGGTTCAGCAAGGAAGACCGCGACACGAACATCCTGCGCATCGGGTTTGTGTGCAATCTGCTGACGCGCAACGGGGTGATCGCGATCGCCGCGGCGATTTCGCCGTACCGCGATATCCGCGACCGCAACCGCGAGCTGGTGGGAAATTTCATCGAGGTTTTTGTGGATACCCCGCTTGATGAATGCGAGCGCCGCGACGTCAAAGGGCTGTATGCGAAAGCGAGGGCCGGAGAGATAAAAGGCTTCACCGGGATAGATGATCCATACGAAGCGCCGCTCAACCCTGAAGTGACGCTCGACACCACGAACAGCTCGCCCGAAGAGTGCGCCGACATTATCCTGGCGAAGGCCGTCGAGCTGGGCTATCTTGATGACGATGAGGATGTATATGACGACGAGGAAGAAGAGGCTGTGAAGAAGCGGCTTGAAGACCTCGGGTATATTTGAAAACAGCGGGTTTTTTATGGTCACGGCTTGCCGATAAAGCACTTTATCGACAAGCTGATAATCTTACAAAACTTCCATAATATAAAATGTCATAACAACTCGATTATACAGTCAATTGAAATGAGCATGATCAGGTGATATAATTTCACCGGCAATATCTTGTGAAACATTGAATAAGAAACGACAGGGATGTTTTGCCGTTTGATTTGTTATACATAAACCATCAGGAAGAGGATCATAATGGAAGACAGCACGATGCCGGTATTCACAATAGGGGTAGTAGCCGACATAATCGGGGTTTCGGTTCAGACGTTGAGGTTATGGGAACAGAAAGGGCTGATTACGCCGACCAGGAAAGGCAAAGACAGGTATTATTCAAACGAGGATCTCGAGAGGTTGAAATATATAAAGCACCTTCTCACCGAGAAAAAACTCAACACGTATGGCGTGAAGGAAATACTCGACAAGAAGGATGAAGAAGATGTGTGCGGACAGGAGTGTGCGGATCAGGAATCTTGTACGGTGGAGCCGTCGAAGCAGAAGACGATACTGGTGATCGACGACGATTTTGATTACATGTCGAGCGTGAAGGTGATTCTCGAGAGCGAGAATCATTATGTGCTGACTGCGCTGAGCGGCAGGGACGGGCTTGAGAAAGCCAGGACCCAGCACCCGGATCTTATCATTCTCGATATCATGATCCCCGACCTCGATGGAATGGAAATATGCAGGGAGCTGAAGGGCGCGGAGGAATACAAACATATCCCGATCCTGATCAACAGCAGCATACCAATGGGGATGAGGGAAAAGTTCGGGATTCGCAAGGATGAGCTTAATGCGGATGAATACTGCGAGAAGCCGCTCAAGCCGGCTCTGTTCATTCAAAAGATCCGCAGTTTGCTTGCCTGAATCCGTGTCGCGGCGCCTGTTATAACAGGACAATATTAAAACTTTTCGATTCAAATTTATTAGAGCAACTCACTGCTTTACATTTTACATTACCTAAACTATTATGGGTTCTGGTTTTGCCAAATTTCGAATGGCGGTAAAAAGACATGTCGGCCGAAAAAGAACAGAAACACGTAATCAGCGTAAGCATAGGATCCTCGAAAAGAAATCACAGCATAGATACCGAGATAATGGGAATTCCGTTCAAGATAGAACGGAAGGGAACCGATGGCGATATGGCAAAAGCCATAGAACAGATAAAAGAGCTGGACGGCACGGTCGACGCGATAGGGCTGGGCGGAATAGACCTTTATCTGAACATAGGAAAGAAAAGATATGTTCTGCAGGAAGCAAAAAAGCTTGCCGATGCCGCGAAGAAAACGCCGACATACGACGGGAGTACGCTGAAGAACTCTATCGAGCGCGAATTCGTGCGACAGCTTCGCGAGGAGGGCGTGTACCTGAAACAGGGAACGCGGGTTCTGGTTGTAAGCGCGGCGGACAGGTATGGGATGGCGGAGGCGATAGCGCAGACCGGGGCCGATTTTATCTTCGGAGATCTCATGTTCACGCTCGGCCTGCCGATCCCAATAAAGAAACTCTCGACGCTCAACTTAATTGTCGCTATTCTTCTACCCGTCGTTTCGAGGCTGCCGTTCGAGATGATTTACCCGACCGGAGAGAAACAGGAAAAACGAACCCCGAAATATGGTAGATATTTCAAATGGGCCGAAGTGATCGCCGGCGATTTCAATTACATAAACAGGTATGTTCCCGATGATCTGACGGGAAAGATACTGCTCACCAATACGGTCACGAGCAGCGATGTCGATGATATGAGGGCGCGGGGCGTCTCCACTCTGATAACAACGACGCCCGATTTCGGGGGCCGTTCGTTCGGCACTAACGTTATGGAGGGCGTTTACTCCACGATACTTGGCAAAACCGTTGATGATCCGCCGACCGAGGAAGAGTTCATGCAGCTTGTCAGAAAAGCTGATCTCAAGCCGAGGATTCTGAAACTCAACGATTAAACGATTTGAGCTTAAAAATTAATTCCTGATAAAATACCTCGAGAACAGAAGTGCCTGCGCTTTGTATAATCGTTATAATAAGACATGCCATCAAACCGGGAAGGACTGCCGGGATTCGGAAAAAACTGATCGGAGATCGAGAAGACCATGGCGGAAGGAAGAGTAATAGGGCTGGACCTGGGCGGCACGAAACTTGCAAGCGCGGTTTTCATAAAGAAAGCCGACGGCGGTATCGAGTTCGAGAAATCGCTGGAAAACCGCAAGTACGATGTCATATTCGGCGGCGATGCAGAACTCGACCCTGCCGAGAAGTCGCGGCGGATAGAGAAGGCCATGGTTGAAGCGGTGCGGGAACTGTCGGGAGACCGGAAGGTCGACGCGATAGGGGTCTGCACGGCGGGATTTGTGGAAGACGGGTTCGTGCGTGAAGCGTTCAACACGGGGATGAAGAACTATCCGCTAAGGCCGGCGCTGAAAGAGCATACGGGAGTAAATGTTTATTTATACAAGGATTCGTGGGCGCCGGTGTTCGCGGTGCGCGCGCAGGAGCCGGCGATCGTGTTCAGCATCGGAACCGGATTCGGAGGCGTATCATGCGAGCCGGGCCTTGTGATCCCGCTTCGGAGTTACACGGTCAGGCTGAAGCCGATATGGATTCCGTATCTTTACAGCAATGACGATCCGGGATATGCGATATCGTTTTCGGAACCGCTGTGCGAGCGGCTGATAAAGGCCGGCGCGCAGAGGGCGGGGGAATCCGGCGATTATTCCGGAGTTGCTGAAAAGGCGGTCGGGCAGGCCGGCGAATTCGCATCCGGGCTGTATCGCAGGGCGGTCGAAATGGAACGGGTTTCTCCATCTGCGGCGATGTTGTTCGTTGTGAAGATCATTGCGCGCAAAGCGGCTGAAAAAATGCGGGCGGCGGAGGTTTACGCGGATGTTGTGGGCGCCTCGGAGTTCCCGGCTTTTATTTACGAATGCATTACGGGCGGGAAAATAAAGCCGGTCGATCTCGACGGGCGTGTTTCCGAAGGTGATCCCGCTGCTATCGTGTCACTGTATATACAGGCTGAATTTGTAGGGTACAGCCTTTATGAAATGCAGGCCGAGCGGCTCGCAAACGGGCTTGCGCCTGCAAATGAAATATATGCGACAGGATCGGGCTACAACCCGGTTAACCACCCGGTGTTCTGTGGTCCGATAGTTAGCGCCATGCGGGATTACTGCGCGGAAGCCGGAATCAGCGCCGGAACGGCTGAAGATGTACGGTACCTCGATGTTTCAGAGGACATGACCACGACGCTGGCATGTTACGGCGCCGCCGTCGGTGCGGCTTCCGGTGTGGAATCCTGATTGCGCCGGAATTCTTCTATAATTGATTTATATCAATAGCACAGTCCCCGATATTGTGTTAAAATTTCCCAAGTCAGAACCGGATTCCCATTTGGGGTCTTTTGATACAATGCGGATATGAAACTTATCGAAACTATAACTATCAACACGTTTTTCAAGGAGACAAGCTAATGAGGCGAGCTTTGGTGCTTTTGTTTTTTGGACTTGCGCTGTCATTTTTTGTTGGCGCCCAGGCTGTTTTTTCTGAAGAGGAAACTTCAGCTCCCGCGGAACAGGCCGAAACAGCCGAGCAGGTGGAATCGGCAACTGCGCCGGTGGGTATAAGGGTGGTAACCCCGGAGGAAGCCCAGCAGATGAATGAGGAACGGGAAGCGGCCATGGCGGCAGGGGAAGTGGACCATCCCGAGCTTGGCAAGTTCACGGTCAGCGGATACAGAACTCTCAAGTATCGCGATTACTCGGCCAACGGCGACGAGGCGAGCTTCCGTTCGAACAACGGGCTGCTGTTCTCCAACCAGAATGTGGAGCAGTCCTCTTTCATAATGCTGCACGGCGATCTGCCGAGGAACATAACCGTTGACGGCACTTTCAGTGAGCTGCCTTACCAGGACAGGACGCTTACGCTCGATATAGCCGGGAACAACGGCAGAGCGAAACTTGGAGACTTTTCGACATATTTTCCCGGCGACAAGCTGGTGACATTCTCGAAGAATATCCGGGGCGTGGATTTCCTTTATGATTACGAGGGGCTCAAACTGAACGCTGTGATGTCGAAGGAGAAAAGTAAAACAGAAACCAAGAGTTTCAAGGGGCAGAACAGGCGCGGGCCTTACAATCTCGGAACCTTCTCGGTTGTCGAGGGGAGCGTGCAGGTGAAAGTCGACGGTGTCACGAAACAGAACATGGTCGATTACAGCGTCGATTATTTCAGGGGAGACATCACGTTCAACGAGAATGTGGATTCGTCCCAGATCGTCGAGGTCACATACGAGTCCGAGCTGTTGCTGGGGATCAAGACAGGCTCGATGAACGCATTCGGCGCGGAATACACGACAAAGGATAAGCGGTTCACCGTAGGTGCATCCACGATGTCGGAGGGCACGAACAGCCTGACCGACCCGGTCGAGGTCGAGAATTCATTGAATTTCGTGGTGGATATCACGAACATCGGTGTCGAACAGAGTCTCAGGAGCAACCTGATGAAAGAAGATTACGCTCTGCTCAAAAAGAACGAGGAAGAAGTCTACACGGCTTCGGCGACACCGCTCATTAAAGATATAGACTATGATATCGATTATCTCAACGGGACAATTACGTTCCTGAACAACGGAGGGAAGTTCACGACCTCCGGCGCAACCGTCACGGTTTATTACACATTTTACAACCCGAAATATGTCAGCGGCTCGGAAAACGAGGAGATCAGGGAAACGGGCGGGGCAGTGTTTAACCTGGGAAAAAGAACGATTTACAGCGGTTCGGAAGTTGTTGAGAAATGCTCGGTGGACAGCTATAACGGGGAGCTCAGCAGTGCGTGCGAGATTCTCGAACCCTGCGACGGCGGGTCGACCGGGCCGGATCTTACCTGTTACACGATTTATGAGGAAGAGAACCAGTTGACGCTGAACAAGGCGCTCGAAAGCGGATACGGTCTGAGGCTGGATTATCTGTTCGTCCAGCGGATCAGTCCCGATGAGCTGGCTGTCGAACGTAAGGTCAACGATGTTTACTTCAAGACGAAACTGTTCGGAGCGCTGGCGCTCGAAGGAGAAATGTCGCAGTCCGATTCGGATGTTTCAAACAGGACGATACCGGTACTCGAAGAATACGTGGTGACTGTCGCCAGCTCGACCGTCAGAACCTATTGTCTCGATCATGATCCTGAACCGAACACGATAGAGATATTTTTTGACGACCTGCTGGCGATAAACAACAAGCAGACGTATCCGACCGATTATACGATCGAGGACGACGACGGCAACGCCTGCCCGGGCCGTGACTATGCGATTGTTTTCAAACACGATATAGATGTCGGGACAACGATAATAGCGAATTACCGTTACAAGCCGGACCTCCAGGGCGATATCGCGCGGTCGGGTGATGCGTATCGCGGCAAGATGAACTTCGACGGCAAACGGGTAAAGCTGACCGGGGAAGTGCTGAGCAAGGATGCCGAGTTCTCGCCGCTTAACGATTTCAACAACATGGAGGAGTCGCGGATCAACGCCGGCGTGGAAGTGAAGCTTTTCGACGGCATGAAGCTGTTCGGCGATTATCTCACGTATGATTCGATGCACGATTTCGATTCGGCAGACAAGGATGAATACGAGCAGTCGGGGCTGGGATTTTCTTACACAAAAGGAAGGTTCAAGGAGTTTTCGTACAAGAGAACGGATTTCGAATCGACGGATAACCTGAACGTAACCGAAACAGATAACAAGAAAACGCTTGATGAAATAGTAGTGAGGTACGACCTGATGGGCGAGGACCGTTTTGTGCTCGACGCAAAGTATTCGAACAGCGATTTCGAGGACAACACGGGCAGGCTGAGCAGCAAGGAGACCGATAAGAAACATCTTGGATTCTCATATAGCCCGAGCGAGAAGCTTGACCTCAGGACTTATTACGAGATAAACGAGATGGACTCGATAGCGCCAGCCGGTTTCAGTTCCAATTCGAGTTTCAGCGCAACAACAAACGTCCGCGCTCTCGATGTGAACTACTACCCGGATGAAATATGGGGTCTTTCCGGAAGCCTGTTGTTGCAGAACAAGGAAGACGACCGCGAGGGCTATGCAAATGAGCGATGGGACTCCGCGAGACTCGGCGTTGCGGCCAACCCGTTCGGAAAGTTCACTTATGTGCAGCTTTCTTTCTACCGGAAGGACTTGCCGAACGATTACTCGGGCAGCACGAAAACAGATACGGCAAACGCTTCATTCGGATATAAGTTTGCTCCGCTCTGGGTCGCGGAGCCGAGCTATGACAGGGTGAAGTCCACCATTGGAACCGTGTCATCGAGTAATTCCGACGGGTTCGGGTTCAACCTGATGTACAACCCGGACCGGGTGAAAAACTACGATGCTTCCGCCCGGTATAAGAGAACCGAGCGCGACAGCAGCAACGAAAGCGGCTCGACGAGCACATCCGAGGACCAGTACGTTTTCAACGCCGGCTATTACCCGAGCGAAAAATGGAATTACATTACTCAGTATGAGCACAGGAGTGTTTCAAGCGGCAGCGATGAAACAAAGATTTTCAAGGGCGAGGTCAAATACAGGCTGTCGGAGAAACTGGCTTCCGATCTCAGCTATCTTCGCACGGACCGCAGCAATTCACTGCGACAGGAGTATGTGCTTGAAACCACTTACAAACTGAGCAGGGTTTTCGATGTGGTTCTCAACATAGAGAGACAGAAATACAATGTAGCCAACTCGGACACCAGCGATTACAGCGGCACACTGGTCGAGATGGAGCTGACAGCGAATTTCTGATTCATTATTTCAGACTGTCTCAAAAGGCTCCCCTGTACGGGGGAGCTTTTTTTTGCCGCTCCTCCGCTGGTGACGCAGGGCGCGTGACCGGGTATACTTTAACCGGCAGGGGAGGTTCCATCGTTTGAAATACAAACCGCCGGCAGACAACGACGCGCTTATCGACATCGTGTCCAACCGCCGTTATTACCTCAACCTCGATTCGTTTGATCCTGCCGTGACGGAGGTTATGCGCGGACTGGACAGGGGGCATTTTGTTCCGCCCGGGACGCACGGGGTGTATGACGACGATCCGGTTCCGATCGGGGACAACCAGACCTGCTCGCAGCCTAGCATGGTTGCGGCGATGGCGACGATGCTGGAGCTTCGGCCCGGTCATCGGGTTCTCGAGGTCGGAACCGGCTGCGGGTACAGCGCGGCGGTTACCGCGCGCCTGATATCGCCGGGGGGATCGCTCCTGAGCTATGAGATAGTGCCTGAGCTTGCCACGCTCGCGGAGCGGAACCTTTCCCGTTTCGAGTTCGACGCGGACATAAAGCTCGTCTGCGGCGACGGCTCCGAGGGCGCGCCGGGACAGGATTTCGACAGGATTTACCTCACCGCCGGGGTGGGCCGCTATTTCAACGAGCACGGGCTTCTGCGACAGCTCGCGCCGGGCGGAATCCTGCTGTACCCCGAGGCGCACGGCCAGTTGTATTTGCTGAAAAAAACTCCCGGCGGCGTGGAAAAACAGGAGACCGGCATGGTGGGGTTCGTCTTTCTGAAAGGCAGGAACAGTGGATATCGCTGAAAGGCTGAAAATCGGCACTTCCGGCTACAGCTTCAGGGACTGGGCCGGCCCGTTTTACCCGGAGAAGATAAAGCCGGGCGCGATGCTCGAATACTACTCGAAATTTTTCGACATAACCGAGATCAACGCGACGTATTACAGGATACCGCCGCGCTCGACGTTCAGAAGCATGGACAGGGCCACCGACGATGATTTCAGGTTCGTCGTCAAGCTGCACGGCTCCATGACGCATGAGCGGAAGGGCGACCTGCAACCGTTCGATGACCTGAAAGGCGCGGTTCAGCCGCTGTGCGACAGCGGGAAGATGCTCGGATTTCTCGCGCAGTTCCCGTACAGCTTCAGGAATACGGCGGACAACCGCTCGTATCTCGAATGGCTGCGGCTGAAGTTCGCGGACAGCAGGTTCTTCGCGGAATTCAGGCATGAGTCGTGGATGTACGACGGCCTTTTCGAATATCTGAAAAATTTGAATATCGGCTACTGCTCGGTCGATGAGCCGGCGCTCGCGGGCCTGATCCCGCCGGTCGCGGAGGCAACGGATGAGTACGGCTATGTGAGGTTCCATGGCCGCAACACGCTTGACTGGTGGAAGCCGAGGCCGGGCTCGGACCGCTATCTTTACGACTATTCGGAAGGCGAGTTGAAGGAGTGGATTCCGAGGATAGAGAAGCTCGCGGGCGGGTGCAGCCGGGTATTGATGTTTTTCAACAACTGTCATTTCGGAAACGCGCCGCGCAATGCGCTGAACATGAAGCGGATGATGGGAATAAAGGAAATGAGAATATATCGCAAAGGTGAATTGAAGCTCGAACCGGATTCCTTATAATATGTGGCGTTGCTGTTGACGCGCCGGCGCGGCGCTCGCGGCATGATATTTGAAACGGAGCAGACGGCGCGCGGCGCGCGGGCCATGACATAATGAGCTTACTCGGCACTTTCAAAAAAAACAAAGCAGTCCGCGATGCGCTGTTCGAGTCACAGGGCGCGACGTCGAAATCGGTAGTCTCCAACCTCGACGGCGTTGCTCTTCTTCTGTTCAGCCTCGCGCTCGCTGACGACCTCAAAGGCCCCATCGTATCGGTTTTCCCCGGCGAAGACAGGATGAACCTTTTCGAGCAGGAGATATCGTGGCTGCTCGAATCGCACGGCATGGCCGACAGGTGGGAAATCCTCCTGCTGCCGGATTATGAAGTTTACGAAATCATAAATTCCCCCAACGCGGTCAGGGATCGCCGGCGCAGGAGGCTTCATACCCTGCGCGCGCTCTACATGGACGACAACAGGAAACGCAAGTGGGTGCTTTCCACTCCCGCCGGGATCGCGCGCAAGACGATGACGCCCGCCGTTTTCAGGGAACTTACGCTTGCTGTTGCCGAGGGCGACGCGGTTTCTATGGCGGACATCGAGGACTCACTTTTCAAAGCCGGTTATCAGCGCCGGAAGAATGTCGAGAAGGAAGGCGATTTTGCCGTCAGGGGCGGCATGATAGATATTTTCCCGTCGCAGGACGAGACCCCGGTGAGGGTTGAAATGGCGGGCAACCGGGTAGACGAAATCCGAGAGTTCAACCCGGAAACGCAGAGATCGAGCCGCCGCATCGGGAAGGTCGTCGCGTGCCCGTGTTCCGAGGCGGCTGTCAGCACTCTCAAGGGCGATATCTCCGTCCTGAGGAAGGACTATCGCGAGCTTGTCGAACGCGGGATATATTTCGACGGCTCGATACTTTATCCCGACCTGTTCGGCTCGACCGCGAACCCTGTGCTCGACGGCTGGCTGTCGGAGATGCTGGTTTTCAACGAGGAACTGTGCGTCAGGGAGCGCGAGCGCGAGCGCAGGGAGGCCATCGCGTGGCTTGCGAAAAACGAGTACGATCACCCGGAGTTGCTTTATGACAATATATACGCGGAAATCAAAGAGTCCGATGTCAGGAAGATCGCGCTCGAGCCGTCGGCAGGCGGGGGAGGGCGCAGGCTGCCGGTGAGCATGCTGCCGCCGCTGCCGCTCAACCTGACCGCGATCGCGGAGCGGATCCGCAAGGAAGAGAGCCGGGGGCCGGTCTACATAATATCGAAGTACAGGAGCAGGCTCGAACGGTTTCTCGAAGAGGAGAACATAATGTCGGCGGTGACGATCGAGGGCGATCTCAGGGGCGGGTTCTCGCTCGGCGACGCGGACATGTTCGTGTTCACGGATTCGGAGATGTTCCACCGCGCACCGGCGCAGAAAACGAAGAAGCCGAAAAAACGGTCGAAAGACCGCGTGCCCATCGCCGCGCCGGAGGATATCAGGAAGGGCGATTATGTCGTCCATTCCGACCACGGCATCGGCATGTTCGACGGCATTGTCAAGCAGAGCCTCGGCGAAGGGGTTTCAAAAGATTTTTTCAGGATCAAATACGCGCGCGACGACGTGCTGTTCGTGCCGGTGGACCAGATCGACCGGATAGAAAAATACATCGGCGGTTCGAGCTCGCTACCGAAAATCTACCCGCTGCACTCGGGCCGGTGGGCGAAGGTCAAGCAGAAGGTCAGGAAAAAGGTCGAGGAGATGGCGGCGGAGCTTTACCGGCTATACCAGGAGCGCGCGAACGTGCCCGGCTACCAGTTTTCCGGCGACAATATTTTCATGAATGAGCTGTCGGAATCTTTTCCCTACGAGGAGACGGACGACCAGGTTCTGACGATCGAGGAAGTGCTCGCGGACATGCAGAAACCGTCGCCGATGGACCGGCTCGTGTACGGCGATGTGGGGTACGGCAAGACCGAGGTTGCGCTGCGGGCGGCTTTCAAGGCCACGCTGGACAAAAAACAGGTTGCCCTGCTCGCGCCGACCACGATTCTCGCGCACCAGCATTTCAAAACTTTCAGCGAGCGGCTCGCGCGGTTCCCTGTCACGATAGACGTCATATCCCGCTTCAGGTCGCGTAAAGAGCAGAACCTGACCCTGAAAAATCTCGCGACGGGCGAGCTTGATATCATCATCGGAACCCACAGGCTGCTTTCGAAAGATATAGTATTCAGGGATCTCGGGTTGCTGATAGTAGACGAGGAACAGAGGTTCGGCGTCAAGCACAAGGAAACGCTCAAGATGATGACGCGCAACGTGGATGTCCTGACGCTGACCGCGACGCCGATACCGCGGACGCTCAACATGTCAATGATCGGGCTGCGCGACATGAGCCTGATCGAAACCGCGCCGCACGAGCGCAAAGCGGTCCGCACGTTTGTCGAGGAATGGAACACCGCTTCGCTCTACGTCGCCATCGAGCGTGAGCTCGCGCGGGGCGGGCAGGTTTATTTCGTCCACAACGACATCGAGACGATTGAAAAAATCCGCGCGTTCCTTCAGAACTCGTTCGAGAAAGCGAGGATAGCAGTCTGCCACGGGAAAATGCCGGAGACGCAGATCGAGCAGACGATGATCGAGTTCGACAACAACGAGTACGATATACTGGTCAGCACGACGATAATCGAGAACGGGCTGGATATACCGAACGTGAACACGCTGATTGTCAACTCGGCGGAGAACTTCGGGCTGGCGCAGTTGTACCAGTTGCGCGGGCGGGTGGGGCGCTCTTACAGGCAGTCGTATGCGTACATTTTCCATTCGCCGTGGGATCACCTCAACAGGCAGGCGAGGGAGCGGCTCGAAGCGATACGGGATTTCGACGATCTCGGCTCCGGCTACCGGCTCGCGATGAAAGACCTCGAAATCAGGGGCGCGGGCAACCTGCTGGGCCGCGAGCAGCACGGGTTCGTCACCGAGGTCGGGTTCAACCTTTACTGCCAGATGCTTTCCGAATCGGTGGACAGGTTCAAGGGACTCAAAGTGGAAGTCCGCCCGGTGGTCGAGGTGGATCTCCAGGTGGACTCCTTCATCCCGGAAAGCTATGTCGATGACCAGCTCAAGCGAGCGGCTTTCTACAAAAAGATCACCGGTGCGCAGGAACTCGAAAAGATTGATGTTATCGTCGATGAAATGCAGGACCGCTACGGCGAGGCGCCGGTGCCGTTCAAAAACTTTATTGCGCAGTCGAAGATCAGGCTGCTCGCGCCCGCGCTCGGCGTGGAAAAAATAAAGACCCACCCGAGAAGCCAGTTGACGGATATTATTTTCAGGAGCGAAACGGCGTTCTCGAAATTCCGGCGGCTTCCGTTCCCGAGGGGGCTCACCATCGAGGTCGTGGATCTCAAGGACAGGGTGCGGCTCATACACGAGAATATGAAGCCGCGAAGGGTGGTTTCCGAGATACTTGAATATATAATATTTGCAGCGGACGAATACGAGAAGGAAACCGGGCAGGACGATTGATAAAAACTCGGAAAAGAAATATCAGGGAACTGGTGAACGGCCTGCGCGAAACGCTGTCGGAGCGCGACCGCGACGCATGGAGCGATGCGATCGAGGACAGGCTGTTCGGATTTGAGCCGTTCGCGGCGGCTCGTACTGTTCTGTTCTATGCCTCCTTCAATAACGAGGTTCGGACCGGGGGCGCGATACGCCGCGCGATACGCGAGGGCAAGCGCATCGCCGTGCCCGTGACAAAAGTTGAGGAAAAGAGACTCGAAACTTCGCTTGTAACCGATTTTGACGAAGACCTTCAACCGGGCGCATTCGGGATACCGGAGCCTAAACCGGGCCGCGTTCGGCCTGTCCCGGACGATGAGATAGACATAGTGGTAGTTCCCGGCGTGGCGTTCGACCGGCGCGGCAACAGGGTTGGATACGGCGGCGGTTATTATGATCGTTTTGTCGGCAGGGTCAGGATCGGCGTGCCGCTCATAGCGGTCGCGTTTGCTTTCCAGTTAATGGATGAGGTTCCCGCCGCGGAACACGACCTGCGCGTGGATGCGCTTATCACCGAAGAGGAAACCATCGTTTTCGAATAAGCCGGCAGGCACTGCCTGCTTCTTGCCCTCTTGCGTCATTGCTTCGTGGATGGGTCAAACTTAAAAACATCCCGGTTTGTCTTTTGTCATGTTATTGCTCGGCAGGCCGGCCTGGCGGCCCAGGCCGGCAGGCCAGCCTGCTCTTTGCCCTTTTACGTACGTACTTCGTGGACAGTCTGTTTTCAGGAATATACTTCAGTGTGTCTTGTTCTCGTTACGACGCAGAGCATCGTAACGATGAATATTGCAACAGGCGTGGTTAATTTGGAGTGCGGCGATTCATCGCCGCTTTCATAGCCGGGAATTCATTCCCGGCACATAATAAAACAACGCGGCGATGAATCGCCGCAATCCACGCTCCCACCGCGGACGATGGGAGCGATAAGTTTTTTATACTCACTTTGTGAACAGTCTGTTTCAGGAATATACCTTAGTGTGTCCTGTCATTGCGAGGAGGGGGCCAGGCCTGTCGCATGTCGAGCGACGCGGCAATCCCGACTTTATGCTCGTTCCGCCGTGTTTGTCTTCTGATGTTAGCCCGGATTTCTCACAGAGAAATCCGGAAAACCGCGATAAGGCCAATCCTAC
>DAOSYA010000005.1:0-95795 GCA_035380865.1 bacterium
CTTGTATTATCAGCCTTATCACGATTTTTACACCTGCGCTGGTGAGAAATGCAGGCTAGTATCAGTAGACACAGGCTATTGTATTCGCTGATTTTTTTATCGATTTTGACACATAATCCATAAATTCCTTATGATTATATATATAAAAATATCAATCTACTAAATGTATTACAGCATGGTCGTAAGTGAAACCGGCAGCATAGTGGTTGTATGGCAGGAAAAGAAAGGCGAAATTACAAAAGAACTGCCGGCTTTAATGTTTCTTGTGCTCGACAGATTGTACCTTCAGTTGCGAAGAGAGGTTGATTAGATTGAGCGGATATCCGGACAGGCTTTTAATTGTATTCGCGAAATATCCCATGCCCGGAGAAGTTAAATCCAGGCTCGGCACTTACATAGGCAGAAAAGCGGCCTGTGAAATTTATCGCGCATTCATAGATACCACTATTGAAAAAATTTCAGAAAAGAAGCGTTTTGATATAAGGATCAATTTTACGCCGGATACGCCGGAAGCAAGAGAATATTTTGAACACAGGTATACTCATGTGCCGTGTGATCCTCAAAGAGGAGTTGATATCGGGCGCAGGATGTCGGTTTCTTTCGATAAGGCTTTCGGCCTTGGATATGATCAGGTTTGTATTATTGGGACGGATATCCCTGACGTGCCTGTGGCCCATCTGGAAAATGCGTTCGATCTGCTGGATGAAAACGATCTCGTTCTTGGTGATGCCGCGGATGGAGGGTATTACCTCATCGGGCAGAAGGAAAACGAGCCGGCGCTTTTCGATGGGGTTGAGTGGGGTTCCGCTTTCGTTTATGAATCAGCATTGAAAAAAGCGAGGGAGATGGGACTCAAATGTGCGTCGATGGAAAAATGGCGCGATGCCGATAATGATGCCGCGTTGCTGGAACTATTGAACAGGCTCAATAAAAACGAAGGTTCGAGTTCACTGGAATTTTTGAAACAGTTCCTGACAGATATCATCCCGGGGTATGGAAGCAACGGGGTATGAAACGGGAACATGTTTTCATATTGCAACGCATCACAATCGACGGGCGGTCCGGTATTCGTTCTTCATTCAGGCTTTTCCCGGGGCCGCGCTCTATTTTTTGCTGAATTCGCCTTTGTCGATTCGCTCGATCATGTCAAGCACAACCTGCAACATCGTCGAAAGTGCCTGCGGGCGTATCCTTTCGGGCGTATCCAGCCTGGTATGATAGTTGGGTATCAGTTTTGTAGTATCCTGGCAGAGAAGGCATGTCGCGGGAATTCCGTTGGTTGTAAAAACCGAAGCGTCCGAAGCCCCGATGGGAACGACGGATGTTTTCATTTCCCATCCGCGCCGCGATGCCGCGTCTATCGCGAGGTTCACAAGTCCTTTATCGTGTTTTGCTCCGGTACACAATTCCAGTGTGGTGACTGTAAGGTGTCTCTCGTCGTGAACGCCGTCCACGAAAATACCATAGGAAGGGATTTCTTTGAGTTCGCCGATATGTCTTTTAACGTATCTTTTCGTGCCTCTCAGCCCGGCTTCCTCGGACGACATTGCTATCATTACTATTTCGGTGTTCTCGGGAATGAAGTCGCCTGTCTTTTTCGCGTCATCGATGTATTTTCCGACCGCCGAGGTGACGGAGACGCCTGCCATGTTGTCCATCGCTCCGGGAACCGGCCTGTATGTGTGAAATACTATAAACAATGAAATGAACGGGCAGAATCCAAGAGCTACATATCCGAGGGTCGTGTATATCGGCGCGTCGGCCCCGCCTGTGAAAAAAGCGACGGTTTTCGCTATGGTTATTCCGACTATGAACAGTACTCCCACAATAGCGATTATCATGAGCGGCACGGAGGCGTTTTTGAACCAGTACCAGAGGTTGAACTCGTAAGCGGAGTCGGTATGGCCGCTGACTATTATCCTTTGCTTTATCTCGCCTCTAGGCTTGATTTTCGCGATAACATTTTCTCCCTGTCTTTTGGGGAACATGAAGTCGATGAATTCGTTGTATCTCATGAACTCGAAGAAAAGCATGCTGAAAGCGATAAGTGCGAAGAAGGCGCCTGCCGGCGGGAAAAACCAGTACAGGGCTATCCCGATGAAGCATAAAATCACCGATATCGGAAGGAAACCGAGGAATGCGTGAGGGCTGCATGTGAAGGACTCGACATCGACGGTGTCGGCGAGCTGTTTCCATTCCTTCTCCATCATCTGCCCGAGTTCTTTTTCTTTATCGCTGCACGAGGGTCTCGGCCCTATCGTATCCACAGCTTTTTTAATCATGTTATACATGTATCTTTTGTACTTGTTCGCAACCATAGATGCCGCCTTCCGTTTCCTGTAATTGTGCTTTCCGTGTCCCGCGTCCCGGAGCACGTGAGATTATAAGCTCAATATTGTTATAAGTACAAGATCAAATTCTGTCATCTTTTTTGTATTGATCAGCCAAATGTTTGATCTAATGGTAAATTTCTGATAATTTCTTAGATACGGGTTGATGTATATGCAGCCGGAAGATTTGTGTGTCGTTCCGGCGGCAACCCGGGTATTTAATTACGAATTGATTTAGAGGCGTCGAATGGAACCGGTTGAACGCAAATGCAGTGTTTGTGAGTCCACGGATATAAGTACGGCGTATGACATGGGCGATTACCGCGTCCTGAAGTGCGCGGGCTGCGGGCTCCATTTCGTGGATGTGCCGTATAAAGAGACATCCATTAAGGATATGGATTATTACTGGGCGGAAGATATATATAAAAACGAAGAGGAATCGATCGGCGGCTGGGTCGAAAAGGAACTGGATAAGATCGAGAGATATGAAAAGGGCGGGAAGCTGCTCGATCTCGGATGCAGTTTCGGATACCTGATCGAGCGCGCATCCGCAAGGGGCTGGGAAGTCGCGGGAATCGAGATCAGCAGGAAAGTTGTTGAAAAGTATCTCAAAGACAGGGCCGGAACGCTGAATGTTTTCAACGGGACGCTCGAAGAAGCCGGTTACGCGGACGGGGAATTCGATGTCGTGACCATGTTCGATGTGATAGAGCATCTCGAAAATCCGGCGGGCACAATCGACGAGGTAGGCAGGGTTCTGAGGCCGGGCGGCCTTCTGGTCGTGGAGACCCCGCGGGAAGAATCGCTTTTTAAGCTTGTCGCCCATTGTTTGTTCAAAGTGTTCGGCAGGCGGGCCGGTTTTTTGATAAGGAGCGCTTACAATCCCCACCCCGGCGGGCACCGGTTCGGGTTCACTCATCGTTCCGTCGAGCACCTGCTGGACGGAAAGGGTTTCAGGATCGAGAAGATAGAGAAAAGAATGATGCCTGTGCAAATGTTTCTGAGAGCGTCGATGGGCGGGAACCGGAACGTGGTTGTCAAAACGCTTTACACTTCCGCCGGGCTTGTCTTGTGGCTGGCGTCCGCCGCTCTGGGTATGCAGAACAGGATGGTTGTTTATTCGAGAAAACGTGAAAGCAATCGATAGATAAAAAGGTTTGTGAAATGACGGAATCGGCAAAATGCAGGCTGTGCGGTTCGGTTGAGAATACCGTTTATCAGGGCGCCGAGCCGCCTTACAGGGTTTTGCGATGCTCGAACTGCGGGCTTGTTTATGTTGACCCGCAGCCGGACTGGACCACCGGGGCCTACGAGGAAGAGTACTACCGGCCATGGCTTGAGAAGCAGGTCGATTCGAGAAGGCGCTTGTGGGGCAGGCGGCTTGGGGAAGTCGAAGGGTTCAAGCCGTCGCGCGGGCTGATCCTGGATGTCGGGTGCGGAATCCCCCATTTTCTACAGCTCGCGAAGAGAAGGGGCTGGAAGGTTGTCGGAACCGAAGTGTCTTCTTTCGCGTGCGAGTATGCTTCGGAGAAAATGCGTATAGATGTGAGAAAGGGAACGCTGGAGCAGGCGGGGTTCGACGCCGCTTCAATGGACGCGGTAACCATGTGGCATGTTCTTGAGCATGTTCCCGAGCCGATAGAAACCCTGCGTGAAGCGTGCAGGATACTCAAGCCGGGCGGCTTGCTCGTTGTGGCTGTCCCGAATATCGAGAATCATTTTAAAAGTTTCGCATACAGACTTGTTAAAGGTAAGGAAGAAAAGCTGTTTTCGGTGAAAGACAGGGAAATCCATCTTTTCCACTTCAATGAACAGACGTTGAGAAGAGCGGTGGAAGCAGCCGGGTTCGAGACGTTGTCGCAGACGATTGACCGCGGGGAGGTCGCCCCGGAGAAAGTCCTGGTCGAACTGCCGGCAAGACTGCACTACAAATTATCCGGCAAAAATTATACATCCGGATTAAGGATATACGCCGCGCGACCGGAAACGGGAGAATATCTCTGATGCGGCTGGGAATAGACGGCAGGGAGTTCCTGCGCGGGAGCATGACCGGAATCGGCCGCTACCTGAAAGATTTTATTCTGTGGACGGCTGATAACAGGCCGGACATAAAGCCGGTTATATTTTTAAATCAGGACTGCGAGGCGCAGTTTGCCGATGAGAGAATTGAAACGGTTCGGATCGATGAGCGCAACACCCGTTACTGGGATCAGGTTCAACTGCCGGCGGCGCTGAGGAAGAACGGAATAGATGTTCTTTTTTCGCCTTATGTGAAAATGCCGATAGTTTCGCCGTGTCCGGTCGTCATGGTTCTGAACGACCTGATTCCGTTGAGGCCCGGCGGCGACCGGAGGGAACCGCTTTTAAACAGGGTATATTTCAGATCGATGGCGCGGCTTGCCCTGGGCCGGGCGGCGGTGACGGTGGCGATCTCGAATTTCACACGGGAGGAAGCCGTCGCCGAATTCGGGAGGCGGGCGCGGGATATCAGGGTTGTCCATCTCGGAATCTCGAATCGTTTTTTCGAGAAAAGCGACGACGCGGGCAAAGAAAAAGCGCGCGGGGAACTCGGCATATCCGAACCGTATATCCTGTACGCGGGGCATCTTAAAAAGACGAAAAATGTCGGTGCCCTGATTGAAGCATACGCGGGCCTGCCGGATGACATGATTGATAAATACCTGCTCGTGGTGGCGGGCCGCAGGAAGGGCGAGTACGAGCGGCTGGTGAGCCTGTCGGAGCGGCTCGGGGTGAATGAAAGAGTGATGTTCCCCGGTTTCATCGACGATGAACATCTGCCGGGTTTGCTCGGGGGGGCGGAACTGTTTGTGTATCCGTCGCTGAACGAGGGATTCGGTTTCCCGCCGGTAGAGGCGATGGCCTGCGGCGTCCCGGTGATATCTTCGACAACGGGTTCCCTGTCTGAAATCGTCTCGGACGCCGCTTACAGGGTGGACGATCCGAACGCGCGGAACCTCGCGACCGCCATCGAGAAAATGCTCGGTGACGATGGAATGCGAAAAGAATACCGCGACAGGGCTGCCGGGCATGCCGCCAGTTTCACGGTCGAGCGCATGGCGGACGGGTTCATCCGGGCGGTTTCAGACGCGGCGAAATGCTGAGTCTCTTATTCCCATTTGTTTCTTTTGATTTTTGAGCTGTCGAACTTTTCTTTCGGGAGCTTTTCTTCAGCCGGATGCCCTATCGCCACCAGCGCGAAAGGAATCACGTGTTCCGGCAACCCGACCAGGTTCCTGAACAACTCCATCATCTTATCGTCGGGATAAACGCCGAGCCATGCCGATCCCAGCTTCTTGTAGTTCGCTGCAATCAGAATATTCTCGACCGCGGCGGAGCAGTCCATTATGCCGTGCCATTTGTGGATTTCGAGCGACTGGTCGCAGCAGACGAGAATGGCGACCGGGACTTTCTCGATCATGTTGCCGTAAGGGAACCCTTCCTGAATCTCCTTCAGCAACTCCCTGTCGTCGATGATTACGAACTGCCACGGCTCCTGCCTGCCGGTTGACGGCGCGCACATCGCTGCCCTGATCAGGTCCTGGATATCGTCTTCGGATACCGGGTCGGGTTTGTATCTTCTGATAGTTCTTCGTGTAAAGATCGCCTCCATGAAGTGCCTCCCTTTATTTGTGTTGTTTTGTGAACGATTTGTTTTTAGAGTCTATCCCAGAACCCCATCCTGGCTTCGACCGGCTGCAAAAGACGATTCCTGCGTTGATCTGCATCGCCGATGCCTCCGGCATCGCCTGCTTCGCCCGCCTTGCTCTCATCTTTTTCGCTCGGTCTCGGGCCGACGGAGCGGATTCTGGGATAGACTCTTAATCATATCATGAACAGGTTCGTTACTCAATTTCACAACATATAAAACATAAAAATCGATAGGACGGGGAAATTGTTCCCGGCGGGAAAAACCGGTCCGGATTCGCGCGGCATTGAGTCGGCAATTCATATTTGCTATTATTAGAAATACCGGAAATTGAAATGGGCCGGATCGAAAGGGTCCGGGCCCTTTTGTTTAATTATGAAGATACTTGCTGCGGCGGATGCGTTTTCGCCTCTGGAACTGAGCGGGACCATGAGGCATTTTCTCGGTGTAGCGTCGGCGCTTGTCGGGAGAGGGCACAGCGTCGATGCTGTTCTGCCGTGTCCCGACGATGCGTATTTTCTCGAAAGAAATTTCCCGGGCATCGGATTCGAGTATTACAACGTGTCCACGAAAAGCCTGGTGACGAAGGCGCTTTCCACTTTCAAGGAATCGCGTTTCATGTTCAGGCAGTTGTGTTCCGCGGGCGATTATAACCTGGTTTATTTCAATCAGCCTCTCACGTCGGCAGGCCCGATAACCGCGAAAAAGGTGAGAAGCGTACCTTCGATGTATGTGTTCCATTCACCGTGGGCGCTTGAGTACCGCATCAAGACCGGCGCCGGGGGGATTCAGTCCGGAATGCGTCACGCAATGGAAAAAAGGGCGCTTAAAAGCGTTGATATGGTAGTCGTTTTGAGCGAATTCATGAAGGGGCAGCTCCTGAGCGAGCATCCCTGGTTGAATGAAGATAAGATATTCGTGATACCCGGCGGGGTGGACGCCGACAGGTTCAAACCGATTATGAGCGTTGGGGAGGCAAGGGAGAAGACGGGCCTGCCCGGCGACAGAATCGTTTTGTTTACGGCGCGGGGTCTGAAACCGAGAACCGGGGTTGATATTCTGATCGACGCCATGCCCGATGTGCTGGCGAGGCACTCCGATGTTGTGCTTTCCATAGCGGGGAGCGGGCCTCTGAAGGATTCGCTGAAAGGGAAGGTGAATGCGCTCGGGCTGAATGAGCATATTCGGTTTGAAGGGTTTGTCGATGAGCCGCTGCTGCCGGTTTATTACCAGGCTGCGGATATCTTTCTGCTCCCGACCCGGGCGCTGGAGGGATTCGGGCTGGTCATCACGGAAGCGCTTTCGTGCGGAACCCCGGTGATAGGGACTCCCGTCGGGGCCATTCCCGAAGTGCTGAATCCTCTCGACCCGGGGCTGATCGCGGCGGAGATTTCGCCCGCCGCCCTGTCTGAACGGATCAACTACTGGCTCGACAACAGGAAGAGGCTCGAAGAGGTCAGATCGAAGTGCAGGGATTACGTGCTGGAACGCTACACGTGGGACCGCGTTGTCGGTGATTATGAAGATATGTTTTCGAAAATGAAACTTTAGTTGCGGGTGAGGACGGGGATTAATGGCCCACAATGATTGTCCGATGTGCGGATGGGATGATTCCGAGGTTGTAAAACAGCTTGGCATACAGGATCTGTTGCGATGCCGCACATGCGGGCTGGTTTATCGCGACCCGATAATCACCGGGGCCAACCTGCTGCTGAACGTGCCCGAGGACCCGGGCGACCTTTCGGAGGATGCGGACAGGTTTTTCGCTGCGAGGAAACACGTTTTCGAAAAGATACTCCGGAAAGCGGAAGAGTTCAGAAAGCCGCCGGGTACGTTTCTGGACATAGGCTGCGGGTACGGGCATCTTGTTCAGCTCGCGATCGGGTCCGGGTGGCGGGCGCGGGGGCTGGATGTGACCCGGAAAGCCGTCGAACACTGCGTGGGCCGCGGGCTGGATGTGTTTCACGGAACGCTCGAAGAACTGTCGCCCGGCGAGGAGACCTTCGATGCGGTCGCCATGATGGGGGTTCTCGAATACCTCTCCGATCCTTTCGCGGAACTCGCGCGGATTGAAAAGATACTGAAGCCCGGCGGGGTGCTCATGATCAGGGCGCTCAACTCCAATTTTCACCTGGCGGCGCACCGGCTTTATAAGAAAGCGGAAGGCGCTTTGAGCAGGCTCGGATTCAGGGACCCGTCGATGTTCCACAGGTTCGAGTTCTCGCCCGGGGTTCTCCGTTATGCCGCCGGGAGGGCGGGGCTGGCGACGGTAGCCATGTTCCCGTCCCCGAGCAGCAGGGATGATCCTTACGATTATGTCGAGGGGTCGGGAACGAAAAAACTTCTCGCCCGCATGGTCGGCGCGTATGACGGGGCGTCGGGCGCGCTGTATGGTTTGTCACGCGGGCGCGCGATAATGTCGCCGTCCTTCGGCGCAGTGTTCGTCAAGGGTGAGTTCAACCGACGCGCGAAGGTGCTGCATGTCATAACGAGGATGGACTGCGGCGGTTCCGCTGTCAACACGGCGAACATGATAAAGAATGCCGACAGGGAAAGATACGAGCCGTCGCTCTTGTGCGGTTCGGTGAGCCAGCTCAGCGCGACCGATGAGGCGGAACTCAGAAACGCATGCGCGGAGTTTGCTGTAGAGCCTGCGCTTCGGCGGAACCCGCATCCCTTCTATGATCCCGCCGCGCTTTTCGGAATTTACAGGTTCATTAAAAGCCGCGATTTCGACATCGTTCATACCCACACCTCGAAAGCGGGTTTCGTGGGTAGGCTCGCGGCGCATTTCGCTCATGTGCCGGTGATCATACACAGCCCGCACGGACATGTCTTCTACGGATATTTTCATCCGCTGAAGACCCGGCTGTACATAACGCTCGAAAAAATCGGTGCGAAAGTCTCGGACAGAATACTTTGCTTCACAATGCTCGCGATCAGGGATCACATCGAGCTGGGCATCGGCCGGAGGGAGCAGTTCAGGGAAATGAAGAGCGGCGTCCCGGTTGAACAGTTCATGAGCCCGGCGCGTGATCCGCAAACCGTGAGAGCCGAACTGGGAATCCCTGCCGGGTCGAAAGTCATCGGGAACGTCGCGAGGCTCGACCCCGTGAAGGGAGTGCGTTACCTGATCAGGGCATTCGGAATCCTGTCCGGCGCAAGGGACGATGTCCGCCTGGTGCTGGTTGGCGACGGCGAAGAGAAGGCGGAACTCGCTGCGCTGGTGAAAGACATGGGGATCGAGGGGAAAGTGTGCTTTGCCGGGCAGAGATCGGACGTGCCGGACCTGCTGCACGCGATGGACGTGTTTGTGCTGCCGTCACTCAACGAGGGGTACGGCAGGGTGGTCGTGGAGGCGATGAGCGCGGGGCTGCCGATAGTCGCGTCGCGGGTGGGTGGGGTGCCGACGCTTGTGGAAGACGGCGAAAACGGCTTGCTCGTGCCTGCCGGTGACCCGGAAGCGATAGCGGCGGCGGCAGGCAGGATACTGGACAATCCGCAACTTGCGGCGGAGATGTCGGAAGCGTCGCGAAAACTCGTCTCGGCGAACCACAGCGTCGAAGCCGTGCAGGGGATACTTGAAGAAAACTACAGGAACCTGTTGATAACCCTGATCCCTGAAAATATTTTGAAGGTGAAGCGGTTTTAAAGGTATAATACATAACAGCCGGCTGCGTACCCAAGTGGCTAAGGGAGGGGTCTGCAAAACCTCGATCGTCGGTTCAATTCCGACCGCAGCCTTATTCCAGATTACGGGGCAAACGTGCGGCGGGCTGGGTTTTGATTTCGCCTGTTTATGAATAATTCTGTTGAGAAAATTTCCATTAAATGATGAAATAGTGGTGGTTTCGAATTTATTTATGGCGGGTGCCGGGTTTGAAGAAAATATTGAAGGCCGTTCCGTTTATCATAGTTTCCTGTCTTTTCCTGTCGGCAGCTTTTATCGTCGATGCGGCGACTGGTTCGGATGAGAGTCTGCCGTTCGAATTGCGGGAGCCGGCTGATCCGGTGTTCCCGGCCAGGGTGTGCGATATTACGGATTTCGGCGCTGTCCCGGACGGGAAAACGTTGAACACGGCGGCTTTTTCGAGGGCCGTCGATAAGTGCGGTTCGGAGGGCGGCGGGGTTGTGCTCGTTCCGGCCGGAGAGTGGCTGACCGGCCCGATCCACTTGAAGAGCAATATAAATCTCCGACTGTCGGAGGGAGCGGTTGTCAGGTTCAGCGCCGACAGATCGCATTATCTGCCGCCGGTTTTCACGAGATGGGAGGGAATCGAGTGTTACAACTATTCGCCTCTGATCTATGCGCGCGGCTGCGATAATGTTGCTGTTACGGGAAAGGGAACGCTTGACGGCTCGGGCAAGGGCTGGTGGGACTGGAAGCATTTGCAGCACGCCGCCGTGCAGGAGCTGTATGATTCGGAGTTCAACGGAATCCCGGTCGCGGAAAGGGTTTACGGCACGGAATCACAGGCGCTCAGGCCGCAGATGCTACAGCTCATCGATTGCCGGAATGTGCTGCTTGAGGACTACACGATCAGGAATTCCCCGTTCTGGACCAATCACATCGTGTATTGCGACGGGGTGAATGTGAGAAACATAAGGATAATCAATCCTCATAATTCTCCGAACACCGATGCGTTGAATATCGATTCTTCGCGCAATGTGCATATAGACGGTATTTTCGCGGATGTCGGCGATGATGCGGTTTGCCTGAAATCGGGGCTGAACGAGGACGGCTGGCGGGTTGGAAAGCCCACGGAGAATGTGCTTGTCGAGAATTGCACTGTGAAGAATGCGCACGGAGGGTTTGTCGTAGGGAGCGACACTTCCGGCGGCGTCAGAAACGTTATTGTCAGGAACTGCAAATACGACGGGACGGACATAGGGCTTCGTTTCAAGTCCATGAGGGGCAGGGGCGGCTATGTCGAAAATGTTTATGTTTCCAATATAAGCATGGGCACGATTAAGAACGATGCCGTAAGGCTCAACATGTTTTATGCGGCTTCCTCGGCGGGAAACCGCTCGGACGCCCCGCCGTCGTTCAAAAATATTTTCATAAAGAATATCAGGTGCAGGCATGCGACCAATGCAATTGTGATAAAGGGGCTGCCTGAACAACATATCAGGAACATCGGGTTCGAGAATATCGGGATCAAAGCCGTCAGCGGGGTGAGCGTTTCCGATGGGACGGACATCAGCATGGAAAAAATGCGGATATCCGTTATGAGCGGGCCGGTGTACAGCATCAGGGACACGAAGGGGTTCAGGCTTGGGGCGCTTACGACGAAAAGCCCGGGCGATCTCGTCGTGCTGGAGGGTGGCGTTTCCGGCGTGGTTCTGGGCTTCCCAAAGCCGGAAATCGCGGAACCGAAAATCAGGATTGCGGACGGAATAGACAGGACGGAGATAGTGATCGAAGAATATAGTGAGTGACGGCCCGCGGAGAATCTTCGGTTGATTTTGTTAAACGTTTGACGCGGCTATAACCCCGATACTGTTCACTTTTGGTAAACCCTTCCCATCCCTCCCTCCCACCCATAAAGCCGCCCTGACATCCTGTCCCCTGGATTCCGGGACTCGGCCCGGAATGACAGGCTTAACTGAACGGCATTGGGTTTATACTCGTTATCATGAATAATATGGAATCCGGTATAAATGTCTTGCCTGACACGGAAAGTGCTTACCCCACAGTTCTTGTCCCCTGCAGGATTCCCGATCTCCGTCGGGAATGACGATAGTGTGTAGTGATGACAGTATAATAATATTGAAAGATTTCATGCTAAGGACTTCATGCACAAAGAACGACACTTTGTACATGGCACACCAGATAATATTTTTACACTAAGGTGGTACGCCCATTAAACAATTGTTCATGATGGGCCGTCGTTCACGCCGGAATTCCCTTGATGTTGTCATCCCTGAATGTTTTTGTCAGGGATCCAGTCTTTTCTTCTCTATGTCAGCCTGTATTCCTGTACCCCCGCATTCGTCATTCCGGCATGTAGTCAGCCGGAATCCAGGGAATACATGCACACTTTAGTGGGCAACGTGTCATGAGGATTACCCGTGAAAAGTCGAGCTAATCGCGAAGCGATGCTGAAAGCACCGCTTCGCGATTAGCGTTCAAGAAGTTTTGAAGGGTTCCTTAAGGGAAACTTTTTCAAAAGTTTCCCTTGAGCCGACGGGGGCCTCTTCAGCCCGAGCTTTCCAGCCGGGGGCCCTCCGGCCCGGGGGGGGGTATCACAGGTCTTTTCCGGTGTTCAGCAGGGACAGTTTTCCCAGCTTGACGCCTTTCATGCTTGTAAGCATATCGGAAAGTTCACGGATCACACTCGATTTTCCCCTGACGATGACCACCTCAAGGCAGTTGTGGGCATCGAGATGTATATGAGTGGTCGATACGATATTCTTGAAATAGTTGTGCTGCAAATCGCCGATCTTCTCGCTCAGCTCGCGGGTATGATGATCGTACACGAGGTTGATCGATCCCATAACCTCGTTCGAGCCGTCGCGCCATTCTTCCGAAGAGAGCGAGTTCCGTATCAGGTCCCGTATCGCCTCCGACCTGTTTGAATATTTTTTGGATTTGATGTACGAATCGAATTTTTTTAACAGATCATGCGGCACGGAAACCCCGAATCTTGTAACTTTTTCCATAAAACCACTCCCGCGAGAAATTCAACACTTTTAACCCGGATTTCTCACAGAGAAATCCGGAAGATCGTGATAATACCCGTCCTTCTGCGTTGCGGCGTCGGTTCGGGCTCGGTTACATACCGCACAGTATGCTTCCTGATCACTCACTCGCCGCGCCTTGTATTACAGGCATTCTCACGATTTTTAACCTGCACTGGTGAGAAATGCAAGTTAATTCTATACCCTGAGCCCCGGACCTAACAACCGGGTCGTTCATGTTAATTATAATTATTATAAATCAAGAGGCGCGGCGGAGTGAATTGCCCGGGACTATTTAACGCGGCAATCCATTACGGTAAAATCATAATGTATCAACATCGAGAGGGGAACCCATGGGAGAGCTCGGAATAGACAGAGGAATAGTGGTAACGAACGACCTGACCCACAGGAAAGAGCCTTTCGTTCCGCTCGAAGGGAACAGGGTCAATATGTATGTCTGCGGGATAACGGCCTACGATGTTTCGCACATCGGGCATGCCCGCTGCTACATCAACTTCGATGTGATCAAACGGTATCTCGAATTCAAGGGATATGAAGTATTCCACATACAGAATTTCACAGATATCGACGACAAGATAATTCAGCGCGCCGGTGAGATGAACGTGGACTACAGAGAACTGGCGGAGCGCAACGAGAAGAGTTATCTCGAAGTGATGGACGAGCTCGGGGTTAAAAGGGCATCGGTGTACCCGAAAGCGACTGAATATATCGACAGGATGATCGAGTTTATAAAAGAGCTTATCGAAAAAGGTAATGCCTATGAATCCGGAGGTAACGTATTTTTTGATATCTCGACGTTTGAGAATTACGGGCAGATGTCAAAAATCGACATGTCGGGCGATGTGCTCGACGGGGAAGACGAGTCGCTCGGAAAAAGGAACCACAAGGATTTTGCCCTGTGGAAAGCGGCAAAGGAAGGCGAGCCGAGCTGGGCCGGTCCGTGGGGTGAGGGTAGACCCGGCTGGCATCTCGAATGCTCGACAATGGCGAACTCGCTGGCGGGCCCGACGCTCGACATCCATGGCGGAGGCCACGACCTGATTTTTCCACACCATGAGAATGAGATAGCGCAATCGGAGGCGAGAACCGGGAAGCAGTTCGTGCGGTACTGGATGCACAACGGGTTTGTCGAACTGGACAGAGAGAAAATGTCGAAGTCGCTGGGGAACATTGTGCCGGCGCATGAAGTGCTGGAAAAGTTTTCACCCGATGCGTTGAGGCTCATGGTCCTGAGCGCTCATTACAGGATGCCTCTCACGTACAGCGAGGAACGGTTGCTGGAGTCCGAGAAAGCGCTCGGCAGAATCGGGATATTCCGGGCAAGAATAGACGAGCTTTCGGAAAAGGCCCGACCCGGTGATTCGGTCAGGAAACCAGTCCGGGATTACGGCGAAAAAGCCGGGGCGGCGAGAGCGGATTTCATAAGCGCAATGGACGATGATTTCAACACGCCGCAGGCGATAGCGTTGATTTTTTCGCTTGTAAAATCAGGCAACCAGGTGATGGCGGAAATCAGTAATGCGAACACCGCCGTGACGGAGTCCGAAGTTGCCGTTCTCAGGTCCGGGCTCGAAGAAATAACGGCTCTGGGGGGGATACTCGGCCTGTTCCGGGAAACCGGTGATAATAATTCAAAAGCCGGTGAGATCGTCGAACAATTAATGAAGTTGTTGATAGATATCAGGAACGTGGCGAGGAAAGAGAAAAACTGGGAAATCGCCGACATGATAAGAGACAATCTCGGGGAAATTGGAATGATAGTGGAAGACGGCCCCTTGGGGACGACATTCAGAATGAAACAAAATTGACATTAATAAATCATGTCCCCATAATAACTTTAATCCGGCGGGCATTTCCGCCGGTGGAGGTTCAGAATGGGAATGACGATAACGGAAAAGATTCTGGCGGCGCACAGCGGACGCGATTCGGTGAAACCCGGCGATCTCATACTTGCCGAATGTGATCTGATGCTGGGGCATGATGTGACCGCCCCGCCGGCAATCAAGGAATTCAGGAAAATCGGCGTTGACAAGGTAAGAGACCCGGGCAGGCTCGTGCTTGTGAATGATCATTTCGTCCCGAACAAGGACATTGATTCGGCTGAACAGGCAAAAGTGATGAGAGAATTCGCCTGTGAACAGGAAGTTGAAAAGTACTTTGAAGTGGGCCGTGCCGGAGTATGCCATGCATTGCTTCCTGAAAAAGGCATGGTTGTGCCCGGCGATCTTGTGATCGGGGCGGATAGTCATACATGCACATACGGCGCGCTCGGGGCTTTTTCGACCGGTGTGGGAAGCACCGACCTTGCAGCAGGGTGGGCGACCGGGAAAGTGTGGCTCAAGATTCCGGAGACCATTGCGATAGAGTACAAAGGTTCTCTCGGAAAATGGGTATACGGCAAGGATCTTATTCTCCAGACCATCACAAAAATCGGGGTTGACGGTGCGAGATACCGATCGATGGAGTTTCTCGGTGAGACTGTTTCGCAGTTGACGATATTCGACAGGTTCACAATGGCCAACATGGCTATCGAGGCCGGCGGCAAGAACGGGATATTCGAGCCGGACGAGGCTGTTAAAGAATATCTTGCCGGGCGAACGGACCGTGACGGGGTTTACCTTAAAAGCGATCCCGATTGCGAGTATGTCGAAAAAGTCACGATAGATGTCGAAGGCATGGGCCCGATAGTGGCGTGCCCGAGCCTGCCGGGGAACGGAAAGCCCGTCGGGGAATTGAAAGGGACGCGGCTCGACCAGGTTGTCGTGGGATCATGCACGAACGGCTGGCTTCCGGACATAAGGCTGGCCGCGGAAGTGATAAAAGGGAAAAAAGTGCATCCGAAAGTCAGGATGATTGTTCTTCCCGCGACGCAGGAGATTTTCAAGCAGGCGATGAGGGAAGGATTGTTCGAGATATTCGTCGACGCGGGTGCGGCAGTCAGCACCCCGACATGCGGGCCGTGCATCGGCGGCCACATGGGAATACTGGCTGAAGGTGAAGTTGCAATAAGCACGACCAACAGGAATTTTATAGGCAGAATGGGGCATGTCGGGAGCCAGGTTTATTTATCGAATCCGGCAGTGGCAGCGGCATCCGCGGTTGCCGGTGAAATAATCCATCCTGACGAACTGGGGTGAAAAACATGAGCGAAAATGTATTCAAAGGTAAAGTATGGAAATTCGGTGACAATATAGACACGGATATAATAATTCCGGCCCGGTACCTTGTCACGTCGGACCCAGACTATCTTGCGGACCACTGCATGGAAGGCGCGTTCCCGGAATTCAGAAAAGCGGTGTCGCAGGGCGATATTCTGCTTGGCGGAGAAAATTTCGGCTGTGGCAGCTCGCGTGAGCATGCGCCTGTGAGCATAAAAGCCGCCGGGATTTCATGTGTGGTGGCCTCGTCTTTTGCGAGGATATTTTTCCGTAACTCGATAAATATTGGATTGCCTGTTTTCGAGGTGTCCGGTCTGTGGGCGGAAACCAGTCAGGGCGATGAACTTGAAGTGGATGCGGTTGCGGGCACCGTCAAAAATGTTACCATGTCCAAAGAATACCCGGCATCAACTTATCCGGACTTCATCAGAGAGATAATAGATGCGGGCGGGCTTATTGAATGGTTGAAAAAAGACCAGAGTAAATAAAAGACAGTAGTGAAGCGGATATTTGGTGAAAAAGGCGGGTCGATAGCCCGCTTTTTCACTATAGGTTGTTCAGTAGCATTTAATATATTCTCTTATAAAAATTAAATAACATAGAAATATGTTTAATGTTGTAATAAAATGGGAACACATCTATGAGTATTTTATATATGGATAAGAGTTAATGGAAATCAGGCAAATCACAGATGTCAGGCAGGTGCAGACAGTCAGTCCTCAGTTTATTCTGTCCCAGAGACTGCTTCAAATGACATCTATGGAACTGGTGCATGAAATCCAGAGTGAGCTGGCTGAGAATCCCGCGCTGGAATTAGAAGAGGTAACGACATGCCCGTTTTGCCACAGACCTATGCAGGGCAACAGGTGTGAGTATTGTGGAAAAAAGTCTGACCTGGAAGATGAAAAGCTCGAACAGTTCATTCAGCAGCAGGAGATACATTATGATCGCGATCAGGCAGTATATGATAGACCTGCGGGCAACGAAAACGACAGTACGCCATTCGAGCAATTCGCGAACCGGGCAGGCACTTTTCATGATTACCTGATGAGTAATTTTCTTTCAACAGATTATCCTCCAGACATGAAAGAACTCAGTGAATATCTGGTGTATTCGATAGATGACGATGGTTTTCTAAATTATGATGAGGAATTTCTGAAAGAAAAGTTCAGCGTAACAACAGAAGAGATATTAAATATAGTCGGGATTATACAGACGCTGGAGCCAACGGGGATAGGAGCATCGAAACCGAGCGAGGCGCTACTTATACAACTGGACGCTCTGACCGAGGAGGGGAAGGGAAATGAACTCGCGAAAAGAATCATCAGCGAGCATTTCGAAGATCTCGGTAAAAGCAAGCTGGATAAAATAGCGAAAGAGCTTGAAATTCCGGTTACAAAGGTGGAAGAAACGCTAGATTTCATTAGACGAAATCTGAACCCATACCCGGCCAATGCGTATGTCAGCAGAATTCCCGAACCTGTGATACTGGCAAAACCTTCGATAGCGATAAAATTCGACGGCAAAGAGCTTTCTTATGAGATTCTCGAACTGTCGGAATTTAATTTGAGAATCAATTCCGCTTATCTTTCAATCTACGAAGGGTACAGATCGGGATCACGCAAATTGGAAAAAGAAGAAGTTACGCACATAAGAGATTATTTCAGGAGAGCCAAGTTTTTTATAGATAGTGTTTCACACAGGAAAGATGTTCTTGATAAAATTGCGCAGGCGCTGATTGAGGAACAAAGCGAATTTCTCAAGAAGGGTTTGCCGAATTTCAATACGGAGATTACGCAGGGCAGGCTTGCGGAAAAAATAGAGTTGCATGAATCGACTGTGTCGAGAGCGATGTCGGGAAAGTTTGTTCAGATACCAACAGATGAAATTGTGAGTTTTGATTTCTTTTTTGATTCTTCGGTAAGGCCAAAAGAATACATAAGAAATATAATTGCGGGAGAGGATCCGAAACATCCCATTTCAGACAGCGATCTGAGGGAATTGCTACAGGATCGAGGAATAGATATTGCGAGGAGAACTGTAGCGAAATACAGGGAAGAGATGAGGATCCCATCATCATACGAGCGCAGGAGGATGAAGAAACATAATGGCGGTTGATCCAAAGGCGGTGAAGTTCCACACGCTCGGAAATAAGTTGTTGGAAGAGCAGAAATTTAATGAGGCGATAGCAAATTACGAAAAAGCATTAGCTATTGAATCTGAATATGCAGCTGCCTATTACCACATGGCGGAAGCATACGAGGCGAAAAAACTCGATGATGAGTCAAGTGAATACTACTTGAAAGCTATGGAGTTGAACGCGTCTTATGCGATGATTCATATAGATTCGGGGTTGGATACGTTATTGTCCGGCCCGCTGGGGAAGGCAGTATCGATATATAAAAAACAGAAAGGCCTTGATAAGGGAGGCAAAGGTATTTCTGCTCCAATAGCAGGATCTCCCGTCGCAGAGGCAACAGGCCCGGCAATCGAAAAAGAAAAACCCAGGGGGAAAGTTGGGCTATCCCCGAGAAGAATTGTCCTCAGAACTGATGAAGAAGAAATCTCGACACCAGCGTCAAGCACTGATTACATAACTGTAGAACTTCTCGGACATAACGATATTCCCGTAGCAGAAGGGAAAGTGGTTTTTTCATTGAGGAATGAACCTGCGCTTGATGATGCATATCTTGGCAGGGACGAAGCCGCGATGGACTCCGATGAAAGGCTCAAAGTTATCGAGCAGACAACTGATTCAGAGGGACTGGCAACTGTTTATATGAAGCGATCGAGAATCGCCGGCAAAAATGTTCTTGAGATTTCGGCGGAAGGCGTTTCGCCGGTGGTTTTCACTGACAATACTCATTCTTCTGATGTCGCCGAGATACTCATTTTTCCGGAAGATCAGAGTTTTACCACGGCGCAGGAAGTGAAGTTTACATTCAAAGCATTCGATGGGTTTGGTAATATTGTGCCCGGTCTTGATCTTGAAATCGCTATGCTCGGAAAAGCTCGGGATAAGTGGAATGTTATTGATAATGTTGCGGCAAGGACCGATGAAAACGGAATTTATGAGAAAGCATTTCAGATGCCTACCAGCGGCAATATGCCATGTCGTATAGAGGTAACGCATAAAAACACAAAATTTGTAGTGGAAAAAAGCTTCAAAGTTATTCCGGGTACCGCCGGGTCGATGATGTTTATCCCTTCCGGAGGCAAAGTCAAATCAAGCAGCAAATTTACTCTTAAGTTGAGATTGATGGATGAATTTGATAATCCGATAGAAGGGTTGCCTGTAAAGATTGTTCTCAAGGAAGCAAGTGATGGAGAGTGGAAGCTCGAAGAACAATCATCAGATAACACAGGTTCTGATGGGAGCGTTTCTGTAGGAATAGTGCCGCCTGAGGAAGCGGGAGCTAAAGCTGTTTTTACAGCTCGAACAGATTGCATTGCCGAGGAATTGATACTGGAGGCGGATTTCGAGACAGAAGAATCAGGTGAAAAAGAAACGAATACAATCGAGGCGGATCCTCTTGATCTTGATCTCGATATGGAATCGCCGGATAGAGCAAGCATTTCTTTCGAGCCGGAATCCACAATTGACGAAGACGCAGTAAGTGATACCATTTCAGATATACAGATTGGCGAAGGGGATCTTTCGGGGCTTCCCGATATTCCACTTGATGAAGATGTTTCCGGGTCGGCAGATGCTGTTCCTTATGAACCGGAAGAAGCAATTCCTGCTTCAGAGAGCATGGCGGGCGGAGAAGCGGCTCTTGAAGGGCTTGATCTTGACATTGATGATGAACCGGCAGGCTTTTCGACAGATGAGCCTGAAGCATTCCAGTCGGAGCCGGACATGGATCTCGGCGGTGAGCTTCCGATCGACGCGGGAGACGATATGGAAATACCGCTTGATCTTGAGCCTGAGGGCGGTACCGGCGAAGACCAGTTTGCGGAACCTGAAATCGGGACGGATGAAATCAGTGATAATAGTGAAGTGTTAGACGCAGGCGATAATTTTGACTTGCCGCTTGATGGTGATGAAACAATTCAGGAAGATGCTTTCCAGATGGATGAAGAAGTTCCTGCCGCTGCCGAGCCTGAATTTAATGAATCTTATGATCTTGAAGAAGAACCACAGGCGAGCCCGGAAGGGACAACCGGTGATTTTCAGATTGAGCTTAAAAACAAGGAAATCACATGCAGGGCAGGCGAAGTTGTTCCAGTTGTAGCAAAAGCAACTACTTCTGACGGGAATCCAATATCAGCCGGAAGCATCATTGAATTCAGGATAGAGGAAATTCCCGGAAGTTCTGCCGGAGCTTTTTTTGTTGTATCTTCAGGGATGGAAGGCGAGACGGTGTATACCGCTGAGCCTGATCTTTCAGGGGAAGCGGCTTCGAATATTCGGGTTCCCGACAAAACCGGAGAATTCTATGTGAATGTATCTGTCGGAAGTGTTACGGAAAAAATCACCGTCAGAGTAGCACCGGGTATTCCTTCTTCAACGAAAATAAACGCTTCAGAAACTGAATTAAGCGGTGGGCAGACAGTTGAACTGATTGCTTATATAGAGGATAAATTCGGGAATCCTGTTCCGGGTGAACATATATCATTTGAAATAACCGACTTCAAAGGTGATCCCGGGGAAGTCACGCAGGATTCCGGTCAAACAAATGAAAATGGTGAATTCTCGACAACCTATAAGGCATCGCCCAATGCTGGCGACGAGGTGACTGTTCTGGCGTCGAACCCGAATGTCGGAGCGTTTTCAGCGGGCTCGGTGATGCTTATGGTGGTATCCGAAGGATTAGATGAAGGAACGGATTCGCAACAGACGGAGTCGGTTGAAGAAGGGGTAGCAATGGAGGAAATAGATCTTTCTACAGATTCCGAAATGCCGTTGGAAATGGACCTTGGAACCGGAATGGAACAGGATGTCACGCTTGGAGAGCCTTCGTTTGAGCTTCAGGAAATGGAAGAGCCTGAGGCTGTTTCCGAAGCGGGTCTTTCAGAAGAACCTTATGAAGAAGAACCGGCAGAAGAGGAAGAATACTACGAGCAGGAAGAAGAAGAAAGTTTGCCGCCGGCTGCTCCTGAGATGGACGAGGCGTATGATGAATATCTGAGTGAGATGGAAGAAGAGGAAGACCCGTATAAAGCACCTGTTTTCGTCATAAAGCGGGGAAAAAGACCCGTTATGGAAATGAGTGATCTTCTTCCGAAAATATTTAAATACGGATCAATTGCATTATGTATATTGTTGCTGGCCGGTCTCGTGATTTACGGGAATAAATATGCGAGGTGTTCATTCCATTTCAATCGCGCTCTGTCAAGGTTCACTGCGGATGATCAGATAGGTGCGCTCGCGAGTTTTGAAAAAGCAAAAAAATTCGATTATCGAAAAATAGAATCGCTCAAGTATATAGCAATGATACATTTGAATCAGGCTAAAAAACAGACAAGTAAAGCGTCGAACGCAAAAACAGAACAGAGCTACAATCTCGCGTTAAAAGCACTCGACGAAATGCTTTTGATTGATCCGACGAACACGGAAGCTTTGTACATGGAAGGACAGGCCTACGAGGGCAAGAACCTGTATTGCAATGCGATGAATAAGTTCCAGCAGATACTTGACGGCCCTGATCCCAATGATCAGATGGCACAGGCAAAGGTTAAAGAACTGAAAAGTCTGTGTGATGATGAAAGATCGATAAAAGGCAGCAAGAAACGCGGAGGCACAAAGCGTTGAAGAATCGTTTTTTAGGATTGGGCATAGGATTAACAGCAGCGGGGATTCTCGGTTTGGGAATATCAAGAATCGCAGGCGGCTCGAAAAGAAAAAACGAACAGGGAAAAAAAGTTTCCGTTAGCAAGGAAAACGAACCGATTCCGGAAATTATCGATAAAAGGCCGGAAATTATCGAATGTGGAAATTGCGGAAAAGCAGTAAGTGAATATGAATTTTTTTGTCCTTCATGCGGTCAACCGATGGAGCAGATATGTGAAGGCGGCGACGAGCAGGGCGGCAGAACAGAAAACAGGATTTGAATTTATATGAGAATATTAGTTGTTGATGACAGCCAGGTAATGCGCGATGCGCTGGAGGAAGTTCTTGTGACGGCAGGTTTCAGCGTCTCAACAGCGAGCAACGGCATTGAAGGGCTGGATCAGTTAAACAAGAAAAAGTTCGACCTGTTGTTTCTTGATATAGATATGCCCAACCTGAGCGGGTTGCAGGTTTGTCGCATGCTGAGAAACGACACGCGGTTCAGAAATTTCCCGATAATAATGCTGACAGCTAGAGACAAGAAAAAGGATCAGTTCTGGGGAATAGAAACCGGGGCCGATGCTTATCTCACGAAGCCTTTCGATCCTGATGAACTTATTCAGAAAGTGAACGAAGTATTAAACGAAAAGCAGAAACCTTCCGAAGTAATACAAATTCCTGACGAGCTTCCGCCTGATGATGAAGCTGAAATTTCTGATGTCATTTTCAAAGCGGGCGAGCTTCAGGAAATACAACTTTTCAAAATGACTCTGTTTAACAAGATTTACTCAATTGCAAATACCATGCAGGATTTAAAGCACACCTGCCATGCAATTGCAAATTTGTATGCAAGCGTCATAGATTTTGATATTGCAATGTTTTTACTTTCTGATGAGGACAGAATCAAGTTGTTTGTATATGTGTACAAACCGATTAATCGTGAGTTTTTCCTGACAGTTCGTAAAAAAATGATGGAGTTGTTCAAATCAGTTACCGACAAAAAAGATCTTCTGAGAGATAAAGCGGAAGTAGAATTGCATGATCCTGAACACAATATGCTGAGGGAAACAGGAGAACTGGACCTGAAGGCATTCGAATCAGTAGTTTTGGAGTCAAAGGGCGATAAGTTCGGGATGTTCACGATGTCACGGAGTGGAAGGGAAGGGAACGGGGAGTTTAAGCCTGAAGAAATCAATACTGCAAAATTGATATCCAATCAGTCATCAATCGTGATAGACAATGTGAGGATGTATGAAAAAATAAAGAGGTATGCAGTGGCGGACGGCTTGACGGGGCTTTATAATCACCGTTATTTTCAGGAACAGCTTGAAAAAGAATTCAGCAGGGCCAGGAGGTTTAATCTTGCGCTGTCGCTGATTATGATGGATATAGACCACTTTAAACAGATAAACGACTCGTTCGGGCACCAGCAGGGCGATATGATACTTAAAGAAATGTCGAAAATATTGAGAAGGAGCGTTCGAGATATTGACTTGATCGCAAGATATGGCGGTGAAGAGTTTGTGATTATTCTACCTGAAACGCCAAAAAAGAATGCCAATATAGTTGCGGATCGTATAAGATATTCTCTTGAAAACTATGAGTTCAAGAGACATGGCGAAGAGCCTCTTCACGCGACTGCAAGCTTTGGAGTGTCGGGATATCCCGATGACGATATTAAGACGCAACTAGATCTTATCGCCAAGTCCGATGAAGCATTGTACAGGGCAAAAAAAGAAGGCAGAAATAGAGTTATCCTGTATTCATCTGAAGGGAGAAATTATACATGAAAGAGGCCACCATTCTTGTGGTGGATGACAGTCCCGTTGTTGTCGAAGCAGTAAGGGAAGCATTGCTCACAGATAGTTTTAATGTCCATACGGCAAGTGATGGAATTGAGGCTCTGGATATGGTTAAGAACAACCATATCGATTTAATACTGCTTGACATCGACATGCCGAGAATGAATGGTTACCAGTTGTGCAAAATCCTTAAAAGAGATCCGAACTTTAAAAATATTCCTATAGTTATGTTGACAGCAAAGAGCTCGGACGCGGATCGCATCTGGGGACTTAAAGCCGGCTCGGATGAGTATCTCACCAAACCATTTAATTACGCGAAAGTGAAAGAAGTAATAAAGAGATTTATATAGATGATTCAACTGACGGACAAACAGCTTATGATGTTCCGGGACCTGATATTTGATTCTTCCGGACTCTGGTTCGGAGATTCGAAACTTTCAATCCTCGGAAATCGAATAAAAACAAGAATAAGGGAATATGGAGCGGAATCACCGGATTATTACTTCAAAGCAATATCGTCGGACGACGACAGAGGGGAGTTGTCTCATCTAATAAATCTGGTAACAACGAACGAGACGTATTTTTACCGCAGCGAATCACAGATGGACAGTTTCAGAAATATAATTCTTCCGAATCTTGCGGAAAAGAAAGTTGCCGAAGGAAACAGAGATCTGAGAATATGGAGCGCAGGCTGCTCTACCGGCGAGGAACCATATACGATTGCAATGTGTATGCTTGAAACGATAAGATTCCATTCAATATGGAATTTCTACATTTATGCCACGGATATTTCCACCGAGGTTTTAACAAAAGCTATGGAGGGAAAATATTCAAAGAGATCTATCGAAAAGCTCCCGGAAGAATATTTAACAAAATATTTTACTTATAGAGACGGGACTTACCAGATAAACAACACGATAAAGAAACTTGTGGAGTTCGATTATCAAAACCTTATAGATGCATATTATGAGGATGGTTTTGATGTAATATTTTGTAGAAACGTCCTGATATATTTTAAGGATAAGTCGAAAAGGGAAATATTGAACAGGTTTTATGATTCAATGAACGACGGCGGGTATCTTTTTCTCGGAGCAACGGAGATGATAAGAGGGCTTGTTGACGGATTTAAATTAATCGCGCTGAAAGACTGCGTTGTATTCCAGAAAGAGCCGAGGTAGAAATCCTATGGCTAAATCATTTAAAACGGCAAATACAATTAAGCTTTTCCTTGATGAATGCAAGGAATACCTGGATTCGCTTAATCAGGATCTGGTTGAACTGGAGAGCGGAAACACGGATGAAGAACTGCTCAAGAGAGTTTCGCGAAATGTTCATACCATAAAGGGTTCGTCTGCGATGCTCGAGTTCATGGATGTGAGCGAGATCGCGCATGCAATTGAAGATGTTATGGAGGAGTTCAGGAAGAGCCTGCCGGAAGTGGACAAGAATCTGCTTGACGCTATTTTTGATAAGGTGGATCAGATTGAAGGGGTTGTTACTTCAATTGAGAATGGTTCTTATGTAGAGGGCGGCGCAAAAACCGTTGTCAAAAAACCTGAGCCGGCCCCTGCTCCGAAACCGGAACCTGAACCTGAGCCTGAACCCGAGCCTGAACCGGAACCTGAAATAACGAAAGAAGAAGTTGTTGTTGCCGAAGCGGCGGATCCTGATAAACAGGTTGTAAAAAAGAAAAAGAAAGAACTGATTGCGCCGGAAGCGGGCCGAACCAGCCTTTTCGAAATTGCAAAAGCCGATATACTCCATGTGCTTGAGAGATCATTTTCGGTTTTTTCTGATATTGAAGCTAAATTTATTCTGGCGGATGAAAACTCGAATAACGAGCAGTTTATCAAAGAGTTATTTCATTCGGTATCATACCTCCATAGATCTTTGTTGTGCCTGGGGGCACAGTCGATAAATGAAATATTGTCGAGCCTTCTTATAGTTTACGACTCTTTTAAAGAAGGCAAAGTTAAATTGAGCGGAGATGTTCTGGAAACAATATTCAAAGGTGTTTCTCTCGTAAAATCTCTGATTGAAACTTTGACTTCCGACAAACCGTCGACAATGGAGCCTGATATTGAACTGTTCAGAAAGAGCACAAAAAAGTTGTTGGAAAAAGTCAGGGCGGAAAAAGATTATGTGACAAAGGCTTCCGCTGTTGAGATCTTTGAAAGGCTTTCCGTCGGCAAAATGGTTGGGCGGTATTTTTCAGATGTTGAGAAACAATATATAGCAAAAGCGCTTGTTGATGATAAAAACGTTTTTCAGATGGAAATGGAGTTCAAAATCAGCGAGCTTGGCGATCTTGCAAGCATGACAGATTTTTTCAGGCCTTTGAACGATACTGGAATGTTTCTCGTGGCGCTGATTATTGCGCTTGGTGAGGGAAAAACCGTTACCGGTTATCAGTTCTGTCTTTATTATGCAACAGATCTGGACAAACAGGGCCTTGAAAATAAATACAAATTCATTAACAAAATCGGCATCATAAACTTATCTCAGGTATCAATATCAATATCTGATAAAACGACAAAACCGGAAGAAAAAGCAGTAATCGAGGATGAAAAAACAGGGGATTCGACCGAAGGCGGGAAAACAAGAGCGGCGCGCACGCGTGCAAAAAAACCGTCGGCCGCCACCACGGTAAGAGTTGATACGAGCAAGCTCGACGTGCTTGTTAATCTTATTGCCGAACTTGTTATAAATCACAATAAAATGGAGCAGGAAATAAAAGCATTAAAGCAATTTGTTAATCTCGTCGGCGACATTCTGGATACATTGAAGTCGAGCAGAAAAATTGCAGGGGTTGTTGAAAAAGACATATCTCTTGATGAATTATTGCAGCCGTTCAGGGCGTTGCAGCAGGACTCATATCTCAATTACGACGGGCATTTGCAGCAGGGTTCGATGCATAACATGAGGGAACTGAGGCTGGTCAGGGAAACGATCGTTCAGTTGTTCGACATGGAGCTTGAGAAGGATCGATTGCTGAATGATCTTACGGAAAAACTTTTCGGAACGAAAAGCGAGATTGAAAGTCTTTACCAGGAGTTCATGAAAGACGGGCTGAATATCGGAAAAGTCATTGAAGAGCTTCAGGATGAAACAATGAAGCTGAGAATGCTGCCGATATCCGGCGTGTTGAGCAAATTCCCGAGAAGGGTAAGGGATATAGCAAAGCAGCTCGGTAAAAAGATCAATTTTGAAATAGAGGGTGAAGACACTGAGCTGGATAAAACCCTGATCGAAGAGCTTGAAGATCCGCTGTTGCATATTGTCAGAAACGCGGTTGATCACGGTGTGGAGACTACGGAGCAGAGGCAGAAAATCGGCAAGCCGGCAGAGGGGTATATAAAAGTCATGGCTTACCATGAAGGTAATTCCGTGGTTGTGGAAATTGAGGATGACGGGAAAGGCGTTGACCCTGAGTTCGTTAAGAAAAAATGCATAGAGAAAAGGTTGATTTCAGAGGACGAAGCTGCCCAGATGGATGACCGGGAAGCACTCAACCTTATTTTTATTCCGGGGTTCAGTACCAAGAAACAGGTTTCCGATCTCTCCGGTCGCGGTGTTGGTATGGATGTCGTCAAAAACAGCATATCGAAACTTAAAGGAATGGTGGATATAAGATCACATGTTGGAGAAGGGACTAATATCAGACTTAAACTCCCGTTGACACTGGCAATTATCCAGGCAATGATCGTCAAATGCGCGGGCCAGAAGTTCGTTTTTCCGATGGATCCAATTCTTTCGACGGAGCAGTTGAGAGCTTATGATGTATCGAGCGTAGAAGGCAGAGAAGTGTTCAAATTTCATGACCTTATTATTCCATTGATTCACCTGAGAGATGTGTTTGAGCTTCCCGAAGAAAAGAGAATCAAAACGGGAATGTTCCCTGTGGTTGTGATAAGCCAGGGTGACAAGAAGATCGGTATTGCTGTTGATGAGGTTATCGAAAAGCAACAGGTTGTTATAAAAAGCATGGGAGATTTTCTTGGAGATGTGAAATATATTTCAGGGGCGACGATATTTGGCGACGGCTCCATGGCGCTGATTCTTGATGTGGGCGGGATCGTTCAGTCAGTGCCGTATATTTCCAAACGTGTGGAGAGAAGATCTAAAGAAGAAGAAGGCAGAGTTGCAGATAAAATACTGCTTGTGGATGATTCTCTGTCGGGCAGGATAGCGCAGAGAGAGATGCTGGAGAAGATGGGCTTTATGGTTGATACGGCATCTTCCGGGATGCAGGCACTGGTTAAGCTTGCAGAGAGGAAATTTGATCTGATAGTAACGGATATCAATATGCCGAGGATGGACGGATACGAGTTTACCCAGAAAGTCAGATCAATGTCTGAAACCAGAAAAATTCCCATCGTCATGGTGACTTCCGATGTAAAGAGCGCGGACCGGCAGAAAGCATTTGAGGTCGGCATAGACGAGTTTCTTGCAAAGCCTTTTTCTGAAGAGGATTTGCGTGCGGCTATAGAAAAACATCTGAGGATTTATTAAGTAATCGCTAAAGAGGCGAATGAAAATGGAAATTAACTTTTTTCAGAACAACAACGGCGAGAACAGTGAGCAGATTGAGGAACAATTCAATATGCAGAGTGTTTTATGGTTTTCGCTGGGCTCTGAAGATTACGCAATAAAAGTTGATAATGTTCAGACTGTCCTTGATCAGATGGTGCTGACGCCGATTCCGAACACCCCGAGGTTTGTCATGGGTGTGATCAACCTTCGGGGTTTGATATTCCCGATAGTTGATCTAAAGGAATTGTTCCAGATGCCGAGGGAAGAGAAGAAGGACAGAATGGCAGTCGTCCTTGAAATAGACGATATGAGGGTCGGTATAGCTGTTGATAAAGTTAAAGAAGTTCTCGATATTGACTTTGCTGCTTTGCAGCCGCCGCCGCCTTCATTATCCGGGCTTGGTACTGAATATGTATTGGGAATACACAAAATTTCCAATAATATTCTGATAGTTATTGATATAGCAAAAGTAATTAGTATAGCAAGCGAGATGATCAATAAATACGCATGATTCCGGGAGGAAAAGATATGGATAAGGGACAGAGCCTGAAGAGTAAACTGTTCAAATGGTTCGGTTCAATGATTGTACTTGTTGTGGCGATAGTTGCCGTAGGTTTCTGGCAGCTTATGGTAACTCACGACATGGTGACAAGTGAGCTCGCGAGAAGCCTTGTAAGTGGCGACACCACTGATGCGGAGCGATCGCTGGATAAACTTACTAATAGCCAGGGCCCCGTGATTCTTTCTCTGGACAGGACTTTTTCTGATTATGTCGGCATAGATGAGGATGCTCAGCCAAAGTATAAAAGTGCGCGTGACGAGATGGAAGAAAAAGTCATAAGGCTGACGGAATCGGTCACTCTGGAAACTGATAAAAAGCTGGCGCAGGAACTTATGACTATTTTTAACAAGTACAAGCAAAATAGTGACAAGATACTGCAACTTGCTGATGAGGGTGAGTACGAGGAAGCCAGCGAATGGGTTGATAAAAGCAAAATATCCGATGATATCGACCTCATGGAAGGGCTTCTGAAGAAACTCGGCGAGCAGAACAAGGTTGATCGCGATGCTCTCAAGAACAAGCAGACAGAGGCGCGGATCAGAATATATGCAATAATGATCGTGGTCGTTGTAGCCTTGATAGTCCTGAGCATGCTGATTATTCCATACGTAACGAGCAATATTGCAAAACCGCTTTTCAAGCTTGTCAATTTCGCGGAAGCGATATCGTCGGGCGATCTTACCAAGAAACTGAGTTTTTCTCCCAACAGGATCATAGGAAGACAGGGAGAAATTGGGCATCTGTTCGACAGCCTGATAAATATGTCCGTTCAGCTTCACACAATGCTTGAAAACGTAAACGCATCAACGGAAAAAGTGAACATCAGTTCATCGGATATATCTGAAAGGGCGCAGTCGATTCTTAGCGGCACAAAAGAACAATCGGATTCGATTGATGATGTTTCTCAGAGCGTTAAGCAGCTGACTACTGCCATTGATACTATTGCCGATAATTCGAAAGTGATGAATACGTCGGCTCATGACACAGCGATATCGATGGATAATATGATTGATGCGATATACAGAATAGATGAATCGGTAGCAGACCTTACCAGCCAGGTTTCGAACACAACTGCTGTTATTGCCCAGATGTCGGCTTCGACGGCCCAGGTCCATAACAGCGCAAAAGTCATGGCGGAAGCCGTTCAGGAAACTTCGTCTACAATTGAAGAGATGCTTGCCTCGATCGAAGAAGTGTCGCTCAACGCGAAAGAAATGGACAGATCGGTTAACGAGGCTTCGGGAACCGTAGATGAGATGCTGAATTCCATTGATGAAATGTCAAACAGCATAACTGACATGAACACGTCGCTGAAGGATGCGTTCGATGAAATCGATGTGCTTATATCATCTGTTTCCGATGTAGCGCATGATGCGAAGGAAGCCTTCACCGCGTCAGAAGAAACATCAAAGGTTGCTAAATCAGGCGGGAAATCGATCCAGCAGAGCATCGAGGGAATGAAGGGCATAAAGGCTACTGTAAGTGACACGGCGCGCAAGATCCGGGAGCTTGGGGACAGCTCGGCTCAGATCGGCGATATCATAAATGTTATCCGTGAAATTGCAGATCAGACGAATTTGCTGGCGTTGAACGCGGCGATAGAAGCGGCACGAGCCGGGGAAGAAGGCCGCGGCTTCAATGTTGTTGCGGGTTCTATCAAGCAGCTTGCGGAAAGATCGACGGAAGCAACTAAAGAGATCGAGCGGCTTATAAGAAACATACAGAATGAAACCGAAAAGGCAGTTGCCGCTATGGACGAGGGTGTTAAAGAAGTTGAAAAAGGGACGTTCCTTGCAGACGAAGCCGGCAATGCGCTTGCGGATATCGTCGCCAGCGTTGAGAGAACGAGCCACTTCATGCAGCAGATTTCCGTGGCGACTGAAAGACAGACCCAGAGCAGTGACAAAGTGAAACAGACAATGACGAACCTCGGACAGATAGCGGACAATGTTACTCTGGTAACAAAGACTCAGCAGGAAGGCACCAACAGGGTCAAGAGTTCGTTCGATAAACTCAGTGAGATCGCTCAGCAGGTCAAGAACTCGACTATCGAGCAGAGCAAGGCCGGAAACCAGATTTCACAGGCTATTGAAACTCTTAACGGGATATCGACACAGCTTACTTCCGCAACGAGCGAGCAGGACAAAGGAAGCAACCAGATGGAGCTTGCCATGGAGAACATCAATGTCAGAGCTCACGAGATTCAGGATTCGACAAGCAAGCAAAAGGGTGAGGGAGACAGGGTTAAATCGCAGATTGAAAAAATGCGGGACCTGACACAGAAGGTTACGGATGCTACCCTTCTTCAGTCACAGTCAAGTCATAAGATTGTTGAAAAAATGTCGAATGTCGGCAAAATCGCTGAAGACACGACAGCCAAATCCAATGCCGTTACGCAGGGAGCTGTTTCACTGGGCGATTCGGTGAGAGGGCTTGAACAGATGATATCTCAGTTCACGATCGATGCGGTTAACGGTAAAGACGGCGCTGAAGTGAAAACGGAAAAAGGGTTGTCGCTGGTTGAAGAATAGTCTTGCGGCTTGATTGAACCAATCTTTGTTTCGGTACAGGTCAATGATGTACCCGGACATTACAGGTGTTGATAGCTTTTTGACCCTTTCAATCTTGATTCCCCGGATTTGTAATAGAACCGCAAATTTTGTTATACGGATGATGTGAATGAAAATAAAGAACCCAAGGATTCTTATTGTTACTTCGGATTCCTATATGTTCAGGTTTTTTACGGTTCTTTTGAAAGAAACAGATTTTTTTGTGCTTAAGAAAAACGAAGAAGCCGGGATATGCGCCGAGGTCGGAAGAGTAAATCCGGGCATAATATTGATCGATATCGACGATGAACCCGGCCCGAGGCTGCTGGATATATGCAGGATTGTGGTAGATATGCCGAGGCCGATCCTGATGGTGACGAGAGATCATGAAAAATCCAGGCATATTATTGTTAAGGGATTTGATCTTGGAGCAGTTGATGTTATTACTATCCCGGATCATTCGGTGATAACTTCGCCCGGCAGCAAGAAAAGGCTGTTGAAAATCGTTGAAACCGGTGTTTCTACTAACATTTTACCATCATCAAGAGATGATGCCTTGCGGTTGTTGAAGTCTGTTTCCAGTTCAAGCGGAGAAAATGACGATAAGGTTTCACAGAAGATAAGAGCGGAGTTGTCGCTTGACAGGCAATACGATATCGTGGGGATAGCAATATCGACCGGGGGACCGAATGCGCTTGGAAAACTGATTCCGCTTCTGCCTGCCGATTTTCCTGTGCCGATACTTATCGTTCAACACATAATCCCCGGTTTTATTGACGGCATAGTAAAAAAACTTAACGATAGTTGCGATATAGATGTAAAGCTCGCCGAGGATGGTGAGTCGATTAGAAACGGCATGGTTTATTTCGCGCCGGACAATATGCACTTGAAGGTTGAGTACTCGAACTCGAACCTGAGGGTAAAGCTGGATAGTGAACCATCTGATGTTCTTTTCAGGCCTTGTGCAGATGTGCTTTTTGAGAGCATGGCGTCCTGCTGCGGGGAAAGGTGCCTCGGTGTCATAATGACGGGAATGGGACACGATGGCGTGGAAGGTTTGAAAATTATCAAGAAAAAGGGTGGTTACACAATTGCTCAGGACAGGATGTCCAGCACTATTTATGGAATGGCGAGAGTGGCGGTTGATGCGAATCTCATCGACAGAGTTGTTCCACTTAACAGGATTGCCGGTGAATTATATAACACTTTGATAGAGAATAATTTTTATTGCTCGGAGAAAACCAGTAGTTCTTCCTGAAAACTGAATGCGTTTTTAGAGTTCATGCTTTTTATGAAGTATTTATTTCTGCCGGGTTTTCTGTTTTTCAGGCTTTTGACAAAAGTGCATTCTGTTTGATTTTCGCAAATTTGCACATCCAGAAACTCTTCGTTTTCAAGCAGCTCGATGAAATCGACTCCCCGGGGATCTTCCGCAACTATCTGGATCAGGTAATCGTTCCTGCCGCTCTTTTTGATCTGTACAGTAAGTTTCGGCCCGCTTATCGAAAAATCTCTTATATTGTTGTTTTTTACATCACTATCTTTATTTGCACTTTTTGAAGTTTGTATCTGCTGGTCATTGTTGGTAACAACCATGGGCTGCGCTCCGGAATAATCCGGAATCGAGCTTATCAGATAAACTTTTGATTCTTCTCCGTCTGAATTCAGCAGGATTTTTTCTTTTTGTTCTTTTCCGGACGAAGAGATTGCAGACGCGGTGATAATCTTGTTCGGAAGGTCTGCCGAAGGAATGCTGCCTGTAAGCCTGCAAGCCTTGCTTCCATAACATTCGATGTGGCCGATGATCTTTTCGCCGGAGTTGATTTCGAGTGTTTTAATACCTTCTTCCGATCCTCCGTAAAGGACATATCTCAGCGATGTGTTATCGCTCACAATCATTAAATGTTGAATTAACGAATCTTTTGAGAAGAATTTTTCAGATTCCAGGGATGCTCCGTCCTGAGCATTTGCACATATCGATAATACAAAAACGATAATTGCTGCTTTGAATACATAATACATGCCACACTTCATGAACGTGATTATACTATGCCATTCAAATAAATGTCAAAGAAACATACGCCTGTCGAAAACAAAAAAAATAATTTGACATTTGCATGTTGGTTTTTGTACCTTATCATGAAACTATGTATTGAATGTGAAATAATTTTTGGACAGGAAATTATGAAATCGATTAAATTGAAGTTCGGAATATTGATACTGATGGTTTCGATATTTACAGTTCCATTTGTTGCTGAAACAAGGGCTGTAGATGATACCGCGTGTGCGGTGGATCATTCGGAAATCATTTATCCCATGCCGCAATTTGCCTGTTTGAAGGCCGATGTTATCGTGCCTGATCTGGTTAAGGTCGAGATTGATTCTTCACAGGTTGGCCGGAATGCGCTTGAGTATGGAGAGAGGCTTCTGAATGGCTATGGGCTGAAAATTCTTGAAAAAGATGACCGGTCGGAAAGACAGGTTGTATCGGTGGTTTTCGAACCGGGTGGGCCTGAGCACGAGTCCGCGTGGCGACAGGAAGGCTATTCGATATTGATTTCCGGTAATCCGCTGGAAATAAAAATCAGGGCGCATGAGCCTGCTGGATTCTTTTATGCGATTCTGACATTGGAGCAGCTCATTCACTGGGGTGAAGCGGGTGTAATGGTTTTTCAGGGCGAAGTGGAGGATTTTCCGGCGTTTTCATACAGGGGTATCCTGGAAGGCGGCTACGATGTATGGAATCACGAGAAAAGAAAAGAAGTCCTTCGCTGGATGGGCAGTTTGAAAATGAATTCTTTCCTTTATGCTCCCAAGGAAGGAATGTATTTCAGAAGGAGATGGAGAGTTCCGTATCCTGAGGAAGAACTGGATCATTTCCGGGAATACCTGGCGATCTGTAATCAGTGGCACATAGAATTTGCATATTCACTTTCCCCGGCACTTTCGATGGAGTATTCCGACCCGGAAGAATTCAAGTTGATGGTCGCTAAATACAGGCAGCTTCAGGAAATAGGAGTTCGGAAATTCGGAATATTCTTTGATGATGTGATGCCGTATCTCTCAACTCCGGCGGACAGAAAGGCATACACGCATATTGCTGAGGCTGAAGTGGATGTTACAAACCGGCTGCTCGATGCTTTAAGAGAATATGATCCTACGGCAGAGCTTTTCTTTGTTCCAAACCAGTACTGGGGTTGGACTCGGACCCGTTATATGAAGATACTCAGGGAACAGCTTTATCCGGAAATTGAAATCGGGTGGACGGGGAAAGACATTTGTTCAAAGACGATAACGGTGGCTCATGTTAAGAAGTTTATCGAGACGGTGGGAAGACCGCCCGCGATAGGGGACAATTTCTCTCCGCTGGGGCCCCTTGTAAACAGAGAGCCGGGTCTTTACAAGTATTGTACGAGTTTTGTGAATAATCCTTATAATTTTGCGGAGGCGGAAAAGGCTGAGTTATCAAAATTTGTTAATTCTACTGTAGGGGATTACGCATGGAATACCGAACAATATGATTCTGTAAGATCAATAACGGTTGCGTCCAGAATACTTGCGGGCAGCAAGTCAGGTGGCGATGCCCTCATCCTTGCTCTGAAATTGAAAAATGCTGGATTGCCGAGCAGCAATTTTGTCAATATTAAAGAATTTGTTGATAAACTTCAATCCTCAGATGCAATGGATTCTAAAAAGCTGTTGAAAGAAATTAAAAACGAAATATTAGAATATAGAGATGCGCTGGATGCGCTGGAAAAGGCCCCCATAAGTGATTCTTTGAAAAATGAATTGGGGCCTTCTATCGAAAATGCGATAAGCACAATCCCGCGTGCTCTGGAAATTGTTGAAAAAATGAACGAACTTGACCAGAGACGGGCGCTTGGTGAGGAATTAAAGAAACTGCTTGGGTTAAAAAGATGAAAAAACTATTGATTGCTTCCATTTTGTTTTTAACATTCTGTGTTTCTGTTCGCGCACAGATAATACCGGACACTATTTTTGATGATCAGTCTCAAGCATTCGGCAATACTATTCAGGATGTTGCTCCTGATATTCTTGATGTCAAGATAGTCAATGCTCGATCCGGTGAACTGGGTTCGCAGGTGAAGGCCAAAGTCTGGGTTGATCCTGAAAAAAGCAAATTTAAAGTCAAAGAGGTTTTTGCTTATTATTCAACCGGTCAATCAAATACTGTTATGGACAGGATATCATTTAATCCCATCGAGGGTGAAGAATACTGGTGGTCTGCTGATATCAGCGCGCCCGGCGAAAAAATCGAAGTGTTTTTAGGCGCTACCGATGAACTGGGGAATGCGGTTCAACAGCTTCCCGAGATCGATTCGTTGAATCCTGAAAAGTCGATCAAAATCATACATGACGGACTTGATTCCGGGATTGATAAGATCCTGGATATCGACAATGTTTCTTTCGGTTTTTCAGGAGAATATATGGTTTCCTGTATCGAGATGGGAAATGCGTTCCAGTCGTATTCTGAAAAAGGGGCCAATGCTCTTGTAATAGGTTTTGTCCCGGAAGATCTGAGATTTGATCCATCCAGAAGTTGTGTTGACAATAATGCCGGTTTTGTAGGCTATCTTCCGGCGCTGGGGATATCGGGCGTTTTCAATTTAAATAATGTTGAGCAGGGAACAAAACCCGAAGGTGAAGCAGTTATAAAAATGAGTGGCAACAAGGTCTGTATGAAAAATAAAATAAGCACATTAACTTCCACGCCAGAGAGAGGCCTCAAGGTTTTTGCAGCAACAGGAGCAATTAATGCGGTTAGTGACGAGGTAATATTTGTTGACGCGACTCCTTATGCAATTCTGTATTTCGGTGGCTATAAACAGGCTGCGGATTGAGGTTCTTGACACTCGCTGTTTCTGCTTTAAACTATTGTTGTATCAATAAAACCGTATAAAGGTTGGCTTTATGAATTCCATAAAAACAGTTCTATTAATGGGAATTCTTTTTGGTCTTTGCATGTTTTTCGGCGGGTTGTTCGGAGGGCGCAATGGTGTTGTCATCGCTTTCTTCGTCGCGCTTGTTTTTAATGGTGTTTCGTACTGGTTCAGCGACAGCATCGTTCTCTCAATGTACAGGGCGAAGGAACTTTCTCCATCTGAAGCGCCTGAACTCCACGAGATTGTTGCGAGGGTCGCGGCAGGCGCGGGGATTCCCAAACCCAGGGTTGTTCTTGTCCCCATGCCTGTGCCTAATGCGTTCGCTACGGGAAGGGATCCCGATAACGCTGTCGTTGCGGTTACGAGAGCGCTGGTTGAAATGCTCGACAGGACGGAACTCGAAGGTGTTATCGCGCATGAAATTTCTCATATCAAAAACAGGGATACATTGATTCAATGTCTTGCCGCCGCAATGGGCGGGGCTATTGTTATGCTGTCCTACACGGCCAGGTTTGCTGCTTTTTTCGGTTTAGGCAGGGATGATGACAACAATGTGCTGGAGTTGCTTATTCTTGCTGTTCTTGCGCCGATTGCGGCATTGCTTATACAGATGGCGATTTCCCGGTCGAGGGAGTTCGCGGCAGATGAGATGGCGGCGCGTATAACGCATAACCCCTATGGCCTGTCTAATGCGCTGAGGAAACTTGAAAGCGTTTCTCAGCGGTATTCTATCAGAGGTGGAAATTCCGCTACATCCCATCTTTTTATTGTTAATCCTTTCAGAGGTGGCATGGCGTCTTTGTTTTCGACACATCCCTCTACTGAACAGAGAATTCAAAGACTTGAAAATATGCAGTTTTAAGGAGACCGGTTATGAAATCTGCACTGGAAATAGCGCTCGAGAAAACGAAGGACATCAAGGCTGAAAATGACCCGAATGCACTTTCAAAGGAAGCGTTCGAAAAGATTCGACAGATTAATAAAGATTTCGACGCACAGATAGCCGAGATGGAAATTAATATTGCGGCTAAGGTCAGGGAAATGCAGGGTTCGATGACACAGGAAGAGCTTCAGGCTTATCTGCCTCAGGTTGTTGAGGATTTGAAAACTAAGAAAGATCAGTTTAACTCGGAACGCAATACGAAAATCGAAGAGATCAGGAAAAAGGATATCGAATCAAGGAAGTGACTTTACCGGCAATTCCCGTTTAATCCGAGATATCTACTATTGAATCTAAAAGCGTTATCTTGAAGAGATGCCTCACATTTGAATCGAGTCCCGTAACTACCAGTTCTCCTCCCCTGGATTTTGATACGGTAGCTGCCGCGGCTATTGTTCCGATTCCATTGCTGCTGAGGAATTTGCATCCTGAAAGGTCAATTTTGATCAGGGGATTTTCCTTTTGAATAGCTCTCATTACTTCATTGTAAAAGTCCTGTGAATTGTCGTAATTCACATCTCCTTTTACAGTTATCAGGACTTCGTTCTGAGATGATTCTATTTTTAATTCCATGATGTCTCCATAAATTATTTGAGCAGTATTTTATCATTCCGGAAGCAGCTTTGTCGAATCAGCTTTTTAAAGCCCGTTCTCTGTGTTATAATCCACCAGCGGAAGCAAAAAAAGCATCAAGGGGAATATCCGATGTCAAAATATTTCTTCATTGGAATAGGCGGAAGTGGAATGAGTTCGATCGCACAGGTCATGGTCAGGCATGGTCATGAAGTATGCGGATCGGACAGGAATTACGACAGGGGAAACAATGCCATTTTTTTTGAAAGCCTGAGGGACGCTGGAATAAAGATATTTCCACAGGATGGATCGGGCGTCACGCAGGATTGCGATTTTGTGGTCGCTTCAACAGCGATCGAAGACACGGTGCCGGATATGGCGAAAGCGAGAGAACTCGACATAAATATTATTCACAGATCTCAGGCGCTTGCCGGGCTTTTCAACTCCGCGAGAGGTGTAGGTGTAGGGGGGACCAGCGGGAAATCGACCGTCTGCGGAATGGTCGGAAATCTTCTTGCCGAAGCCGGGTTCGATCCATCAATAATCAACGGCGGACGGATGAAGAATTTTTCGGATGGCGATTCGCCGGGAAACGCGAGGTCGGGCGGTTCCGATTTGATGGTTATCGAGAGTGATGAAAGTGATGGGTCGATTGTAAACTATCACCCGGCAATTTCTATCGTAACTAATATATCGAGAGATCATAAAACGATAGAGGAGCTCAAAGAGCTTTTCGAAATATTTATCGGAAATACAAGAGAGACGGCAATCTTGAATGCTGATTGTGATCTGGTATCAGGACTCGGGACTTCCGGTAAAAATATAATAAGTTTTGGAATCGATGCAGAGGCGGACATCAGGGCTGAGTCCATCGAGCTGATGCCTTTCTCTTGTGGTTTTGTCTGCGGGGGCACGCAGTTCAATTTGAGTGTTCCCGGAATGCATAATGTGTCCAACGCGCTCGCCGCCATTGCGGTTGGAGTTCATCTCGGTATTGACATGAAAACGATCTCCATGGGGATGGCGTCTTTCAGAGGAATAGCAAGGCGATTTGATCTTATCGGTGAGAAAAACGGCGTAAAAGTAATCGATGATTTCGGGCATAACCCGGACAAGATTAAAGCGACCATTGAAGCGCTCGACGGTTTGCCCGGGCGCAGGCATCTCGTATTCCAGCCACATGGATTCGGCCCGACAAAATTTATGAAGGACGGCCTGATAGAAGTGTTCTCGAATTATTTGAGGGCTGAGGACGTTTTGTATATGCCTGAAATATTTTATGCAGGCGGCACGGCGGTCAGGTCTGTTTCTTCCGCTGAAATAATAGACACGATTGCCGGTAACGGAAAAACTGCAAAGTATTTTGAATCCAGGGACGACATCGTTTCTTCTGTCGCCCGGGATGTTACGGATGGAGATGTTGTTGTTGTGATGGGCGCCCGGGACGATACTCTTACGCAGTTCTGTGAAAGCATACTCGATGCTATATGAATTATCCGTATCACCGGCGGTTTTTCAGCACTTCGATTTTCCCATTTTCGATGCTGACGTGATATCCGAAAGGGATATCTGTGAGCAGAAAACTCGGGAATCTTACTATCGGGTAATAGCCCCATTTCACTGGGGCGTTTCTGTCGAAAACGAGCCGGGCCGGCGTGAATGATCTGTTGGGCGTGGGTATATATCCGATGCCGAAGCCGAATAGTGAAAATCCCAGTGGCGTTCGATAGTATGTAGTCAACAAAGAAGATTCTTCGTCCGGGACAGCGTCTGTTACGATCAGCAGATAAACATGCTTTTCGTTTTCGGGGGAAATCCTGCGCGACGGTCCTTTTTTCAAAGCGTCGATATCAAAGATTTCCATGTTTCTGCAATAGTAGTCCAGAACAGGTTCATAGTTCGCGAGTATTCCGTGCTCGACTATGAGAGCGTGATTCGTTTCGCCCGTGGAACTTTTTGAGCAGATATCGAGAGGAAATCGCTGATATCCGAATTTCAGTGTGCCGAGAACAAGCAGCCCTCCGAGGATTGAAACCGTAACAACAGGCAGCAGCACCGGAATGGAGACTCTTGATTTCATCTTGTCCAGGGCTGCGCCGCAGAACAGAGCCGCGAACGGAACAACGCTGTAAACGTAATAACTGTGCTTATGAAATACGAGGAAGAAACAGAAAAATGCGGTCAGTGAAAACGGAATGATTTTTTCCCTGTGTATTTCTCCGTTGATTATATTTATCGGGATTGCGATCAGGGTCAGTATGAAAAATAACGGTCCAATGGCAAAGAGGCTCTCGACAATCAGCGCTGAAAATTGATTCAGTGAAGGTATTTCCGCGAGACCGGCCGCGCCGAATCTTTGTGAAGCGTAAATAGCTTCTGGATTCAGCAGCAGATGGTAGAGATAGAAAACGCCGGGAATAATCACCGCTGTCGCAATAAGCGCTATGAATTTTCGATTCAGATTTTTTGCTCCGCCCGCGCTTAACACGAGCACAACTGCATAAATAATAAAAAGTGTTCCCGCAAACTGTTTTGTGAAAAGCGAAAGTCCAAGGAACAGACCTGATACCAGCCAGTTCTTTATGGATTTTTCATTCGTGGCCCTGATAAAAAAATAGAATGACGCCAGTGCCAGACAAAGATATGTTGCGTCTGTCTGAATGTTTCTTCCTGTCAGAATGAAAACCGGCGATGTTCCGGCAAGCGCCGCTGCGATTATTCCGGCTTTTTTGCTGAAGAGCTTTTTCCCCGTCAGGTATATCAGAACCAGCGAAAACAGGCTGCTCAGGATGGGCACTAACCGGTACGCCGGCTCACTGCCGCCGGAAATCCTGAAAACAATGTGCAGAAGGTATGAGAAAAAAGGCGGCAAGTTCAGGTCCACAAGGCCTGTTTTAACAGTTGGAAACATGAATGAGGATAAGCCGCCGTAATGCTCGGCTATCAGGGAATACCATGCCTCGTTGTATGCGAGGTATCCGTCGAACGAGTGGCTGATTCCCTGGAACAGCAAAGCCGCCGCAACGCAGAGAACGGAAAAGAATACGATATTACTGAGCAGATTTTTATTCTTCAAAACAGAACCTTATAAAATAACCTGTATATATAATTATTTTACACCCGGTAAGTGTAAAGTGTTGACTCAATATTCTTCAAATGGATTTTGCTCGAAGCGCCCGCATGCGGGAACCCTATCAACCGGTGAAATCGTATCTGACAGGTTTTCTTCCGGCAAATGTGACGGCATAATCCCTGCCGGCTTTCCGCAGCATGTCGAAGGCGAGATCGAAATACTGGCCGATTCTGTCCGGGGTGTGGGCGTCCGAGCCGACTGATACCGGGACATCGAGTTCCACCGCGTAGTTCAGTATTTCCTGTGTAATGTAGGGTCTCCCGATAAGGTTCGAAACCCCCGCAGTATTTATCTCGACGGCCATATCTGTCCCGCTGATTTTTTCGATCACTTTTTTAGAGAGGTTCACATAAAGGTCTTCTACATCTCCGAAGTAGATGCTCCTGCCCGACGTATCCTTCCTGTCGAATTTCCTGAGCAGGTCCATGTGGCTCAGCGTGTTATAAATATTCTGGTCGATCAGCCGTTCCATCGCGCCGAAATAGTCGTGCAGCAGTCTTTCAGCCCCGCGTTCTTTGAGATGTGCAATGAATATGGATTCGTTGAGATCCCACATCACATGGTCTACGCAGGTGTCCTCCCGCCAGTTATCGCACTTTATGCTGCCCGGCAGAAAATGGACAGAACCATGAATTCCTGATATTTCGAGACCTTCTTTTTCCGCCTTCTCGACGTATTTATTGAAAATCAGTGTGATTTCTTCTTCTTCGCCTGTAATGTAATCAATTTCCAGCCCGACCGGGTAATTGTTTTCCTTGAAAAGACCGAAGAAACGATCAATTTCCGATTCGATCATGGCATAGTCGCAGTCGCCCCTGGGTCCGAGCCTGTAATCCGGCGGAAGCAGGGGATGCTCGCGTATCCCGGGGATAATCCCTTTTTCATTTGCGCTATCGAGAACGGGAACCAGTTGATGTTCCTCGACAGGATCGACATGTGCTCTGAGATGTATGTGGTCGTCGTGTATCGGCATTTTTACTCTTCCTTTGGTTTTGCGTTCCACTGTGTCAGCATAAGAATTCCGGGAATTATTGCAAGGATAATGAAAATGTAGAAGAAGTAATCATAACCGAACTTCACGGCGAAATATCCAAGCAGAGGTTCCTGGATGGCGGCTCCGACAGAACCGCAACCGTTGATGAATCCGGCGGCTGTTGCCGCGCCCTTTCTTGTTCCGAAGTCCATTGCTGCCGCGCCCGTCATTATCGAGTCGGGCCCGTAGGTCATAAATCCGATTATGGAAAGACCGATTACCATGGGAACTATTCCCATAACGCACAACTTTGTTTGAAACAGGCAGGCAATGGCAAGCCCGAAAAACATTATCACGCAAACAGGAGCGCGTCTTGAACCCATAAGTTTGTCGGAAATCAGTCCCGCGCTGATAACGCCCAGAAAGCCTGCTATTTCAGGCACTGTCGAGAGATACCCGGATGCCTGCGGTTCATACCCGAGCTGTTTTGTCATGTAAAGGGGAAGCCAGAACATAAGGCTGTATCTGACAAATTTCAGGCAAAAATATGAAAGCCCCATCATCCACACCATCGGATGCGAAAGAACTTCTTTTATAACGCTTTCCCGGTTTTCCTCGGACTCTGTTTGCGATGAGTCATTTTGTTTTTCTGTTTCATTGTGATATTCGCTTATGGGCGGCAGCCCTACTGATTCAGGGGTGTCTTTATGAAAAAGAATATATACGACAGCAATAATAATGAGCATTACAGCGGGGATGGTAAACGCCGATTGCCATCCGTATTTGCCAAGGACATAAGCAGCGATAAGGGTTGCAATGGCGCTTCCTATCTGGTAGCAGGTACACCATAATCCCATTATCACTCCACGTTCTTTGACGGAGAACCATTGGGACATGGATTTGACGCTGTTGGACCAGCCGGTCGATTGCATATAACCATTCGTTCCCCATACCAGGACGAGCAGTATCAGAGATGGCGTGAAACCGAAGCACAGGCTCATTACGGCTGATCCGAGCATGCCAAGCGAGAGCATTATCCTCGATCCCAGTTTATCTCCGAGCATGCCGTTGATGAACTGACCAAGCGCGTATATTGCGAGATATGCGCCGCCTATCCAGCCTATCTGCGCTTCGTTCAGTCCGAAGCTGTCCATTATTCCCGCTTTGCTCACGGCATAGTTTTTTCGCGTCAGATAAAAACCTGCATAAACAAACCACAGGATCGTGAAGCTCCTGATTCTGTAATTTCTGTACTTCTTAGAAATTTCATTCATAGTTGATGTTCCTCAAAACAAGATGCTATATCATAATACATCGATATATGATTTATCCAATTTTTATGTTGGAGTGAAATTTATGCATCTTGAATTTTGACTTTGACGGATTGCTTTGTTAGCATGTGATTATTCATTTATGGGAAGTATAAAAGTGGAATATTCGGCATCTGAAGGAAACAGTAAAGACAGAATAAAGAAAATCGTATTAACAGCATGCATTATTGTCCCCGCATTACTCTCTGTAATTATTTATTCAGGTGTTATACATCATGAATTTGTATATGATGATGGAGTTCTTGTCCTGAGAAATAAAGATATCAGAAATCTTAATGCGGAAAGCATCAAGAAACTGTTTGTTCAAAGAAATTATACAAATTTCCTGCCGTTGAGGATGTTGTCGTACGCAGTGGATTATCATTTCTGGCAATTTAATCCTGTCGGATATCATATTACGAACATTGTTTTTCATTGCTTGAACACAATACTGTGTTTCCTGCTCATATATATCGCGATGATGCGGGCGGTGAATGAACCGCCGGACTGGAAAATGGCAGCCGGTGTCGCATTTGTGGCATCGATATTTTTCGCTGTTCATCCAATACATGTGGAATCAGTTACCAATATCTCAGGAAGAAAAGAAGTGCTTTATTCTTTCTTTTTCCTCATCGGACTGATTTCTTATATTTTTCACAGAGTGAAAGGTGATGGACCGAAGTTTCGTGGATGGTTCATCGTTACTCTTCTTTGCATGATAGCGTCATTGCTGTCGAAAGCGTCAGCGGTTGCAATGCCTTTTGTACTGGTGTTGTTCGACTTTCTGTTTCCTGATGTAGCAAGAAGATCAAAGGCTGTAAACAGAATTCAGGAGTACTTCGTTTTCGTTTTTGTCCTTTGCATAACAATCGGACTGAATATGCTGCTTTCTCAAAAAGAGAACATATTCTCAGAGCCTTTCGGCGGAGGGCTCGCATCACATCTCTTAACCATCATAAAAGTGGTTCCTTTTTACCTGGAACTCGTTTTCAGACCCGATATGTTGAGCATAGTTTACGATGTGCCTGTTTCATTCTCATTGTTTGAACCGGTGGTTTTGATAGCAATAGTTGTGGATGCGGTTTTAGTAGCGGGATTTTTCATAGCCGTGAAAAGAAACCGTATTATTGCATTTGCAATCGGGTGGTTCATTCTCACGCTTGGGCCGACACTCAATCTGGTGCCGTTCGGGATTTTTGCGGCGGACAGATATATGTATTTGCCTTTTCTCGGAGTCTGCATAGCGGCGGGAGCGTTATACGCTTATGCGATGAAGCGCAGGGCGGCTATGGCTTGTGCTATTGTTTTGCTGGTCGTAATGGTATCAGCATGTATATATGTAACTGTAGATAGAAACAGGGACTGGCGCAATGAAATCGCATTGTGGGAATCGACGATAGAGACGGCTCCAAATGTATCAATGGTTAATGTCGGGCTCGGAATTGCATATCTTCACAAGGATCGAATGGAAGAGGCTGTCGAGTATCTTGAAGAAGGCAGGCGACTGGACCCCAAAAATGCGAAAGCATATGTTGGTCTCGGTCAGTATTATCTTAAAAAGATGGACTTCATAAAAGCATATGAGGTTCTGAAAGAAGGCCTGAAAGCTTCCAACAATGATATCGAGATATACTATTATATTGCTATGACGTACTTCAATCTTGGACAGTACAAATCTGCGGCACAGATATTTTCCGATATTTCAAAAACAAGACCGGGATACATGAGAACGGATGAATTTCTTTTCATGACATTGAAAAAACTGAGCGAAACCATCCCGTTTGACGAATACGATGAATTCATTGAAAAATTATAGAGTAAACAACAATCAGTCTTTGTAAGCGATAATAACCTTGCGGTTTTTGCCGGAGCCTTCGCTGGATGTCGAGATGTGATCGAAGTTCGCGAGAGCAAGATGAACGATCCTTCTGTCCTGTGGCGGCATTGGAGCAAGCGCTTCGTCTTTTTTAGACTTGATAACTTTGCGGGCAACAGATTTTGCCATTTTCGTAATAGATGTTTCTCGTCTTTGACGATAATCGCCGACATTGATGAGAATTTTCTTTTTGTTGCCGTGCTTCTTGCTCATTATCACATTCGTTAAAAACTGGATAGCATCAAGCGTCTGCCCGAATTTACCAATGATAATGCCTGAATCGTCACCACCTATATCCACAAAGATGTTTTTTTCTCCTTCGTGGATATCCAGATCGCATTTGACTTCCAGACTTTCAAAAACCTGCGTCAGGAAATTTTCTACAATTTCTTCAGGGGTTTCATCGTTAAATAACAAAGCAGCTGGTTGAGGTTCTTCTTCAAAATCGTCAACAGGCAAATCGTTAGGAAGAACAGATTTTTGTGTTTCAATACCTTTTTTAAGTGACACTCTGAGTTTTACGTGTCTTGCCCCGATCAACCCGAAAAGTCTTTCTTTCTGTGCTTCGACAACTTCGATATCAACTTGTTCCTCAGTTGCCCCGAGTGTTTCAAGAGCCAGTTTCAGAGCTTCTTCTCTTGTACGTCCATCCTGTAAGACTTCTTTCATCAGATTCACACCTTTATTTTTACAGAGAGTCGCATGAATGAGACGAATCTCTGTCTATCATCTTTTTATTTCTTTTTTCTTCTTTTTTTCTTCTTTTTGGAACCCGCTTTGTTGCCGCTTGCAGCAGCAGATTTTTTAGCAGTATCCTCTGAGAGCTGCTTTGATATATTATCCTTCGAAGAGGTTTCTTTTTTTCCTTTTGCCGAGCCTGACTTTGCAGCTGCTGCATCGATCTGTTTCTTGATCCCGCCGTTTTTGTCACTCGGGGTTTTTGTAAGCGCCTGTTGCGCAAACTGTAGAACGTTTGAAGCTCCCCAGTACAGCAATACTCCTGTCGGCATCATGAAAGCAAAGTAAATGATAAAAATATTCATCATCCACATTGTGCTTTTCTGCTGTGGATCAACCGTCATCATCATTTGCTGGATTATCGTCGTTACGACCATAAGCGCAACAACAACAAGAGCGGGCGTATAAAGGTAAGAGCTTTTCAGGAAGCTGATCCCGATGAAACTGAGATCGATCATTCCCGGCATAATCGCATGAATATTGACAAGAAGGTCGCTCGAAAGTTTCGTTATTGCCGAAGATGTCAGATCCATGCCGAAAAACGAGGTGTTGACAAGTATGTAATTGTTAAGGTCGGGATATCTTAAAACCCTGAAAAGAATAATGAATATCGGAAGCTGGAGAAGCATCGGAAGACAACCCGAAATGGGATTGAAACCAATGCGTTTGTAAAGCTCCATGAGCTCCTTGTTCATTTTCTCTTTATCGTCTTTATATTTTTCCTGAAGCTCTTTTATCAGGGGCTGGGCCTGCTGCATGGATTTCATTCCGCGCAAGCCACTCAATGTAAGCGGAAGCAGAATTATCCTTATCAGGACCGTCAGGATAATTATATCCCATCCGTAGTTATGGGTATAACTGTGAGAAAAGTTCAAAAATTGTAAAAACAGATCAGAAAAATAGCTCACGGCTTATATCAGCATCCTTAATGCAGTTGTCCTGTATCGCATAAACTTCGGCTGTTGTTTCTTCCGGGTTCGGGAACAGGGTCGTAACCGCCTTTTGAGAAGGGATTACAACGAAGTATTCGCCAGAAAGCCAGCGCCGAACCCTTAAAAAAACCATGTTTCTGAAGTGCTTCGATCGCATATTCCGAGCAGGTCGGCCTGAATTTGCAGGCAGGCGGAAGCAATGGCGATATGAATTTTCTGTATAATGAAATAATAAAAATTACTATCCGTGCCATATCGGGCTTCAATTTGTTGCCAGACGATTCAGAATTTGTCCCAGCTCTTCTTTTGCCTTTCGCACTGTTTCTTCGCTAACAGGTTTTCTGCAAAGTATTATAATATCTTTTCCACACACAACAGGGTGTGACATTATTCTGAGATGTTCACGAATTGCTCTTCTTGCCCGGTTTCTCCGAACCGGATTGCCAAGCCTTCGTGGTATAAACACTGAATAACGGGTTTCCCCGTCACAAGAATTTCTATAAATCAACACCAGATACTTTCCTGAGATTCGTTTTCCTGATTTGAACAGTGAATCAATGTAACGTCGCCCACGAATCGTTGAAGTTCTGGGAGTGAAATCATGCGGCCAGTCTTTTTCTGCCTTTTTTTCTTCTGGCATTAATAACTCTTCGCCCCGCTTTGGTTTGCATTCTTGCCCTGAAACCGTGTTTCTTCTTCCTTCTCCTGTTATGGGGCTGATACGTCCTTTTCATTTCTTACTACCTCTTTCGTTCAAAATAATCCACTTAAGTAATTCAGAAGATGTAATATAGCACAATAATAAATTATTTTCAATTTATATGGAATATAGACTTTATATCATTCAGAAGCTTTTTTTACCTGTTCTTCCACTGTATCTATCGATTTCAATAAATCGGTATCTGTTTTTTTATGAGCTTCAACTCTTTTCGCAGTATTGCATATCGACGAGGGCCCCACACCAAACAACGACCCGAGTTTTTCAAGCGGCATGTCTGTCATATTTCTACATAAATAAATTGCCGTGTTTCGGGCGGGATTGGGTTTTGTTCTGTTATTCAGAATGGTTTCAACGTTTATGTCATAAAAAAGAGCTGTCCTGTCAATTATTGTTTTCGGCTCTATCTGCTTGATTTTGTTTTTGTTATTGTTGCTCTTGATGCCGGCGGCGAAAACAGCGCTGCCCAGAATCCTTGTTTTCTTTAACAGGATTACTAACGTTGCAGAATCCGAGTTAAGACCTGCCTGAATGAATTGTTGATATCTTTTTCTCTGCCTTCTTGATGTTCCACCGAAAGAAGAAAGCACATCTTCCGTGTGTACTGCGGGTATCTGGTTATTTGCGATTACATATTGAGCATGGCTGCTCCATGCGTATTGGTCAGGATGTGAAACAAGGCCCTGGTTTACGGGCATCAAGTGAACAAAACGGCATAATTTAAGAAGATATCTCGGTTTTTCCACAACTGTGCTCAGGTATCTGCCTTTGAATATTTGTTTTGCCTGGGTTCTTCTCGTATTAGTGTATGCCGTGAAATGGCTGTTGATGTACTGCATCGCTTTTGTAAGATTTGCCTGTGGTGTTTCCACCATCAATCTATAGCCATCTTCAAGAAGGACATACGAATGCAGAAGAAGGTGATATCTCTTGATGGCGGCATCCATAATCTCAAGCAGTTTTCTTCTATCAATGTCATCACTGAAAAGCGTATGCTCTGGAATTGACTGCGCTGAAATGTAATACAGAGCGCCCGGAAATTCAATTCGTGTTGGTCTCGGCACCGATGCAAACCTCCGCTTTGTCGCAAGTGAAATGCAGCTCATTTCCCATTGTCAGTGGTGTTTTAAGAGAACTTGAACCAGCCATAAAACACGTTGTTAATGAGCGATCAACAAGATGCCTTTTGGTGAAAGGCAGAGCTTTTGCTTTTACGATCAATATTGGAAAACCAACAATATCTGAAGATCGTTGGCTCCGAAATCGCAACTCCAGAGACTGCAAATCATATAACAATGCTGTTATTATAACGGCGGGTTTGTTGCTGTCAATAGAATGCTTTTTTCATAGATAAATATGAGCATTATGAACAATATTATCGATGTCGAAAGAAGGGATTACGATGTCTTCTTTTTCAAACCTTGCCAGAAACTCTATATTTCCTTTCGGACCCTTGATTGGCGAATATGTAATATCCAGAGCATGCAGCCCTATTTTATCTGCTTCGGCAATCGTGGTTTTGATTATATCTATATGCGTTTCAGGGTTTTTGACAATTCCTCCTTTACCGATTTTCTCTTTTCCCGCTTCAAACTGAGGCTTGATCAGAACGATTGCCGTCCCATCTTTTTTTAACAGGTCGAAAACAGGTGCCAGAACTTTTATTACCGAGATGAATGAAACGTCAACCACAGCAAGATCAAATTCGAAATCAAACTGGTTTTTTTTCAGATATCTTGCATTCGTTTTTTCCATTACCCTGACTCGATCATCGTTTCTGAGCTTGTGGTCAAGCTGTCCATAACCAACATCGACAGCATAAACAAGTTTCGCGCCGTTTTTTAATAAACAGTCTGTAAAACCTCCGGTGGATGCGCCAATGTCCAGAACAACTTTGTTCTCCGGGTTGTAATTAAAAGTTTTTAGAGCTCCGGCGAGTTTATCTCCACCTCTGCTGACAAATTGATTTTTGTTTTCCTTGATCTTTATCACCGAGTCCTCGCTTGCCTGAATTCCTGCCTTTGTCGCCGGTTTCCCGTCGAGCAGAACCTGCCCGGCCATTATGAGCGCCCTGGCTTTTTCTCTTGAAGGGACAAGCCCTTTTTCGAAAATCAAAACGTCAAGTCTTTTTTTTGTCATAGTAACTTGCGTGTCAGCCTTTGCTAAAATAAAAATACTCGTGACTTATAGACATGTTTATAATAGCACAAATTCAAATTAAGAATGTAACCACATCGATGCACAGGCAGATGAAAGCTGACAGGGAAAGAGCGAAAGCGTTTTTCTTTTTTTGGCGCGAAAGTTGTTTTTACTTTTCGATACTTGGATTATGATATTGACACAATGAAAGTATTTTTCGTATACATGGGAGCGGAGAACCTCGGGATCGAGTATCTCTCGGCAATAGCGAAGGAAGCGGGGCACGAAACCGATCTTCTTTTTGATCCCGCGGTTTTCAGCGGGCATCTCATGTGGGATATTCCTGCTGTAGCAAAATATTTTGATCTCAGGAAAAAAATAGTCCGGAAGATTTTGAAAGAACAACCCGGAGTTGTGGCGTTTTCGTGTTTCACAGGAAATTACAGGTGGGCATTATCGATTGCGGAAGAGATAAAAAAGGAGATGCCGTCGATAGTAACGGTTTTTGGCGGGGTACACGTGACGGCAGTTCCCGAAAAAGTAATAGATGAGCCGTGTGTCGATGTGATATCGGTAGGAGAGGGTGATTCGGTTTTTGCTGAATTATTGGATAGAGTAGAGCGGGGCGCCGGGCTGGAGGGGATACCCGGTGTCTGGCATAAAAGAAAGGGTTCGATAATTAAAGGAGCAGACCCGGAGACGGTGAGGGGACTTGACGATCTGCCGTTTCCCGACAAGGAACTTTTTTATTCCAGGGCTCCGGTGCTTCAGAAGCAATATATGATAATGAGCGCCAGGGGTTGCCCTTATAACTGTACATATTGTTATAAAAGTCTTTCTGCATATTGCAGGCCGGGCGAGAACCCGATCAGAAGACGTTCGGTTGCAAATGTAATAGAGGAACTGGAATGGGCAAAAGGCAGATGGAATGTCGAACTCGTGGTTTTCAGGGACGATGTTTTTACGCTTAACAGGAAATGGCTTGAGGAGTTTTCGGCAGAGTATAAAAGCAGAATTGATCTTCCGTATTTTTGCTACACGCATCCGGCGGCGCTCAATGAGCGGTCCGCGGATCTGATCAAAATGAGCGGGTGCCGGTTTGTGACATTGGGCATTCAGTCAGTTGATGAGAAACAGAGACGTGAAGTGCTGAACAGAAAATATACAAACGAGCAGGTTAAGGAAACTGTAAAACTGTTGAAAGACCGTAAAATTACGGTTTCCGTGGATCATATCATAGGCATTCCCGGAGATAATCCGGCCAGGCTCAAAAAGGCGGCGGAATTTTATTGTGAATTAAAACCCGACAGGTTGTTAACGTTCTGGCTGACATATTATCCCGGCACGGAAATAATGGATATTGCACAGAAAGAAGGATTAATAAAAGAAAGTGACAGAACAAGAATAGAGTCTGGCGAAAGTGGTCACAGGTACAGCGGAGGTGGTGCGAGTTGTATCGATAAAGAAATATTGAAAGCACCGTTGCTTTTTGCGATGATTCCTGTAATTCCTCATAAAATGCTTAAAAAGCTGTTATCCATAAAATATGAGAATATATTGCCATCAGGATTTATATATCACAATATATTGCTGTTTATTAACGCAATACGCATACGCGATCCGTTTTTCTTTTACAACATAAGGTTCTTTTTGTCTAAGAAAAAAGTGCCTTGAAAAGGTAGCGAAGGCGACTTTGTTATTAATTTCACAAACTTTTAAATTAAAAAAAATATTAAGTTCTTTGCTTGACCCGTGTCTTAACAAACTTAAAATTATTAATTAGTACTAATATTAAGATTCCGACCGACCTCATCCTGTGTATCAACACACGCTATAAAAGTATGTCTAAACAGGGAAAAACTATGGATAAACAAATAGTCAAAGAGTTGGAAGGCACAACTGTGCTTGTTGTTGATGATGATAAAGACCTTGCCGATATGCTTAAAGAACAGCTTGAAGTTATCGGAATGAAGGTTGTGGGGGTTGCATATTCCGGACAGGAGGCTCTGGATTTAACTCTGACGACTGATCCTGCGCTGGTGATTCTTGATATCAAAATGGATGATATGGATGGGATAGAAGTGGCGCAAAGGATAAATGCAATAGAACCAAGGCCTATAATGTTTTTATCAGCTTTCAGCCAGCCGAATTACATTGAGCGTGCAAAAAGCACAGGTGTTTTTACATATCTGGTAAAGCCTATCACTATAGAGAAAATTATCCCGTCTATAGTGCTGACCATGGATCGTTTCAGGGAGATGATTTCTCTGAAGGCGACGGTAGACGACATGAGAGAAACAATTGAAAACCGCAATGCAATAGAAAAGGCAAAGGTCATACTGGTTAATAAGAAAAACCTGACAGAGGAAGATGCGTATTCCTCAATCAGAAGGAAAAGCCAGGAAGAGAACAAACCTATGGCTGATATCGCAAGGGCAATAGTAATGATGGGCGATATGTTATAAGAGAAGGCACCGGGGATATAAATAATATTTAGAGGTGGGTTGTATGATGGATTACACGCTGGATCCAATTAAACGGCGAATCAGGGCGTTATATCCGGGAGTAGAAATTTGTATACTGGATAATTCAAGGGATAATGTCGGCGGTGTACTGCTGGTTAGGAATGCAGATCCTGAATTTGTCGAGAAATACAGGCTATCAATGGATTATGTGATGGTAAGCCTTGAAGACGATGTTAAATCCGATGTCCTTATCGTCCCGATTCCTGATGACGAAGAACAGCAGCAGTACGAACAGCGAAGCTATTAAATTAATAGAATATTATTAAGTTTGGGGTTTATTGTGATTGAAGAAGCTAAAGTATTAATTGCGGATGATGATGACGATTTCCGCGAGCTTCTCAGAGGGTATCTGTCTGATGAAGGTTACCGCACGGTCGAGGCGAAGGATGGCTCAGAGGTGTTGAATAAGATCATTGATGAGAAGCCTGATATCGTCCTGCTGGATGTCATGATGCCGTCTAAGAATGGATTTGACGTGTGCCGGGATATTAAAAATGACAGAAGGACCAGGGGTAGTGCTGTTGTGATGCTTACAGTAAAAAACAGTCTGACTGACAAACTCTCGGGATATGTCGTTGGCGCGCAGAGGTATTTATGCAAGCCATGTGAAATGGAGGAGATAAAAGATTGTCTCCAATCCGTTCTTAAACGAAAAAGGATGAATGATATTCAGATAGACCGGGATGTTTAATATTTACCCTGCATCTCTTGTAATCGTCTTATCTATTGCCTGCGGGCTGTGATTCATGCATGCTCTGTGATAAAATGTGCATTGAGTTTCAGCGGCCTGTGGGAGGTCCTGGTATGGGAAGAATTTCATCATGTGTTTTTGCTCTTTTATTATTTCCTCTTATGTCAACAATTTCAATTGCGGAAGAAAACATTGTTGAGTTCAGCTTGCTTACCGCCAACGTAGGCAATGCGGATGTTATGAACTGCGGTTCGGATTATGTTTATAAGTTGTGTCTGTCTGCGTGGGAAAAGAAAATTGCTGAAGGCATATCGGAAAAACATCCTGATATTGTCTCTCTTCAGGAAGTTTATAACGCGGATCATTGTGCTGAAAAGAAACCTGAAAAAAGCAAGAAAAAAATATGTTACAGATACAAAGAACGAAGTGTTTACCAGCAGGTTCGCAGACTGCTCGGGCCGGATTACACGATTGTATGTGACGGGAGAATGAATTACGAGTGCATAGGAGTCAAAAAGGGATTCGCAGATGTTGCAGGGTGTGAACCGGGGGAAATCTGTTATTCGGAGGCGGCTGTGACACACGATGTGCCGGACGGATGTAGCCCGAGCGCCGTTATATTCGGGGTGGATCTGTCAGTCAACGGCAAACGGATTCGTGTCGTAAACGGCCACCCTATAGCAACGGATCGCGTGTGCCGCGCGGGGGAAATCAAGAGGATGTTCGAAGGCTATGACGATGTGTTGCCGCTTGCGCTCGACGAAGTTCCAACACTGATTATGGGCGATATGAATATGGATCCTTATAACGGCTCTCCTGAAAATGAGGATGTAACATCATGGCTTAAGCATGTTGGCGAAGGGAAACGTTATTATTATCTAAGTGGTATAGCTGAGCATGATCCGCCTTATGTTACATGTGCCGGCAGGGTTCTTGACCATGTGATTACGAATTCAGCCGGAGGGAAATGCGTAACACTGGGGGGAGCGCCAGATGTTAAAAGGCTGGATGGATATCCTGTTGGGAAGCCTATTCAAGATGCCCCGGATCATCTGGCTGTTTTTTGTAATCTCAATATTTAACATTAATATATTTTGTATGACATTCATGTGCATCTTTTGATAATATTAATTAACTTGTTGGATTTAATTCCATCTGTTTGAGGAGAATGCTATGAAAGTGCAAATCAGAATTGCAATAAAACATTTTGTTGCGGCCATGGTTTATTTGCTTATTGCAACAACAGCATATTCAACGTGCATACCTGTTGAAAGCGGCAAAATATCGCTGAATGGAGAGTGGATGCTTGATGTCGTGTCTCCTGAAAAAGAGGCAGGGTATAAAGAATTTTATAAATTCGAATTTTTGGATTCAGGGATGGGAATCATTAATGTGCCTTTGAACTGGGAGCTTGCGGGTTTTGAAGAAGCAAGGTACATAATGCCTTCTGATTACGCCGGTTTTTACAGGAAAAATATTGAAGTGCCGAAGGTTTCGAAGGGCGAGCGTCTAATACTTCATTTTGAGGGCGTTCTTTACGGTTCGAAAGTCTGGTTTAATGAAGAATATCTGGGGTATCACAAAGGGGGCTTCACCGGTTTCGAATATGATGTCACTGAATTTATAAGGCCGGGCGGGAAAAATCTTATTGCGGTAAAAGTAATGAAAAGCCGCGTGATGGGAATGGATTTTGATAACCATGACTCCTGGTCTTTGAGCGGTATTTACAGGGATGTTTATCTGTATAAAGTTCCATCGATACATTACAGTGACTTGAAAGTCGAAACTGATCTGGACAGTAAATACATAGATTCGAAATTAAATATTGACGCCTATTTAGAGAATAAATCTCAGGAAAAATCAAAAATCAAAATAACGGTTGAGTTATTGTCGCCTGAAGGTGAAAGCGTGCTGGCCGCGGGCAAAAGCGCGGATATCGAATCAGGGAAAAAGATAAAAGTTGCTTTCAGTGAAAACGTGAAGAACCCGCTGAAGTGGACCGCGGAGACTCCGAATCTGTACACGCTGGTGATGAAGTTATCATCGGGAGATAAAGTTCTTTCAACAATAAGTAAAAGCATAGGTTTCAGAGAGATCGAAGTTTCAGGCGTGAAACTACTGGTAAACGGTGTTCCCGTGAAACTGAAAGGGGTGGACAGGCACGAGACCGTAATAGAGAGAGGCAAAGCGCTGATCACGGAAGACTGGCTGAGAGATCTTGAAATGATGAAGAAAGGAAACATCAACGCGATCAGGTGTTCTCATTATCCGCCGGACCCCGAATTTCTATATCACACGGACAGGATGGGGTTTTATGTGATTGACGAGGTTTGTTTCGGGCATGGTGATCATTTGCTGAGTTTGCCGGATCATCATAAGTTGCTCAAGACAAGAGTCATTGAGACGCTGACAAGGGACTGGAATCACCCGTCTGTAATAATATGGAGTCTGGGAAATGAGAATCCATGGACTACAGCTCATCCCAAACTTATTTCACTTACGCATAAAATGGATTCGACCCGGCCGTTGCTGCTTCCAAGAACAGGGGTGGAAGGCGGTAAAATGGGGGAGGATCTGTCAATGGATGTGGATATAGTTGCGCCGCATTATCCAACCCCGGAAAGGTTGAGGAGTCTGAGCGAGTATCAGGAGTCGCTGGACCAAGGCCGGCCTATTATCATGACTGAGTATCTTCATTCCCTCGGCAGGCATTTTTTTACGAAAGAGATATGGGATGTTGTATGGGAGAAGGAGTCAGCCGCCGGAGGATGTGTATGGTTGTGGGCCGACCAGGGAATCAGAAGACCGGTTAATGGGAATCAAGTTTATAAAATCGGTGATTATATTGAAAAAACAGAGCCGTATACATACATTGCCAACAGGTGGCTGGATGATAATAACATTGTAGACACGCATGGGATATACGGAGCTGACGGCATAGTCAACGACGACAGGAGTCCGCAGCCCGATTTTTACGAAGTGAAAAAGATTTACACTCCGGTTTATATCAAAAGCGAATCACTCGAATTTACCCCGGGGCAGCAGTCTCTGGAAATTTCCATTCAGAACAGATACGATTTCACAAATCTCGAAGGTATGAAACTAGGCTGGGAACTGTACGAAGACTACGATGTCATAGCCTCCGGCTCGACTGAATATTCGAATCTTGGACCGCATGAATTCGGGAGCCAGATTGTGCCTGTCGTTATGCCGGAATCAGTCGAACAGGATGCTTCGTATATACTGAAGCTCAGTAGTTATGACTCGGACGGAATTCAAGTCTGCGCTCATCAGATTGAGCTTGAGCCTGTGCTGCCCGTCGAGGTGAAGGCGACATTCGGCGCGGATTTCTTCGCGGGGTCCGGTTATCCTGATGCCGTTGTCACGGTTAAAGACCTGTCGGGGAAAGGAACCGGATATTCAGCGGATATCACTGTTTATATGGGTGAAGTTAAGCTGTATGAGAATACTTTCCGGGGGGGCCTGGGCCGGGACGAAGAGAAGAAGATAATCATTGACAACTGGGAAAACGGTTTTCCGGTCGAGTTGCCTTTCAGAAAAATTGAAATTGCCGCCGATGTGAAAACCGGGATGCTGCACACGGTAGCAGGGGGAGAATATTTCAACGCGGAAAAGCTCAGTGTGGATAAAGAATCCGGGAATATAGAAATCGGGAATTCGTATTTCAAAGTAATATTTAACAGCACGACCGGAAAAATAGAGGCTGTTTATAAAAAGGGCGACGAGATAAAAATCATTGGGCCTTCATTAAATACCTGGAGAAACAAAAGAATTGTTGAAATGAGCCAGCGGATATTCAACCGGAACGAATTTCTCGACAGTCTCAAAGCCATGAAAGAAGAACTGACCCGGTTCGGCGTTGTGAGCATCGAACCCGAAGTGGTGGTGTTGAAAGCGGAGACGTTAAGTGATTTCGGCTCTGGAAATTTCAAGACAGTGTATACCTATGAAGTAAGATGCGATGGGAATGTGGACATTTCATTTTTGATAACGCCGAAGACCCAGATGCAGGCTTTGCTCGAACTCGGCGTGAGATTCGATCTTCCAGCGGAGTTCAACAGGTTTTCTCTGACCGGCATGGGGCCTGACACGTATCCCGGCTCCATAGAGAACACGGAAGTTTCTTTTATGGAGAAAATGGATTTTCGTTCTGATGAACATGATTTCACGACCAACAAGACAAAGGTTAAAAAGGCCCGGATTTCAAGTAATGAGAAGAGTGTGGGGTTCGATTTTTCAGGGGATGTCAAAAATGTAATGAATATGCGTGCTCAGAACGGCGAGAAGACTTCGGTTTTCATAAATCCGTGGGTGAAGCATCCATATAAAAAGAACAGGGATCCTGCGCCGGAATATATGGTGTATGTGGTATCAGGAGATAAGTTTAAAGGCGCTTTCACACTTGAAATTATCGGCGATTGACGGACCGGCGGCTGCCGGGAAATCTTAACATGGTTTTGCCCTGTACCTGTTTGTTATTGGAAGCCGTCTGTCTCTTCCGAATGCTTTCGGTGTGATTTTTATGCCCGGAGGAGCCTGTCTTCTTTTGAATTCAGCCCGGTCTATCAGTCTTATTACATCGGTGATAAGGGCAGGCTCATAACCTTCTTTGACAATTGAATCAAGGTCTTTATCTTCCTCGACATACAGATGGATTATCCTGTCTAAAATCTCGTAAGGCGGCAATGAATCCTCATCTTTCTGGTCAAGGCGCAGTTCCGCGGAAGGAGCTCTGGTTATAATGCCTTCAGGGATGATTTCCTTGCCGTTCTTCGCGTTGATATAATCGCACAATTTATAAACCATTGTTTTTGGGATATCCTTGATTACCGAAAACCCGCCGGCCATATCGCCATAAAGTGTTGAATATCCTACGGCAGTCTCGCTTTTATTGCCTGTTGTCAACACCAGCCAGCCGAATTTGTTGGACATTGCCATAAGAATGTTCCCGCGGATTCTGGCCTGAAGGTTCTCGTGCTCGATACCCGGTTTGTCATCTCCGAGAGCATCCCTGAGGTCTTTTTCGTAGGAGTTGAGTATTTCGGATATTGGTATTGTGAACAGTTTAATTCCCAGATTGTCTGCAAGGGTAACTGCATCGTTGAAAGTACCGTCCGAGGTGAATTTTGAAGGCATGGTAACACAGACGACGTTCTCGCTCCCGAGCGCTTCCTGTGAAACTGCTGCGACAAGTGCGGAGTCTATGCCTCCGCTGAGTCCAAGCAGTACTTTCTTGAAACCGTTTTTAAGAACGTAGTCTCTTGTTCCCAGGACGAGCGCATTCAGAATCTCCTCTTCTTCCGTCATAGTTGAATCCGGTACTCTTTCAATTTCGTCCCTGGGCCACTCATGCTTCGGGCTGATAATATAGTAATTGCCATTAGTATCGTGTACTGCTTTTTCTTTCTCTGCTATCTCAAGATCGGCAACGAGCATGTTTTCTTCAAATCTCTGCGCCGAGGCTCTGATTTCTCCAACCGGACCTGCTATGACACCGCCGCCGTCGAAAATAAGCTCGTCCTGTCCTCCCAGGAGATTGTTGTAACAGACAAAAGCATTGGTTCTTCTTGCCATTTCGGTAACAAGCTTCTGTCTGATATCAATTTTGCCGGCATGAAATGGAGATGCGGAAATGTTTAGAATCACGTCTGCATGCTCCCGGATGCATGTCTGTTCAGCCCGGCCTCGTTCAACCCATATATCTTCACAAATGGTAACCGCGATGCGGACGTTATTTACGCAAAACACAAGTGGGTTGTCTCCCTGTTTGAAATATCGTTTTTCGTCAAAAACACCGTAATTAGGAAGCTCGAATTTTTTATATGTATCTACGAGTTTGCAATTGTCGATCAAGGCTGCGGAATTGAATATCTCGCCGTTTTCTAATTCAACGAATCCTATGATCGCGCAAATATCATTTGTCGCATGTCTGATTTTATCAATGGCGATTTTGTTATCACTGAGAAAAGAGGATTTAAGGAGAAGATCTTCAGGTGGATAACCGCAGACTGCGAGTTCGGGAAATGTGACGATGTCTGCCTGTTGCCTTCTGGCTTCGTTTATCCAGTATTCAATCTTCTTAAGATTTGAATCAAAATCGCCGACAGTCACATTTATCTGTGCCATTGCAACACGTACCGTCATATTGTTTTCCATCTTTCACCACCACAGGTTTGTTTCTTAACATTCCATACAGTCTAATAATATAACACAAGTTGTTATTGACAACATGAATATGTAAGTCATAACAGGATAGATTATGATTAAAAAATGGATATCTTGCATTTTGCAAATGACTAATTTAGAATTCATTATGTGGAACAACATATAACGGCAATATTGCCGTATCTCCGGGTGATAAAATGGATGAGAGAAGCAAGAAGTTAGAAAACCAGATATTAAAGATTTTGAAAGACTCCGGAAAAACCATGGGCAGCACAAAGATTACGGAAGAGCTTGCCATGGCAGGAATCGAATCCAACGAGAGGACGGTGCGATTTCATCTTCGCAGACTTGATGAGCAGGAGCTTACAGAAAAAATATCGAGAAGAAAGGGACGTGTGATAACGGCCCGCGGGATAACTGAGCTGGAAGGAGTAAATATTCTTGGCAGGTTGGGGTTCATTGTGTCGAAAGTAGACGGGCTGAGTTACAACATGAATTTTGACACTGCGAAAAAAGAAGGATCGGTTGTACTGAATGTTTCGTTTATTCCGATAAAAAGGATAGACAAGGCTATATCGGAGATAGAGCTTGCGTTCAGGGCAGGGCTTGGGATGGGCCGGCTTGCTCTTTTGAGAAAACCCGGGGAGATAATCGGGAAAATGGTTGTTCCTGAAGGCATGGTAGGAATTGGTACGATTTGCAGCGTGACGCTTAATGGCTTACTTTTGAAGGAAGGAATTCCGGTATTTTCCAGATTCGGCTCACTGTTGAGAATAGAATCCGGGAAACCGGCATGTTTTACTGAGCTTGTAGATTATCTTGGAACTACCGTTGATCCTCTTGAGGTTTTTTTGAAAGCAGGAATGACAAGTGTTGGAATGGCGGCAAGAGGACAGAGCGGTGTGATAGGAGCGAGTTTCAGGGAGCTGCCAATGGTTGCTGGAGCCAAGATGGAAATGATGCAGAAAAAGCTTGAGGAGCTTGGGCTTGTTGGAATCCTTGCCGTCGGTAAACCGAACCAGCCTTTATTGAATGTTCCGGTGAACGAGGGAATGATAGGGATTGCTGTTGTAGGAGGTTTGAACCCGATTGCCGCCGCTCATGAAGCCGGTATAAGAACAGATAATTCTGCATTACATTGTCTTGTTGACTTCAATGAACTTGAGGATTACGAGAAACTGAGTTCTCATATACCGGAACTTATTTGATACAGTTTGTGAGGCGCCATCATTGATGGAGTTTTCAAGTAAAATAGAAAAAAGAGAGCGGTTCGAGGAATACTCCATGCCGTATCTTAACATATTGTATGGAACTGCCCTGAGGATGACAAAGAACAGGACAGATGCGGAGGATCTTATTCAGGAGACTTACCTGAAGGCATTCAGGGCATTCAGTCAGTTTGAAGAAGGAACGAATTTCAAAGCATGGATTTTCAAAATTTTAACAAATACATACATCAACAGGTTTAAAAAAGACAAGAAGAGTCCTGAGCAGGTAAGTGTTGATGATATGGCTGATACGCTGATTTATGATAGAGTGACGAGTTTGCAGACGGGTTCGACAGATAATCCTGAACGGATATTCCTGAAAAAATTTATTCCTGATGAAATAAAAAGGGCTGTGGAAAATCTTCAGGACGAATACAGAATGACTTTCATTCTTTCCGATGTTCATGGGTTCACTAACGATGAAATAGCGGGAATCATGGAAGTAAGTGTCGGTACGGTTAAATCGAGGCTTTTCCGAGCCCGGCGGCTTTTGCAGCAGGCTCTTGTTTAATCCTGCGTATAAGGGAACATTCAGAATTTGCAACTGTTTAATTTAGAAGGTAGATAGATAATTACAGTTATGTTTGACTCATTACAACAAACATTATCGGGTTATGTAGGCGGGGCGCCGTTGATTGCTTATGGAGCGGCATTTCTTGCCGGATTTTTGACCAGTCTTACTCCGTGTGTTTATCCAATGATACCAATTACCGCGGCTTATCTGGGCGGGAGTTCCCGTGGGACATCCAGGATGCGCAGTTTTCTCATGGCGGTAAGTTATGTGCTTGGGATATCTGTTATGTATTCCGCGCTGGGTGCGATTGCGGCTCTGTCCGGAAAGATATTCGGAAGTTGGGTAATGAGCCCGGGCGTTAATATTGCAATAGCGGTGATTTTTATTTTGCTCGGATTGTCGATGCTGGATTTGTTCATGATTCCCCTGCCTGGTTTTCTAACGAATTTATCTTCGGGCGGACAGAAAAAGGGATATGTTGGCGCGTTTACCGTCGGTGTGGTTTCAGGATTGATTGCCACTCCGTGTTCCGCCCCTGTGATGCTCGGGATATTGACTCTCGTTGCCAGGGGGCAGAATGTTATTTACGGGATTTCGCTTCTTTTTGTTTTTTCGGTCGGCATGGGGATATTGCTCGTGGTAATCGGAACATTTGCAGGCGCGCTGGCGGCATTGCCTAAGTCAGGTCGATGGATGGAATTTGTTAAATGGTTTTTCGGCATTGCAATGATTGTATGTGGTGGATATTTCTTGTTTGTTGCAATAAAGCTGATGAAAGGTTAAGTTAATTATCAGTTACTTAATACGGGAGAAATATAACATGTTGATTGCACGCTTAAAGAGATTGCTTGTGATTTCACTTGCAATTGCAGCGCTTGCGGGTTGCAGCGGCGAAAAAAAGCAGGCAGAGGCAAATGGGATAATCCCCATGGATAAAGTGGTATTTTTTGATGTTGACGGGAAACAGAAATCGTTGGAAGAATTGTCGGAAGGAAAACCTTTATATCTTGCATTTTTTGCGAGCTGGTGCAAATCGTGCAGTCATGAAGTGCCTCAGAATAATAGTATTTACAGGAAATATATTTCACAGGGACTGGCTGTTTATGGAGTCAATATAGGTGATTCAAAAGAGATTATAAACGGCTTCGTGAAGAAATACGGAATTGAATATCCTGTTGTGAGAGACCCGGACGGAAGAACTGCCGGTCAATATTTCAACCTTTTAGCTTTGCCGTTGATTGTTGTAATAGACGCTGAGGGCAATGAAATTTATCATGGATCAGTGCCCCCGCCGAATGATGTAATTGAAAGTATACTGGGTGAATGAAGATGAGTGCGTTGAAGAAAATCGCAGTGTTTTCAGGCTTCCTGATTTTCGTCGTGATAATGGTGTATGGTTCTTCTCTTGCGAAGAAAGCCCCGGAACAGACTGTCGGCATGGGAAAAACGATTCTTGAAAACCAGAAAGGCAGGCCATTGTTTTTCGAGTTTTACTCTGATGGTTGTTCCATCTGCCAGGTCATGGAGCCGGACCTGAAAAAACTGGAAGCTAAATATGGAGATAGTATATATTTTGTAAAAGTCAACGTTGATGATCCTCAGGCACAGGATCTTGTTATGGAATTTGGCGTCCAGGGGCTTCCTTCGTTTTTCTGGTTGACATCAGAACTTGATCTGTATGATGCCGCAGAAGGCATGTTATCGATAGATTCAATTGAAATGGTGCTGAAATCTCTTGTGAATTTTCCGGAAGAGGAAAACAAAGAGATAGAGCCTGAAAACCCGGTTGACTGATATTTTTTGATTTTCTATTAAATATAACAGGTGGTACTGATGAGAAAAATCATATTTCTTTTGCTGATGAGCTTGTCGCTGGCTGTTGTTTTGAATTCGTGTGGACGGAGATCTGACCTGCCGGTCGAGCGGCCTTATCAAATGAGTGAAAAGCTGGAGTGGATGAGCTGGGGAGAGGCTGCGTTCAATAGAGCAAAAGAAGAAAACAAGTTGATCTTGATCTTTTTGTACTCCAACTGGAATCACCTGAGCATAGAAACGGACAGGCAGGTTTATTCAAGGCCTGAAATTGCGGAGCTTGTAGACAAATATTTTGTGCCGGTCAGGGTTAATTGTGATTTAAGGCCTGATGTATTCGAGGCTTTCAACAGGCAATATTTGAATGCGGTAATGACTCCTGCCGGCGGGCTGGTTTCAAATGTACCGGTGCAGGGTGAAGTGGAAAAATTCAAATCATGGTTCGAGCATGTTACCGAAGACTATCGTTCGGGAAAGCTCGCGGCTCCGCCACTCAGCAGCAGGGCATGGTGGCATCTTCCGGTGAAGCAGCCGGGGAAGCTGAATAAAGATATTCTCGGCAAAGCATATGGATTATTCAGGAAAGCGCTTGATGAAGATAGAAAGAAAATAGGGGCGGAAGGGCAGGCTTCAGGTATGCCGGGGTACGATGAGCTGGAAATGGCATATCTCAAAAAGTCGGTCGATGAAAATGATGAACAGAAAATATTCCTGAATGTTGAGTCCACCGGATTGAAAACATATTTTGATGCTGTTTGGGGCGGGATGTTCAGGCTTGGCGGGGATATGGAAGGTCCCGGAGCCAGAAGGGCGAAACTACTCGATGAGAATGCAAGGGCAATTGGGGTTTTGTCGAGTGCGTATCTGGTTTATGACGACGAATATTTTCTCGAAATGATAAAAAGCAATCTGGATTATATTAATAGTTTTTTAAGTTTGAGGAATGGCGGTTATTCGGGCAGTCAGTATTCGGATCTTGCGGGGCCGGCAGGCTATATGGAAGGGGCCGCGTTTTATTCGCTGGACGATGCGGGCAGGAAAAAAATTGGAATGCCCGCTATTGATAAAAACGTCTATGCCGACAGCAATGCTCTTCTTGTTAAGAATCTGATACAGGCTGCTGATGCTCTGTCTGATTCCGGGTTAAGAAATAATGCTGTCAATACTATGGATTACTTATTTGAAAAGCTGTGGAATGACGAAAAAGGAGTCGCTCACTACATTGACGGCAAGGGCCGCACGGGAGCATACGGTATTCTCAGGGACAATGTTTATCTGCTCGATGCAATGATTGAAGTTTACGAAAGCACGGGGCGGACGGATTATCTAAACCGTGCGGTAAAAATCGCGAAGCTGATCAACTCCAGGTTCACCAATCTGTCGGGCGGAGGTTACAGGGCGGTTGTAACTGATGAACGGTTGATAAAGTCGCTTGTTGGTGACCATCAACCGGTTGAGACAAACATGATAATGGCGGATTGTCTCAGGCGGCTGAATATTATAGCCGGAATTCAGACGTTTATAACAAGAGCTGAAAAAACGCTTGAGGATTTTGCGGGCGATTATTCGGCGGCGTCTTCGGTAATTCCCCCGGTTTATGCGGCAACGGTTCACAGGTTCACAAATAAGGCGCTGGTCTTAACGATAGTCGGTGACAAGAACAACAGTGTCACGGCGGAACTCAGACGCGAAGCCCGGAGGTTTTATGAACCTAATAAAGTGGTGATGACACTTGATCCGGTAGAAGATGCGAACGAACTCGGGCAATTGCCGTATAAGGCTAAACCGGAGCCGACTCTGTACGCATGTGTTGAAACAGCGTGTTCGCTGCCCATGGGAGACCCGGCGAGGGTGAATGAACATTTAAGAAATTTCGTCGGCACATACATGCACAACAGGGAAGACGGGTTCCGATTGCAGAAGCTTGGCCCGATTGAATAGTTTTCCGCTTTATCCGGGTCGAAATTCAGGAATGTTATTTGTCGAACCTATTCCCTGGAACGGGGCTTGGCGACCCGGTTGTTCTGTTGTTTCCAGCCTGTAACAACAAAAATGATACTTGCTGTATAGAGAATAAAAAGAGACATTCCGATAAGTATATTAATATGCACCATGTGTATTTCGAACCATAGCTGAAAGGGAATATACATGACTTCATACAAGTTGGCATACTGGCCATACAGTGGACAGCAGAGGAATATGAAAAACGACATTAGGATCGTGCCCCGGACTATATTCCCCAGGTATACATCCCCCAGGCCGGGGACAAGAATTGAAAGCAAAACAGCGACAAAGCGGTTTTTAGCCATTCTGACTGGTTTGTCGCCGGTGCGGATATTCAGATCACGAACACGGGATTCTGCAAGCATGAATTGAGCGTAAACCATAAGCGCTGTAAAAGGGATGAAACAGAATATCAATCCGCCTTGCCCGATTCCTTTAATCCACAACAGGACACTCGTTTTCCTGCGCAGTCTGTTCAGCGTCGAAGAAATGCCGCTGCCCGGCGGCGGCTCTATCGAATCGGTTTCCGGGTTCCAGAGGCCTGCTATGAAAGCGTCATAATCAAGAAAGGACACCAGCCCGCGTGGGGCGAGTTGCATATTGTGTGCGTCTACGCGCAGGCCGGAAGGCATGATAAGGTCGGCCATGCGCCTGAGTCCGCCTTCTTCATCATATACGGCCACAAAACCATCAGGAGTCACGAAATCGTCGAAGAATCCGATATAGATCTGGCTATGGACGGGATCGCACAGCATGCGGGTGGGCCAGAAGTAATGCTCCCAGTTGATAGGCCTGAAAACAGTATGGATAAGTGATTGTGACCGCGAATCGGGATTGGATGCGTCGAGCAAAGACCAGTGGGGGGAAATATTACTGTCCATTTCAGGCTCGAAGCGCTGAATTCGCAAATTGTTCGTTTCCGCAACGAGTACGGTTCCGTCCGGCATTTGCTCCAGACCGTTCGGAAAGTTGAATTGCATATCGTCAGAGCCGCGCTCTCCGATTGTCTTGATAAAAACTCCATCTTTGTCGTACAGCTTCAGGTTGTGGTTGAAGATATCCGATATAAGAATGTTTTTGTTATCGAGAATCTTTATTATGAAATTGCCGCTGAGTTCTTCGGCGCCGAAGCTGAAACTCAAGGTGCCGCCCGGTGTGAAAACATCTACCCTGTGCCGACCCGTGTTTGTGAGATAAATTCTGCCTTCCGTGTCAATATCAAACTCCAGTTTGCCTTCGAGCGGAACACGATCGACTTCGTGAAGTTCCCATTCTATTGTGCCGTAATCATTGAATGCGTACAGTCCCTTCGTGGTTGAAAGGTAATGCACATCGTCATGAATGCGGTACTGAATAGGAACTTCGGAAAAAGGCAGGGATGTGTTGGCGATAATCAACAACGCGGTAAACAGAATAAATGCGCCCAGAAGGATCATTACGGGTGTTTTGTAAGAGTTCTCGATTTCCTGGAATATATCTTTAAGCGTGATTTTCGGCAAGCCGGTCGGCGGGGTTTTCTTGTCATCACTGACTGCCCGGGAAATGCTGGGACCATGAGATTCGGATGGCCCCCCGGCAGGTGATGAAGTGTTTAAAATGCCCCCGCATTTTGAGCAGAACCTGGAACCGGGTTTTTGAGGCTGTCCGCAATTAGGACAGAATCTGGAATCCATAGATGTTATTCCTGACCATGATAATAAGTCTCCATTATACTCCAATATTTATTATGTGGATATCATTTTATGATATATATTAAAAATGGGTTATTTAATGATTATCATTTGAGGTGTCCGAGATAATTCATCGGGTTTTGTGCTACTCCGTTTTCTCTTATCTCGAAATGAAGGTGGCTTCCTGTGGAAATTCCTGAACTGTCCGCTTTCATGATGACCTGGCCTTTTGTGACTTTTTGACCTTCCCGAACCAGTATCTTTTTTCCGTGAGCATATACGGTGGAAAACAAGGGACCATGTTTGATTATCACTGTCCTGCCATATCCCGAACGCATTTTTGCCTGTATTACAACTCCGTCGGCTGCCGCGCAAATATCTTCGTTATAGCGAGCCCTAAGATCGATTCCTCTGTGATTGGAAGAAGCTCCTCTTTTTGGCGCTTTTCGGGGGCCATACGGTGAAGTTATATAAAATCTTCTTCCACATACCGGCGAGGAGAATTTCCCCGTGAATTTCTCTGAGGGACCCAATCCTTTTGTTTTTCTGATCTCGTTCTCTATTCTCGAATTTTCCTTCTCTAGTTCATCGTATTGTTTTTGCAGCAGGTTGACATCCTGTATTATCTCATCAAGGGCTTTTTTCTTTTCTCTATGCATGACTGCTACTTGCTGTTTCTGGTGAGCTATCATGTCTCTCGACTCTATTATTTTGACCCTGGCAGTTTCTACTTCGTTTCGCTTGGTTTTTATATCTTCACGCATTTCTTTGAGGTTTTTCATTATTTCAAGATCATTTTTCGTCAGCAGCCTGATATATGTTATTCTGCTTACAAAGTCGCTGAAACTTGTTGCATTAAGCAATACTTCAAGGTAGCCCGCATGGCCGTTTTTATAAAATGCAACCAGTCGATCCATGTATTGTTTTCTGTAGGCGAAAAATTTTTCAGATGATATATCGAGTTGTTTTTCTAAATAGAGCTCATGTGATTCGGTCTTTTTGAGTTCTTTCTGGGTTTTCGATAGTTTATATTCTGTGTTTGATAATTCTTTATCCAGTTTGTAGAACTGATTTGCTATTCCCTTTTTTTCCAGGTTCTTTTTATTCAGAAGTTGCTCGACCCTCTGTTTTTGCTTTTCGAGATCGAGTTTTTCTTTTTCCAGTTTTTCAGTATCGACAGAACCCGCAGGAACGCAATTTATCAACAGAATCAGAAAGACAATGGTTGTAACTGCAATTATCTTAGATTTCATAGTATGCAAAATAAAATGTTTCAAGTCATTCATCAACACAATGATAATAATGATTTCAGTTAATGTAAACCATGAATTTCTGATCCGAGTTTCTCAGTTCCTGTAATTGAGCATGATATTTGACGAGAATTGTTCTGACTCTGAATTTGAGAGTCGATGTAATTTCGCCGGTTTCAGGTGACATCGGCTTCACTATCAGATACTTTTTTGGTGTGCCGGGATTCTTTTTGTTACCAAAATATTTCTCATTTTCTTCGATCTCATCTTTTATGGCTTTTATCACGGTTTCGTTTTTTGAGAATTCTAAAGGGTTGCCATTGAATGGAACCGAGACTTTTTCTGCGATTTCCTGCAATTCTTCATTTTCCCATGGCAGTGAAACTATAGCTATGGAATAATCTTGCATTTCAGCATCGACCGCAACGGACTGAATCAAGTTTGTATGTTTTATAATATTTGCTCCCAGGGCATCGAGATCAACAAATTCTCCGTTAGCCATTTTTACCTGAAGCCCGGTCCTGCCGTGAACAAACAGAAAACCGTCTGAATCGAGATGGCCGATGTCGCCGGTGTGGTAGTATCCGTCGACAATGCTGCTCGCTGTCGATTTCTTGTCCTTGAAATATCCTTTGAAAACATTGGGGCCTTTCACAACAATTTCGCCCCTGGTGCCAGGCGGAAGAAAATATCGTTTTCCATCGCCGTCCAGCTCCATGGACAGGATTTTAACATCGACCCCGGGAACAGGCAGTCCGACGGAACCGCTTCTTCTCTGGTCGAACCTTTCTGTTGATATCACAGGTGATGTTTCGCTTATGCCATATCCTTCCTGGACGATAAAGCCTATGTTTTCGAGAGTTTTTGCGTGGGCAAGTTCCAGTTTCGCCGAACCGGAGACAGCGCGCCGAACTTTGTCAAGCCCGACTTTTTTCAGCACTCTGCGCCCGATGATTCTACGACGAAGCAATGATTTCACAGGCCTGTTTGAATAGTCTGCCGAGAGATCCATCCATCCATTTGTCAGTTCCAGAACTTTGTCACGCATACCCTCCGCAAATTTCTTATAAACAAGCGGCACTCCTGTAAACAGGGTGGGGCGGATAATCTGAAGATCGTCAAGCAGTGTCGTTTTGTGAGAGTACCATATTTCAGCGCCGTTCAACAGCGTTGCAAGTGTTATGAATCCCTGAAAGGAATGTGCCTCCGGCAGAAAAGCAACGAGCCGTTCGCGAGGTTCCACTTTGAGCAGACTGGAACAGCTTTTTACATTTGACATTAAATTATAGTGTGAGAGCATTACCCCCTTCGGCATTCCCGTTGTTCCGGATGTATAAATGAGCCGGGCAGTGTCACCGGCTTTTGTGTCCGCTATCCTGTCATCTATCAGGGTTGAATTGCTTTTTGATTCATTAAGAATGTCAGTGAAAGGAATTTCATTGGATTTGTAATGGATCTTTTTTGTATCGTCGCCCATGACGATAATGTGTTTCAGAGGTGTTTTTCCGGCGGACAGGATATTCCTTATTATTTCGAGATACTGCGGGCTGGTGAAAAGGATTTCTGTTTCGCTGTCATTCAGTTTGTGGTCAATCATTTCGCTGTTTTTAAGGTCGTAGTCGTACAGTCCCCACGAGACACAGTTCGAGCACATTACGCCAATATCGCCCAGAGTGTATTCAGGCCTGTTTTCAGATATAAAGCCAATGTTTCTGTTTATTGGCACATTGAAATTATCGACGAGAAAAGCGGCTATTTGTTTTGGAATATCAACAAGTTCCTGGAATGAATAGGTTCCGGAATAAGGGTCATCCGGTGTTTTCCTGAATCTGAGAGAGGGACGGTTTTTGAACACCTTTGCTGCTTCGATATATGCCTGAGGTATTGTATCGACAAGCTCGATTTTTGGGTTCAACATAAATACTACCCTTATTGTTTATTCACTTTTGCAATGAATTTATTTAGAGTAACATGTTTATTTTATCAACGTCAAGTTACAGCTGTCTGTGAATATTGCTATTGAATTATTTCAATGTATTCAACGGATTCAGGTTCATGATCTTCGATATTGGGAACAAAGTTTCTGTGGAAAACCCCGTTGAATTCATAAGATTCATATTCACTCAGATCGAGCAGTTCGAAATAGCTGGCCCTTTTGGTTTTAGAAGTATCGGCGGCAGGTTTTTTGACGGCAGGCTTGTCAGGTGCCTGTGAGGTCTGGATTACGCTTGCCGTGAAATGGCTTGAATCGATCGACATGATTTCCTTATATGCATCGTTTGAATTGTCGAATCCTTTGATAGCAGTATGATAAATAATGATCCCATCCATATTTTCTATAACGATTATAGGATTGTATTTAAGCTTTTTGAGCTTTTCCATTTCTTCCATGGCATTATTTTTATAAAGGAAGTTAGATGAAGTTACATAATACTTTGCGATTTGAGGTTCCTGTTGAGGTTCCTGAACAGCTTTCGGTTTTTCGATTTTCTTCGAGATGGTTTGAACCGGTTGTTCGTCAACTTTCGCGATAACCGGGCCCGTTTCAGATACAGGCTCAGGCTCTGAAACCGGTTCTGAAGCAATGACGGGTATGTCGACTGGTTTTGGTTCCGGCGCTATATATTTTCTAGGCTCGTTGTAAGGAGCTTCCATATCCGAAGGATTGAGCTTTCTGTATCTGTCTATGAGAGCCGCAGTCTCTGCGTTTGTCATTTCTTTTTCCGGCTTGAAACTGTTGTCCGGGTAGCCACCCATCAGGGGATATCCTTCGAGCGATCTCATTCCGCGGGATGCCAGGTAAATTATTGACTGATCCTCTGCCGGGAGGTTCAGCGCATCGGTGTAGAAGTCTTTCTTATCAAATTCTGAAGGCAGCTTAACGCCGGCGATATCGAACAGATCCCGCAGCGCTTCAATTCTCATTATTCCGCCTGTTTTCAGAAGGCCTTCAAGATAGTCCAGGTTTATTCCGAGAGACGAAAGACTGTTTTTCAGATTGGTGATATTCTGCTTTTTTTCTTTTTCAGGGGCGGATGCGATTTTTGAAAAGTCCATAGATGTATCGAGAACAGTTATATAGTCTTCCAGAGTTCTCGGGACAAGGTTTTCATTTGATATACTGAGAAGAACTTTATAATGGCCCGGGAATACTTCATTTCTCATTAAGATGTCCCTGTTAATAACCAGTCTTTTCGGGCCGGAACGCTCATAAGTGCCTTCCTGAAGAGTAAATGCCTGCTTTGATGCATCGGAAGATTGAAGTAAAATGCTTCCTGATACAGGATACGGAGTTTTGAAATAGACAGTTACAGGAGCTTTGAACAGATCGGTTGTTTGTGTCAGGAAGAGCAACCTGTAGAATTCCTCTCTTGAGGTCTTGCTGTCGGGATCGAATTTTTCCAGATCCTTGTTCGGGTAAAATCCGTCTTTAGCCAGAGATTCAACGAAAGGTTTCGCCCAGTGTTTGTCTAAATCATTGAAGTCGGAGTGAGTTGAAGCAGGAATCATAATAACCTTGGGATCAATTTCAAAATCGGCAACCTGAACCTGCTTGGTAGGAGCCTGTGCCGGTGTTGCCGGCGTTGTGTCCGTCTTCTCGCCTGTTCCTGTCGTTGTTTCTTTTTTCCCGTCCTCTTTTTTCCCTTTTCCTTCGATTTTTTTCCCGGGTTCTTTTTTATCCTGCGTAGCAGCCGGTTTCAAAGGTTGTTCGTATTTCTGTTCCTGTTCTTCCGTTTTCTTCTCGTCTTTTTTCTCAAGCTCGGAGTATGGTTCTTTCCATTTGCCTTCATCCGGTTTATAACTAACAGTCAATATCAGCGGTGAACTATAAGAATCGATATAGTTGTAGCTTGAAATCGAGGCATGATACTTATCAGTAGTATATGTTGCGCCGACAGTAACCGACCTGTCGTCACCCCTTTCCGAGGTTACGCCCTGAGAATGGAATCCGGCGCGCGCGGAAGTTTCTTTCCCGGGGAATCCGTATTCAGCGCCCATATATAACATATCATCATTCCGTTCGGCCCCGGAGAGAGTCTTTATGTGAGATACTCTTTTGTATCCGGCATAGAATTCGAGCCATTCCCTGAATGGATATGAGACACCGAGGTTAAATATCACCGGCATCGTAACTTCCTGCCGCCCGGTGATTGTATCGTACTCACTTGTAATGCTGAGAAGATTGCTGATAGTGGCGCCGACTCTGATTCCGTTGTCCAGTTCCTTGTGAGCGCCTACGTCGATAGTAAAAAGACTTCCGTCATCGCTTGGGACTTCTTCATATGTGCCGCCCGGAACAGATCTCAAAAAGGATGGAGCTGAGAATTTATACGCCGATACGCTTACACCGGCAACATATTTCTGGAAGCTTTTGCTTGTGGTGTAGGTAACACCGGTTCTTTCAAGGCCGAATTCATCGCCCGAGAATAACGTGTAAGCGTTATGTTTCTTTGCATACGAGAGTATGAAATAAGAAATTCCCTCAGTATCATCAATGCCGTCGTAGCTGCCCAAAGATAATGAATATCTTAAAGCGTCTGTTTTTTGAATCAATGATGGGTTGGTGAGATAGTCAAGAGTGTCCGACCGGGAACCGCAGGCGAGGCCGGAGTTCGAGGCTGATGTTGCGCCCAGACCGAAAATCTGCTGGCCCTCGAATTCGGAATATGCGCTTGTTGCGATCAATGATACTACGCAGCATACGAAAAATGTGACCAGTATTTTTTTTGCATAAATTTTCACATTTATTACCTTACCACAAAATACGCAAAAAAGTTACATGCTTTCAGGCGCAGAAACTCCCAGCAGCCTCAAACCGTTTGCCATGACGGTTTTCACTGCAAAGCAAAGAGCAAGCCTTGTGCTCGAAATTTCAGCTTCATCCTGAGATACGACGCGGACATCGTGATAAAAAGAATGAAAATCGCCTGCCAGTTCAGTAAGGAATGCGATTATTCTATGGGGTTCGCGTGCCGCAGCAGCAGACTGGATTTCCCATGGATAGTCCGCAAGTCTTTTCATCAATTGGAGTTCACGATCGTGCGTGAGCATATTGAAATCCCCGGAAACCGATGTCTCGATTCCGTTTTCTTTCCCTTTTTCAATAAGGCTGCATATCCTGGCATGCGCGTATTGAAGATAGAAAAGCGGGTTCGCTTCGGATTTTTCGCCTGCAAGCTCGAGATCGAAATCCAGATGGCTTTCCCTGCTTCTTGTGAGGAAAAAGAATCTGGCTACGTCTTCTCCTACATGATCGATAAGATCATCAATCGTAATCATCGTGCCTGCACGCTTGGACATTTTTACATATTCGTCGCTTTCTTTGAAGCGAACGAATTGAATAATAAGAACTTCAAGTTGATTCTCATCATAGCCAAGGGCCTGAATCGCTGATTTCATTCTGTCGATATATCCGTGGTGATCAGCGCCCCAGACATCGATAACAGTGTCGAATCCTCTCTGATACTTATTGTTGTGATATGCTATGTCCGCAAGAAAATATGTAGGCGTGCCGTCGGATTTCTTCAGCACCCTGTCTTTTTCATCGTTGTATTTCGTCGATCTGAACCAGTAAGCGTCATCATCGACATAAGCTTCATCTCTTGAAGTCAATATATCCAGGGCCTGTTGCACAAGACCCTGTTGATGAAGCACATGTTCTCTGAACCACTCATCGTAAACCACGCCGAACCTGCGAAGAGTAAGTTTTTGCGCTTCAAGCATTCTCCGGATTGCGAACTCCGCGATAATCGGTTTGCGTTCAGCGGCCTCTTTTCCCAGGATGCTTTCTCCGTATTCTTCGAGAAGCGCTTTCGCGGTGTCTATAAGGTATTCGCCTTTGTAACCGAGTTGTTCGGGATCAATTTCCTGTCCCAGCAGCTCTTTTGCTCTTAGCTCGACGGAATCCGTGAGATTGTTGATCTGGTTGCCGGCATCGTTGACATAAAATTCCTTCTGTGTGTCGAACCCTGCTTCCGACAGGATATTGGCCAGAGTGTCTCCGAAAGCCGCAATTCTGCCGTGGCCGACCGAAAGAGGGCCGGTGGGGTTCGCGCTCACGAATTCAACCTGTATTTTCTTCCCGCCGCCGAACGCGGACTTTCCGTAATTGTTTCCGTTCTCAATTATCTCGGGTATCACATTTTGAAGGGTTTCGTTTTTCAGGCTGAAGTTTATGAAGCCGGGTTTAACGGCCTCGATTTTTTCAAACGAACCATCATCCAGTTTGCGTGCGAAATCTGTAGCGATCTCAAAAGGAGATTTCTTTAATAATTTCGCAAGCATAAAAGGGATGTTGCATGAATAGTGTCCGTAAGCTTTGTTTTTAGGAGTTTCAAGAGGCACATCGAAATATGAATTAATATTATCGAGCCCAATATTTTCTTCTAAAAGAATTTTGAGAATGTTTTGTCTTAGCTTGTCTGCGATCATAGTATCGGTTCCGTTCGCGCGTCAGGTGTATTTCCATATCGGGGTTCATATTACGGAGAAATAAACCCCGGTTGAATACGACTTTAATAATTTAAACTATAAAAGGCCCTAATGTAATAATTTCGTCAAAAAAACCAGTATTTTTCAATTTAATTATTTTGTAAGGTTATCCTTTCAGCTCGATCAGCCTGTCCGCGTTCACGGCACCTTTTCTTATGATAATGATATTTCCGTTTCTGACGGAAGCAACGGTAGAGGCAAGAGCTTCCGGGAGAGTTCCGGCGTCGATAGCCGCATCGATTCGCCCGGGGAACATTCTCAGGGCTTCGCTGCATGAGCGGGTTGGCTGCTGATTACTCGGATTGGCGCTCGATGCAGCTATAGCGCCTCCGCATCTTCTTATCATGTCGAGGCAAACAGGATGGTCCGGCATTCTGAATCCGATATTCCCGAACTTTCCAATAGCATCAGGGATTTCGGCGCCTTCCACATCGAGAACCAGCGTGAGCGGTCCCGGCCATAATTTGTCCATGATTTTGTTCGCGAGAGGAGATATCTTCGCGCCGAATTTTTCCAGCATTTCCCTGTCCGATATCAGAAGTTGCAGGGGTTTTGTCTGGGGCCTTGCTTTAAGTTCGGTAAGTTTTTCAACTCCCGTTTGTTCGGGCATAGCTCCGATTCCATAAACTGTCTCTGTCGGAAAAATTATTATTCCTCCTGTTTGCACTTTCTCGGCAAATTTATCAGATTCATCCGGCCATTGCCCGGCTTTTATAATTAATGTCGTTTTTCTTTCCATCCTGTTACTATCCTTTCCACTCCCGACAGATCGCGGAATGCCTCAACATTAACCAGACCTGCCTCGTTGAAAATCCGGCTGGTTTCCCCGGCCTGATTTATTCCGATTTCCATCGTTATAAGCCCTCCGGGTTTCAAATATGAAGGAGCTGTTTTCAAAATATTTCTTATTGTCGCAAATCCGTCTTTCCCGCCGTCAAGTGCTGCGTGAGGATCGAAATCTCTTACTACCGGGTCAAGCCCCGGTATATCGACTGAAGGGATGTAGGGCGGATTCGAGACGATCAAATCAAATTGTTTGTTTTCATCAATATTTTCGAAAAGATCCGATTCAATAAAACGGATTCTGTCCTCAATATTTAATAAGCGAGCGTTTTCAGACGCAAGCGCTGTTGCTCTTATGGAGATATCGACTCCCATTGCATTTGCCGCTTTATATCTATGTAGAAGAGATATAGCTATTACTCCCGTTCCTGTTCCGATATCAAGGATCATTTCCGGTTCAACATTGTTTTTTTCAAGGAGATTAACGGTTACTTCGACAAGCACTTCGGTTTCGGGTCTTGGTATGAAAACGCCCGGCTCGACTTTGAACACGTATGAAAGGAAATGAGAATCGCCTACCACAAGCTGAAGGGGTTCCCCCCCGGCGATTCTCTTGCTCAGTTCTCTGAGCCTGTCCAGTTCTTCGTCGTTGACAGGGTTGTCGTGAGAAGCGTAGATCTGTATCCTTTCGATGTTCAATACGTTTGAAATCAATATTTCAGAAGTAAACCGGGGATTCTGAATACCGTGTCTCTTTAAATAACCTGTCATTTTCGTATGAGCTTCGAGAAGAGAGAACAATTTGGTTACTCGCTTTCCTGAAGTTCAGATTCTTGTTCTTTAATTTGCTCAACCAGTGGTTCAAGCAGCGGGTCCATCTCGCCGGCGATTATGGTTTCAAGCTTATAGAGAGTGAGGTTCACTCTGTGATCTGAAACCCTGTTCTGCGGGAAGTTGTAAGTTCTGATTCTTTCGCTCCTGTCGCCTGATCCGACCTGGTTTTTCCTGTCTGCGGCGATCTGCTGTTGTTGTTCTTCCTGAAACTTGACAAGCAGCCGGGCGCGCAACAGCCGCATTGCTTTTGCGCGGTTCTGATGCTGCGAGCGCTCATCCTGGCATTCAACCGTTATGCCGGTGGGTCTGTGTGTGATTCTGATAGCGGAATCTGTTTTATTGACATGCTGACCGCCTGCTCCCGATGCCCTGAAAGTGTCCACTTCTATATCATTAGGATCTATGTTTACCTCGACTTCATCCGGTTCGATGAGGATAGCCACAGTTGAAGCAGATGTGTGTATTCTTCCTCCGGCCTCTGTAATGGGAACTCTCTGGACTCTATGAACTCCGCTTTCGAATTGGAGCAAGTTGAAAGCGCCATCGCCCTTTATGGAAAAAATAATCTCTTTGAATCCCCCGAGCGCCGACGGCGCCGAGCTGATAATTTCATATTTCCAGTTCTTTGACTCAGAATATTTAATGTACATATTGAAAAGGTCGCCTGCGAAAATAGCTGCTTCGTTTCCTCCCGTGCCCTGCCTTATTTCTACAATGACAGGTCTGTTCTCAACAGTCTGTGCCGGGTTGAACAACTCCTCGATTTCCTTGCTGAGATGTTCGATCTGGGTTTCAATGGAATCAATCTCATCCCTGTATAGGATTTTCATTTCATCGTCGGTTTCGGACGATATATTTTCTTTGCAGTTCTCAAGTTCTGTTTCGAGCTTATGGAATCGATCATGCAGGCGTTTTGACGGCTCGAGGCTATTGAATTCTTTTGCAAGGTCTTTGAGCTTTTCAGGATCGGAGGATATATCGCTGGACGCGAGGCTGTTTTCTATTTCAGTGTATCGTTTCGCGTTGAATTCGAGTTTTTTTAAAGTATTTTGTTTGAGACTCATTATTAAGTTTCCGCCCTGAAAAAATTAAAGCTCCGCGTGAGCGGAGCCTGTATTCAAGCAATAACCGTATCACAAAAAAGCGACGGTAAATTTTCAGTATAGAAAGCTAATCTTCTTTTGTCTGTTCCTGCGGAGCATCTTCGCTTGTGTCTGCTGCGGCAGTATCATCGTCCACGCCGGTATCCTGCTCTTCGGCAGTTTCTGCAGGAGCAGTGTCGGATTCCGCGGGAGCGGCATCGGCAATTTTGGTTTCTTCAACAGCGCCGGTTGATTGCTCTTCAACCGGTTCGGTCGCTGTATCTTCAGCTTCAAAATTGTTTATATCAATTTCCTTTGCTGATGCGAGCTCAGACTCTTCTTCGCTGGTGAGTTTTCTTTTCTTTTTCTTTTTGTACTTTTTCTGAGCTTCATCGCCATATTTTCTGAAGTATTTATCCACGCGCCCGGCAGCGTCTACAAATTTCTGCTTGCCGGTAAAAAATGGATGACAGCTTGAGCAGATATCAACTCTTAATTCCGGCAGCGTGGAACCGACTACAAATTCGTTACCACACGCACACCGAACTTTGGCTTCTTCGTGGTAATTAGGGTGCGTTTTCTGTTTCACAGCAAATCCCGCCTTTCAGGCTAATTCGTCTTATCACAAGCATTATATATTAGCAATGAGCTTGGCAAAGTTCAATCCCCGGCAAATAATTTCTAAGTTGATGAGTACTGAAGCGAACTGAGGAATTGATCATTGGTTTTCATGGATGTCATTCTGTCAATGACGAGTTCCGTTGCCTGTTGTTCATCAAGCGCATTGATAAGCCGCCTGAGTTTCCATATTTTTTCCATCTCTTCTTTGGTGTAGAGCAGTTCTTCATGCCTCGTGCCGGATTTAACAATGTCAACAGCCGGGAATATTCGTTTGTCCGCAAGTGTTCTGCTGAGCTGAATTTCCATGTTGCCTGTGCCCTTGAACTCTTCAAAAATGACCTCGTCCAGCCGGCTTCCCGTTTCAATGAGTGCAGTAGCGATTATTGTTAGTGAGCCGCCGCCTTCGAGTTTTCTTGCAGCCCCGAAGAACCTTTTGGGTTTGTGAAGAGCGTTTGGATCAAGTCCCCCGGAAAGGGTTCTGCCGCTGGGTGGTACGGTGAGGTTATATGCTCTCGCAAGTCTTGTTACGCTGTCGAGCAATATAAGGACATCTTTATCCTGTTCCACAAGCCTTTTTGCCCTGTCAAGTACAAGTTCGGCAACGGCTGTATGGTGTTCGGGTTTTTCATCGAAGGTAGAGCTTATAACATCGCCTTTAACGGATCTTCTGAAGTCGGTGACTTCTTCGGGCCGCTCGTCGATAAGAAGCGCCATTACGATAATATCTGGATGGTTTGAAGTTATGCTGTTTGCAATTTTTTTCAGCATGATCGTTTTCCCTGCTTTCGGGGGAGCAACGATCAATGCGCGCTGGCCTCTTCCGGTGGGAGCGATGAGATCAATAACCCTGGTGGATATATCGGTCGGGTCAAATTCCATTTGGAGCCGCTGATTCGGAAAGACGGGAACCAGTGAGTCAAAGTCTTTTCTTTTCTTTAGCTCCTCCGGTTTTGAGCCGTTTATTGCTTCCACCCTGAGCAGGCTGTAATACCTCTCGTTATCCTTGGGAGGCCTGATCTGTCCTGCAACAATATCTCCCGGTCGCAGCCCAAACCTCTTGGATTGGGATATTGATACATATATGTCGTCTTTTCCCGACGTATACCCGTCTCTTCGAAGAAAGCCGAATCCATCGGATACAGTCTCGAAAATTCCCTCTCCGAAAAGAAGCCCGTTTTGTTTTGAGCTCTTATCTTTTATTTTGTTTATCAGTTCCTGTTTCCTGTATTTCTGTGGGCTTTTGATTCCTGCTTCACTAGCAATTTTGTGAAGCTCTGTTACGGTTTTTGCTTCGAGTTCTGCCAGATCCATGATTCCTCCCTGGTGGTATTTCGCATATTAAATATTTATTTTTTATTCATTCATGATGTTTATACACATAAGAATTTGTGCTTCGTGGAATTGGGCCGAAAGGTTAAATATAATCCCCATTCATATTTAATTAATATTACACATAAAAACAGGACCATTCTTTGAAGGATTCACCCGAACAACTTGAGCTTTGTTAAATGTTAGCTGTCGAGGGAAGTCCGAACAGAGTTGCTGAAACAGTTCGGAAACGGCCATTCTTATAATAAGATGCAAATCGTTATGTGTCAAATATTATAGAAAAATTATCTGAGCGCGTAAATGTCGGTCAGATTTCTATATTTCTGATTGAAATCCAATCCATATCCCACTACGAAGTCGTCATTGATAACAAAACCATTGTAATCGACCGGAACGTTCACTTCTCTTCTGAAAGGTCTGTCGAGAAGTGTGCATACTTTCAGGCTCGCGATATTTCTGGCTCTCAGGTTATTGATAAGGTAATTCAGGGTAAGGCCTGAGTCGATTATGTCTTCCACAACAAGAACATGCTGGCTTTCTATAGGAAGGTCCAGGTCTTTTATAATTCTTACTACACCTGAAGATTTGGTGGCGTTTCCATAACTGGATATAGCCATGAAATCATAAGCAACCGGTATTGTAATGTATCTGACGAGATCCGCCATGAACATGAGCGCTCCCTTCAGAACACCAACACAAAACAGTTCTTTTCCCTCGTATTCTTTCGATATTTCACGTCCGAGACGCTTGATGGTTTTTTTAAGCTCTTTTTCTGAAATTATCTTTTCGAGTGTCTGATCACTCCCACTCGATAGTTCCGGGAGGTTTACTGGTAATGTCGTATGCGACACGGTTGACTCCTTTCACTTCGTTGACAATACGATTGGACATTTTTTCGAGCAGATCATAATCCAGCCTGGCCCAGTCACTTGTCATGCCGTCTTCACTCGTGACGGCGCGAATGATTATAGGATGTGCATAGGTTCTTTTGTCTCCCATGACTCCAACGGATTTGATAGCCGGGAGAACCGCGAACGTCTGCCATATTTTATATTGAAGACCCGCATTGCGGATTTCTTCCATGATTATCTCATCTGCATCCTGAATGATCCTGATTCTTTCTTCCGTAACTTTCCCGATAATTCTGATCGCGAGACCCGGACCCGGGAACGGCTGCCGCCAAGTTATCTCTCTGGGGATTCCGAGTTGTGTGCATAATGCACGCACTTCGTCTTTGAAAAGAAATCTAAGTGGCTCTATTAATTCAAATTTCATGTCTTTGGGAAGCCCGCCGACATTGTGATGAGATTTGATCGTTACGGACTTGCCCGTTCCGCTCGAGTGGCTTTCTATGACATCGGGGTAAAGCGTGCCCTGCGCGAGAAAACCCACTTTCCCGAATTTTTTGGCCTCTTCTTCGAACACCCTTATGAACTCATGCCCGATTATGTGTCTTTTTCTTTCCGGAGACGTAACATTAAAGAGCTTCTTAAGGAATCTTTCTTTGGCGTTGACATGCGCCAGGTTGATTTTAAAGGTGTTTTGAAACGTGTTTACGACCTGTGCGGATTCACCTTTTCTCATCAGCCCGTGGTCTACATATACGCAGTTCAGGTTTTTCCCGATGGCTTTGTGGCAGAGCACCGCCACCGCGGAAGAATCCACTCCTCCGCTGAGAGCGCACAGGACTTTCCCTTTGCCCACTCTTTCCCGAATATCATTTATGGCTATGTCAACATAGTTTTCCATCGTCCAGTTGCCTTTGCAGCGGCAGGCTTTTAAAGCGAAATTCCTGATGATTTCGATTCCCCATGGAGTGTGAACGACTTCCGGGTGGAACTGGACACCGTGAAAATTCCTTTTAAGGTCCGACATTGCGGCTACCGGCGAACTGTTTGTATGTGCAGCGATCTCGAAGCCGGGTGGTGGAGACAGTACGATATCTCCATGGCTCATCCAGCAGATAAGCTGTGGGTTCAGGCCTTCGAACAGAATCCCCGGCCTGTCCACATGCATCTCGGTTCTTCCGAATTCTTTTCTTTCCGATTTGCCTACTCTTCCGTTCAATTGCAATCCCATCAATTGCATGCCATAACATATCCCCAGTATCGGGATGCCGAGTTCAAACAATTGAGGATCTGTTTTTGGAGCGCCTTCGTCATATACGCTTGAAGGGCCTCCTGAGAGTATTATACCCTTGGGTCTCATCTCTACGATTTTTTTAATAGGTATGTTATGAGGGTGTACTTCCGAATAGACATTGCACTCTCTTACTCTTCGTGCAATCAGCTGGTTGTACTGTGCTCCAAAATCAAGCACTATTATTAAGTCTTTATCAGGAAATAATTTCAGTTGATTATCCATATATTACCCATGTTTTAAGGATTTGAAGTCTGCCCGCCGGTGTTTAAGCAATCCCGCACGGAATTGTAACAAAGCGTATGTGAGCAGTCAACATTTATTAGCTGTTACCTCAGGCGTTACGTTAACCCGGATTTCTCTGTGAGAAATCCGGAAAACCTCGATAAGGCCAAGCCTACTGTGTCACAGCGGCGATTCGGGAACGGTCACATACGCTACAGTATGCTCCCTCGACACTTACTTGCTGTTCCTTGTATTATCAGCCTTATCACGATTTTCACCTGCACTGGTGAGAAATGCAGGTTAATAGCGGTCGTCTATTGCTATAGATTACCTTGTTCTATATTATAGGAACAAATATTTGTAACGAACATTTATATTTTCTGAGGTCGAAACGGGAGCAAGGGTTATGAAAAAGTTTTTGATGTTTATTGTTGCGGTTGTGATTGTTGTTTCAGCGGTTTTTGTTGTTGTTTCGGGTGCGGATGCTGAAATAAAGGATCAGAAGTATCTGGAGATGAAGGAGCAGACGGAGGCTTTGTATCTCGTGCAGGGCCTTTTGAGCTGGTTTGTCAGAACACAGGGAGAGAGGAGCGTTTTCGAGGAAAGCTATAAAGGGCATGAAGACCTGTTCTCGAAGGATTCTGTCGAGTATCTGACTCAGCTCATGAAGAATCCCGGCCTGACGGATGACGACAGAAAGAAAGTCAGGTATTTGAGAAATGCGTTTCTGCTGGAGTATGTTGCCATAGAAACAGCCGGGTATGGCGATATGATAAATGATGCCGAGTCGGAAACGACCGTTGAGCTGGACTGGGTTGACAGTCCGGTTCCGTACAGGCAGCTTCTTTCGATGATGGCGAACGAAGAAGACCCGGAAAAGAGACAGAAACTTCAGTCCGCGCAGGCCGGGGTCTGGAAGGAAGTGCTCAACCCGATCTACGCCGAGGAGGAGGAGCACGTAAAAAGGCTTTCAAAAGAGCTTGGTTATAAGAGTTATGTAGCCCTGGCGGAAGAGTTCCGGGAAGTTGATCTGAAGGCATTCATAAAGACAACGGACAAATTCAAAAAAGAAACAGATGAGATGTACAGAGTTCTGTTCGAGCAGGAAGTGAAAGAGGTGATGGGGATTACGCCTGAGGAATTCACCCGCGCGGATATTCAATATTTCGCGTCTGTGCCTGCTTTCAAGACGTTTTTTCCGGCGGAGCTTACGATTCCTGCTTTCATGTATTTCCTCGAAGGCATGGGGCTCGATCTCGAAACAAAGGCCGGAACGAAAATTAAGATCGACGACGAAATCCGGGAAAAGAAGCATCCGAGAGCGGCCTGCTATTCGATGACGGTGCCGGATGATATCAGAATAACGGTTAAACCTTCCGGCGGCAAACCCGATTTTGAAACGTTTTTCCACGAGGGCGGGCACGCAATGCATTATGCGAACACCGAGGAAAAGGACTGGGAGTATCAGTCACTCGGGAATAATGCGGTCACGGAAGGGTTCGCCATATTTTTTGAAAACATATGGGGCGATTATGAGTGGCTTCTCAAATACAGAGAACTGGTAGAGGAATACAACAGGTTCCAGCCGGTAGATAAAAGAGTTCCGGTCATGACGGATTCGGACATGGGAAAAATCATAAGGAACAATGTGTTCTGGAAAGTTTACATGGTGAGGCGTTACAACTGGGCGAAGCTGCTCTATGAATCCATCCTGCACGGCGGGGAAAAAGAGTATTACGCCGATTTTTACAAAGGCGATTATGATGATCCGCACAGGGTTTATAAAGAACTTTTCAGCGAGGCATACGGGTTCAAGCTTACCGATACGGAAGCATTGAGATTCAGGACCGATGTGGATTCGTTTTTCTACGCGGCGGATTACGCGAGGGCTTTCCTGCTTTCGGAGCAGCTTGATATGTACATGAGGAATAACTATGGGAAAAAGTGGTTCGACGATACAAGAGCGGGTGACGATCTCAGCAAGAAGTTATGGGCTCTCGGAAACAAACCGCACGCGAACGAAGTTGCGGTTCTCGCCGGGTTCGACAGTGTTTCCTATGATGTGTTCAAGAAGAGAATCGAGGAGCAGCTTGAGCTTGCGGACAGGCTGATCAACGGAAAATAATTTGATTAATAGAGCTGATAGTTTAACCTGCGCTGGTGAGAAATGCAGGTTAATGGTATGAATCAGGCCGGGGAGATGTCCCCGGCTTTTTTATTTGCAACTTCGTTTCCGTTGCTTTTTTTCGGTGGTATCAGAGTCGTGAATCCTAAGTTTTTAATTTCCGTCTCATGATATATTCCGCTCGAAGTTATTACCCTTACTGTTATATTGTCATCGTTGTCCATAGCGACGAATATACTGTAGCCTTCTTTCTCACGATGGATTCTTGCGGTTTTGTTTTTCCATTGGTCCGGGAATCCGGGGTTTATGATTTGCCTGTCTCCGAAATCGCGGAAGCCTATGATGACGTTCATGACGAGCAAACCGGAGACAAGCCTTGTTATGAAATGTTTCGATGTGTGGGGGAGCGTGTTCGCGAAAGTTATGAACTCCCATGCGAGATCGGCGGCTTCTCTGTGATATCCGTATTTGATCATTCCGTTGACGGTTGAATATATGCCTGTTGAAAGTCCCGGGAAGTTAGATATGAGAGGTAATTTTTCTTTCAGTATTTCTTTTTTCCTCATCATCATTCCGGCCTGGTCTTTTGACGGTATCATAGCTCCGAGAGATGAAAATCCTCCGATCAGCGAGCCCGGCTGGATTTCGCCTCTTATGCTGTCATAGAAGAATTGTTCATTGTCGCTCCAGAGATGTTCTATCATTGCTGTCCTGAGCATGCTGTGCATATCCTGGAATTTGCGAGCTTCTTTTTCCCTGCCGGTTATTGCTGCAATGTCCGCTGCCCATAACAATTGCATTGCCATCATTGAATTGAGCGCGACGGAACGGACATCCATCATTTTCGATTTCAGTTTCGGCGATTCACGTCTCAGCTCGTTTATGAAATCGTCTGAATTGAACCATCTGGTATTTGCGCGGATATACAGTCCGTCGCTTTCCTTTTTATGCAGGACCAGCCAGTCGAAATATTTTTGTATCCGTTCGAATACTTCCTGGATATCCGGCAACGCCGAAAACCGGTGTAATGCTGAAACAGATTCGATTATGAAAGGAGTGGTCGGAATGCTGCTCGTTGTGGCGATGTTGATAATAGACGGGATATTGCCTTCATCAGACTGGTTGTGAAAAAAGGGTTTAAGTATCTCTGTAGCAAGATCGCTGTCGAACGGCGCAATGATTCTTGAAGCAAAAGCCGATTCCGTCGATGAAGCTGAACTCTCGTTTGCTGAGGCTCGCAGCCACCTGTCTTTAGAATGTTTCATGCTCACAGGCAAGGAAACTCTTGAGTCCAGTTCATTAAATAGTGATTTCAAAGAAGAATTGATTTTTTCGTCCGGCAAATTGATATCAAAGCTTTCTTCTTTCAGCCATTTGCCGCTGAGTTTTCTTTTGATCCCGTTGAGTGCGGACAGTGATATGTTGTAAAAGATATGTTTCATGGCAAGTGGAATATTAATACTTAAAAACGGATTTGAAAAGTGGCCATTGATTACAGGATCAGCATGGCGTCGCCGAAACTGAAAAAACGGTATTCTCTGTCTATGGCTTCCCTGTAGGCTCTCCTTATGAAATCTCTCCCTGCGAAAGCTGATACGAGTGTCAGCAATGTGGATCTCGGGAGATGAAAATTTGTTACCATCGAATCGATTACTCTGAATTGAGAATTTTCAAAAATAAAAAGATTTGTATCGCCGGAGTTTCCTTCGGGGCGAATGTAAGGTGGTTCGGAGATTCCCGCCGCCCAGCTTTCGAGCGTTCTGACGGAAGTTGTGCCGACTGCTATCACGCGGCCTCCTGCCGTTTTTGTGTCATAAACGGCTTCAGCCGAGGAATCGCTTACGGAATACCATTCCGAATGCATTTGGTGATCTTCAATATATTCCGTCGATATCGGTCTGAATGTGTCTATTCCGATATGAAGAGTGACTTTCTCGAACTTTGCGCCACGGTTTTCAACTTCCTTCATAAGCTGTTCCGTGAAATGCAAACCTGCCGTTGGCGCGGCCGAGGAGCCGGGCTTTTCGGCATATACCGTCTGGTATCTTTCGGCGTTATCAAGTTTTTTCTTGATATAGGGTGGCAGGGGTATGATCCCGTATTTTTGCAGGAAATCCATAAGTTGAACCGAAATGATTTCTATCGTCCAGATTCCCTTGTCGTGTTTTTCGACGACCCGGCAGAAAGGATTCGCCTCGTCGTGAACAAGCTCCATCCCGACAGAGATTCTTCTTCCGGGCCGCGCGAGAACTTTCCACAGGCCTTTGTCCCTGTCGATCGGCTCAAGAAAAAAAAGCTCAATGTTCGCGCCTGTTTTCTTTCTCACGAAAAGCCTCGCGGGGAAAACCCGCGAGTCGTTCAGAACAAGCAGATCTCCGGCCCCCAGGTATTCGGTAATATCTTTGAACGTCCTGTGTTCGATGCTTTGTTCTTTTCTGTTCAGCACCATAAGCCGGGAGTTTTCACGGTTCGCCAGGGGATCCTGCGCGATCAGTTCCTGCGGAAGGTCATAATCGAACTGTGTCGTTTCGATCGGCATTGAACCTATCTCCTGAACGCCAGATTGAAGATAACTGTCAGAACTATGCTTATAATGATGCAGGTGATCACCGGGAAATAAAACGAGAAATTGCCCCTGACAATATGGATATCACCGGGCAGCCTGCCGGAGGGCAAATATTTCCCCATAAGGTAAATCGCGCTTCCTAAAACAACAAGGATAATTCCCAGCAAGATAATGATTTTACCGAACGAACCGAAATCCGACATTTATAACGAACCACCCGGTTTGTATTTACCCGGTCGATGATTTATATTGCTGCGCGAGATTAACATATTTGCCGGCAAGTGTTTTTGTTGTGTTGTATTCCTCATCCGTGACATCTCTCACATGGCGTCCCGGGATACCCATTATGAAAGCTCTCGGGGGAAATTTCTTTCCGGGTGTCACGACTGAACCGGCGGCGACTATTGAACCTTCGCCGATATCAGCCCCGTTTAAAACAATGCTGCCTATGCCGATAAGACAGTTATCGCCGATCGTGCATGCGTGGATGACCGCGTTGTGTCCCGCAACAACGCCTTCCCCGATGCGGCAGGGGAATTCCGCGGAGGTATGCACCACAACACAATCCTGCAAATTTGTGTTTTTTCCTATATGAACGTCGTTCGAATCCGCCCTGACAACCGAACCGAACCAGATGCTTGCATTTCGATCTATCTTGACCCGGCCGATAACGATTGCGTTGCCTGCGACAAAAACGTCCGGATGCAACTCCGGCTCTATTCCATCAAACGGCAGTATGCTCAAGAAAGAACTCCTTTGATAGTCTCGACGCCTTTTTCGATGGCAACAGGAATGCTTTCGCCGTCTTTGCCGCCTGCCTGAGCCATGCTTTTCGAGCCGCCGCCGCCGCCTTTCGCATAACGGGCGATTTCTTTAATGAGTTTTCCCGCATCGAGCCCGCGTCCCGTCAGGTCGTCTGAAAAAGCGAGCAGCAGAGAAGCCTTGCCCTCGGTGTTCGAGCCGAGCAGAACGGCGAATGATTCGAATTTGACCTTTATCTCGTCGAACAGCGATCTCAGAGCGTCAACGTCGAGAGATTCCAGCGCCGCTGCGATGATGTTTGTCTCACCGAATTTTTCAGCCGACTCGATGATCTCTCTGCTCCTGTCATGAACGTCTGTTTTCGAGGCCTTTTTCATTTCCCGTTGAAGCCGGTCGCGGTCGTTCGAAAGAGTCTGTACGGCTCCGGGAACATCGGTGTCTTTTACCTTGAGAATAGAAGCGCTCGCTTTCAGGGCCGCAATTCTCTCGTTAATGAACTTGAGAGCTTCGCTTCCCGCGACGGCTTCGATTCTTCTCATGCTGCTGCCGATCGTGCGTTCATCGGTGATTTTTACAATCCCTATTTCACAGGTGTTTCCGACATGTGTTCCACCGCAAAGCTCTTTGCTGAATCCGGGGATATCTACCATACGGACCTCTGCGCCGTACTTCTCGCCGAACAATGCCATAGCTCCATCGTTTTTAGCCGTTTCGAAATCGGTTATGGTTGTTTCGACAGGCAGGCAGGCCAGAATCTTCTCGTTTGTTATGTTCTCTATGCGGCTGAGTTCATCCGGGGTGATGCCGGAATGATGCGTGAAGTCGAACCTGAGCTTATCCGGCCCGACGTATGAACCGGCCTGATGAACATGTGTTCCCAGCACTTCACGAAGGGCTGCATGCAGAAGATGCGTGGCGGTATGATGCCTCATGATCAGGTCACGTCTTTCCGGGGTAACCATCATCTTCAGCGTGTCGCCGGTTTTGATCTCGCCTTCGAGGATTTTTGATTTATGAATGACTCTGCCTTCGACGGTGAACGCATCGGTTATAACAATCACGGCGCCATCGGTGCGTGCCCGACCTGAATCGCCGATCTGTCCGCCCATCTCTCCGTAGAACGGAGTTTTATCGACTATGATATCTACCTCTTCGTCTTTTGCCGCCTGCGACTTGTTGACTCCGCCGGATATGATGGCGACGATACTGGACTCCATTTCGATTTTGTCATACCCGTCGAACAGGCCCGCCTCTTTTTCTTCGATAATGTCGCGGTATACCTTCTCTTCGTCCTCGGCAAAAACGGAACCGTCCATTTTACTGCCTTTTCTCGATCGCTCTTTCTGTTCAGCCATGGCTTTTTTGAATCCGTCCATATCGATTCCGTCCAGCCCCATTTCAGCGACGATTTTTTCGGCTTCTTCGATCGGAAGCCCGTACGTGTCGTATGCGGTAAAAATGATATTTCCATCGGCGAGTTTTCTGCCGCCGACTTCTGTTTCCATTTCATCCTTGCTATTGATGACGAATATCCGACCCTGCTGGAGAGCCTCCATAAACTGCTCTTCTTCCTTGTTGATGATCGTTGATACAAAATTGACCTGTTCCGCAAATTCCGGATAAACAGCGCCGAGCACATCTGCGACAACCGGTACCATATCCGACAGGAAAGGCTTCTCAAGCCCCAGTTCGTGACCGTTGGTGGCCGCTCTCCTGATGAGTTTTCTGAGCAGGTATCCTCTGCCTTCGTTGGATGGGAACACGCCGTCCGAAATAAGGAACCCGGCGCCTCGGATGTGATCGGAAATGACGCGAAATGGAACAGGGGAGTCGTCATACTTCAACCCTGATATATCCTCAATTTTCTGTATAAGCGGGATGAACAGATCGGTCTCGAAATTCGTTCTGGTTCCCTGAAGGACGGAAGCCATTCTTTCAAGGCCTGATCCCGTGTCGATATTTTTCTTCGGCAGGGGGGTGAGCTTTCCTCCATCGTGCCGCTCGAACTGCATGAAAACAAGGTTCCAGATTTCGATATATCTTTCGCAGTCGCATGAAGGATCACAACCGGGTTTTCCGCAGCCGCGCTCAGGCCCGAAATCGTAAAAAATTTCCGAGCATGGTCCGCAAGGGCCGTTAGGCCCCTTCGAGGGCGCGCTTGCCGGCCAGTAATTCTCGGATTCGCCGAACCTGTAAAGATTTTCTTTCGAAACGCCCACTTCGTCCGTCCAGATTGATCTGGCTTCATCATCTTCCTCGTAAACTGACACTCTCAATCTTTCCACTGGGATTTCGAAATACTCGGTGAGCAGTTCCCACGCCCATGTGATTATTTCTCTTTTGAAGTAATCGCCGAATGAAAAGTTGCCCAGCATTTCAAAAAAGGTGTGGTGCCTGGGAGTCCGCCCGACTTCTTCGAGATCTTTTGCCCTGAGGCATTTCTGGGAAGTGGTGAGCCTTGTTTTCGGCGGTGTTTTCAGTCCCAGGAAGTAAGGTTTGAACGGCACCATGCCTGCGGATGTTGTAAGAAGGGTCGGGTCGTCGGGTACGAGTGACGCACTGGGATGGCGAAGATGCTCTTTCGATTCAAAAAATGAAAGGTATCTTTCTCTTATATCTGAAGCTTTCATAGGGTTTAATCCTTTCAAGTACTTTAACCCGGATTTCTCGCAGAGAAACCCGGAAAATCATGATAACACCTGTCCTGCTGTGCCGGGTGTGCTCTGTGCATGAATCAGCAAAAATAGGTTCGGGCCCGGTTACATACACAACAGTATGCATCCTCACCACTCGCTCGCCGCGCCTTGTATTACAGGCATTCTCACGATTTTAACCCGCATCGGTGAGAAATGCAGGTTAACGGCGGCCTGCAAATAATCTTTCACATTATAAAAAAACCCGCTCAAAAAAACAGCGGTGTAACTGAATACAAATAACTTAAAAAAAGCTATTTTTCCAGAATTCGTTTAAGTTTTTCAAGAGCGCTGGATTGAAGCCGGGATACCTGCATTTGCGAAACATTCATCATTTGTGAAACCTGAGATTGCGACAGGTTCGAGAAATATCTGTGAAAAATCACGAATTTCTCTTCGTTGTTCAACTGTTTCAAGCCGCTTTGAAGTGACAATCTATCGCTCAGCTGGTCTATTTTTTTATCGATATTTCCGATCATGTCCAGAAGGGTGGAAGAACTGTCTCCGGAATCGCCTTCGATTTCCTTGTCGAGAGAAACAACGTGATACGACAGAATTGCTTCTCTCGATTCGATCACGTCTTCAACCGAGCAACCGAGCTCTTCCGCGACTTCTTCGTATGTGGGCGGATGATCGAGATCCTTGTTAAGTTTTTCAATGGTCTGATTCACCGCGATATTCAGATCTTTTATTCTTCTCGGTACTTTTATGCTCCATGTTTTATCCCTGAAGTACCTTTTTATCTCACCAAGAATCGTCACGGTGGCAAAGGTAGAAAATTCGACTCCTCTTTCAGGATCGAACCTGTCTACCGCGTTAATCAGTCCGAGGGTTGCAACCTGGAGAAGGTCGTCCTGCTGTTCGTTTTTGTTACCGAAACGCTTCGAGAAAAAATGAGGCATGTTCATGTGCATCTCGATAAGCTGGTCGCGAATATCGCCATTGCCGAAGCTTCTGAGCTCTTTGAAAAGCTCAAGCGTTTTAAGCTTGGAATTCTTTTTTTTCAGTTCCTGATCCGTCAAAATCTAATGCCTCAATCAGGCTGAATTTTTTTCTTCATAATAATTTTTTTATCTTTATCCACGTCCGATATCACTTCAACTTCGTCCATGAGCGTTTTTATCAGAAGCATTCCTAAACCGTCTTCTTCAGATTCGCCCTCTATAAGGCTGTTTTTTGATGATTTGTCTTTGATTTCAAACACCAGGTAATCTTCAAGCTGCCAGCATTTAATCTTTATCTGGGAAATCTCTCCCGATTCGTCGGATCCTTTTATCGCATTGTTGCAGACTTCTGAAATAGCAACCTTGATATCTTCCACTTCATCCACCGGTAGCTGCCATCTTGAAGCGTATCCTGAAATAAAAAGCCGTACCACTCTCAGGAACTCCGGTTTGTTGGGGATTTTTAACTCTACTAATGAATCTTTTGCCTGATCCTTCATAATATTATCACCCCTGTTTCTGGAGTTCTTCCACTGCTTCCTGTATAGAACTTTTTATTACAAATATGTTGCTCAGTCCGGTTATTTCGAATAATTTAGAAATCCTCTCGGAAACGAGAACCAGAACCATTTTTCCGTTGTTTTCAGAAGTTCGCCGCTTGATGCCGATCAATATCCCAAGTCCCGTGCTGTCTATGTAATCTACTTCCAGGAGATTGAGAATCAGGTTCTGGGTTTTTGCATTTTCCGTTGTTGTGTTGACTTTATCCTTGAGCTGTTTTGCGTTGTAAAGATCAATTTCTCCTGTCACGGAAAAAAGGATATAATCTTCCTCTCTTTTGACTTCCATCTTCACATCCATTGCGGAACCTCCAATTTATATTGGAAATCATATTCATCACATAAATATCTTAGAAAGTATATATTGATTAAAAAATATTTGCAATAAATTGCGCCTGAGCTCTTAAAAGCTCTCAAAAATGGAGAATTATTGGAAATCCGCAGGGTTTTTACTTTTGTTCTAAATTGTAGATTTGACAGGTTCTATAAGTTACAATAAGCCGGATATTCTATGAGATTGGAGAATAGCGATGGACCCATTATTGCAACCGATAAGCATAAATAGCATGGAGATCAAAAACAGATTTTACATGACTGCAATGCACATGAATATGTGCCAGGATTATGAAATATCGGACAGGTTGATAAAGTTTTATGAAGAGAGAGCAAAGGGCGGTACCGGGGCGATTACGGTAGGATTTGTTACGGTTGACCCGATAGGGGCAATGCCTTCGAACATAGGTGCTCACGACGACAGGTTCATCCCGGGATTGAGCAGGCTTGCGGATGCGATAAACAAGCATGGATCAAGGTCGGTGGCGCAGATAAATCACCAGGGAAGATATGCTTTCAGCATATTTCTCAAAGGGGGGCAGCCTGTTGCGCCGTCGCCCATTCCGTCAAAGCTTACGGGAGAGATGCCCAGAGAGCTTGGATCGGATGAGATACCTGTGATTATCGAGAAATTCGCGCAGTCGGCACGAAGATGCAAAGAGGCAGGGTTCAGCGCGGTTGAGATACTTGCCGGAACAGGATACATAATCAGCCAGTTCCTTTCGCCCCTGACCAACAAACGCGAGGACGAGTGGGGTGGTTCCGAAGAAAACAGAATGCGGTTCGGGCGCGAGATCATACGGGCGACGCGGAAGATTACGGGGCCGGATTATCCGATTATTGTCAGGATGAACGGCAATGACATGATGGAAGGCGGTATGAGAAGTGAAGAACTGAGCAGATTCGCGCAGGCTCTCGAAGCGGAAGGGGCAGATGCGTTCTGTATAAATGTCGGATGGCATGAGGCGAGGGTGCCCCAGATAACGATGGGAGTTCCAAGGTCGAATTATGCGTATCTTGCGAGACTTATGAAGGAAGCTGTCGGGGTTCCGGTGATTGCAAGCCACAGGATAAATGATGTAGATGACGGAAGGAAACTATTGCTCGATGGTTATTGCGACATGATAGGGATGGGGCGGGGGCTGATTGCGGATCCGTATATTCCTCAGAAAGTCGCAGATGGAAAAGAAGACGAGATTCTGCACTGCATAGCATGCGCACAGGGATGTTTCGATCATGTTTTTACGCTTCAGCCAGTGGAATGTCTGTGCAATCCCAGGGCCGGAAATGAATACGAGGGCGATATAGAAAAAACCGATGCGCCGAAGAAAGTGGCGGTTGTCGGCGGCGGCGTAGCCGGGATATCGGCGGCGATGGCAGCCTGGGAACGGGGACATGACGTAACGCTTTATGAGAAGAACGATTATCTGGGCGGGCAGGTGATTATCGCGTCGATGCCTCCGGGCCGCGAGGAGTTCAGCGTGCTCGCGGATGATTTTGAGGTCATGCTCAGAAAAACGAATGTTAAAATCAATACCGGCTATGAAGTCACGATTGATGTTATTAAGGAGCAGGGCTTTGATCATGTGATAGTTGCAACGGGAGCGGTTCCGATAACCCCGCCGATAAAAGGCGTGGAAAACGGGAAAGTTGTTCAGGCCTGGGATTATCTCATGGACAACGCGGAAGTCGGCAGGAGGGTTGTCGTTGTCGGGGGCGGAGCTGTCGGCGTCGAAACAGCCCTGGCTCTCGCCGAGATTGGAACGATATCCGCAGATACAGTCAAGTTCCTGTTGTTGAACGGGGCGGAGACGCCTGAAAAGCTGAAATATCTTGCAACTCATGGGACAAAAGATGTAACTATGATCGAGATGATTTCCAAGGTTGGAAAAGATATAGGAAAATCGACAAGATGGACCATGAATGCCGATCTTAAAAGATATGGCGTGAATGTTTTAACGAAGACGAAAGTTGTTGAAATCAATGACGAGGGTGTTGTTGTGGAGATGCCGGAAGGCGGCACGGAGACGATTCCCGCGGACAGTGTGATTCTTGCGGCAGGCGCAAAACCGTTTGCGCCGCTGAAAGATGAGCTTGAAAAAAGCGGCATCGATTATACCGTGATCGGCGATGCGAAAAGAATCGCGCTTGCTTATGATGCGATTCATGCCGGGCATAAAGCGGGCAAATCTATCTGAGATATCGTTCGAATTATATGGATAGAGAGCAATAAAGCACGGGAACTCAATCCCGTGCTTTTTTTATACACATGTGGGCAAAGACAGTTTCAATGAAATAATGGTGCCCGGTCTGCGCTGAACTGATTTATGGACAAAAAACTGTTGATCTGATATTTTACTTTCGATAGCGCTCTCGAATCATTGAGCATATTAAATGCTTTCACAAACAATTCAATAGACAGGGGTACGCCATGAAACGCAATCTGTTTTCGGAAGAGCACAGGATTTTTCGTGATTCGTTCAGGAAATTTCTGGAGAAAGAGATCGTTCCATACCATGAACAGTGGGAGAAAGATGGGATTGTTGACAGGGAAGCATGGTTGAAGGCTGGTGAACAGGGCTTTTTATGCCCATGGGTGTCGGAAGATTATGGAGGGCTTGGAGTGGATTTTCTGTATTCCGTGATAATGGCGGAGGAGTGCGCGAAAGCAAGGGTAACCGGGTTTTTGATGCAGCTTCACAGTGATATTGTGGTTCCGTATCTGAACAGTTTCGGAAGCGGAGAACAAAAGAAAAAATGGCTTCCGGGTTGTGTATCGGGAGCGTGTTTGACAGCCCTTGCAATGACTGAGCCGGGAACCGGTTCTGATGTGTCGGCTATCAAGACAACAGCGGTGAGAGACGGCGACAGTTATATCATAAACGGCCAGAAGACTTTTATATCGAACGGCATTCTTTCCGACATTGTAATTGTCGCAGCTATAACAAATCAGAAAGCAGACCCGCCGCATACAGGCATTTCTTTAATCGTTGTGGAGAGGGACACACCGGGTTTTATCAGGGGCAGAAAGCTTGAGAAGATGGGTATGAAAGCACAGGACACGGCAGAGATGTTTTTCGAGGATTGCCGCGTACCGGCAACGAATCTGCTCGGAGACGAAGGTATGGGTTTCATCTACATGATGCAGAAGCTTCAGCAGGAACGTCTGATCTGCGCGGTGGGTTCACAGGCGGCGGCTGAGCTGATGCTGTCGGATGTTGTAAAGTACACGAAAGAAAGAACGGCTTTCGGCAGGCCGATATCAAAGTTTCAGAACACCAGGTTCAAGCTTGCGGAGATGGCGACGGAGATTGAACTGGGAAGGGTTTTTCTCGACAGGCTCATCGAAGAACATGCCGCCGGGGCGGATGTGGTGACTGAGACGAGCATGGCGAAGTGGTGGGTATGCGAAATGGCGAAGCGTACTGCGGACCAGGCGCTTCAGTTCTATGGCGGATACGGGTATATGATGGAATATCCCATCTGCAAGGATTACATGGATATAAGGGTTCAGACCATTTTTGCCGGCACGACGGAGATAATGAAGGAGATAATCGGACGTCGAATGGGACTTTAGGGTGTCCGCCCGGAAAAATATTCTCCGATAAATCCTATAAACAGTATTGTTTTTTATTTTGGGGCTGTATTTGGAATTTCATCTGATGATTTCGTGTTAAACTTAACAGATTGTTTTAACCTGCATTTCTCACCAGCGCAGGTTAAAAATCGTGAGAAGGCTGATAATACAAGGAACAGCAAGTGAGTGGTGAGGGAGCATACTGTTGCGTATGTGACCGATCCCGAATCGCCGCTGTGACGCAGCAGGATTGGCCTTATCGCGATTTTCCGGATTTCTCACAGAGAAATCCGGGTTAATGACCGTATCGTTTTTTTATTGTGATTTGCAAGCATCTTTCTGGAGGAACATCGTGGAGCGGAATTTCGTTCATTTACATACACATTCGGAATACAGCCTGCTTGATGGAGTAGCAAAACTGGGCAACCTGCTGGACAAAACAGTTGAGCTTAAAATGAATGCAATAGCGTTGACGGACCATGGGAATATGCATGGAATGGTCAAGTTTTTTACAGGATGTAAGAAGAGGGATATAAAGCCGATTCTTGGCTGTGAGATATACGTAGCTCCAAGAAGAATGACGGATAAGGAGCATCCTTACGACAGGGACCGTTTCCATCTTCTGCTCCTGGTAAAAAACGAGATCGGTTATAAAAATCTTGTAAAAATTGTATCGGAAGCTTACACGGAAGGGTTTTACTACAGGCCGAGAGCCGACAAGGAACTGCTGGCTGAGAATGCTGAGGGGATAATAGCACTTTCAGCGTGTCTTGGCGGCGAGGTTCCGATGATGATCAGACGTGGGCAGCCTGAAAAGGCCCGCGAGATAGCAGAGTGGCATCTGAAAACCTTCGGTGAGGGGAATTATTTCTTGGAATTGATGGATCATGGGATTGAAGACCAGTCCACGGTGAATCAAGCTTTGATAGAGATGTCCAAAGAGCTTTCAATTCCGCTTGTGGTAACTAATGACGTGCATTATATAAATCCCGATGACGCGCTGGTTCAGGATGTCATGATGTGTGTTCAGGACGGGAAGACGCTGGATGACACCAACAGGTTGAGCTTCGAAACAAAAGAGTTTTATCTCAAGAGCGGCGAAGAGATGAGTGAGCTGTTCGGTTATGTTCCTGATGCGGTGACGAGAACGGCCGAGATTGCGGACATGTGTGATTTTGATCTTCCGCTGGGCAAGATATTTCTTCCACCTTTTGATGTTGAGGCTGGAAAAACTCCCGACGAGTATCTTTCGGAATTGACCCACGGGGGACTCGAAAAAAGATATCCGCAGTTGAGCAGTGAAATCAGGGATAGAGCTGATTTCGAGTTGAATGTTATTAAAACGATGGGATACTCCGAATACTTTCTCATTGTCTGGGATCTGATTAGGTTCGCAAGGAACAATGGAATCCCGGTGGGGCCCGGCAGGGGCTCGGTGGCGGGAAGCATTGTTGCATACGCGCTTGAAATTACTCAGGTTGATCCTCTTAAATACGAT